>CAWISK010000005.1:0-507097 GCA_963838805.1 uncultured Pseudomonadota bacterium
GAAGGAGGGGCGGAACACCGGTAGTGCCTCAGTTTGAACTGCGGAACAGCAGCTTGTGAATTCCGCCTCCAAGAACGGCGCCCACAGCGCCGCCAATTGCATCTCTGAAGGGGCCAAGGCTGCCATTTGGTTCGATGCCTAGTCACCCGGAATCACTGAACGGCGAAACACGGCTTGAGCCGCTTCTGATGAACCTTGCTCTTGGTCCAGGCGAAAGGGCGCGCATCCTCGTTATAGCTGGCGATGAAGCTGTTGATGTGCGCCTTGAGTTGGTCAACGGTTTGGAAGGATGCGCCGCTCAGCGACTTTCCGCTGAGGATCGAGAACCAGATCTCGATCTGGTTGAGCCACGAGGTATGGGTCGGCGTGTAGTGGAAATGCACGTTGCGATGGCGCGCCAGCCACAGGTCGCGCTTTGGCTTGTGGGTCGAGAGATTATCGAGGATTACATGGATCTCCCGCTCCGGGTAGTCGGCGACGACCTTATTCATGAAGTCAAGGAATTCGACGCGCCGACGCCTTCGGTAGTGGCAGCCCGTTACCTTGCCCGTGGCGACGTCGAGGGCCGCAAACAGCGTTGTCGTCCCATGCCGCTTGTAGTCATGGGACTGGCCGATCATCGCGCGGCCGGTTGGCAGCTTCAGATAGCCCTGGGCTCGCTCCAGCGCCTGAATGGACGGTTTCTCATCGACCGAGAGAACCACGGCATTGTCCGGCGGCGCCATGTACAGGCCAACAATCTCGGCCGCCTTGGCCACGAACTCCGGGTCGTTGCTCTCGCACCAGGACTTGCGGCCCGACAGATCGATCTTCTGGGCGCGCAAGAAGCGCCAGATATACTGCTCGTGAACATCGCCCAGCGCGCGGGCCAGCAGCGGCGCGGTCCAGTTCGAATAACCCGCGGGCAGCGGCTGATCGAGCATGGCAAGGATGCGCTTTTGGTCCGCCGGGCCGTATTTTGGCTCGGCACCTCGGTTGCCCGTCTCGTCAAGCCCAGCAAGACGAGCGCGAGCGTAGCGCACCCGCCACTTCGACGCCGTTCCCGTGGTGCAGCCCACGACCCGTCCGATCTCGCGCGTCGGTGTGCCGTCAGCCGCCAGAAGCACGATCCGAGCACGAAGTCGCATCCGAGCCTCGCTTTTGGTCGAACGGCTCAGCGCCTCCAGCACCGCTCGTTCCTCGGCCGTCAGGGTGATCGACGTCGCGCAAGGGATCGTCTTCATCCAAAGCTTGAATCACGACTCGCGGTCCAGGGATAGTGGGCACTAGCATCCCGACCAGCCACGGGCCGATTAATGCAACCCCCAGCGATGCACCTAAGCAGACCAAGATAAGTTGCGGGAGGAAGGCTTTCACTTTCGGCGATGGCTTCAGCATCCAGAACCTCGTGTGCCAGTCGGTATCACACTACCGGATCATCCCTCGCGCGCGACAAACTGCTCCAGCCAGTGAATCGTGTAGTCGCCCGCCGCGAACGACGCATCCTCGACGATGCGCTGATGCAGCGGGATCGTGGTCTTGATGCCCACCACCGCGAACTCGGCCAGGCTGCGGCGCAGGCGCGCAATGGCCTCGGCGCGGTTTGGCGCGTGCACGATCAGCTTGGCCACCAGACTGTCGTAATAGGGCGGCACCATGTAGCCGGCGTAGAGCGCGCTATCGACGCGTACGCCCAGGCCCCCCGGCGCGTGAAACGCGCTGACACGCCCCGGCGTGGGCATGAAGGTCTCGGGGTCTTCGGCATTGATCCGGCATTCGATGGCGTGGCCGGAGAAGCGCACATCCGCCTGCGTGTAGCCGAGCGCCTGGCCCGCGGCGATGCGCACCTGCTCGCGTACCAGGTCCATGCCGCACACCATTTCCGTCACCGGATGCTCGACCTGCAACCGGGTGTTCATTTCGATGAACGCGAACTGCCCGTCCTGGTACAGGAACTCCAGCGTGCCGGCGTTGCGGTAGCCGAGTTGGCCGAGTGCGGCAGTCACGGTGTTCCCCAGCGCATCGCGCTGTGTCGCGCTCAGAGCCGGTGAGCCAGCCTCCTCCAGCACTTTCTGATGGCGGCGTTGCAGGCTGCAATCGCGCTCGCCCAGATGCACGACGTTTCCATGCGCGTCGGCCAGCACCTGCAACTCGATATGCCGCGGCCGGTCGAGGTATTTCTCCAGATACACCGCGTCGTTGCCAAAGGCGGTGCGCGCCTCGGTGCGAGCAACGCGCCACGCCTCCTCCAGCTCGTCCGGCGTCCGCGCCACCTTCATGCCGCGGCCGCCGCCGCCGGCGGCAGCCTTGATCAGGACCGGGTAGCCGACGCGGTCGGCCACGGCGCGCGCCTGCTCCAGATCCTCGAGCGCGCCCTCCGAGCCGGGCACCAGCGGCACGCCGAGGCCGGCCATCGCCGTCTTGGCGGCGATCTTGTCGCCCATCATGCGGATGTGATCCGAGGACGGGCCGATGAAGGTCAGGCCGTGCGCCTCGACCATGTGCGCGAACTCGGCGTTCTCGGACAGGAAGCCGTAGCCGGGATGGATCGCGTCGGCACCGGTGATGGTGGCCGCGGACAGGATGGCGGCGACGTTGAGATAGCTGTCGCGCGCCGGCGGCGGGCCGATGCACACGCTCTCGTCGGCCAGGCGCACATGCATCGCCTCGTCGTCGGCGGTGGAATGGACGGCCACGGTCGGAATGCCCAGCTCGCGGCAGGCGCGCTGGATGCGCAGCGCGATCTCGCCGCGATTGGCGATCAGGATCTTCTGGAACATGCGCTGGCCCTGGCCGCCCTATTCGAGGATGAGCAGCGGTTCGCCGTATTCCACGGGTGCGCCCGGATTGACCAGGATGCGGGTGACGGTGCCGGCCCGGGGTGCGCGGATCTGGTTGAAGGTCTTCATGGCCTCGATCAGCAGCAGCGTCTGCCCGGCCGCGACCGCCTGCCCGGGGGAGATGAACGGGGTGGCACCCGGCTCGGGCGCCAGGTAGGCGACACCCACCATCGGGCTGAGGATGGCGCCCGGATGGGCGGCATCATCGATGGCCGGAGCCGCGACAGCCGGGGCGGCGAGCGGCGCCGCCGCGACCTGCACCGTGGCGGTCTGCGGCGGCGCCACCGGCGCGGGCGCGCGGGCCACCCGGATGCGGCCGTCCTTGTGCTCGATCTCGATCTCGGTAAGGCCGGTATCGGCCAGGATCGTGGCCAGCTGGCGCACGGCCTCCGAATCGAACGGCATGGATGTCACGGCGCATCCTCCAGCAGTGCCGCGATCGCGGTCAGCGCCAGGGAATAGCCCTGCACGCCCAGGCCGCAGATCACGCCCGTTGCCGCGCGCGAGACGTAGGAATGGCGGCGGAACGCCTCGCGGCGGTGGATATTGCTGACATGCACCTCGATCACCGGCAGCTCGACCGCCAGCAGCGCGTCCATCAGCGCCACCGAGCTATGCGTGTAGCCGCCGGGGTTGATGACGATGCCCGAGGCGCGGCCGCGGCATTCCTGGACCCAGGTGATGAGCTCGCCCTCGCCGTTGGTCTGGCGAAAGTCGATGGCGAGCCCGACCCGCTCGGCGGTCTCGGCGCACAGCGCCTCCACGTCGTCGAGCGTGGCGCGGCCATAGACCTCCGGCTGGCGCAGGCCGAGCAGGTTGAGGTTGGGGCCGTTGAGTACCGCGATCTGCGGCAGGACCGGGGACGGGGACACGGCGGGGGCCGTAGCATGACGGTCGCGACCGGGGCAATCCGGCGCTTGCCGGGCGGCGCCGGGGCACCCATTCTAGGGCCATGCAAGATTTGGCGACGATGCAGAGCGTGGCGGTCACGCTGAACGGCGAGGCGCGCCGTCTGGCCGCACCGGCGAGTGTTGCCAGCCTGCTGGCGCAGATCGGCCTGGACACGCGCAAGGTCGCGGTCGAGCGCAACGAGACGATCGTGCCGCGCTCCGCCTATGCCCAGACCTGGCTCGCGGACGGCGACGCGCTGGAAATCGTCCACTTCATCGGCGGAGGCTAGGCCATGGACGCTGTCACACCTGATGCCGAGGACCGCTGGACGGTCGCCGGCCGCTCCTTCCGCTCGCGGCTGGTGGTGGGGACGGGCAAGTACAAGAGCCTGGAAGAGACGGCGGCCGCGATCGAGGCCAGCGGTGCGGAGATGGTGACGGTCGCGGTGCGGCGAGTGAACCTGTCCGATCCCGGCCAGCCGATGCTGCAGGATTTCGTCGATCCGAAACGCTTCACCTACCTGCCCAACACGGCCGGTTGCCATACCGCGAAGGACGCGGTGCGCACCCTGCGGCTGGCGCGCGAGGCGGGCGGCTGGAGCCTGGTCAAGCTGGAGGTGCTTGGGCCACCGCCGCATCTGTATCCCGACATGCCGGCCACGTTCGAGGCGGCGGCGGCGCTGATCGCCGACGGGTTCGAGGTGATGGTCTATTGCAGCGACGACCCGCTGGCAGCGAAGCGGCTGGAAGAGATGGGCTGTGTCGCGATCATGCCGCTGGGTGCCCCGATCGGCTCGGGACTTGGCGTGCAGAACCCGGCCATGCTGTCGATGCTGATCGAGCAGGCGGCAGTGCCGCTGCTGGTCGATGCCGGGGTGGGCACGGCGTCGGATGCCGCGATCGCCATGGAGATCGGCTGCGACGCGGTGCTGCTGAACTCGGCCATCGCCCATGCCGGCGACCCGGTGCGCATGGCGCGCGCCATGCGGCACGCGGTCGAGGCGGGACGGCTCGCGCATCTGGCGGGCGGATGCCGCGGCGGATGGGGGCCGATCCGTCGAGTCCGCTGACGGGGTTGATTCGGTAGCGCGGGCCTCCCCTCACCCAACCCTCTCCCAAGGGGAGAGGGCTTTCTGCTCTCTCTCCCGTTGGGAGAGGGCCGGGGTGAGGGCGCCGCGCGAGCGCTAAGCCGCCGCCTTCTGCTGCGACTTCATCGCCTTCGGATTGATCTCGCTATTGGCCAACTGGTTCAATTGCGAATCGGTCTGCTTCTCCTCGGCGAGCGTCTCCTCCAGCAGCCGCACCACGTTCTGGTGGCCGCCGGCCTTGGCCCAGGCGATCAGCGCGCCGTAGCGGGCGATCTCGTAATGCTCGACCGCCTGTGCGCAGGCAGCGAGACCCGCGTCGCGCACCGGACCCTGCTCGAACTCGCCGACCACGTCCTCGCCTTCCTCGATCAGACCCTGAATGGCTTCGCAGGTGGTGCCGCGGGCGCGCTTGCCGATCGCCTCGAACACCTGCTGCAGCCGCTCGACGTGATGCTCGGTCTGCTCGCGGTGCAGGGTAAAGGCCTGCTTCAGCTTGTCGTTTTCCGCAGCCTTGGCCATCTTCGGCAGCGCCTTCAGGATCTGCCGCTCGGCGTAATAGATGTCCTGCAGGAAGTGCAGGAACAGATCGTCGCTGGTCTTCATCGTGCCGTCTCCTGTTGCGCGATCCGGCGACAACGGCGGCGCGGCGGCGGGGTTCGAAGTCCTTGCGCCGACGCATCTTGCCGCCGCGATACATGATCTCTATCATGTATCCATGCGCGTCTCCGAAACCACCTTCGCGGCGCATGGTGCCGCCCTGCTGGAGGCGGCGGCCCGGCTGTTCCGCAAGCGCGGGCTGGAGGGCGTCACCGTGGCCGAGGTGGCGCGGGCGGCGGGGCTCACCCATGGCGCCTTCTACGGCCATTACGACAGCAAGGCGGCACTGGCCGAGGCGGCCTGCCGGCGATCGCTCGGCCAGGGGGCGGCACGCTGGCGGGCGCGCGCGGCAGCCCGGCCGGACGATCCGCTGGGTGCCATCATCGACGCCTACCTCACCGAGCGCCACCGCGACGCGCCCGAGACCGGCTGCGCGCTGGCCGCGATCGGGCCGGAGGCTGCGCGTGACACAGGCGAGCTTTCGGCCGCACTGGACGAGGGCACGCGCGACCTGCTGGACGCGCTCGACGGGGCCATCGCCCAAATGCGGCCGACCCTGCCCGAGGCGCGCCGCGCCGACATCGCCTCGTCCGTCCTCGCCATTCTCGTGGGCGGTCTCGTGGTCGCGCGCGCCCTGCGGCCACATCCGGAGCGGTCCCGCGCCGCCCTGTCCGCCGCCCGCGCCGCCGCGCGCGGCCTTCTGCCGTCATCGGAGACCTGACGCCCATGCTCTCGCACATCCTGGCACCGTTTCTGGCACGGCGCGGCATCCATTACGGATGGGCGATGGTGGCGGTGACGTTCCTCACCATGCTCAGCACCGCCGCGGCGATGGGCATGCCGGGCGTGCTGATGGAGCCGCTGCATCAGGATTTCGGCTGGAGTCTCGGCAGCATTTCCGGCCCGCTGGCGCTGCGCCTCGCGCTGTACGGGCTGATTGGGCCGTTCGCGGCGGCGGTGATCGCCCGCTACGGCATCCGCGTCACCGTCGCTGTGGCCATGCTGCTGATCGTGGGCGGGATCGGCCTGGCCACGCGCATGACCGCGCTCTGGCAGCTCTGGGCGACCTGGGGGCTGATGGTGGGCCTGGGCACCGGGCTCACGGCGATGGTGCTGGGGGCATCGGTCGCCAACCGCTGGTTCACGGCACGGCGCGGCCTGGTGATCGGGCTGCTGACCGCGAGTTCGGCGACCGGCTCGCTGCTGTTCCTGCCGCTCGCCGCCTGGCTGTCCGAGCATTTCGGCTGGCGCGTGGCCCTGGCACCGGCGGCCGCCGCCTGCGCCTTGGCCGGGTTGCTGCTGCTGCTGCTCGGCCGCGATCACCCGGCGGAGCTGGGGTTGCCCTCGTTCGGCGAGCGTGCGGTGGCGCCCCCGCCGCCGCTCGACCGGCAATCCGGTGCGCCAGCGCGCTCACGACGCTGGCCGAGGCGGCGGGCACGCGCGCGTTCTGGCTGCTGTTCCTCACGTTCTTCGTCTGCGGCCTGTCCACCAATGGGCTGGTGGGCACGCATTTCATCCCGCTCTGCGAAGGCTACGGCATGGCGGCGACGGCGGCGGCGAGCGTGCTGGCGATGATGGGCGCGTTCGATTTCGTGGGCACGATCGGCTCGGGCTGGCTGTCGGACCGGGTGGACAGCCGCTGGCTGCTGTTCGCCTATTACGGGCTGCGCGGCCTGTCGCTGATGGCGCTGCCGCTGCTGCATTTCTCGGTGCTGGGCCTGTCCGCCTTCGCGGTGTTCTACGGGCTCGACTGGATCGCCACCGTGCCGCCGACGGTGCGGCTGTGCGGTGCCGCGTTCGGGCGCGAGCGGGCGGCAATGGTGTTCGGCTGGGTGTTCTGCGGTCACCAATTGGGGGCGGCGGTCGCGACCTATGGCGGCGGCTGGTCGCACGACACGCTCGACAGCTACTTGCCGGCGTTCTTCGCCGCCGGCGTGATGTGCCTGGTGGCGGCCCTTGCGGCGCTCGGCATCAGCACCGGGCCGCGCGTGAAGGCGATCGTGGCGGCACCGCTGGGCGCCGGTGCGGACTGATCGCGCGGCTCAGGGCCAGGCCGGTGGCGAGCGCAGGGACAGTGGGAGGCGCGCCCAGCGCCGGCGCAGGCGGTCGAGCGAGAGCGTCTCGTGCAGGATGTGCGTCGTCTCGCCGAACAACGGCACCTCGACCAGGGAGCGGGCATAGAACGGCGCATCGACCAGGGTCTGCGTGACGCGGGGCGTCTGTCCGGCATCGGCGGGCACGTGGCGCGGCAGCCGCCAGAAGGTTCGCGGCAAGTCGGTGGAGGGCGGCGGTTCGCACGCCCCGATCCGCCCGGCCGGGTCGATGCGCCGCGCCAGACGCAACACGCTCCCGTCCCGCCGCAGCACATCGTGCAGCACGATCGAATCGCTGCTTAGCCGGGCACGGCTTCTGGTCCAGCAGCGGAACACATCGCCGAGCGGCCCGCCGCCATCCTGCGCATCAGCCCAGCCGAATCCGTCCCAGGTGCAGTCCGGACGCTGCATCTCGACGCGCACCCGCGCGCGGCCAGCGAGCGGCCACCAGCCGTGCAGCCCGGCTGGGTCGAGCGGGATGCGACAGACGGGCGGGTTCGGCAGATGCACGTGGACGTTGCCGCGCAGCCGCGTGGGCCACGGCGCGGTCACGTCGTCGATGCCGAAGCTGAGCGTCTCGCCGGACCACAGCACAGCATTGAGACCGACGATGAGCGCGCCGGGACCAGCGCGCGACCTCCGCCCCGCCTCGCCGTGTCATGCTCCAGCCTGTGCGGCCAGCGCCGCGCAGGGCCACCATCAGCGCGCAGTGATCGAGCGGGTCGGTCCCGCCGCGCCGTGAAACCGGGTCGCCGAGAAAGACGGCCAGTGTGATGCTGTGCCGCCCATCCTCGCTTTCGGCCTCGACGTGCCACCAGCGATAGCCGCCGGGCGGGATCGGCCCGTCGAAGCCGGGGCCGGGCGCGTCTGCGGGGTGCGTCTGTCTGGACATTTGCGACCTCGCGCTATCTCATGCGGGCAGCGACCTGAGAAGCACGGAGGAAACATGACGCTCGCCCGGATGACGATGCTGGCCACGGCGGCGGTTGCGGCCGGAGCCATTGCGGGCGGAGCCGTCACACCGGCCCGCGCCGCGGGCGATGCCGCGGCGGGCAAGATCGTGTTCGCCAAATGCCTCGTGTGCCACACGACCGAGCCCGGCAAGTGGAAGATCGGGCCGAGCCTGTTCGGCGTGGTCGGGAGGCATTCGGCGAGCGAGCCGGGCTTCGCCTATTCGCAGGCGATGAAGAACTACAACGTGACCTGGACCCCCGAGACGCTGGACCACTATCTCCAGGCGCCGATGAAGGTGGTCCCCGGCACGCACATGATCTTTCCGGGGCTGCCGAGCGAGACCGACCGGCAGAACGTGATCGCGTATCTGGAGACACTGAAATAGCGGACCCCACCCGGCGCTGCGCGTCACCCTCCCCGTTCCGGGGAGGGGAAGAAATCTCCCTCCTTTTTTTGGGGGAGGGTGGCCCGAAGGGCCGGGCGGGGTCCGCTCAGACCGTGAACTGCTCGACGATGATGCGTTCGGACAGGCCCTGACCCGGGTCGAACAGCACGCAGGCGCGGATCGAGCGGTCCTCGCTGACCGCGACCGAGATGACGTCGCGCACCTCGGTAAAATCGGCCCCGGCGGCGACCGGACGCTTCTCCGGCTCCAGCACCTCGAACAGCACCTCGGCCGATGACGGCAGCAGCGCGCCGCGCCAGCGCCGCGGGCGGAATGCACTGATCGGCGTGAGCGGCAGCAGGTTAGCGGAAAGCGGCACGATCGGCCCGTGCGCCGAAAGATTGTAGGCGGTCGAGCCGGCGGGGGTCGAGAGCAGGATGCCGTCGCAGATCAGCTCCTCCAGCCGCACCCTGCCGTCCACCGTGATGCGGATCTTCGCCCCCTGCCGCAACTGGCGCAGCAGGGCGACCTCATTGAAGGCGAGCGCCTCCTCGACCGTGCCGGTGCTGGTCACGGCGTGCATGCGCAGCGGGTACAACTCGGCGATCTGCGCCCCCGCCACCCGTTCGCACAGCCGCTCCTCGTCATATGCGTTCATCAGGAAGCCGACCGAGCCGCAATTCATGCCGTACACCGGCACATCGCGCCCGAGGATGCGGTGCAGCGTCTCCAGCATGAAGCCGTCGCCGCCCAGCGCCACCACCGCATCGGCCAATTCCGGCGCGCAATTGCCGTAACGCGCCCCGAGCCGGAGGACCGCGCCACGTGCCGCTTCGGTGGGGGCCGCAACAAACGCGAGCCGCGAAAGCCGCGCGGCAGCGCCGTCCGAGTCCGCATCGACCTGGGCAGCGCCCTGGCTCAACCGTGGCACTCCCGCGTTCTGCCGTCGGGGCATCTAGGCAGCAGGGCAGGCAGCCGTCAAACGTGTTTGCGGACAGCCCTGCCCCACCCTAGGTTCCGCCCATGTCCGACACGTTGCGCATGGCGCTCGCCCAGCTCGATCCGCATCAGGGCCAGGTGGCGCAGAACCTCGCCCTGATCCGTGCCACCCGCGCCGAGGCGGCGCGGCTGGGAGCGGATCTGCTGGTGACGCCCGAGTTCTCCATCGCCGGCTATCCGCCCGAGGATCTGGTGCGCAAGCCTGCCTATGTCGCGGCCTGCGAGCAGGCGATCATGCAACTGGCGCACGACACGCTGGATGGCGGGCCGGGCATCGTCGTGGGCGGCCCGTGGTGTGACAAGACAGGGGCTGATGGCGGACGGCTGTACAATGCCGCCTGGGTGCTGGACGGCGGCCGCGTGCTGGCCCGGCGCGCCAAGCACGAATTGCCGAACTATGGCGTGTTCGACGACAAGCGCGTGTTCGACGCGGGGCCGTCGCCGGGGCCGGTCGCGTTCCGCGGCTTCCGGCTCGGGCTGATGATCTGCGAGGATTGGTGGTTTCCCGCCGTGTCCGAGACGCTGGCCGAGAGCGGGGCGGAGATGCTGCTGTCGATCAACGGCAGCCCGTACGAGGCGGACAAGCACCGCAGCCGCATCGACCTCGCGGTGCATCGCGTTGTCGAGACGGGCCTCGCCTTCGTGTTCTGTGCGCAGGTGGGCGGCCAGGACGAGCTGGTATTCGACGGCGCCGGCTTCGTGCTCAATCCCGACCGCACGCTCGCGGTGATGATGCCGCATTTCGAGAGCGCGCTCGTGCTGACGGAATGGACGCGCGACGGCGAGCGCCTGGTCTGCGCGCCGCAACCGGTGGCACCCGAGCCGGAGCGGATGGAGCTGGTGTACCGCTCCATGATGCTGGGCCTTGCCGATTACGTGAACAAGAACCGGTTTCCGGGTGTGATCCTCGGTTTGTCCGGCGGCATCGACAGCGCCCTGTCGGCGGCGGTGGCAGTCGATGCGCTGGGGCCTGCGCGCGTGCGCTGCTTCATGCTGCCGAGCCCCTATACCAGCCAGGAAAGCCTGGACGACGCGGCCTCCTGTGCGCGGCTGCTGGGCATCGGCTGCGAGACGCTGCCGATCACGCCCGCGATGCAGGCGGTCGATGCGATGCTGCAACCGCTGTTCACCGGCCGGCAGACGGATGCCACGGAGGAGAACATCCAGTCGCGCCTGCGCGGCCTGACACTCATGGCGATCAGCAACAAGTTTGGCGACATGCTGCTGACCACCGGCAACAAGAGCGAGATGTCGGTGGGCTACGCTACGCTGTACGGCGACATGTGCGGCGGCTACTCGGTGCTGAAGGACGTCTACAAGACCACCGTGTTCGCGCTATCGCGGTGGCGCAACGCGCATCGTCCGCACGGCGCACTCGGCCCGACCGGTGCCGTGATGCCGGAGCGCGTCATCACCAAGGCGCCGTCGGCCGAGCTGAAGCACCAGCAGACCGATCAGGACACGCTGCCGCCCTACGACGTGCTGGACGGCATCCTGGAAGGGCTGGTCGAGGGCGAGCGCAGCGTGGACAGCCTGGTGGAACAGGGCTTCGACCGCGAGACGGTGCTGCGCGTGTGGCGGATGCTGGACCGCGCCGAATACAAGCGCAGGCAGGCGCCGCCCGGCGTCAAGATCACCTCGCGCGCGTTCGGCCGCGACCGCCGCTATCCGATCACCAACGGCTTCACGGCGCTGGTCGCGTGAGCGAACTGTTTGCCCCCGCGGGCGGCTGGCGGGTGCGCATCCTGGATCTGTCCGGCGGTGCCGAGGACAATATCAGCGAGGAGGTCGGCGGCTTTCCCACGCTGATGCAGGCCAGCGCCTTCGCCCGTCGCTATGTGCGCGACAGCGTCGAGCGCTGCCGCGCGCCCGGGCTGGATGCGCGCGCCGTGCTGGATGCGTGGTTCGCCTTCGGCGAGGACGCGCTGGTGGTCGATTCGGGCGAACAAGGTTGGCGCAGCAGCACCGAACTGGCCGATTTCGCGGCGACACCAGCGACGCCGGAGGAACGGAACTGGCGGGCACTCGATCCGCGCAGCGACACGCCGGCGAACGACGAAACCGAATGAAGCTGCGGTTCGCGCCCTCGCCCACCGGCTATCTGCATGTGGGCAATGCCAGGCTGGCGCTGATCAACTGGCTGTTCGCGCGTCATCACGGCGGACGCTTCCTGCTGCGCCTGGACGACACCGATGCCGCACGCAACACGCAGAGTTTTGCCGATGCGATCGCGCAGGATCTGCGCTGGCTGGGTCTCGACTGGGACGAGTTCGCGCGCCAGTCGGAGCGCATGGCGGCGTACGAGGCGGCGGCGGAGGCGCTGCGGCGGGCGGGGCGGCTCTATCCCTGCTTCGAGAGCGAGGAAGAGCTGCGCGCCAAGCGGGAACAGCGCCTCAAGCGCGGGCAGGCGCCGGTCTATGACCGTGCCATGCTGAAGCTGACCGGCGAGCAGCGCCTGGCCGCCGAGGCCGGCGGCAAGCGGCCGTACTGGCGCTTCCTGCTGTCCGACGGTGCGCGCGAATGGCACGATTTGGTGCTGGGAAAGCGACAGGTGAAGCTGGGTGCCATCTCCGATCCGGTGCTGGTGCGCGCCGATGGCACGCCGCTCTACACGCTGACCTCGGTCGTCGATGACCGCGATTTCGGCATCACGCATGTCGTGCGCGGCGAGGATCACGTGACCAATACCGGCGTGCAGCTCGACATCCTGGCGGCCCTGGGCGGCGATCCGGCGATGCTCAGCTTCGCGCATCTGCCGCTGGTCACCGACGAGGCGGGCGAGAAGCTGTCCAAGCGGCTGGAGAGCCTGTCGCTGCGCCGGCTGCGCCATGACGGGGTGGAGGCGGGTGCCATCACCTCCTACCTGGCGCGGGTCGGGTCATCGGCCAATCCGGAACCGGCGACGCTGCCGGCGCTGGTCCGCGATTTCGATATCGGCCGGTTCTCCTCCTCCTCGGCGCGGTTCGATGTGGCGCAGCTGATGGCGATGAACCGGCGCGTGCTGGCGCGGGCACCATTCGCGGACGTGGCCGGGCGGCTGCCGGCGGGGGCGGATGCTGCGTTCTGGGAGGCGGTGCGCGGCAATATCGACCTGCTGCGCGAGGTGCCGCTGTGGTGGGATGTGGTGTCGGGCGAGATCGATCCGCCACCGCAGCCGGCCGAGACGGAGTTCCTGCGCCTGGCCGCGAGCCTGCTGCCGCCAGCACCCTGGGATGCCGAGGCGTGGCAGTCCTGGACGGGCGCATTGCGCGAGGCGAGCGGCCGACGCGGGCGGGCGCTGTACCATCCGCTGCGCCTCGCCTTGACCGGCGAGGAGCACGGGCCGGAAATGCGCGTGCTCGCGCCGCTTATCGGGCGGGAGCGGGCGCTGCGGCGGCTGCTGCCCGTTCACGAACGGGAAAGGCCGCGATGATCCAATAGGCAGGCAAACCAGCCGAAGGATCATGCCTCGTGCGCAGCCTGCTGGCAGGCGCCCTCGTCGTGGGACATGTCGCGGGAAGCACCCCGCCGCCGCCGCTGCCGATGCGGCAAGCCAGCCCCGCCGTCGCGTGCGAGCGCGAAGCCGCCATTGCGGAGCGGCGATGGGGGCTGCCGGCGCATCTGCTGCTGGCGATCGGCGAGGTCGAGAGCGGACGGCGTGATCCGGCGACCGGCCGATTTCTCCCCTGGCCGTTGGAGCGCCAATGTCGCAGGGACCGATTACGCCTTCGCCACGCCGGCCGAGGCCAGCACGGCGGTCGCCCTGTTCCAGGCGCACGGGGTGGACTCGATTGATGTCGGCTGCTTCCAGGTGAACCTGCATTATCACCCGGACGCCTTCGCCGGCACGGCGCAGGGCTTCGATCCACAGGCCAATGCCGATTATGCAGGACGCTTCCTGCGCGCGCTGTTCGATCGCAGCGGCAGTTGGGAGACGGCGATCGGCCAGTACCACTCCGCCGATCCCGCGCTCGGCGACCCCTATCGCGCGCGGGTTCTGCGGGCATGGCACGGCGAGAGCCTGGCCGCGCGCCCCGCGACGGCGGACTCGCACGTGATCCTGATGGATGCGTCCGCCGCCTCCATCCCGGTCTATTCGGCGCGTACGCTGCCGCCATCCCTGCGCGCGGCGCTGGGGCTGCCCGCATCTCGCACCGCAGATCCGTAGGGCGTATCTTTTTTGGGACTTTTCCCTTGCAAAGACACGCTCCGTGTGCAATCTTTGGTTGCGTGCGGCGCATATCCACTACCTCGACCGGCATGGGGCTGGTCGCAAGCCAAGGAATCCGGTCCATGTTCGACTTTCTCTTCCACCTCGTCTGCCGGATCCGGCACGACCGCAGGGCCGTGACCGCGATGGAATACGGCCTGATCGCCGCCCTGATCGCCGTGGTCATCATCGGCACGCTGACCACGATCGGCACCAGTCTGACCACCAAGTTCCAGGCGATCGCCACCGCCCTCGGCTGACTGGTCCGGGACCGGTCCGGATGGAGGCCCAGCCTCCTTCCGGACCGGCCGAGGCGCATGGGGCAGGTCATTGACATGCACGCCGTCGTTCAGCTCTGCACCTGTGTCGCGGCGGCGGCCCTGGTCATGGCGGCGCTGCACGATGTCGCCGTGCGGACCGTTCCCAACGCGCCCATCATCGTTGTTGTCGTCTGCTCGCTGGCTCTGGCCACCGTCCAGCATCGCCTGCTCGCCTCCGGAATCATTGCGGCGCTGCTGTTCCTGGCGACGCTGGTGCCCTGGCTGCGCGGCTACATGGGCGGAGCCGATGCGAAGCTGATTGCCGCGAGCGGGCTGCTGGTGCCACCGGGCAGCGTCATGGGGATGCTTCTCGTGACATCGCTGGCCGGCGGCGCGCTGTGCCTCCCCTATCTGCCGGGCCGCCGCCTGTTCTCCCGCCCCGCTGCCGGCCGGCCGGACCGGCTGCTGGCGCGGATCATGCGCTGCGAGCGCTGGCGGCTGCGCAGGCGGGGACCACTCCCCTACGCCGTGGCGATCGCCACGGGCACGTTGTTCGCCCTCCTGCACGGAGCCTGACCCTCATGCTGCGCACACTCGTCCTCGGCATCGGCGGCGTGCTGCTCGCGGCCGTTGCGTTCGTCGCCTATGTGGGACTCCAGCCAGCCGCGAAGCCGGCCGCCGCGGTGGCCGCGCCGAAGCTGGTCGCGGTCATCGCCACCACGCATCCGATCCGTGCCGGCAGCCTGCTCCAGCCGGGCGATATCGGCACGCGCGAGGTCGCCGAGACAATGATCCCGCCGGGCGCGCATCGCGACGCCGCCGACGTCCGCAACGGGCTGGTGGGCGCCATGGTGCGGCGGATGCTGGGCGACCACGAGATCATCGCCAAGGACGACGTGCTTCGCCCCGGCGACCGCGGCTTCCTGGCGGCCGTCCTGGCCCCCGGCACGCGCGCCATTTCGGTCGCGGTCGATGCGGTGTCGGGCGAGGCCGGGCTGATCTGGCCGGGCGATCGGGTGGATCTCGATTCTCACCCAGACGATCGAGGGCGCCGACCAATCGCTCGCGCACCGCGTATCGGGCGAGACCGTGCTGGCCGACGTGCGCGTGATCGCCGTGGATCAGCAATTGGTGCAGGGCGGCCAGGCCTCCGGATTGATCCAGGGACACGAGCCGACATCGCGCACGATCACGCTGGAAGTGACGCCGCGCGATTCCGCGCGCATCGCGGTGGCGACCCGTCTGGGCAAGCTGCTGGTGGTCCTGCGCGCGGCACAGCCGGACGCGCTCGCGGCGGCGGACCACGCGAAGGAACCGACCCCGGCAGGTCCGCTGGTCGCGTCGGCGGCGCGGGCGGGCGCATCCGCGAACTTCGCACCTGTCTGGGGCGGCGACGTGTCGAAAGCCCTGGGCACCGACAGCGCCGCGCCGCAATCCGAGCTGCGCCTGTACCAGGGCACCAAACAGGTCGAGACTTACAAATTCTAAACCACTCGATGGTGAAATCCCTCGCGTCCGAAAATCGGATCCGAGAGGTGCCCCAATGCAGCTGCCGCAGCGCCTGGTCCGATGGGGCGCATTGCTGCCGGCGTTGATCGCCTTTCCCGCCGTGTCGGCCGTGGCCCAGGTCACGCCGCCCTCGCCGATGGCGGCCGAGAATGCCACGCTGGACCCGCAGCCCGCGGCGGCTCCGTCGCAGCCCGCGCCGGCGACCCATTTCGCCACCGGAGTCGCCGCAAACGGCCGGATGGCTCTCACCCTCAATGTCGGCGCGGGGCGCGTCGTGACGCTGGCGGAGCCGGCCACGAGCCTGTTCGCGGCCGACCCGAAGGTGGCGGAGGTCCGCCCGGCGAGCCCCACCAGCCTGTTCGTGTTCGGCATCGCTCCGGGCCGGACCACGATCGCAGCCCTCGGCGCCGGCGGCGCGCCCGTGGCGCAGATCGATCTCACGGTCCGGCCCTCGTCCTATGGCTCAGGCGAGGTCGCGGGCCTCGTGCGCGGCGGACTGCACTTTCCCGGTGTCGACATCGCAGCGACGCCGGGCGGCTACACCGTCACCGGCCACGCCAAGACCCCCGCGGATGCCGAGCGGGTGCTGACCGCGCTGCGGCCCTATCTGGCGCCCGGCCAGAGCATCGACAACCGCCTCGCCGTTGACACGCCCCTCACCGTCAATCTCCAGGTGCGCGTGGTCGAGGTGCAGCGCACGGTGACGCGCCAGCTCGGCATCAACTGGAGTGCGGCGTTCAGCAACGCCGCATCGGGGTTCATGGCCGGCGGCTCGATCGTCAACCGGCTGATCGACGCCACCAACATCCCCGACCAGTTCAGCCTCGGCTTCAGCGGCAGCAACGGCAACATCAACGCCGTGGTGGATGCGCTGGCGCAGGACCAGCTCGCGGTGATCCTGGCCGAGCCGAACCTGACCGCGCAGAGCGGCGAGACCGCGAGCTTCCTCGCCGGCGGCGAATACCCGATCCCGATCGCGCAGCAGAACAACACCATCAGCATCGAGTACAAGCAGTACGGCGTGTCGCTGGCGTTCGTCCCCACGGTGATCTCCGCCGACCGGATCAGCCTCAAGGTGCGCCCGGAGGTGAGCGAACTGACCACGCAAGGTGCGGTCGCCATCTCCAACGGCAATCTCACGCTGAACGTGCCGGCGCTCACGGTGCGCCGGGCGGAAACGACGGTGGAACTGGGCAGCGGGCAGAGCTTCGCCATTGCCGGCCTGCTCTCGGACAATTCCACGCAGAACGCGCGCGGGCTTCCCGTGCTGGGCGAGCTGCCGATCCTGGGACCGTTGTTCCGCTCGACCGCGTTCCAGCGCGGCCAGACCGAGCTGGTGATCATCGTCACGCCCTATCTCGTGCGGCCCGTCAGCAGCCCCACCGCCCTTAGCGTGCCGACGCGCGGCATGGTGCTGTCCAACGACCTGGACCGCATCCTCTACAACCGCCAGCTCGCGCGCGGCGTCGCGCAGCCGCCCATGACGCACATCCCGCTCGATGTCGGGTTCATCCGCCCATGAGGACCATCGCCATGCGCATCCCCCTGTCCGCCTGCTGCCTGCTGGCGCTGGCGTTCTGTGTCGCGGGTTGCGAGCGGACAGACCCGTACACGCGGCCGGGCCAATGGCATCCGCTGGGTGCCAACGCGGCCAATCTCAGCGCGATGGTGGCCGATCCACGCGACCTTTATCGCGGGCGGGAGGCGCCGTCGGACGCGGGCGACACGGCGGCGGCCGCGGTCGCTCGCCTGCGCGCCGATGCCGTGAAGCGCCTGCCCGCTTCGTCGATTTCCGAGGTCCATGCGACCGATACCGGCCCGCAGCAGGGCGGCGGCAACGAGGCCACACCGGCCGCCCCCGTCGCGGCACCCCCAGCCGCCGCAGCCGCGCCATGAGCGGTACCGCCGCCGAGCTGGAACGCTCCGAGGCGGCGCGCGCAGCACGCACCTCCGTTCTTGCCTTCGCCACGGATTCGGAAACCGAATCGGTACTGCGCGACGCGCTGGCGGATCAGGCGGAGGGTGCCGAGGTGCGCCGGGGCGGGCTGGACGAAGCCGGGCGCGTGCTGCGGCGCAGCCGGTCGCCGCATGTCCTCGTCATCGACATCAGCGGCAACGCGCAACCGCTCGCGGCGCTGGCGGAGCTGTCCCAGCTCGTCGAGCCGGACGTGCGCGTGCTGGCCATCGGCGACACGCCGGACGTGTCGCTGTATCGCAGCCTGACGCATGGGCTGGGCGTGCTCGAATATCTGTTCAAGCCGCTCACCCGCGAGCTGGTGCGCCAGCATTTCGGCCCGGTGATCGACCGCGAAAGTCCGGGGGCACGGCTGCTGCGCGGCGGCCGCGTGATCAGCGTAACCGGGGTGCATGGCGGCGTGGGCGCCACCACGATCGCGGCCAATCTCGCCTGGTACCTGGCCGAATGCGCGCACCGCCATACCCTGTTGCTGGACGGCGATCTGTACGGCGCCGCCGCGGCCATGCTGCTTTCGGTCAAGCCGCGGCCCGGCTTGCGCGTGGCGCTCGAAAACCCCACCCGGGTCGATGATCTGTTCATCGACCGCACCGCGCAGATCATCGGCGAGCGGCTGCACGTGCTGTCCGGAGAGGGCGTGCTGG
The DNA here is from genome assembly GCA_963838805.1 of uncultured Pseudomonadota bacterium. Lineage (GTDB taxonomy): Bacteria > Pseudomonadota > Alphaproteobacteria > Acetobacterales > Acetobacteraceae > CAVRQM01. The sequence goes on from CAWISK010000005.1 coordinate 18,403, forward strand.
CCGACGCGCCGCCGATCGCCACCGGCGCGCTGCCGAGCCTGCTGGAGATCCTGCGTCGTCGCTACAAGTTCCTCGTCTGCGACGCCGCCTGCCCCGCGAGCCGGATCGGCCGCGGGCTGCTCGACCTGGCGCATCAGCGAATCCTGATCACCGAACCCTCGGTGGCCGGCGCGCGCGACGTGCTGCGCTATCTGTCCATCCCGCAGGCGTCCGGCCTGCCCACGGCGGCGCTGCCCGGCGCGCCGCTCGTCGTGCTCAACCAGATGGGCGTGAAGGGCAGCCTCAGCCTGGCACAGTTCGAGCAGGCGACGGGCCGCCGCCCGGATCTGGTGATCCCGCACCTGAAGGGGGCACTGCGCGCGGCCGGCAATCTGGGCGAACCGGCGGCTGCGACGCGTGCGTCCGTTTCGCAGGCTGATGCAGGATCTGGCGTTTCGCGCGGGGTCGGTGGGCACGGCATCCGGCCGCTTGCGTCCGCTCTGGGGCCGCCGGTGAGCGACGTGCCGGTCTTTGGCCGGCGCCAGGTGGACGAGTTCCCGCCGGAGGTCACGCATGCCGGTGCGGTGGCCCAGCGCGTCGAGACGCCAGCCGCTGTCCCCGCGCCGGACTCGGCGGGGGGCCTCGGCTCGGAGCTGCGCAGCCTGTGCCTCGCGCGCCTCGATCCGAGCGTCGTGGCCGCCATGGCCCCCGACCGGCTCGCGGTCGAGGTGGAACGCCTGGTGGCCGAGATCGCCACCGAGCAGCGCATCCAGCTCAACGCGCGCGAGCAGCGGCGGCTGTCGCAGGATCTGGTGGACGACATGCTGGGCCTCGGCCCGCTCGAGCCGCTGCTCGAAGACGACAGCGTGACCGACATCATGGTGAACGGGTTCGATCGCGTCTTTGTCGAGCGCCGTGGCAAGGTCGTGCGGACCAATGTGCATTTCCGCGACCGCCAGCACCTGATCAACATCTCCCAGCGCGTCGCCTCCAAGATCGGCCGGCGGATCGACGAGAGCAGTCCGATGGTCGATGCTCGGCTGGAGGACGGCAGCCGCGTCAACATCGTCTTTCCGCCGCTTGGCGCTCGACGGGCCGTACATGTCGATCCGCAAGTTCTCGCGCCGGCAGATCGACATCGCGAAGCTGGCGGCCTTCGGCTCGCTCTCGCCGCAGCTTGGGCGCGCGCTGGAGATCATGGGACGCGCGCGGCTCAACATCATCATCTCCGGCGGCACCGGCTCGGGCAAGACGACCCTGCTCAACGCCATCTCGCGCATGATCGACCACGGCGAGCGGGTGGTCACGATCGAGGACGCGGCCGAACTGCAACTGCAGCAGCCGCATGTCGTGCGGCTGGAGACGAGGCCGCCCAACATCGAGAGCAAGGGCGAAGTCACCCAGCGCGACCTGATCCGCAACGCGCTGCGCATGCGACCGGACCGGATCATCGTGGGCGAGGTGCGCGGCTCGGAGGCATTCGACATGCTCCAGGCGATGAACACGGGGCATGACGGCAGCATGTCCACCGTGCATGCGAACAATACGCGCGACGCGCTGACCCGGATCGAGAACATGGTGCAGATGGGCAATATGGGCCTGCCGTCACGCGCCATCAGAACGCAGATCCTGAGCGCCGTCGATGTGATCGTGCAGGTCGGCCGCCAGCGCGACGGGAGGCGCCGGGTGATCCAGGTGACCGAACTCGTGGGACTCGAAGGCGAGGTGATGACCATGCACGACATCTTCGCCTTCGAGCACGAGGGCGAGGACATGGATGGCGGCCTGCTCGGCCGCTGGCGCGCCTCGCGCTCTGTGCCGAGCTTTCACGAGCGGCTGCGCTATTTCGGGCTGGATCGCGCGTGGGACGCGGTGATGGAGGAGGCGGCGCCGCTATGAGGGCGCAGCTCATCCTGGTCGCCGGCGCAGGGCTCGTGGCAATCGCCGGTATCGGCGTCGCCGTGCTGGCGCAGGACCAGCGCAACCGCCGCCTCGCTACGCGCATGGCCGAGCTGGTGGCACCCCTCGCGGCAGCGCGCGCGGCAGGGCGGGCGGCGTCGCCGCAATTCGGGATCACGGAGCTGCTGGGCGGCTGGCGGGAACGCTTTGCCTCGCTCTGCGGCTACAGCGCGGATCGGCAGGCGGCGTACCCGCTGCGCGTGCCGCTCCTGCTGCTTCTGGCGGCGATTCCGGCCGTGGTGATCGACCGGATTTCCAGCCGCATGACCGGCATGCCGCTCGATCTGGCACTGCCGCTGATCTGGATCGGCTGCAGCCAGATGCTGTTTCGCACGCTGCACGCGCGCCACGCCGACCGGCTGTACCGCCAGTTGCCCGACACGCTGTCGATGATCGTGCGCTCGGTGCGGGCAGGCATCCCCTTGCAGGAGGCGCTGCGCGGGGTGGCGCGCGAAAGCATGGAGCCGACGGCGCGCCTGTTCGCGCGGGTGTCCGACCAGATGGCGATCGGCATCCGGCTGGACGAGGCGCTGCGCGAGGGCTCCCTGCGCAGCGGCGTCGCCGAATACGGGTTTTTCGCGGTGGCACTGACGTTGCAAGCACAAACCGGCGGCAGCCTCGCGGAGACGCTGGAGGGATTGGCCGAGGTCATCCGCAAGCGCGTGGCTCTGCGTCAGCGGGCCGTGGCGCTGGCCTCGGAGGCCCGCACCAGCGCCTATGTCCTGGCGGCCCTGCCGGTAGTGACCGGCTTCGCCTTGTCGGTGCTGAACTACGGCTACATCAAGCCGCTGTTCGACACGCCAAGCGGCAATCACGTGCTGTTCCTGGCGATCGGCATGCTGAGCATGGCGGGTGTGGTGATGCGCGTCATGATCAAGCGGAGCCTGCGATAGTGACGGCGCTGCATCACCCGCTCATTCCGGGTGCCGTGGCGCTGCTGGCAGCGCTCGGCGTGCTGGGGGTCGCGGCCTGGGCGCCGATGCGACGCGAAGCCCGATTGCGGCGGCAATTGGAGGACGTCCGCCACCATTATGCGCCGATTGCCGGAGCGGGATCGGATCTCGGTGCCGTCTCGCGGCTGGCCCGGATCGTGGCCGCTGTCGGCTCTGTACTGACACGCAGCGGCATCCTGTCGTCCAAGGCGATCGCCAATCTGGAGAGCACGCTGGCGGCCGCCAATCTGCGCGGCGCGCACGCGCTGCCCGTGTTCGTCGGCGCCAAGACGATGCTGCTCGCGGGACTCCCGCTGCTGGCCTGGATCGTCCTGCGTGACTCCGCGCTGTCGGCGCACCTGGACGCGGCTCATCCTGGCCACGGCGGCTGTGGGGGGGCTGATGGCGCCGGATCTCCTGCTGCGCAGCATCCGCAAGCGCTACCTCGCCTCGGTGGAGCGGGCGATGCCCGATGCGCTCGACCTGCTCGTCATCTGCGCCGAGGCCGGTCTCGCGCTGGAGCAGGGCATGGAGCGCGTCGCCAGCCGAAATCCGCGTCAACAGTCCGGCCTGCGCGGTGGAGCTCTCGATCACCCATAACGAGCTGCGCATCTTTGCAGACCGGCGCGTGGCACTCCTCAACATGGGCAAGCGCACCGGCCTGGTCTCCCTGCAACGCCTGGCGGGAACGCTGGCGCAGGCGCTGCGCTACGGCACGCCGCTGACCCAGGCGTTGCGTTCGCTGGCCGCGGATCTGCGCGCCGAGGCGCTCACCCGGTTCGAGGCGCGTGCGGCCCGGCTGCCGGTGCTGATGACGCTGCCGATGATCCTGTTCATCCTGCCTTGCGTGTTTCTGATCGTGGCCGGCCCGGCGATGCTGGCCATCATGCAAAAGCTGTCCGGCGGATGAGCGCCCCGTTTCTCCAGAGCAGGAGTACCTGATGGCGACGAGACGAGTTGGGCAAGCCGTGCGCGCCGCCGCGATCGGCCTGCTGCTGGGCATGGCGGGCTGCGCCGCGATGGTGCCGACCGATGCGGCGAGGCAGCCCGCGCACGATCCGTCGGCACTGGACCTGCGCCTCGCTGACGATACGCTGTCGGCGGGGGCGGCCGGGACCGCGCTGCATGTGGTGGATTCCATGCTGGAACGCGATCCCGACGACGCGGCGGCCCTGCTTCGCCGCGGCCGCGCCTTGATGATGCTGGACCGGCCCGCCGACGCCGCACGCAGCTATGCCCGTGCCGCATCCCTGCAGCCCGCATCCTTGGAAGCCTTGACCGGCCTGGCCCGCGCCCGTGCCGCCGAGGGCGACGCCAAGGACGCGGAGAGCGCCTGGCGCCTGGCGCTGGCGCGCGCCCCGGTCAATGCGACGCTGCGGACCGGCCTCGCCATTTCGCTCGATCTTCAGGAGCGGCATGCCGAGGCGCAGGCGCTGTATCGCGCCGTGCTCGCCAGCAGCCCGGATGATCCGGGCGTACGCTCCGATCTCGGCCTGTCGCTTGCGCTGTCCGGGCATGCCGTAGAGGGCATCCCGCTGCTGCGTCAGGCGGCGGAAGGCGGTTTCGGCGCGAACGCAGCGGAGGCCGCGCGAGCGCGCCACAACCTCGCCGCCGGTTTGGTTCTGGCCGGCGACGAGGAGGCGGCACGCACAGTGCTGGGCGAAGATCTGCCGCCCGCCGAGGTAATGTCGGCACTCGCCGGCCTGCGCCAGTTCGCCGAGGCACCGCTAGCCGCCCCGCCCCGCCCCGGCGATCTCGATGCTGCCCTGCACCTCGGCCGAGCGGAACGCGATTCGCGTGCCCCCGGCGAGCGATGCGGTGGGGATTTCCGCCACGTGCAGGCCGACCCCGCTATCGGCGGTCCGCACGGATTGCGTCGTTGCCCAGCCATCCGCCGACCAGGCAACCTCGCCCGGCTCCGGCAGGTCGAGCCGGAGCACCCGCCCTTCCGGCATCCTCGCGGGGCGCCAATCCGGCCGCCATGGCTGCGCGCGCGGCACCGGACGGTCGCGCAGGTAGCGGGCCACCGTCTGAGGCGGCGTGTCGAACACGGCGGCATCGGCCAGCGAGCGGCACAGCTTCACGTGCTCGGCATGCGCCCAGACCAACGGCATCGCCGAGCCGGACGGGCGGCCGAGTCGCAGCTCGCGCTCGGGAATGTCGGCACTGTCCCAGATCTGTTCGGGGATCAGGAAGCCGTCGCTGGTCAGCGCCTCCATCGTCTTGAGCAAGGCACGGGCGGCAGCGGGCCTCCCGGCCGCGAGTTCGAAATGCGCGCGCTCGCCGGTCAGCAGCGGCCAGAGCCGGCCGATGCCGGTGCCATCGAATGGGCTGCCATCCGCGTGTTCGCCGTATCCGTCGGCGTTGTAGCGGTACCAGCACGCTCCCGCCGGCAGATCCCGCTTCAGCAGATGGTCGACCGTCGCGACGGTGGCCACGATATGCGGATCGTCGGCGGCGCGCAGGCCGAAGCGAACCAGCGCCAGCGCATCGGGACTGACCACCGCATCGGCCGTCATGTCGGTGTGCGCCTGGTCGCGATTGCGGATCTGCACCGTGCCGCGAACGTCCGCCTGCCCCGTGCCGTCGACCGGGGGCGCGATGCGGACATAGTGGCCCGAAGCCCCCGCCGCGCGGGCCGGCGGGCTGTCCGTGGCAAAGCACCACTCCTCGATGCTGGCGCACCAGGCATCGGCGGTATCCCGGCACAACGTTGCCAGCCCCGCCGCCTTGTGTTCGTCGGCCAACTCGGCCGCCACCAGCAGGGCCGCGATCACCACGGCGAGGGTGAACGGCGAATAGCCGCCATCCTCCTCCCAGCGATCCTGCCCGGTGACGGGGCCGGTGCGCAGCACGAAGCCCGCCGCCTTGCGCACCATCGGCCAGTACGCGTCGATCTCGTCCGCGCCCACAGCCCCGTGCCGGCGGCACAGATCGACCAGCAGGATCGGAAAGGCGCACTCATCCAGTTGCAGCCCCTGCCAATAGGGCATTCCGTCCAGCCAGCAATTCTGCGGCCAGCCGCCCGATGGTTCCTGGATCGAGCGCAGATAGTCGAGGACACGGCGCGCATCGACCAGCGCGCCGGCGGCGAGCAGGCCGCCCGCCGTCTCGACCAGATCGCGCGGCCAGACCAGGTGGTAGCCGCCGAGATCGTCGTCGCCCTTGCTGGCGCCCCAGGGGATCGACAGGCTGGCGATCAGGCCGCCGGAAAAGGCCGGACTGTCATGCGTGCGCAGCACGGCGGTACTGACGTGATAGGTGTCGTGCGTGGTCGACGCGCCGCGCAGCTTGCGCAATCCGCCCTGCCAGGCGAGCCAAGCGTCGCAATATTCGTGCTCGGCGGCGCGGAAGGGACGCTGGAAGGCGGCGCGGGCGCGCCAGGCGGCCTCGCTCCAGGAGGAGCCGAAGCCAAGTGCGAGGATGAACTCGCTGCCGTGCGACAGATCGACCTCGCCGCACAGCGCCACGTTGCCGTTGGCCGCACGCTGGTATTGCTCGGCCAGATGTCCTTCGCGGCGCAGGACCTGCCAGCCGTCCGAACTCGCCACGAACCCCGCCGAGCGCGCCGCCCATCCCGCCCCGCAGCCGAAGGCGAGCGCGGTGCCGTCGCCCTCGGCCAGCAACATGCCGTGCCCCTTGTAGTCGTCGAGCCAGCCGGTGTTGTGCGCGCCGCCGTTCACCAGATGCGGCGAGAGCAGCGCGAACAGGCGCAGCGGCTTTTGCCCCGCGGTGCTGTAGTCGGTGAAGACGATGTGTTGCAGCACGACGTCGTGACGCGGGTCGGCAATGACGCATTTCTCGATCATGAACCGGCCCTGCCGGCAGGTGTTCACCAGCCGATACGCCGGCACACCCTCGGCGAGCGGGCTGATCCGGCTGTCGGTATCGCGCTTCTCCTCGGCGAAATAGCCGCCCGGCTCGCCGTCCGTCACGATCAGGCCGAGGTCGCGGATGCAGGCCTTGTCCACACGCGGGTAATAGACCTCGTTCAGGATGCCGTGGCTGAGCGTGAACCAGACCCGGCTGAGCGGCGATAGCGCGGTGCCGATGCCGGTCTTGTCCGAGGACGTCCAGCGCGGCTCGATCCCCGGCCAGCCCGGGGCGTCGCTGACTGGCGCGTTCTGTTCCATGCTGGCCATTCCGTACTGCGGGGAGGGGCAAGCCTATCCCCAGCGCGAGACCGCTTCCAGCAGCTTGGCGAGTGCGGGACGCATCGCCCGCAACTCGCCCAGATGCGCGCCGGAGAGGGTGCGCAGCGTCTCTTCGGCGGCCGGGGTCAGCGAAATCATCACCCGCCTGCGGTCGGCGGGATCGTGGGCACGCGACGCGAGCCCGGCCTGGCACAGCCGGTCGGCCAGCTCGACCGCGCTGTGATGGCGGATCAGCAGCCGCTCCGCCAGTTCGCCAATGGTGATCGCGTCGCCGCCCGGGAATCCCTTGATGGCCAGCAGCGCCTGGTGCTGGCGCGCGGTCAGCCCCGCTCTTTCGGCGGCGGCCTGGCTGAACGCCAGGAAGCGCCGCATCGCCAGGCGGAAGCTCGCCAGCGCCTCATAGTCGGCCTTGGCCAGTGCCGCGGGGTCGTCCGGGACGGGGCGCAGGACGGGCGCGGTGGATGGGTCTGACATGACGATACTATGGGTTGGCGTTCGATGCTGCGCTGCACTATATCGCGGCACGATAGATCAGCGAGTCCGCGCCGGCGCGGCCTCGGCACCTTAACCTGGGCAGAGCCGATGACGACGACCCCACGTTCGACCGCGCAGCAGGGTGGCGGCCAGTCTCGGGCGCGCCCACAGGCAGGCGGGTTCGCCCGGCTGGGCGATTTCACCGCCAATCCGCGGGTGCTGCTGCTGGCGGCGATGAGCGTGGTGGTGGCGACGCTCAGCGTGGGCGCCGCCTGGGTGATGATCCAGCTGATCACGCTGGTCACCAACGTCGCCTATTTCGGCCGTTTCAAGTTCGGGCCCCTGCCGCAATTGACCGGACATCTGCCGGTCTGGACGGTCGGGGTTCCGGTGGTGGGCGCGCTGATCATCGGCCTGATGGCCCGCTACGGCTCGGACAAGATCCGTGGCCATGGCATCCCCGAGGCGCTGGAAGCGATCCTGATCGGGCAGAGCAAGCTGTCGCCCAAGGTCGCGGTGCTGAAGCCGCTCTCCTCGGCCATCTCGATCGGCACCGGCGGGCCGTTCGGCGCCGAGGGCCCGATCATCATGACCGGCGGCGCCATCGGTTCGCTGCTGGCGCAGCTGTTCCCGGTCACCGGGCCGGAGCGCAAGACCATGCTGGTGGCGGGTGCCGCGGCCGGCATGACGGCGGTGTTCGGCACGCCGGTCGCCTCGCTGCTTCTGGCACTGGAAATGCTCCTGTTCGAATGGAAGCCGCGCAGTTACATCCCGGTGGCCGTCGCCTGCATGGTGGCGGCGGCCGAGCGCGGGCTGCTGCTGGCCCCGGCGCCGCTGTTCCCGTTCATGGCGCATGTGCCGCCGACAATCCCGCATTTCCTCGCCTGGCTCGCCATCGGCATCCTGGCGGGCTTGGGTTCGGGCCTGCTGACCACGCTGGTCTATGCCGCCGAGGATGCGTTCGAGCGGCTGCCGATCCATTGGATGTGGTGGCCGATGATCGGCGGCCTGGTCGTGGGCATCGGCGGCCTGATCGAGCCGCAGGCGCTTGGCGTCGGCTACGAGAACATCCGGCAGCTTCTGGGCGGCCAGATCCTGCCCTGGGGCGTCGTGCTGCTGCTGGTCGTCAAGGCGGTGATCTGGTCGGTGGCGCTGGGGTCCGGCACCTCGGGCGGCGTGCTGGCGCCGCTGCTGATCATGGGCGGCGCCCTGGGGGCGGTCGCCGGGCTGGTGCTGCCGCACGCGCCGGTGGGGTTCTGGGCGCTGCTGGGCATGGCCGCGATGATGGGCGGCACGATGCGGGCACCGCTCACGGCGATGGTGTTCGCGGTCGAGCTGACGCACGACATGGGCACGCTGCTGCCGCTGCTGACAGCGTGCAGCGCCGGCTATGCGGTGACCGTGCTGCTGCTGCGCCGCTCGATCCTGACCGAGAAGGTGGCCCGCCACGGCACGCATATCTCGCGCGAGTACCATGTGAACCCCTACACCCTGGCGCGGGTGGCCGACGTGATGGTGCGCACGGTCGAGACGCTGCCCTCGGACATGAAGGTGGCCGACGCGATCGCCTTCTTCCTGGCCCCGCGGCCGCGCCACAAGAGCTACCCCGTGCTGGATGCCGGGGGCGAAGTGCTGGGGCTGGTGAGCCGTGCCGACATCCTGCGCTGGAGCGGGCAGAAGGTGGACGGCGAACAGACCATCCGCTCGATGCTGAGCGGGCGCGACCTGCTGGTGGGCTACAGCGACGAGATGGCCGAGCAGCTGATCGAGCGCATGGTCGCGGGAAATGCCGGGCGGGTGCCGATCCTCGATCCCAAGACCGGCAAGCTGGTGGGGCTGGTGGCGCGCAAGGATCTGCTGCGCGTGCATGCCAAGGCGGTCGAGGACGAGCAGCAGCGGGCGGTGCTGATGCACTGGCGCCGGGTGCGCACGCCCGCGGCCGTGCTGCCCGAAGCGGCGGACTGATCCGCGCAGAACCCGCTTGCGCGCGGCTGGGGTGTTCGCTAGCCGTTCCGGGTTGTTCTGAGCGGGAGCTGGTCGATGGGCTACAGGGTCGCGGTCGTGGGCGCCACCGGGGCGGTCGGACGCGAGATGCTGAAGACGCTGCATGAGCGCGGCTTTCCCGCCTCGGAAGTCGCGGCGGTCGCGTCGGGCCGCTCCGCCGGGTCCGAGGTGTCGTTCGGCGAGAAGCAGGTGCTGCGTGTCAAGGCGCTGGATACTCGTTCGACTTTGCCGGCTGGGATATCGGCCTGTTCAGCCCCGGCGCGTCGGTCTCGGCGATCCACGCGCCGCGCGCGGCCGAGGCCGGCTGCATCGTCATCGATAACACCAGCCAGTTCCGCATGGAGCCGGACGTGCCGCTGGTGGTGCCGGAGGTGAACCCGCAGGCGCTGACCCGCATCCGCCGCGGCATCGTCGCCAACCCGAACTGCTCGACGATCCAGATGGTGGTGGCGCTGAAGCCGCTGCACGACCGCTGGCGTGCGAAGCGGGTCGTGGTCTCGACCTATCAGAGCGTGTCGGGTGCCGGGAAGGAGGGCATGGACGAGCTGTTCGCCCAATCCAAGGGCAGTTTCGTCAACGACCCGCCGAGGATCGAGCAGTTCACCAAGCAGATCGCCTTCAACGTCATCCCGCATATCGACCGCTTCATGGAGGACGGCTCGACCAAGGAGGAGTGGAAGATGACGGTCGAGACGAAGAAGATCCTCGACCCCGACATCGCGGTGATCGCGACCTGCGTGCGCGTGCCGGTGTTCATCGGCCATGGCGAGGCGATCACGGTCGAGTTCGAGCAGCCGGTGTCGCTGTCCGAGGCGCGCGAATTGCTGCGCGACGCGCCGGGGGTGCAGTTGGTGGATGGCCGCGAGGACGGCGCCTATGTCACGCCGCTCGACGCGCAGGGCGAGGATGCGAGCTTCGTGAGCCGCCTGCGGCGCGATCCGACGGTGCCGAACGGCTTGGCGTTCTGGTGCGTCTCGGACAATCTGCGCAAGGGGGCGGCGCTGAACGCGGTGCAGATCGCGGAGCACTTGGTGTCGATGGGGGTGCTGGCGAAGCGGGCGGCGTAACCCGGCGCGCCCGGTCTGGCGACGCGGACGTGCCGCACTCGATCGGCAGCCGTGCCTGAGCGATCTGCCGATGTGCATTCCCTATTGACGGAGCGGTCACGAAACGTTTAGGAAACATATGACGAAGTCGTGATCAAGTGAGGCTTAGCCGTGTCGGAAATCGTTGCGTCGGACAAGCCGCATATCGCGATCTTCGGCAACTCCAACTCCGTCCTTCGGTCCTCCTATGCGCGAAAATTGCGGCGTTCACGCAGTTCGAGGTACGCAACTACTCGGTTGGTGCCTGTCCTAACGTCTCGCTGCTGTTCTCGCTGACCCAGGCCGCCGACCAGCGAATCGACTACATCATCGTCGAGCCCGCCGTGACCGACGCGGAATGGCTCCGTCTCGGGCTTTATGACCGGGCAACGCTCGATCGGAATTTTCGGGAGTTCGTCAAGCAGGCGCGCGCGCTCTGGCAGGCCCGCATCATCCTGCTGGTCTTGCCGACGAAGCAGGAGCTGAAGGACCCGACATTCAGCCCACGCGCCTATTACCGGAACATTGCCGAGGAGCTGGACCTCAGCTTCATTGATTTCTATTCGGTCTATGAACAGTTTTTCGCGGCCGACCGCAACGTCGAATGGATGTTCTTCGAGGACGATCTGCACCTGTCGCCAAGCCTGTTCAGCATGCTGGCCGACATTCTCTGGAGCCTGATCCTGGGCCACGAGGCCAGCCGGCGCGGCCGGCCGAGACCCGCCTCCGGCGGGAAGCGACCACCTGCGCCCTCGTCCATCCGCAGTCGCGGCGCACACACGGCCGGACGCGAAATCGTGCGTTCCACGTCGCTCATCTCGCAGACATTCTTGCGGATGGAAGCGAACGATACCGTCGTCTTCGAAGCGGAGCGGGAGAGCCTGCTCACGTCCCTGGTCGTCAATCGCTCAAGTCGGCCTCGGCAGTCGCCGAGATCACCTCGGATAGTGGTGCCGTGCTGCACAAGGACTTGCGGTTGCGCCCGGACGCGCGCGGCGAGTTCACGCTGCACATCGTTCCGCTGCTGAAGGAGCTGAGCGGGCGGTCGTTCCGCATGCGGTTGATGTTGCCGATGGAGATGGCCGGCGTCAGTCTCGGGCCGACCAATTTTGCCGATCCCGGGCCTCCTCGAAGTATCCTCGAACTATGCGGGGCGGTGATGATCGACGCGGGGGCGGCCCAGTCAGGTCAATCAGGTTCGGCGCCCGCGCGGACCGGCGCGAGCAGCATCCTGCGGCTCAATTTCGTCGGCGTTCCGTCCGCCGCGATCGAGGCCAGAATTCGCGCGAGGCTGGAACCGCTCAAAATGGTGATGCAGGACTTCCTGGAATTCCACGTGGTCTTCTCGAAGGCGCGGTTCCGGAGAACTGTCGATGGCTGACGGGCCGGATCACCCAAACGGAAATGCTGCACGCGGCCGACATCTGACCTTAATCGGGGACGCGATGTTCATCCGCAAGGAACAACGAGACCGCCAAGCAGCTGCTGAGCAAGGCACGCGAGCTGCGGCCCGGCGACTCGCGCGCGCAGGACCTGCTTCACCGGATTGCCCAGGAGGTGAACAGCCGCTAGGCGCCTCGGGTCCGGCTCTGAAGCGGCTGAGTGCGCCGCGGGCAAAGCCGATGAACCCCTCCGGCGGCCGAGGACTTTGCCCGCCGAAGCAACTGCTCCTATTCTCTGCTGCAACGCGGAATCGAGGGCCATGCAGGACACGCGCGACGCGCAGATGATCGGGCGCAGCACCGACGGGCGGCTGGTGCGCCGGCCGCTTTCGCCGCATCTGCAGGTCTATCGCCCGCAGATCTCCTCGACCCTGTCGATCCTCAATCGCGCCACCGGGATCGCACTGTCCGCCGGCACGATCCTGCTGGCCTGGTGGCTGGTGGCGGCGGCGACCTCGGACGCCGCTTACGCCACCGTCTCGGCGGCGATGCGCTCCTGGATCGGGCTGCTGGTCCTGTTCGGCTGGACCGCCTCGCTGTGGTACCATTTCTGCAACGGCATCCGCCATCTGGCCTGGGATGCGGGCTGGGGATACGACCTGCCCACCATGCATCGCACCGGATGGCTCGCGGTGGCGGCAGCCGCCCTGCTGACCGTGCTGACCTGGACCCTGGTGGCGGTGGCGTTCTGATGGCACGGACAACGCAGCCCGGCCATGCCAAGGTCGGCCCGAGAATCGACGTGCTGCGCTCGGAGCTCGGCCGGGCGCGCGGGCTGGGGGCGGCCAGGACCGGCACCGCGCATTGGTGGGTCCAGCGGGTGACGTCGCTGGCGCTGCTGCCGCTTTCGGTCTGGTTCGTCTGGTTCGCGCTGCATCTGTCCGGCGCGTCACGGGCGCAGATGGCGCACAGCGTCGCCCACCCGATCACGGCGACCCTGCTGCTGGCGACCGTGCTGCTGACCTTTCACCACATGCAACTCGGCCTGCAGGTGGTGATCGAAGATTATTCGCGGGCCAGCGCGCGGGCCGTGATGATCCTGGCCATGAAGGCGGCAACGGTGCTGCTGGCGCTCGCCTGCGTGGTCTCGGTGCTGAAGCTGGCTTTCACGGGCTGACGATCATGAACGCGATCACGCTGCCATCCGCCCGTGCCTACAGGATCATCGACCACACGTATGACGTGGTCGTGGTGGGCGCCGGCGGGGCCGGGCTGCGCGCCACGCTGGGCATGGGGGCGGCGGGCCTCAAGACCGCTTGCGTGACCAAGGTGTTTCCCACGCGCAGCCATACCGTCGCGGCCCAGGGCGGCATCGGTGCCGCACTCGGCAACATGGGGCCGGATGACTGGCGCTGGCACATGTACGACACGGTGAAAGGATCGGACTGGCTCGGCGACCAGGACGCCATCGAATACATGTGCCGCGAGGCGATCCCCGCGATCTACGAGCTGGAGCATTTCGGCGTGCCGTTCAGCCGCACCGAGGACGGGCGCATCTACCAGCGCCCGTTCGGCGGCCACATGACGGAATACGGCCGCGCCCCGGCGATGCGCGCCTGCGCCGCCGCCGACCGCACCGGCCACGCCATCCTGCACACGCTCTACCAGCAATCGCTGAAGCACGATGTCGAGTTCTTCGTCGAATATTTCGCGCTCGACCTCATCATGGATGACGAGGGGGCCTGCCGCGGCGTGATCGCGTGGTGCCTGGAGGACGGCTCGATGCACCGCTTCCGCGCGCAGCGCGTGGTGCTGGCGACCGGCGGCTATGGCCGCGCCTATCTCTCCTGCACCTCGGCACACACCTGCACCGGCGACGGCGGCGGCATGGTGCTGCGCGCAGGGCTGCCGACGCAGGACATGGAGTTCGTGCAGTTCCACCCGACCGGCATCTTCCCCGCCGGCTGCCTGATCACCGAGGGCGCGCGCGGCGAGGGCGGGTACCTGACCAACAGCGAAGGCGAGCGGTTCATGGAACGCTACGCGCCCACCGCCAAGGATCTGGCGAGCCGCGACGTGGTGAGCCGCTCCATGACGATCGAGATCAACGAGGGGCGCGGCGTGGGTCCGCACAAGGACCACATCCTGCTGCACCTGGAGCATCTGGGTGCCGACATCCTGCACGAGCGCCTGCCCGGCATCGGCGAGACGGCAAAGGTGTTCGCCGGCGTCGATGTGACGAAGCAGCCGATCCCGGTGCTGCCGACCGTCCACTACAACATGGGCGGCATCCCCACCAATCTGCATACCGAGGTGCTGCGCCCGACCGAGAGCGATCCCGACGCGGTGGTGCCTGGGCTGATGGCGGTGGGCGAGGCAGCCTGCGTGTCGGTGCACGGCGCCAACCGCCTCGGCACCAACTCCTTGCTCGATCTGGTGGTGTTCGGCCGCGCGGCGGCACAGCGCGCGGCCGCCACGATTCGTTCCGGGGACGATCAGCCACCGCTGCCGCCGCGCGCGGGCGAGGCGGCGCTCGACCGCTTCGACCGCATGCGCCATGCCGCGGGCGGCACCAGGGTCGCGACACTGCGCCAGGATTTGCAGCGCACCATGCAGGCGCACGCGGCGGTGTTCCGCAACAGCGAGAGCCTGCGCGAGGGAGTTGCGAAAATGAGCCGGCTCTGGGACGGGCTTGCGGATGTGTCCGTCTCCGACCGCAGCCTGATCTGGAACAGCGATTTGATGGAAGCGCTGGAGCTGACGAATCTGCTGAGCAACGCGATGGCGACCATGGTGAGCGCCGAGGCGCGCCACGAGAGTCGCGGCGCGCAGGCGCATGACGACTATCCGGAACGCGACGACGCGAACTGGATGCGCCACACCCTGTCATGCTGCGACGAGAACGGCGACGTGGCCCTGGCCTATCGTCCGGTGGCGATGCGCACGCTGACCAACGAGGTGAGTGTCATTCCACCGAAGAAGCGGGTGTATTGAGACATGGCCGAGTTCACCCTTCCCGCCAACAGCAAGATCCGGCCTGGCAAGACGCATCCCGCTCCCGCCGGCGCCAGGCGTGTCAAATCCTTCCAGGTCTATCGCTGGAATCCGGACGACGGGGAAAATCCGCGCACCGACACGTATCAGATCGACCTCGACCGCTGCGGGCCGATGGTGCTGGACGCGCTCAACGCCATCAAGAACGAGATCGACCCGACGCTCACCTATCGCCGCTCTTGCCGCGAGGGCATCTGCGGCAGTTGCGCCATGAACATCGACGGCACCAACACGCTGGCCTGCCTCAAGCCGATCGACGACATCCGTGGCACGGTGCGCATCTATCCGCTACCGCATATGGCGGTCATCAAGGACCTCGTGCCCGATCTGTCGATGGCCTATGCGCAACTGACCAGCATCGAACCCTGGCTCCAGGCAGACACGCCGGCTCCGCCCGACGCGGAGCGGCTGCAAAGCCCCGCCGAGCGCAAGCAGCTCGACGGATTGTGGGAGTGCATCCTGTGCTTCTGCTGCACCACCTCCTGTCCCAGCTATTGGTGGAACGGCGACCGCTATCTGGGTCCGGCGATCCTGCTGCAAGCCTATCGCTGGATCGCCGACAGCCGCGACGAACGCACCGGCAAGCGGCTGGACGCACTGCAGGATCCGTTCAAGCTGTATCGCTGCCACACCATCATGAACTGCACCCAGACCTGCCCCAAGGGACTGAACCCGGCGCAGGCGATCGGCCGCATCAAGACGCTGATGGTCGAAAGACAGGGTTAGAGGCAATTCATGCACGGCAGACGCGCCAGCGAAGACCCCTCACCCAACCCTCTCCCAAAGGGAGAGGGCTTGTTGCTCCCTCTCCCTCCGGGAGAGGGCCGGGGTGAGGGCGCGGCACGGCCTTAGACGTGTATTCCGGCAACCTCGCCACCTCGCGCGCGGCCGCCTGGGGTGACAGCCTGCTGCGCGACCACGCGTTCTTCCGCCTCGGCTGGAGCAACCTCGCCGAAGTCATCCCGGGCAGGCTCTACCGCGCCAATCACCCGACCCCGGGCAGGCTCGCGCGCTATGTGCGCCGCCTCGGGCTGCGTACCGTGATCAACCTGCGCGGCCCAAAACCGTCCGGCTCGCTCACCCTCACCCGGCACGTGGCGCAGCGGATGGGGGTCGTGCATATCGACATGGCGTTCGAGAGCCGGGGCGCGCCGCATCGCGACCGCATCCTGCGCTTCGCCGACATCTATGCCACGATGCGGACGCCGGCCCTCCTGCACTGCAAATCGGGCGCCGATCGCGCGGGCCTCGCTTCTGGGCTGGCCATCCTGTTCGAGGGCGGCACGGCAGTGCAGGCGTTGCGGCAACTCTCCTGGCGCTACGGCCATTTCAGCCGCAGCCGGACCGGGATCCTCGATGCCTTCTTCGTGCGCTACGCGGCGGTTGCCGAGGGACGGGTGCCGTTCCTGC
Source organism: uncultured Pseudomonadota bacterium (assembly GCA_963838805.1). Lineage (GTDB taxonomy): Bacteria > Pseudomonadota > Alphaproteobacteria > Acetobacterales > Acetobacteraceae > CAVRQM01. The sequence goes on from CAWISK010000005.1 coordinate 34,836, forward strand.
GCTGGGTCGAGCAGGAGTACGACGAGCAGGCACTGCGCGATAGTTTCAGGGCGGGCGGCCTGTCGAGCTTCGTCAACGACCGGCTGCTGGCGCGCGAGTAGCCAGCCGGAACAGGCTGACAATTCGCTCTCTGCGGTCCTCCAGCTCGATCGTGGTCGGAACCTCGTAGCGCGCGACGGCCTGCGTCGCGTCATCCGGCACATAGGCGCGGCCCGGATCGGCGATCCAGACCTCGGCGGCTTGGGCCATGCGCCGCAGCCAGGGCAGGATGTGCGCCGTCATCGGCGCCTCGTAGCAAACGTCACCGCACAGGATCACATCCCACCGGCACGCCTCGCCCACCACGTCGCGCGCCAGAGCGGCAACCGCCACATCGTTCAGGTCCGCGTTGAGGCCGATCGCCGCCGCGGCAAGCGGGTCGATCTCCGCCGCTTCGACCGAAGCCGCACCAGCACGCGCGCAAGCGATGCCGGCCAGGCCGCAGCCGGCTGCGAAATCGAGCACGCGACGGCCGGTAACCAGACCGGGGTGATCCAGCACGTGCCGCGCAAGCGCCTGGCTGCCCGGCCAGGCAAACGCCCAGAACGGCGGCTCGGTGCCGGTCTCGCGCAGCCATGCCTCGGTGGCCTGCCAGATCGGCGTGATCTCGGTTGCCAGATGCAGCGCCAGTTCCGGCACCAGCGGTGGGCGGGCGACGATGGTGTTGGCGCGAACGAACGCCGCGGCGTCTGTCACAGCAACCGGCCGAGCAGGATCGCCAGGGCTACGGCCAGCCCTACCTCGCGGTTCGACTTGAACAGGCGCAGGCACAAGGCCGGGTCGTCGATGTCGAGGCGCATCACCTGCCACGCCAGCAGGGCGGCCGGCAGGATCAGCGCCGCGCAGAACGGCGCCGCCAGCCCCGCCCGCCAGCCGGCCAAGTCCCAGCAGCACCACCATGAGGGCGTAGCACGCGACCAGGAAGGGGCGCGTTCGCGGACCGAACAGCCGCGCCGTGCTGCGCATGCCAACCAGCGCGTCGTCCTCGCGATCCTGATGCGCGTACACCGTGTCGTAGCCCAGGATCCAGACGATCGCCGCCGCGTATAGCAGCCCCGCCGAGGCATCGAGCCGCCCGGACGCTGCCGCGAACCCCATCGGCGCGCCCCATCCGAAGGTGACCCCCAGCATCGCCTGCGGCCACCAGGTCACGCGCTTGGCGAGCGGATACAGCGCCACCAGCGCCAGCGAGGCCACGCCCAGCACCTGCGCCAACGGCGACAATTGCAGCAGGATCAGCAGGCTCATTGCCAGCAAGGCGCCGAGGAACACGGCCGCTTGGCGCATCCGCAGCGCGCCGGAGGCGAGCGGCCTCCCTGCGGTGCGCGTCACGCGGCGGTCCAAATCGCGGTCCCACATGTCGTTGACCACGCACCCGGCACCGCGCATCAGCACCGATCCCAGGGCGAACAGCACGATCAGGCGCAGGCTGGTCCGGACGGGGGCACGCGCCAGCAGGATCGACCACAGCCCTGGCAGGAACAGCAGCCACGCGCCGATCGGCCGGTCGAGGCGCGCGAGCAGCGCGTAGGGCCGCCACTCGCCCGGCAGGCGCGCTATCCAGCCGCTGGCCCTGATGTCGGTATGCGCGGACACGGGTGCTACTGTGGCCGGCATCATGCCGGGGTCAATCCGCCTGTTCGTGAACGGGAGGCTGCACGCCGCGGCCACGGTCGGGATCACGCCCGGCCAGGCGCATTACCTGAGCCGCGTCATGCGCCGTGCCGCCGGCGATCCGGTGCTCCTGTTCAACGGCCGCGACGGCGAATGGCAGGCGCGAATCGGCGGCACTCCCGGCGTGCTGGAGGTCGAGCGGCGCGTGCGGACACAGGCGAGCGAACCTGATCTCTGGCTGCTGTTCTCGGTGCTGAAGCGCGACGCGACGGAACTGGTCGTCCAGAAGGCCACCGAGCTGGGGGCGTCGGTCATCCAGCCCGTGCTGACCGAGCGCAGCAACCCGGCCCGCCCCGCCGAGGCACGGCTTTCCACAATCGCCATCGAGGCCGCCGAGCAGTGCGAGCGCCTGACGGCCCCGGCGGTATCTGCCCCGCTGCCGCTGCGCGCGGTGCTGGCCGACTGGCCGCCGGACCGTACCCTGGTCGTGGCCGCCGAGCGCGCGGCCGCACCGCCCGTGCCGCGACTGGCCGGGCCGGCGGGCCTGCTGATCGGGCCGGAGGGCGGTTTCGCGCCGGCGGAGCTTGACGATCTGCTCACCGCTCCCTTTGTTGTTCCGGCGTCGTTGGGTCCGCGCATCCTGCGGGCCGAGACGGCCGCGATTGTGGGCCTGACGCTGCTGCAGGCAAACGCGGCCGGCTGAGACGCTCGACGTAACAACGGAAGTTGCATGTCCAATCTTGGAGACGCCGACACGACGCCGATCATGTCGGTGCGCCAACTGGCCGAGCACATCGCGGCTGGCTGCAAGCCCCGCGCCCAGTTCACGATCGGCACCGAACATGAGAAGTTCGGCTTCCGGCTGAGCGATCTGGCGCCGCCGCCCTACGCGCCGGACGGCATCCGCGCGGTGCTGGAGGGCATGCAGCGAGACGGCTGGGCGCCGATCCTGGATGCCGGCCAGCCGATCGGGCTCGCTCGCGGCGGCGCCTCGGTGTCGCTGGAGCCGGCCGGCCAGCTCGAACTGTCGGGGGGCACTCTTGCCACGCTGCACGACACGCAGGATGAACTGGCGGCGCACCTGGACCTGGTGCGGCGGGCGGCCGCTCCGCTCGGCCTGGATTTCGCACCTGTCGGCTTTCATCCGACGATGCGGCGCGAGCAGATGCCGTGGATGCCGAAGGGCCGCTACGCCATCATGCGGCGCTACATGCCCCGCGTCGGCTCGCTCGGGCTGGACATGATGACCCGCACCTGCACCGTTCAGGTCAATTTGGATTACGAGAGCGAGGCGGACATGGCGCGCAAGCTGCGCGTCTCGCTGGCTCTACAGCCGGTGGCAACCGCCCTGTTCGCCAACTCGCCCTTCACCGAGGGGCGGCCGAACGGGTTCCTGTCCTATCGCGCGCATGTCTGGTCGGATACCGACCCCGATCGCACCGGAATGCCGGAGGTCTTCTTCGCCGAGGATTTCGGGTTCGAGCGCTACGTGGAATGGCTGCTCGACGTGCCCATGTATTTCGTCGCCCGCAACGGTCGCTACGTCGATCTCGCCGGCCGGTCGTTCCGCGATTTCATGGCCGGGCGTCTGACGGATGCGGGCGTTGGCGCCGCGACCGTGGGCGATTTCGCCGACCACATGACCACTGCGTTCACCGATGTCCGGGTGAAGCGCTTCCTGGAGATGCGCGGCGCCGATGCCGGCACGCCGGCGATGATGCTGGCGCAGTCGGCCCTGTGGGTCGGGCTGCTGTATGATCCGGCCACGCTGGAGGCCGCGCACGCGCTGGTGCGGCGGCATCCCTGGGGCGAGTACGCGCGCCTGCGCGGCGCGGTGCCGCGGCACGGGCTTGCCGCGTCGTGGCAGGGCGGAACATTGCGCGATCTGGCGCGCGACGTCGTCGATCTCGCGCGGCAGGGTTTGCGCGCGCGTGCCCGCGCGCATGGGGGGCGCGCAGATGAAGCGGGCTATCTCGAACCGCTGGCCGCGATCGTGCATGGCGCGCCGACCCAGGCGGAAACGTGGCTGGAACGATTCCACGGTCCCTGGCACGGTGACGCGTCCAGGATGCTCCGCGAATCCGGCATTGGGAAAACTAGCTGGTGACACGGCCTTGACGGCAATGGTACGTTATCTTTCGTGATGCCTGCTTGTGCGCACGATCGCGTGACGGTAGGGGACATGAACCACATCGTTCAGCCCACCAGACCCTGAGATGTAGACCCGCGGCTCATGCAGCGATCGACCGGCTCAAGCGTTCCGACGCCGCCCATCGGCCCCGTCCTGGTCCGACTGCGGCTGATCGGCCAGATGGAGGCCTGGACGCTCACCAGCGAGAGCATCCTGCCGACCGGCCGCAAGACGCGCGCTTTGCTCGCCATCATCGCACTTTCGGCGCCGCGCCCGGTGCTGCGCGGCAAACTGGCCGAGATGCTCTGGAGCAGGCGCCCGGAGGAGCAGGCACGGGCCTCGCTGCGCCAGGAGATCCATCGCCTGCTCGATGCGCTTGACCCGCTGGGGGCGCAGGTTCTGTCCATCACCCGCGACCATCTGGCGTTGCGCCCGGGCACGGTCTGGGTCGATGTGGACGAGTTGTTGCGGGCCAGCCCGGCTCGCCCGGCGGCGCTCGGGCTGTACGACGGCGAGCTGGTGGAGGGTCTGGACGGGATCGACCCGGCATTCGATGGCTGGCTCGCGGGCGAGCGGCAGCGGCTGAGCGATCGGGCGCGCAGCCTGGCCGAGCTGCTGTTGCGCGACCAGACCGAGCCGGAGACGATGATCGCCTCGGCACAGCAATTGCTCCGCATCGACCGCGCGCATGAGGGCGCCTGGCGTGCGCTGATGCGCGCCTACATGGCGCGCGGCGAGCGCGGGATGGCGATCCAGGCTTATGAACGCTGCCGCCTCGCGTTGGCCGAGCAACTCGATGCCCAGCCGTCCGCCGAAACGCAACGGCTGGTCAACGACATCCGCCATGCCGTGCCGCCGAAGCCCTCGCCGGTCATGGCCGAGGCGGCGCACGCGCAGGGCGCCAGACCCGCTTCCGCCCGACCCGCACCGCGACCGGCCGCGCGGACGGCGGCCCATCCGGCGAACGATGCCGATGAGTTGCTGGTCGCGACCCCGCCGCACGGCGAGCCGCCGCGGCAGGACCGGCCCAGGACGGATCGCGGCGACAGCTCTGCGTGAGCCGGGTCGTTCTCCGGCACCGCGCGGCGGCCCGCATATCGGCGTCATGCCGTTGCAGCTGATCGGCGTTTCGGAGGCCGAGTCGCACCTGTCCGACGGCCTCGCCGACGACATCACGGCGGCCCTGGCGAAGTTCCGGTGGACCTTCCTGGTGCCTTCGAGCACCCTCGCCCGCTTCGCCGCACAGACGGCGCAGACGCGCGACGAGACCGTGCTGCGGCGAACGCTCGGCCTCGATTTCCTGGTGGATGGCTCGGTGCAGCGCTCCGGCAGCCGCCTGCGCGTGTCGCTGCGGCTGCTCGACCTGTGCGGCGGCAATCAGGTGGTCTGGACACGGCGTTTCGATCGCGATGCGGACGATCTGCTGGCGGTGCAGGACGAGGTGGCGGCCGAGGCGGCGGCGCAGATCGACCCGCAGATCCTGCTGGTCGAGTCGGAGCGGACGGCCGGCGGGTCGCAGGACGACGCTTCTGCCTATGACCTGCTGTTGCGCGCCATTTCGCTGATCGGCCGGCTGGAGCGGCCGCTGTTCATGGAGGCCGGGGAGCTGCTGCGCCAGTCGCTCGCCCGCGAGCCGGACTGGGCGGCGACCCATGCGTGGTATGCGCATTGGCACACCGTCCTGGCCGCCCAGGGATGGGCGGAGGATTTCGAGGCCGTTGCCGCCGAGGCGGAGCGCCTGGCCGACCGCGCCATCACGCTCGATCCTCAGGATCCGAAGGCGTTGGCCATTGCCGGCCATGTGCGCGGGTTCCTGCATCGTCGTCCCCGCGAGGCGATCCTGCTGCACGATCGAGCGCTGGCGATCAATCCGAACCTGGCATCGGCCTGGGGCCTGTCCGGCGCCGTCTTCGCCTATCTCGGCGAACTGGACGAGGCGGAGCGCCGGATCGCCCGCTACAAGCTCCTCTCGCCGGTTCACCCTCAGGCGTTCTTCCTCGACACGGCGCGGGTCATCGTGCCCTTGCTGCGCCGCGATCACGCGGCCGCGGTGGAGATCGGGCGGGAAGTGTCGGGGATGAATGCGTCGTACGTGGCGGCGATGAAGCCGTATCTCTCGGCCCTGGGCCACGCCCGGATGAATGCCGATGCGGCCCTGGTCCGGGCGCGGCTTTTGGCCCTGGAGCCGGGCTTTTCCGTCGGTCGGTACCTGGCGCAGAGTCCTCTCGACAGGGAAACGGATCGCGAGCATGTGGCCCAGGGGCTGCGGCTCGCCGGCATTCCGGAGTAGCCGCCGGCGCCATCGCCCCTGGGAATGTATCCGCCCGCTGCACTGGCCATGGACCAGTCCCAAGGGATCCAATCTTCATTTGAGAGTCACCGCCGCCATGCGCCAGCGCCGCAAGCGTGGCCGCCCGCTCGACGGGTGGCTGATCATCGACAAGCCGCCGGGGCTGACCAGCACCGATGTGGTCAACCGCGTCCGCCGCTGGTTCGACGCGCAGAAGGCGGGACATGGCGGCACGCTCGATCCGCTGGCGACGGGCCTGCTGCCGGTGGCGTTCGGGGCCGCGACCAAGACCGTGCCCTATGTCATGGACGGCACCAAGATCTACCGCTTCACCCTGCGCTTCGGCCAGGCGCGCGACACCGACGACGCGGACGGCAGCGTGGTCGCGACGTCGGAGGTCCGGCCGAGTGACGCCGAGATCGAAGCGGCGCTGCCGGCGTTCCGTGGCGACATCATGCAGGTGCCGCCCGCGTTTTCGGCGGTCAAGGTCGCCGGCGAGCGCGCCTACGACATGGCGCGGGAAGGGCGCGCCCCGGTGCTGGAGCCGCGCCCGGCGCGCGTCGATCGCTTCGCGCTGATCGAGCGGCCGGACGGCGAGACCGCCGTTTTCGAGGTGCAGTCCGGCAAGGGCGTCTACATGCGCAGCCTGGCGCGCGATCTGGCCGCTTCCTGCGGCGCGCTGGGACACGTCGCGGCCCTGCGCCGGCTGCGGGTCGGCCCCTTCACCGAGGCGGACGCGATTGTGCTGGACAAACTGCAGCGGGCGGAGGATACCCCGCCGGCTTCCCCGGACCTGCTGCTTCCGGTTGCGACCGCGCTGGCCGACATCCCGGCGCTGGCCCTGACCGATGCGGAGGCCGCCGATCTGGCACATGGCCAGGCGATCAGCCTGGTGGCGCTGCTGGGCCGGATTCCGCCCTCCGCCGACCCCGATGGGGGTTTGGCGCGAGCGATGGCGGGGAGCCGCGTGATCGGCCTCTGCCGCCTGCATGAGGGCTGGCTGAAGCCGGAGCGGATGCTCTAGCGGCCGGATCGCGATGCACGTGCATCGCGTGAATCGGTCGGCCAGAGATCGCTGGCGCGCCCTGTTTCACCCATACCCAGGAGCACACGATGTCGATCACCGCGGAGCGCCGCACGGCGCTCGTTCACGAGCACGCCCGCAAGGAAGGCGACACCGGCAGCCCGGAAGTCCAGGTTGCCCTGCTGTCCGAGCGGATCGTCAATCTCACCGAGCATCTCAAGACGCACGCGAAGGACTTCCACTCGCGCCGTGGCCTATTGATGCTGGTGGGCCAGCGCCGGCGCCTGCTGGACTATCTGAAGGCCAAGGACAACGCCCGCTATCAGGCGTTGATCGGCCGGCTGAGCCTGCGCCGCTAGGAGCAGGGTCCGCTTGCCCGTGCTCGCCTTGACCAAGCCGACGTGACACTGCCGGGGACCGCACCCATCTACAGGTCGCCGGCAGCACTCCGCATCGGGGTGATGCGGAGCAACCCCGCCGTACGTGGCGGGACGACGGATTGCCGATCCTGACAGCCGGCCTGATCGCGGACGCCCGCGACGGCGGCTCCGGCCACATGGTCCGCGACTGCGCGCAAGGCTTGCGCAGTCCGACTCCATGCCGCCCGAGACGCCGTCCTCCGCCAGCCGGACCTGGATCGTGCATGAAACAGTCCCGGCGCGTCGGTCCACACAGATGAAGGACGACGTCATGTTCAACTACTTCCGCCGCGAGCTCGACTGGGGCGGACGCAAGCTGATCCTCGAGACCGGCAAGATCGCCCGCCAGGCCGACGGCGCCGTGCTGGCGCGCTATGGCGACACCATCGTGCTCTGCACCGCGGTCGGCGCCCGCACCACCAAGCCCGGCCAGGACTTCTTTCCGCTGACGGTCAACTACCAGGAAAAGACCTTTGCCGCCGGCAAGATTCCCGGCGGCTTCTTCAAGCGCGAAGGCAGGCCCACCGAGAAGGAGACGCTGGTCAGCCGCCTGATCGACCGGCCGATCCGTCCGCTGTTCCCCAACGGGTTCCGCAACGAGGTGCAGGTCATCGCCACGGTGCTGAGCCATGACCTGGAGAACGACCCCGATATCGTCGCCATGATCGGCTGCTCGGCGGCGCTGACGCTCTCGGGCATTCCCTTCTTTGGCCCGGTGGCCGCCGCGCGCGTGGGCTATATCGACGGGCAGTACGTGCTGAACCCGACCGCGTCGCAGCGCCAGGATGGCCCGCCTCTCGATCTGGTCGTGGCCGGCACCGCCGAGGGCGTGCTGATGGTCGAGAGCGAGGCGCGCGAGCTGTCCGAGGAGGTGATGCTGGGTGCCGTGACCTTCGGCCATGCGCAGTTCCAGCCGGTGATCCAGGCGATCATCGAACTGGCCGAGCATGCGGCGAAAGACCCCTGGACGATGCCCGAGCCGGTGGCCGACGAAGCGGCGATCACCGCGCGGCTCGACGCACTGGCGCGGGCACCTTTGGCGGAGGCGTATCGGGAGAAGCAGAAGCAGCTTCGTCAGGAGAAGGTGTCCGCCGCGAAAAAGGCCGCGATCACCGCGTTGGTCGAAGAAGGCCTTGGACGCGGAACGCGCCAAGCCGCTGCTGAAAGAACTGGAAGCCGACGTGATGCGCGGTGCCGTGCTGGACACCGGCCTGCGCATCGACGGGCGCGATACGAAGACCGTGCGCCCGATCGTGGCCGAGGTGGGCGTGCTGCCGCGCGCGCATGGCTCGGCCCTGTTCACCCGCGGCGAGACGCAGGCGCTGTGCGTGGCGACCCTGGGCACAGCGCAGGACGAGCAGATCGTCGACGCGCTGGAGGGCGAGTACCGCGAGCACTTCATGCTGCACTACAACTTCCCCCCCTATTCGGTGGGCGAGGCCGGCCGCATGGGCAGCCCCGGACGGCGCGAGATCGGCCACGGCAAACTGGCGTGGCGGGCCATCCACCCGCTGCTGCCGGGGAAGGACAAGTTCCCCTACACGCTGCGTGTGGTGAGCGAGATCACCGAGAGCAACGGCAGCTCGTCGATGGCGACGGTCTGTGGCACCAGCCTCGCCCTGATGGACGCGGGTGTGCCGCTGGGCCGTCCGGTGGCCGGCATCGCCATGGGGCTGATCAAGGAGGATCGCGGCTTCGCGGTGCTGACCGACATCCTCGGCGACGAGGACCACCTGGGCGACATGGATTTCAAGGTGGCCGGCACCGAGCAGGGTGTCACCAGCTTGCAGATGGACATCAAGATCACCTCGATCACGCCCGAGATCATGCAGGTAGCCTTGGCGCAGGCGCGCGACGGGCGGCTGCACATCCTGGGCGAGATGAGCCGTGCGATCACGGGTGCGCGCAGCGACGTGGCCGCGACCGCGCCGCGCATCACGGTCATCAACATCCCGAAGGACAAGATCCGCGACGTGATCGGCACCGGCGGCAAGGTGATTCGCGAGATCGTCGAGCAGACCGGTGCGAAGATCGACATCGAGGATGACGGCACCATCAAGATCGCCTCGTCCGATCCGGACCGGGCCCAGGCCGCCGTGGATCGCATCCGCGGCATCGTGGCCGAGCCGGAGGTGGGCGTGATCTATAATGGCAAGGTGGTGAAGATCGCCGAGTTCGGCGCCTTCGTGAACTTCCTCGGCTCCCGCGACGGGCTCGTGCACATCAGCGAGCTGGCCGCGAACCGCGTGGCCAAGACCGGCGACGTGGTGGCCGTGGGCGATGCCGTGAAGGTCAAGGTGCTGGGCTTCGACGACCGGGGCAAGATCAAGCTATCCATGCGGGTGGTCGATCAGGCGACCGGCGCGGATATCACCGACCAGGTGGGCGCCAAGGGTGGCCGCGGCAGCGAACGCGAGACGCGGCCGCACACCGAAGCGGCGGCCGAGTGAAGGAATATCCATGCGCGATGCCGGGTCACCGGGTTAGGGTGAACTCGGTATCGCGAGCCCCTATGTGAGGCTGCGGCAATGAGGGTCGAAACCGGGCCATGAAGACGATCGAGGCGATCCGCATGGGCGGGATCGAGCTGCTACCGCTGGTCGAAGGGGGCAAGGGCGTTTCGATCTCGACCGGGATCACCGCGGGAAGCTGGGCGGCATCCGGCGGTGCCGGCACGTTCAGCGCGGTCAATGCGGATACCTTCGACGACGACGGCAAGCTCATCCCGCAGACCTATCTCGGCCACACCCGCCGCGAACGGCACGAGGAGCTGGTGGCTTTCGCGATCCGCGGCGGCATCGTCCAGGCCCGCCGGGCGCACGACATCGCGGGCAGCGCCGGGCGCATCCACGCCAACATCCTGTGGGAGATGGCCGCCGCCGAGCGCGTCATCACCGGGGTGCTGGAGGGCGCGCGCGGACTGATCCACGGCCTGACCTGCGGTGCGGGGATGCCGTACCGGCTTTCGGACATCGCCGCACGCTTCGGGGTCTATTATTACCCGATCGTCTCCTCCGCGCGTGCCTTCAACGCGCTGTGGAAGCGCGCCTATCACAAGGCGGCCTCGCTGCTGGGCGGGGTCGTCTATGAGGATCCCTGGCTCGCCGGCGGACATAACGGCCTGTCCAACAGCGAAGACCCGGAAAAGCCGGAGGATCCGTTTCCGCGCGTGCTGGCGCTGCGCAAGCTGATGCGCGAGCTGGGGCTGGGCGAGACGCCCATCATCATGGCGGGCGGCGTCTGGTGGCTGGAGGAATGGGAGGACTGGATCGGCAATCCCGATCTGGGTCCGATCGCCTTCCAGTTCGGCACGCGGCCACTGCTGACCCAGGAAAGCCCGATCGGCGAGGCCTGGAAGCGCAAGCTGCTGACGCTTGCCAAGGGCGACGTGTTCCTCAACCGCTTCAGCCCGACCGGCTTCTATTCCTCCGCGGTCAACAACAGCTTCATTCAGGAGCTTCGCCTGCGGAGCGAGCACCAGGTTGCCTACACGACGGAGCCGGTGGGCGAGCACGTGGCGGAGTTCGGCGTGGGGCCACGCCGTCGCATCGTCTATCTGACTTCCCCCGACCTGGAACACGCCAAGGGCTGGGAAGCGGCCGGCTTCACCGAGGCGCTGCGCACACCCAACTCGACGCTGGTCTTCGTCACCCCGGAGAAGGCGGCGGAGATCCTGGCTGACCAGCAGGCCTGCATGGGTTGCCTGAGCCAGTGCCGCTTCTCCAACTGGGCGCAGCACGAGCCGGATTTCTCGAACGGCAAGAAGGCCGACCCGCGCAGCTTCTGCATCCAGAAGACGCTCCAGGAGGTCGCCCATACCGGCGACGAGGACGCGGCGATGGAGCACAATCTGATGTTCGCCGGCCACAACGCCTATCGCTTCGCCTCCGATCCGTTCTACGGCAACGGCTTCATCCCGACCGTGCGGCAATTGGTGGAGCGCATCCTCACCGGACGGTGAGGGACCGCCACATGAACGATCAGGCGCTGTCGGTCACGGACGACCCGAGGGTGCCTGAGATCCTGGCACTGATCTCGCGCGAGACCGGCATCCCGGCCGAGACGCTGACGCCGGATGCAACGATCGAGGCGCTCGGGATCCCCTCGCTCGACATGGTGCAGGCGATCTTCGCCATCGAATCGCATTTCGACATCGAGATTCCGGTGGTGGCGGAGCGCCCCGCCGGCGCGGAATTCGCCACCGTGCGCGACCTGCTGGCGCACATCCTGGCCGCGATCGACGCCAAGCGGCGACCCGTTGCCGGCGGGTGATGCCGGCCGCCCTCTGCCCTCCACTCTACCTCGCATGACCGGCCGCCATCGCGTCGCGATCACCGGCATGGGTGCCATCGCGGCGCTGGGGCACGACGTCGCCTCGCTGTGGAGACGCGGTGCGGCGTGGCGAATGCGGCATCGGCCCGATCGCCAATATCCCGACCACTCGCCTGTCCGCGCGCACGGCGGCGGAAATCCGCGGCTTCGACCCGGCCACGCATTTCGATCGCCGGCGCCTGCCGATGCTGGACCGCGCCGCGCAACTCGCCGTGGTCGCGGCGCGCGAGGCGATGCGCGACGCGGGCGGCCCCGGCTTTCGACCCGGCCCGCGCCGGTGCCGTGCTGGGTGCCGCGATCGGGCAGGAGACGTTCGACAGCGCCTATCTGACCTTCTACGGCGAGGGCAGCAACCGCGTGCCGCCGCTCACCGTGCCGCGCATCATGCCGAGCGGTGGCGCCAGCCATGTCTCGATGGAGTTCGGCCTGCGCGGACCGAGCTTCGCCACCGCCTCGGCCTGCGCCTCGGCGGCGCACGCGATCGGCCAGGCATTCCAGATGGTGCGCGCCGGGATGCTCGATCTGGCGATCACCGGCGGCGGCGATGCCTCGATCGTGGTGGGCTTCGTCAAGGGCTGGGAGGCGCTGCGGGTGCTGAGTCCGGATGTCTGCCGCCCCTTCTCGAAGGATCGCGCCGGGCTGGTGCTTGGCGAGGGTGCGGGCATGCTGGTGCTGGAGCCGTGGGAGCGGGCGCGGGCGCGGGGTGCCCGCATTCACGCCGAGCTGGTGGGGTGCGGCATGAGTGCCGATGCGGCCGATCTGACCGCACCCGACGCGGGCGGAGCGGCGGCGGCGATGCTTGCGGCGCTGGACGATGCCGGGCTGGCACCCGGGGCGGTGGACTACATCAACGCGCACGGCACCGGCACGCGACTGAACGACCGCACGGAGGTCGCGGCGATCGCGCGCGTGTTCGGCGTCCATGCCGGCCGCCTCGCCGTCTCCTCCAGCAAGTCGATGCTGGGCCACTGCATGTCGGCCTGCGGTGCCGTGGAGCTGGTGCTGACGGTGTTGGCGCTGCGCGATGGCGTGCTGCCGCCCACCATCGGCTTCCGCGAGCGCGATCCGGAGTGCGACATCGACTGCGTGCCGAATAATGCCCGCCCTGAAGCGGTCGAGGTGGCGTTGTCCAACTCCTTCGCTTTTGGCGGGCTGAACGCGGTGCTGGCGGTGAAGCGGGCATGACGGCCTATGTCAACCGCATCGCGACCGCCGTGCCGCCCAACGACGTGCACGCGCCATTCGTGGCCTTCGCCCGCACGCTGCTCCCCCACGAACGTGAGCGCAGCGTGTTCGACCGCATGGCGGAGCGGGCTGGCATCGCGCACCGTTTCTCGTATTTTCGTCCGGGGCGGCTGGAGGCGGGCGAGGTCGATGCCGCCCGGTTTTTCGTACGCGGCGCGTTTCCCTCCACCGCGGCACGGATGGAGCGCTACAAGGAATGGGCGCCGGCGCTGGCGCTGCGGGCGATCTCGGCACTCGACATCGGCCGCGAGCGCCACCGCATCACGCATCTGATCGTGGCGTCCTGCACCGGGTTCTCCGCTCCCGGCCTGGATTTGCAGCTTGCCTGCCGGCTCGGCCTTGCCGCGACCGTCAAGCGCAGCGTGATCGGCTTCATGGGCTGCTCGGCGGCGATACCGGCGTTGCGCGCGGCACAGGAAGCGGTCCTGGCCGACCCGGTGTCGCGCGTGCTGGTGGTCAACCTGGAACTGTGTACCCTGCACATGCAGGAGACGGCGGAGCTGGAGACGATCCTCTCGTTCCTGCTGTTCGGCGACGGCTGCGCCGCCGCCCTCGTGACCGCCGAGGCGGAGGGGCTGGCGCTGGACGATTTCCGCAGCGCCATCATCCCCGACAGCGCCGATCTCATCACCTGGCACATCGGCGATCGCGGCTTCAACATGCACCTCTCCGGCCGCGTGCCGGGACGGATCGCGCAGGCGTTGCGCGAGGATGCATTGCACAAGGATGGGGCGATCTGCTGCGCGGCGAGGGCACGCAGGCGATCGATCTGTGGGCCGTCCATGCGGGCGGGCGCACCGTGCTGGACGCGGTGGAGATCGGGCTTTCGCTGTCGCGCACGGCGCTCGCACGGTCGCGCGCGGTCCTGCACGAGTTCGGCAACCTGTCCTCGGCCACGATCATGTTCGTGCTTGCGGGAATGCTGGGCGGTCCGGCGGGGCGGGGCCTCGCGATGGCGTTCGGTCCCGGCATGGTCGCCGAGACGTTCCGCTTCCATGTGCTATGAGGAACTTCGCACGGCGCAGTTCCGAGACCGAATGGATGGACACCGAGACGGTGTCGGCCGAGGAGTTCGCACGCTGCCTGGGCGACCTCGCCACGGTCAACCGGCTGACATTGGCGCATCGGCCGACCCTCGCCTGGCTCGCGCGCGCGGTGGGAGAGGCGCGCGCGTTCTCGCTGCTGGACGTGGGCTACGGACACGGCGACATGCTGCGCGCCATCGCGCGCTGGGCGGCGCGGCGCGGCAAGCAGGCAGGGCTGTCAGGGGTGGACCTCGACCCGTCGAGCGCGCTGGCGGCGCGCGCCGCCACGCCTGACGACCTGGCGATCACCTACCATACCGGCAACGTGTTCGACTTCCGGCCCGCCAGCCCGCCGGATTTCATCATCAGCTCGCTGTTCACCCATCACCTGACCGACGCGCAGGTGGTCCGAGTTCCTGCGCTGGATGGAGGCCACCGCCGCGCGCGGCTGGTTCGTCAACGACCTGCATCGCCATGCCGTCGCCTATTACGGGTTTCGCCTGATCGCCTCCGTCGCACGCTGGCATCGCTTCGTGGGCCATGACGGGGCGGTATCGATCGCCCGCGCGTTCCGCCGCGCGGATTGGGACGCCTATCTCGCGAAGGCCGGCATCGCCGCCGACATAAGCTGGAAGATGCCGTTCCGGCTATGCGTGTCGCGGATGAAGTGAACGGCATCGTCGTCGCCGGCGGCGGTCCCGCCGGAGCAGCTGTGGCGTGTCTGCTGGCCCGCGCCGGACGCCGGGTCACGGTGATCGAGCGCAACGCGATCCCCACGCACCAGGTTTGCGGTGAGTTCATCGGCGGCGACGGTCTGACGCGGCTCGCCTCGCTCGGGATTGATGTCGCGGCGCTCGGTGCTCGCCCGATCAGCCGGCTGCGTCTGCTGCGCGGCACGCGCATGGTCGAGGCGAAGCTGCCGTTCGCCGCTGCGGGCGTGTCGCGCCGGGTGCTGGATGCCGCCTTGCTGGCGGCGGCCGAGGCAAGCGGTGCCACGATCCTGCGCGGCCACGCCATTCGCCGCGCGCGCGGCCTGATTCTGGATGTCGAGCATCTCGGCGAGATCACCGCCCGGCATCTGTTCCTGGCGACCGGCAAGCACGAGCTGCGCGGCGCCGAGCGGGCTCTGGCGCGGCCGGTGCGCGAGACGATCGGATTCAAGGTGCATCTCCGCCTCGCCCCCGAGCAGAGCCGGGCGCTCGACGGCGTGATCGAACTGCTGCTGTTCCGCGACACCTATGTCGGCCTGCAACTGATTGAGGACGGCATGGCCAATCTCTGCCTGGTGGCGTCGCGATCGCGCCTGCGGGCGGCCGGAGGCTGGAACGGATTGCTGGCCGGGCTGTGCCGCGACAGCCCGTATCTCGCGCGCAGGCTGGAGGGGGCGCAGGGCTGGCCGAAACCGCTGGCCATCGCCCGCGTGCCGTACGGCTTCGTCCACCGACCCGGCACCGATGATGGCGCGGCGTTTCGCTTGGGCGACCAGATGGGCGTCATCCCGTCCTTTGCCGGGGACGGCATCGCCATCGCCCTGCGTACGGCGGAGCTGGCCGCCGCCTGCTTCCTGGGTGGCGGTTCGCCGGACCGCTATCATGCGTGCGCCCGGGCCGACATCGGGGGGCCGATCCGGCTTGCCTCGGCGCTTGACCGAGCCGGGCTGTCAGGGCCGCTCCAGGCCGCGATGATGGGCGTGGCGCGGTTGTGGCCGGACCTGCTCGGACATGTCGCGCGGATGACGCGCGGGGGTTGACGAAACCGACTGCGGCAGGCGCGCCGCACCCGCGACGATAAATCGGCCACACGCCACCGTGACGTCGCGCATTCATATCGGCCGGCGTAGGATGAAAGTCACGATACGGCACGGGTGGCGGGACGTTCGGTGTTTTCATTTCGGTGCGCCGCGCGGATTTGGCACGCAATGGGTATGGCGGCGACGCTCCTGGCATCGGGCTGCGCCCAGGCTGCTCCGGCGGCCGTGACCCAGATACCGCTGCCGGCCCTTCGGCCGCCCTTTGCCAATCCGACCCGGCCGGTGCCCATGCCGGTGCCCATGCCGGTGATCGCGCGCGTGCCCGCGACGCTCCCGGATGTGGCCGTGGTAGCGGCGGCGGCACAGCTGCGCCGCGATTTCGTGCGCGAGGTGCCGCAGCATCTGACCTGGAGCGGCACGCGGGCGCAGGCCTGGATCACCGCCGCGCGCGCGCAGATGGCCATGAGCGACGCCGCGATCGATACCCCGCAACTGATCGTGGTGGCAGACCGCAATCCGCGGGTGCAGGCCCTCGCGATCGTCCTGGCACGCCCGCGCGGTGCCTGGGAGATGATCGGCGGCGGCCACATCTCAACCGGGCAGGCCGGGCGCAAGGACTACTACATCACGCCGGTCGGCGTGTTCGCGCATACCGACCTGATCCTGGAT
This sequence comes from uncultured Pseudomonadota bacterium, assembly GCA_963838805.1. Classification (GTDB taxonomy): domain Bacteria; phylum Pseudomonadota; class Alphaproteobacteria; order Acetobacterales; family Acetobacteraceae; genus CAVRQM01. The sequence goes on from CAWISK010000005.1 coordinate 51,374, forward strand.
TTCCGGGCGCAGGGCACCTTCAACGAGAATCATATCCGCGGCCTGGGAGTGGCTGGAATGCGGGTGTGGGATTTCGGCTGGCAATGGGCGACCAAGGGCTGGCTGCATACCGGCGAGGGCGGGGACATCCGGCTGCAGATGCACGCGACCGACCCCGAATACCTGGAACAGCGGCTCGGCCATCGGGCCTCCGAGGGGTGCGTGCGGGTGTCCGACGCGATGAACCGGTTTCTCGACCGGCATGGCGTGCTGGATGCCGATTACGAGCGGGCGGCCATGACGGATGTGGCATACCGCGCCCTGCTGGGGCCCGAGCACGAGTCCACGCCGCTGGCCGGGCGGCTGCTGGTGGTGATCGATTCGCGCGAGCCGCCCGGCGCGCCGCCCACGGCCGCAAGCCGCCCGCCGGATGCGCAGGCGGGGAGCTGAAACAGGAGGAGGACCATCGATGGCCCACGGCAAATTCGTCTGGAACGAGCTTCTGACGCGCGACGTGGAGGCGGCAAAGAGCTTCTACGGCACTCTCGTCGGCTGGACATTCAAGGGCATGCCGATGCCGGACGGCACTTATTGGGTTGCCGAATCCGGCGGTTCGCCGGTTGCCGGCATCATGGCGATGCCGGCGGACCTGCCGCCGGGCACGCCACCGCATTGGTTCGAATATCTGGAGGTCGATGACGTCGACGCGCGGGTCAGGTTGGCAACCCAGAGCGGCGGCGTTGCCTTGCGTCCGGCGTTCGACATCCCCGACGTCGGCCGGCTTGGCTTCATTGCCGACAGCACCGGTGCGGCACTCGGCCTGATGACGCCCGCGCGCAAGGCCTGACCCCTTCATGGCGTGACCATGTCCGAAAGCCGCGAGCGTTCGCGCGGCGACGGTGGCAGGATCGTCGCGTGGACCCGCTCGACCCCGCTGCCTGCTACCGCGCCATCCAGAGCCGCGATGCCCGTTTCGACGGGCGGCTGTTCGTGGGCGTGCGCACGACCGGAATCTATTGCCGCCCGATCTGCCCGGCCCGCACGCCGCACGCCGAGAACTGCCGGTTCTTCACCAGTGCCGCGGCGGCGCAGGAGGCGGGGTTCCGCCCCTGCCTGCGCTGCCGGCCGGAGACCGCACCGGAGTTTTCGGCGTGGAACGGCACGTCCGGCACTGTTTCGCGCGCGCTGGCGCTGATCGCCGAGGGTGCCCTCGACGGCAGCGCCGCGGACCTCGAAACCCTGGCGGGCCGGCTTGGCGTGGGCGGGCGGCAGCTTCGGCGCCTGTTCCGGGCGCATCTGGGGGCAACGCCTGTGGCCGTGGCGCAGACGCGGCGGGTGCTGTTCGCCAAGCAACTGATCCATCAGACGCGGCTGCCCATGACGGAGGTGGCGCTGGCCTCCGGCTTCGGCAGCGTCCGGCGGTTCAACGAGACGTTTCGCGCGCTGTTCCAGCGCCCGCCGAGCGCGTTGCGGCGGCACGACGTGGCGGACCGTCCGGCCGCTTCCGGTGTCACCCTGTCATTGCGCTATCATCCGCCATACGACTGGGAGGCGATGCTGGCCTTCCTCGCCGCCCGCGCGATCCCGGCCATCGAGCGCGTGGATCGCCACGAGTACCGCAGGACGATCGTCCATGACGGGAGCATCGGCATGGTGACGATCACCCACGCGCCGGAGCGTCAGAGCCTCGTCGCAGCCATTCGCTTTCCATGCGTGCGGGCGCTGCCCGCGATCGTGAGGCGCATCCGCCACGTGTTCGATCTGGGCGCCGACGTCGGCACGATCGGGCAGCACCTTTCGTGCGATCCCGCGCTGGCGCCGCTGGTCGAACGCCGCCCCGGACTGCGCGCGCCGGGCGGCTGGGATGGATTCGAGCTGGCGATCCGTGCGGTCCTCGGCCAGCAGGTGACGCTTGCCGCGGCAAGGCGGCTGGCCGGACAGCTCGCTGCCCTGTGCGGCACGAGGTTGCCGGGTGAGGAAGGCGATGGCCTGTCGCTGTCCTTCCCGACGCCTGGCCAGGTGTGTGGCGCCGATCTCGACCGGCTGGGAATGCCGGGGTCGCGGCGGGCGACGCTCAAGGCCGTTGCCGCGGCGGCGGCCGCGGACCGGCTGCTGTTCGCCCCATCGAAGGGCCTCGACGACACGGTGACGCGGCTGCGCGCCGTGCCGGGGATCGGCGAGTGGACGGCGCAGTACATCGCTCTGCGCGCGTTGCGTGAGACCGACGCGTTTCCGGCCACCGATATCGGCCTGCTGCGGGGTGCCGCGCGGATCGACGGCGTGAAGCCGACACCCGCCTCGCTGCTGCGCCGGGCCGAGGCCTGGCGACCCTGGCGGGGCTACGCGGCGCAGCATCTCTGGGCCGCCGACGCGGACGAAGCGGCCCGACCGAAGGAGGATGCCCATGCCTGAACCGATCGAGTGGCTGATCGACCGCACCGATACGCCGCTGGGCGAACTGGTCGTAGCCACGGATCGGGATGGTTGCTTGCGCATCGTGGACTGGACCGATCACGACGACAGGACGCGAGCCTGGCTGGACCGGCAATATGGCGCGGGCCGGGTGAAGCTCGTCCCCACCCGAGACCCGCACGGTCGCACCTCGGCGCTGCTCGCCTATTTCGCGGGCGACATCGCGGCGATCGATGCTTTGCCGGCGGGAGCGGACGGGACGGCGTTTCAGCGCACCGTCTGGCGCGCGCTGCGCGACATCCCGGCCGGACAGACGATCAGCTATGGCGAGCTGGCACGCCGGATCGGCAAGCCGGCAGCGGTGCGCGCGGTGGGGCTTGCGAACGGCGCCAATCCGATCGGCGTGGTCGTGCCGTGCCATCGGGTGATCGGTGCCAACGGCACCCTGACCGGGTATGGCGGCGGGCTGCACCGCAAACGCTGGCTGCTGGCGCATGAGGGCTCGTTGGCCGGTCCGCTGCTCCGTTCGCCCGACATGACCGCAAGCCTCGGCACGATAGCGAGTTGAGCGTCAGCCGCCGATCGCGCCGTCCTAAGCGGCCCTGACACTGGCGACGAAGCTGCCGACCTCACGGCGCAGCGCGTCGGATTGGCGGGCCAGCGCCCCCGCCGATCCAAGCACCTGCCGCGCAGCCGTCCCCACCGCGTCGGAGGCACCGGTCACGCCGCGAATGCTGCCGGTCACCTCCTGCGTGCCCGAAGCCGCCTGCTGGACGTTGCGGGCGATCTCCTGCGTCGCGCTGCCCTGCTGCTCGACCGCGACGGCGATGCTGGCGGCGGTCCCGCTGAGCTGGCCGACGGTGGCGCCGATACCCTGGATCGCACCGACCGCTTCCGCGGTCGCACCCTGGATCGCGCGCACCTGTGCCGCGATCTCCTCGGTGGCCTTCGCGGTCTGATTGGCGAGCGTCTTTACTTCCGAGGCAACAACCGCGAAGCCCTTGCCATGCTCGCCCGCGCGCGCCGCCTCGATCGTGGCGTTCAGGGCCAGCAGATTGGTCTGACCGGCAATGTTGCGGATCAAGCCCACCACCTCGCCGATCTTCTGCGCGGCCGCTGCCAGGCTGTCGACAGTGCTGCCGGTCGTATCTGCCTGGGCCACCGCCTCGCGCGCAATCCGCGAGGATTGGGCGACCTGGCGGGTGATCTCCTGGATCGACGAGGTCAGCTCCTCTGCGGACGCGCCCACCATCTGCACGTTGCTCGCCGTCTGCGTCGCCGCCGCAGCCACCGTCGCGCTCTGGCGGGCGGTTTCGTCCGCGGTGCCGGTCATGCTCCGGGCCGCCTGCTCCATCTCCGTGGATGCCAGGGCGACCGCTTCGACGATGCCGCCCACGCTCTGCTCGAACTGATCGGCGAGCGCGCGCATCGCCTGTCTCTGCCGCTCGCCTGCCAGAACCTTCGCCTGTTCCTGCTCGGCCCGCAGGCGCTCCATCTGCGCCGCGTTGTCCTTGAACACCTGCACCGACCGGCTCATCGCGCCGATCTCGTCGCGGCGGTCCGTGCCCGGCACCGTCGTATCCAGCCGGCCGGCGGAGAGCGCATCCATCACGGATCGCAGGGCGAGCAGCGGCCTGAACATGAGTTCGGGCGACCACGAACATGATCGCCGCCGAGAGCAGCGCGATCAGGCCGCCGGCCAGCGCGTTCCGGCGCAGGAGGGCATCGACGATCGAAAAGAAGTCGCGCTTGGCGACGCCGACATAGACGATGCCGATCACACGTCCATCCGCGGCGATGATCGGGTCATAGACGGTGAAGTGCGGGACGCCGAGCACATCCGCTTCGCCCCAATATGCCTTGTGGGCCCTGAACACGGCATCGTGCGCCGGACCGGGGGCGAGATGGGTGCCGATGCCGCGCGTTCCGTCCGGCTTTTTCACATTGGTGGCGACCCGCGTTGCGCCCATGAAGATGGTCGCGTCCCCGCCGGCGATCCGCTTCACCTTGTCGACGATCTCGTTGTTGCCGTTGAGGACGTATCCACCCACCTTGAGCTGGCCGTCTTCGAGGCGGATGGCGGTGCCGTGGGCCGCGAGCAGTTCGTACGCCACGGCCAGATTCGTGCGCAGGCTATTCTGCGCCTGCCGCGTCATTTCCTGTGTCACGGATTGCAGGGTGACGCCAAGCGAGGCGGCGATGGCCGCCGCCACGATCAACGCCCCCAGGATCACGAAACGCGCCGAAAGGGTCAGGCGTGACATTGCATCTCCCGAGGACGAGAAGCCGCTTCGGCCGATGCAGATGCCACAGTCCCGTAATCATCGGGTTAACCGGACGCGCCTTTTGGCTCAGCGCCGCTCCAGCGTCTGATGTGCCGCCAGCGCCGCGATATCGACGATCTGCGACACGGAACTGTCCATCGCCACCAGTTGAGCCGCGTGCGAGAGCCCGATCAGCAGCGGCCCGATCGTGCTGCCGCTGCCGAGCCTGGCCGCGAGGCGCGAGGCGATATGGGCCGCGTGCAGCCCCGGCATCACCAGCACGTTGGCCGGCCCGGTCAGCCGGCAGAACGGGAACAGTGCCCGCAGCGACATGTCCAGCGCCACGTCCGGACTCATCTCGCCGTCGTACTCGAAATCCACGCCGCGCGCGTCGAGCAGCGCCATCGCCTCGCGTGTGTTGCTACCGGTCGGATGCATCGGGTTGCCGAAGGTGGCGAAGCTCAGCAGCGCCACGCGCGGCTCATGACCCAGCCGCCGCGCCGCCGCCGCCGAGCCGATGGCGATGGCGCAGAGCTGATCGGGCGCGGGCCGCCCGTGCATCAGCGTGTCGGCGATGAACACGGTGCCGCGCGTGCCCACCATCAGCGTGAGGCCGAACGCCACGCTGCCATCGGCCGGCTCGATCGCATAGCCGATCTCCTCCAGGCACACGGCGGGCGAGCGGGTGAGGCCCGTCACCAGCGCATCCGCGTCGCCGGTCGCCACCATGCAGGCGGCGAACACGTTGCGGTCCTGGTTGGCCATGCGCTGGCAGTCGCGGGCGAGAAAGCCGCGCCGTTGCAGGCGGCGGTAGAGGAAGTCGGCATAGGCCGCATTGCGGTGCGACAGGCGGGCGTTGTGGATCTCGACACCCTCCGCATCACCGATGCCCAGCCGCTCCATCGTGGCACGCACCCGGTCCTCGCGGCCGATCAGGACCGGCGTTCCGTAGCCGGCGCGGCGGAACGCCACGGCGGCGCGCACCATCTTCTCCTCCTCGCCCTCGGCGAACACCACGCGGCGAGGATGGGCGCGCACGCTCTCCATGATGGCATCGAGCGCGTTGGCGGTGGGATCGAGCCGGCCGGAAAGATTGCGGGTGTAGCGGCGCAGATCGGCGATCGGCTTGCGCGCGACGCCCGAGTCCATCGCGGCCTTCGCCACCGCCGGCGGCAGCCGGCTGACCAGGCGCGGATCGAAGGCGTTGGGGATGATGTAGTCGGGGCCGAATTGCAGCCGCAGCCCGGCGCCGGCGGTACTGACCTCGTCTGGCACGTCCTCGCGCGCCAGATGCGCCAGCGCCTCGGCGGCGGCGATCTTCATGGCGTCGTTGATGGTCGAAGCCTGCACGTCGAGCGCGCCACGGAAGATGTAGGGGAAGCCCAGCACGTTGTTGACCTGGTTCGGATAGTCGCTGCGGCCGGTGGCGATGATCGCGTGCGGGCTGATGGCGCGCGCCTCCTCCGGCGTGATCTCCGGGTCGGGATTGGCCATGGCGAAGATGATCGGCCGATCGGCCATGCTCGCGACCATCTGCGATGTCAGCGCGCCCTTGACCGAGAGGCCGAAGAACACGTCGGCCCCCAGCAGGGCATCGGCCAGCGTACGGGCGCGGGTCTCGACCGCATGGGCGCTCTTCCACTGGTTCATGCCCTCGGCGCGGCCGCGATACACCACGCCCTTGGTGTCGCAGAGGATGACGTGGTCCTGCTGCATCCCCATCGCCTTGAGCAGTTCGACGCAGGCGATCGCGGCGGCGCCGCGCCGTTGACGACGAGGCGCGTGCTACGGAGGTCGCGGCCGGTGAGGTGGCAGGCGTTGATGAGGCCGGCGGCGGCGACGATGGCGGTGCCGTGCTGGTCGTCGTGGAACACCGGAATGTCCATCAGCTCGCGCAGCCGCTGCTCGATGACGAAGCACTCCGGCGCCTTGATATCCTCCAGATTGATGCCGCCGAAGCTCGGGCCGAGATAGCGGACGCATTCGACGAACTGGTCCACGTCCTCGGTCTGCACGCACAGGTCGATGCCGTCGATATCGGCGAAACGCTTGAACAGCGCGACCTTGCCCTCCATTACCGGCTTCGAGGCCAGCGCGCCGAGGTTGCCGAGGCCGAGGACGGCGGTGCCGTTGCTGACCACGGCCACCATGTTGCCCTTGCTGGTGTAATCATAGGCGGTGGCGGGATCGCGGGCGATCTGCAGGCACGGCTCGGCGACGCCGGGCGAATAGGCCAGGCTCAGGTCACGCGCAGTGATGATCGGTTTGGAGATATGGGTTTCGAGCTTGCCCGGCCGGCCGCTGCTGTGCAGCGCCAGCGCCTCCTCGGCCGATACCCGCTTGACGCGACTGTCTGCTGTGCTGTCTGCCACTTCGTTCCTCCCGCCCGGCGTCCCTGCTGGTCAGGTCGAGACTGGCGGGACGGGAGGCGTAAGCGCAAGCGCCTAAAGGGCGCGCCTCCTCCCCTCTGATCGCGGGGGAGGGGAAGTGTCCGTTGCTCCTTGCTAGGCCTGGATGCCGGATATCAGCTTGCCCGCGTGTGCACCGAACTCATCGGAGGTGTTGGCGTGCGGGAACGGTGCATCCGGCACGGCCACGTCCAGGAAACGGCACAGCGGCGCCCAGCCCTCGGCGATGTCCATCACCAGCAGGCGTTCGGCAGGAAGCTCCCGCTGCACCGCTGCGTTGTGCTGCGCCAAGGCCGCGAGGCACAGGTCACGGTCGTTCACCTTGCCGCCGAAATGATGCGCGCCGATCGCGCGCATGGTCTGCCCGATCGGCCCGCGGTCGTTCTCGATGAGCGGATTGGCTGAACTGAAGATCGTCGCCTGCGTGCTGCGGAACCACGTCTCCGGCTCGCGCACAGTCAGGATCACCTTGGCGTCCGGCCAATGTGCCGCAAGCTCGCGCCAGTAATCGCAGGACGGCCAGTCACAGGAGGAACGATAGTCGGCGAACACGCCGTCCCAGTCCGGCCGCTCGCCGCGTGCGGCGGCCGCCCACGGCTCGGCGGCGCCCGGCCGCATCAGCACCTCGACCATGTGATGACACGGGCCGAAGCCGAGCTGCTCCAGCGCCAGCTTGAGGGACATCGTCCCGGTACGGCCGAATCCGGCGCCAATCACATCGAGCGGCATGTGCGATTTTCCCCCGGCGGGGCCCCGGCCTGGGCCCCATGACCGCAGGCTAGGAGCGACCCGGAAATGTTACAATCCCAAAGCGGCGGGGACCGCAAGGCGTGGCGCTCGCTGCCCGTCCCGAACGGCCGTTCGATGGGCAGGTGAAGGCGGCTGCCGAATGTCCTAGACCGGCCTTCGATGACCGCCCCCCGCAGCCCCGCCACCGCCTCTCCCGCAATGGCCCAGTGGTTCGCCTGCAAGCAGGCGCACCCGGATGCGTTGCTGTTCTTCCAGATGGGCGATTTCTTCGAGCTGTTCTTCGAGGACGCGGAGGCGGCAGCACCCGTGCTGGGCCTGGCCCTCACACGGCGGGGCGAGCACGAGGGAAAGCCGATCCCGCTCTGTGGCGTGCCGCTGCACGCGGCCGAGGCCTATCTGCTGCGGCTGATCCGCCGCGGCTTCCGGGTGGCCGTCGCCGAGCAGATGGAGCGCGCGCAGGACCGCACCGGAAAAGCGCCGATCCGCCGCGAGGTGGTGCGGGTCGTCACCCCCGGCACCTTGACCGAGGACGCGCTGCTGGAAGCCGGGCGGGCGAACCGGCTGCTGGCGCTGGTGCCGCTCGGGCCGGTGCTGGGCGCGGCATGGCTCGACGTCTCGACAGGCGGGTTCGAGACTCAGGCCATCCCGCCCGACGATCTGCCGGCGCTGCTGGGCCGGCTGGACCCGGCCGAGATCCTGGCGCCCGCAGGCCTGGCCCTGGGTGCCTGGGAGGACCGCCGTGCACCGGAGACCGTCGCACCGCCTCCGCTGGTGGCGCGGCGGCGGCTGGCCGAGGCGTTCGAGGCGGCCAGCCTCGACGCACTCGGGTCGTTCTCGGACGCCGAGGCGATGGCGGCGGCGCTCGCACTCGACTACGCGCGACAGGCGGCGGGCGGGAAGCTGCCGCTGCTCTCGGTGCCTCGCGCCGTGGGCGGCAGCGCGTGGCTCGACATGGACGCGCCGACCCGGGCCAGCCTGGAAATCCTGCGCGCCCGCGACGGCGGTGCGGCGCACACGCTGCTGGCATCGGTGCAGCGCACCCTGACCGCGCCGGGCACGCGGCTGCTGGCGGAGCAGCTTGCGGCGCCCCTGGCCCAGCCGGATGCGATCACCGCCCGCCAGGATGCCTGGTCGTGGCTGCTCGCCAATCCGGAGGCGGCCGAACGCCTGCGTGCGGCGCTGCGGCAGGTGCCGGACATGGCGCGCGCCCTGTCGCGCCTGTCGCTCGGGCGCGGCGGCCCGCGCGACCTGGCGGCAATCGGCCAAGGCCTGGCAGCGGCCGAGGCGGCCGCGACCATTCTGGGCGAGCCGCTCCCGGATGTGCTGCGCGAGGCGCGCGCGGCACTCGACCCGGCTCCCGGATTGCGGGCCACGCTCGCCGCAGCACTGGTGGAGCCCGCCCCGGTCCGGCTGGACGAAGGTGCCATCGCCGAGGGTTTTGACGGCGCGCTCGACGCGGAGCGGCGAATGCGAGACGACAGCCGGCGGGTCGTGGCCGGCATGCAGCTCGACTACGCCCAGCGCTACGGGGTGGCATCGCTCAAAATCCGCCACCACGCCCAGATCGGCTATTGCATCGAGGTTCCGGCTGCCGCCGTCGAGGCGCTGCGCGGCTTCCCCGAACTGGTACTGCGGCAGGGCATGGCGAACGGCGCCCGGTTCGCGAACGCCGAACTCTCTGATCTGGACCGGCGCATCGCCGAGGCGGCCGAGCGCGCGCTGGCCCGCGAGCGGGCGGTGTTCGAACATTTGGCGGCGACGACCCTGGACCGCGCCAAGGCGCTGGCCGACTGCGCCGCTTCACTCGCCCTGCTGGACGTGGCGCAATCGGCGGCGGCCCTCGCCGCCTCGGGGCGCTGGTGCCGGCCGGTGGTCAGCGACGACGGCGCGTTCTGCATCCGCGCCGGCCGGCATCCGGTGGTCGAGGCGGCGCTCCCGCCGGGCGAGCGGTTCGTCGCAAATGATTGCGACCTCGGACCCGGACGCCAGGTTCTGCTGCTGACCGGGCCGAACATGGCCGGCAAAAGCACCTATCTGCGACAGAACGCGCTGGCGGTGGTGCTGGCCCAGGCCGGCCAGCCGGTGCCGGCGGCCGAGGCGCGGATCGGCGTCGCCGACCGGCTGTTCTCGCGGATCGGTTCGGCCGACGACCTGGCGCGCGGCCGCAGCACCTTCATGGCGGAGATGACCGAGACCGCATCGATCCTGCACAGCGCCGGCCCGCGCAGCCTGGTCGTGGTGGACGAGATCGGCCGTGGCACCGCCACCCTGGATGGACTCGCGATCGCCTGGGCGGTGCTGGAGGCGCTGCACGACCGGGTGCGCTGCCGCACGATCTTTGCCACGCACTTCCACGAACTCGCCGGACTCGGGAGCGAGGGCGGTGGTGGCGAGCTGCCCCGGCTATGCCCGCACACCATGCGGGTGCGGGAATATGCCGGGCGCGTGGTGTTCCTGCACGAAGTGGCGCCGGGTGCGGCCGGCCGGAGCTGGGGCGTTCATGTGGCCCAACTCGCGGGCGTGCCCCAGCCCGTGGTCAAGCGCGCGGCAGCCCTGCTGAAGGCGCTGGAGCAGCGGGCCGGACGTCTGACCGATGCCGCCGCCCTGCCGCTGTTCGCTCTGGCGCCCCCGCGCGAGGCAGCGCCCGCCGCCGATGCGCTGCGAAAGGCTCTCGCCGCCGTCGATCCCGACCGCATGACACCGCGCGAGGCGCTTGACGTTTTGTACCGATTGCGCGCCCTGCTCGCTGTCAACCCTGAGGATGACCAGCTAACATTGCCGTGATGTCGCATTCCGTCCCGCTTCCCGACGACCCGATGACCGTGCAGGCCCAGTTGGCCGGGGCGCTTGCAGCACTCGGTGCGGTGCGGACCATCCCGCGCTCCGAGGTGCTGGCGCTGTTCCGTCGGCATCTGGCGCATGTCCAGGCGCATGTCCGCGACGCGTTCGAGGCAGGCGAAATCACGGGCCTGGTCGCGGCACGGCTGCTCGCCCGCCTGACCGACGGGCTGATCGTGACCCTGCACGACTACGCGCGCGCGCTGCACGTGCCGGACGATGATGGCGTGCATCTGCTGGTGGCCGCGACCGGCGGCTACGGCCGCGGCGTGCTGGCGCCGTTCAGCGATATCGACCTGCTGTTCCTCACCGACGCGCAGCAGGGCAGCGAGCCCAGCGAAGCGGGGCTGCGCATGGTCGAGTTCATGCTGTACTTCCTGTGGGATCTCGGGCTCAAGGTGGGGCACGCCACGCGCTCCGTCGAAGACTGCGTGACCGAAGCGCGGGGCGACATGACGATCCGCACCAGCCTGCTGGACGCGCGGCTGCTGGCCGGCGATGGCGGCCTGTTCGATCAATTCCTGACCCGGTTCAGCGACGCCTATTCCGGCAGCGGCACGGCGGCGTACCTCGCCGCGAAGGCTGCCGAGCGGGCCGCGCGCCACCAGCGCTACGGCGACAGCCCCTTCGTCGTCGAGCCGAACATCAAGGACGGGCGCGGCGGTCTGCGCGATCTTCAGACACTGTACTGGATGGCGAAATACGTGTTCGGCATCCGCACCATCATGAATCTCGCGGAGGTCGAACACATCTCCGGGGGCCTGATCAGCGATGGCGAGGCCAAGCTCGCGATCCGGTCGTGGGAGTTCCTGTGGACGCTGCGCTTCCACCTGCACTACGTCTCCGGCCGCGCCGAGGAACGCCTGACCTTCGATCTGCAGCCGGTCGTCGGGGCGCGCATGGGCTATACGCGACACGGCAGACAGGATGGCGTGGAACGCTTCATGCGCCACTACTTCCTGACCGCGCGCGACGTGATCCGTCTTACCCACGTCCTGGAGCCGGCGCTGCTGCGCGCGGCCCTGGGGGCGCCGGCGATCGCGCCCACAGCCGATGCGGCGCTGGCCGAGGCGGGGTTCGTGCTGGCGGACGGCAAGCTGCTGCCGGATGAGCGGCATGAGTTCCAGGATCATCCGATCCAGATGCTGCGCATCCTGCAGATGGCGCGCGATCGCGGATTGGCGCTGCACCCGCTGGCGATCCGCTCATTGATCCGCAACGAACGCCGCGCCACGGCGCTGCGCGGCGACCGGGCGGCGGCCGCGATCTTCCTCGATCTGCTATGCGGTCGCAACGACGAGCGCGAGCAGCGCGCCGATGGCGCGCGCTGGCTATCGGTGATGAACGAGACCGGCTTTCTCGGCCGCTATCTGCCGGACTGGGCGCGCATCGTGGGGCAGATGCAGTTCGACACCTATCATGTGTTCACGGTGGACGAGCACACGATCGAGGCGGTGCGCGTGCTCGACATGCTGGAGCGCGGCGAGATGGTCGAGATCGCGCCGGTCTCGTCCGGCCTGATGGACCAGTTGCAGTCGCGCCGCGCGCTGTATGTGGCTCTCCTGCTGCACGACATCGCCAAGGGCCGCGGCGGCGATCATTCCGAGCTGGGCGCCGAGGTGGCGCTCGAGGTGTGCCCCGGCCTGGGCATGTCCGCCGAGGAGACCGAGACCGTAAGCTGGCTCGTGCTGCACCACCTGCTGCTGAGCCAGACCGCGTTCCGCCGCGATATCGACGACCCCAAGACCATTCTCGACCTCGCCGAAACGATCCAGTCACCGGAGCGGCTGCGCCTGCTGCTGGTGCTGACGGTCGCCGACATGCGCGCGGTCTCGGCCAAGGTGTGGAACGGATGGAAGGCGACACTGCTGCGCGAGCTGTTCGCGCGCGTGGCGGAGGTGCTGGCGGGCGGCCTGTCCACGACGGAGCGCGACGTGCGGGTGCGCGACGCGAAGAACGCCGTGGGAGCGTTGCTTGAGGACTGGCCCGCACAGGAGCGGGAAATGTTCTTCGGGCTGGGTTACGCCGGCTATTGGCTGTCGTTCGACCCGGAGACGCACGCGCGGCACGCGAGACTGATCCGCGACGCCGAGCAACGGCACGCGCCGCTGACTGTCGAGACGCAGCCGCTGCCGGCCCGTGCCGTGACCGAGGTGACGGTGTACGCGGCCGATCATGCGGGCCTGTTCAGCCGCATCGCAGGGGCACTGGCGGTGGCCGGGGCGTCGATCGTCGATGCGCGCATCCACACGCTGACCAACGGCATGGCGCTCGACACGTTCTGGGTGCAGGACGCGGCGGGCGGCGCCTTCGACGCGCCGCATCGGCTGGCGCGGCTGTATGTGCTGATCGAACAGGCGCTCTCGGGCCGCATCCGGCTGGGGGCGGAAATCAAGCGGGCGTCGGAGGCGCTGCTGGGGCGGCGGATGCGCGCGATCCACGTGCCGCCGCGCGTGGTGATCGACAACCATGCCAGCAACACGCATACCGTGCTGGAGGTGAACGGCCGCGACCGGCCCGGCCTGCTGCATGACGTGACGGCCGCGATCAGCGAGCAGGGGCTGCAGATCGCCTCGGCCCATGTCACGACCTACGGAGTGCGCGCCGTGGACGTGTTCTACGTCAAGGACGTGTTCGGCATGAAGATCGAGAACGAGCGCAAGCTGGCGAGCCTGCGCGAGGCGCTGCTCGCCGCGCTGTCGAGCCCCGAGGAGGCGACGCCGGCGCCCGTCGCGACCGCGCCCAAGCGCCGCCGGTCCGCGGACGCCGCCTAGCCGCTCAGTAGCCGGGGGGTGGATAGCCGGGATAGGGCGGCGGTCCATAGGCAGGATAGGGTGGGGGCGCGTAGCGCGGCGCCGCGGCGTTGTACCCGGGACCGCCCGGCACGAAAACATAACCTGGCGGCGGTCCCGGCGGCGGACGGACGCCGGGGGGCGGCGGCCGGCCGACATACCACGGACCCTGATAGTTCTGGTTGAGCTGCTGCGCGTTAAGCCCATCGATCTGTAAGTCACCAGTATCGTTTCCGGCGTCCCAGCGGTGATCGACGTTGCCGTACGGATTGCGGGCGTTCGCCGCGAGCGCGGCTGAGACGGGACCAACGGCGAACAGCATCAGCGCGAGGGCGGGTGCGACGGCGGATCGAGTCTGGACCATCGGGGTATCCTCCTGACCGGGCGGGCACATCGTGGCTCGGCGAAACTGCTCATTCGTCGCGAGCCAGAACTTTCCCCGCTGTGGAACAACATGGGACCCCGCAGGCGGGTTTCACCGCCGGGCACGCGGCGCCCGCACCCCTTCCCCGCCCGCGCGGAAGCACTCAGCATAGTGATCGTCCACCACCCCCACGGCCTGGAGATAGGCATAGACGATCGTCGAGCCGACGAAGGCGAAGCCGCGCTTGCGCAGATCGGCGCTGATCCGGTCGGACAGCACGGTGCGCGCCGGCAGCCGCTCCGTGAGCGGCCGGCGGGTCACCACCGGATGACCACCGACGAAGCCCCAGAGATACGCAGCGAAACTGCCAAACTCCCGCTGGACCGCCAGCGTGGCCTGGGCGTTCGCCACGGTCGCCGCGATCTTGCCGCGATGGCGGACAATGCGCGGGTCTTGCACCAGCTCCTCGATCCGCGACGGGGCAAAGGACGCAACCACCTGCGGATCGAACCCGGCGAACGCATCCCGATAGCCTTCGCGCTTGCGCAGGATCGTGGTCCAGCTCAGCCCTGCCTGGGCACCTTCGAGCGTCAGCATCTCGAACAGCATCCGATCGTCATGCTGGGGCACGCCCCATTCCGTGTCGTGATAGCGTGCTTCCGGCTCGCCCCTGGCCCAGGGGCACCGCACCGGGGAGGCCGGATCAGCCGACATCACGCACGGGCTGCAAGCGACTGGCACTCAGCCCAATTCGCGCGGCGCGGTCCGCGCCAGCGGCGGCTGTACCGCGATCCGCTCATACCAGTCGGCGAGCTTCGGCCTGTCGTCGCGCCAAGGCTCCGCCGCGAAACGGAAATCGAGATAGCCGAGCGCGCAGGCAACGGCGAGGCTGCCGATATCCAGCACCTGATGCGGCGGGTCGCGCTCCAGCTCGGTCAGCATCCGCTCGACCGCCGCCTTGCGCCGTTGCATGAACGCCTCGCGCGCCGCCTCGGCGGGCCGCTGCATGTCGCCGCGCCGGCCCACCGCCGCATCCATGATGCCGTCGCCCTGCGCCTGATGCAGCAATGCCCGCCAGCGCGGGCCGCCGGCGCGCGGGAACAGCGGCGCCGCGTCGCCGATGCTGTCCAGATATTCGCAGATCACCGGACTGTCGTACAGCGCGACGCCATCATCGGTGACCAGCGCCGGCACCTTCGAGAGCGGATTGACCGCCAGCAATTCCGGCGGCGAGCGATTCGGGTCCACCTCGATCAGATCGATCTGGTTGTCGATCTCCCGCGCCGTGGCGCAGGCGCGCACCTTTCTCGCATAAGGGCTGGCCGGGGAATGAAACAGCTTCAACGGCGCGCTCCGTCAGAAATGGTCCTTGCGCCGCCGAAGATCAGCAAAGCTGGACACGTCCGGGGCACGCAGGAACGGGTTGCAGGCAAGCTCGTCGGCGAGAAGGCTGGGCAGGCTCGGACGACCCGCGTCGCGCCACGCCGCGACACGCTCGGCATAGGCCGCAAGTGCCGCGTTGCCGGGATCGACATGGCGGGCAAAGCGCGCATTGGCCAGCGTGTATTCGTGGCCGCAGCAGACCAGCGTATCCGGCGGCAGCGCCGCCAGCTTGCGCAGGCTCGCGAACATGTCGGCGGCAGTCCCCTCCCACAGCCGGCCGCAGCCGAGGCTGAACAGCGTGTCGCCGCAGGCGAGCACCGCGCCGTCATCGAAGACATAGCTGACATGGCCGAGCGTATGCCCCGGTGTCTCGATCACCCGCGCCACGCTGTCGCCGAGCCGCACCGTATCGCCCTCGCCCACCGCCTGGTCGAGCTTCGGCAGCCGGTGCGCATCCGCCCGCGCACCCACCACCTTCGCGCCGTAACGGTCCCGGATCGCATCGACGGCGGCGATGTGGTCGTCGTGATGGTGGGTCAGCAGGATCAGGTCGAGTCGCCCGCCCGCGGCATCGATGGCCGCCTCGATCGGCGCCGCCTCGGCCGGATCGACGATCGCCACGGCGCCGCCCGGCCGCTCGCGCAGCAGCCAGGCATAATTGTCGGACAGGATCGGCACCGGCTCGGCTGTAACCATGCAACGGATGTAGCACCTGCGCCACGCCCGGCAAACCACGCCGGCATGACAAGCTGAAGCCCGTCGCGTCCTTGCCTATATGGCGGGGATGGCAGGCGATACCCCGACCGCCGAGGGCTTCTATGCCACGCGCCAGGGCAGCGTGGCCGCCCGGCTGCTGCGCCAGCGCCTGCTCCAGCTCTGGCCCAGCCTCGCCGGAATGACGGTGCTCGGCATCGGCTATGCCGGCCCTTATCTGAGGCCCTGGCGCGAGCAGGCCGCCCGCTGCGTCGCCGTGACCCCGGCACAGCTCGGCCTCGTGCGCTGGCCCGCGCGCCTGCCCAATCTCTCGTGCAGCGCCGAGGAGGACGCGCTGCCCTTCCCCGATCTGATCTTCGACCGCGTGCTGCTGGTGCATGGGCTGGAGGCGGCGGAGAACGTGCGGCGGCTGCTGCGCGAGGTCTGGCGGGTGCTCAAGGATGACGGGCGGCTGCTGGTGGTCGCCCCGAACCGTCGCGGCCTGTGGGCGCATGTCGAGGCGACGCCGTTCGGCCAGGGCCAGCCCGTATTCGCCCGGCCAGATCGGCCGCCTGCTGGCGGACAATTTGTTCCGCGTCGAGCGACGCGACAGCGCGCTCTATGTTCCGCCGCTGCGCCTGCGCGGCGTGTTGCGCAGCGCGCACCTGTTCGAGGCGGGAGGACGGCGGATAGCACCGCGTCTCGCGGGCCTCACCATCACCGAGGCGGTCAAGGATGTCTGGGGCGCCGTGCCGCTCGCTGCGTCGCCGCGGCGGGTGCCGGTGCGGCGGCGGGTTCTGGTCGAGGCGCCTACCGCTTGCGCAGGCTGAACAGCGCCTGCTCGCCGAACAGATTGGCCAGCCCCGCGAAACGCCGCCACGGCGAGCGCCGCCCGGCATCGTCTACCGCGAGCCAGCGTTCGACCACGTAGCCCTGCTCCGCGCACAGCGCGAAGAAGTCGCGGATGGTGCAGGGATGGATGTTGGGCGTCTCGTGCCAGGGCCGCGCCCAGACCGAGGTCATGGGCATCCGCCCGCTCCACAGCAATTGCCAGCGCACCCGCCAATGGCCGAAATTGGGAAAGCTCACCACCGCACGCCTGCCGATGCGCAGCATCTGCCGCAGCACCTCGGCCGGACGCTCGACCGCCTGCAAGGTGCGCGACAGCACCACGAAGTCGAACGCCGCGTCGGGATATTGCGACAGATCGGTATCGGCGTCGCCATGCATCACCGGCAGGCCGTGCGCCACCGCCCGCGTGACCTCGGCCATGTCGATCTCGATGCCGCGCGCGTCGCAGCCGCGCGTGCGGTACAGATACTCCAGCAGCGCGCCATCGCCGCAGCCAATATCCAGAACCCGGCTGCCGGGCTCGATCATCGCCGCGATCAGCGTCTGGTCGAGCCGCATGTTCTTGGCGACGAAGCGCACCGGCTCGCTCACACCCGCAGCCCCGCATGCTCGGCGCAGCCGGCCAGGAAGCCGGACAGGGTGCGATGGAAATCCGGCTCGTCGAGCAGGAAGGCGTCGTGGCCCTTGTCGCTCTCGATCTCGACGAAGCTGACATTGGCCGCCGCCCGGTTCAGCGCGCGCGCAATCGCCCGGCTCTGCGTGGTCGGAAACAGCCAGTCGGAGGAGAAGCTGATGACGCAGAACCGCGTCCGCGGTGCCGGCGAAGGCGCGCGACAGATCGCCCTCGTGCTCCGCCGCGAGATCGAAATAATCCATCGCCCGCGTGATCGTCAGATACGAATTGGCATCGAAGCGATTGACGAAGGTGCTGCCCTGGTGGCGCAGGTAGCTCTCCACCTCGAACATGTCGCCGAACAGGGTCAGCGCCTCGCCGCCCCGCAGCCGCCGGCCGAACTTGCGGGTCAGCGCCTGCTCGGAGAGATAGGTGATGTGTGCCGCCATGCGCGCCACCGCCAGCCCCCGCGCCGGCACCGTGCCGCTCTGCCAGTAGCGGCCGCCGCGCCAGTCGGGATCGGCGAAGATCGCCTGCCGTCCCACTTCGTGAAAGGCGATGTTCTGCGCGGTATGGTACGAGGCGGCGGCGATCGGCACGGCGGCGAACACCGCGCGCGGATAGCTCGCGGCCCATTCCAGCACCTGCATCCCGCCCATCGAGCCGCCGATCACGGCGAACAGCCGCTCGATGCCCAGATGCTCGACCAGCCGCTTCTGCGCCCGCACCATGTCGCGGATCGTCACCGGCGGGAAATCCATCCCCCACGGCTCGCCGCCCGGCACGCGCGGCTCGAGCGGGCCGGTCGAACCCATGCAGCCGCCCAGCACATTGGCGCAGATGACGAAGTAGCGGTCGGTATCGACCGGCCCGCGCGGTCCGACCACCGCCTCCCACCAGCCCGGTTTGCCGGTCAGGGGATGCCGCTCGGCCACATACTGGTCGCCGGTCAGCGCATGGCAGACCAGCACCGCGTTGCTGCGCTCCTCGTTCAGCGTGCCGTAGGTGCGATAGGCCACGACCAGCCGCGGCAGCACCGCGCCGCAATCGAGCACCAGCCCATCCGCGAACGCGACCGCGCCGGGCAGCGGCGTGATGGCCGCCGGGCCGGCTGGCGGTGCTGTGGGCTGGTCCATGGCCGCTGCATATGCCGCCCCGGCCGGCACGCTGCAATGCGGTGCCGCCGGCGGCTTTGCAGCGCCCACGGCATCGGCTATGCCGTGAGGCCCGCAACGATCAGGAAAAATGTCCAGCACCGCCACCCGGACCACCCTGGATGCGCCGGCCCCGGAGATCGTCGAGAGCCTCGCCGATCTGCGCGCGGAGATCGACGCCATCGACGATGCGCTGCACGATCTGCTGATGCGCCGCGCCGGCGTGGTCGAGCGCGTGGGCAGGCTGCGTAGGTCGGCAAGGTGGCGTTTCGCCCGGACGCGAGGCCGGCATCATCCGCCGCCTGCTCGCCCGCCATGCCGGCCCGCTGCCGCGCCGCACACTGGCCCGGCTCTGGCGCGAGGTGTTCGCCGGTTTCATCGCCATCGAAACACGCTTCACCGTGGCCGTCTGTGACACCGTGGCGAGCGAGCCGGGACCGTTCGCCGCCGTGGCACGGGAGCATTTCGGCGCGCTGACGCCGCTGCGAGTGCACCGCACACCAGCCCAGGCCATCGCCGAAATCAGCGCGGGCACCGCCAGCGTCGCCATCCTGCCGATGCCGATCGAGGAAGAGACGGCGCAGGCAGCCTGGTGGGTCGCCCTGCTGCACCGCGACGAGCCGCGCATCCACGTGGTGGCGCGCCTGCCATTCTGGGCCGCTCCCCGGCCGGAGGGTTCCATCGTCACCGAGGCTCTGGTGGTGGCCGCGAGCGCGCCCGACCCCAGCGGCCACGACCGCACCCTGCTCGGCCTGGAAATCCCCGCCGACATGAGCCGCGCGCGGCTGATCGGCGCCTTGACCGAAGCGGGGCTTCCACCCGGCGGCATCCTGCTGCGCCGCGACGCGGGAGCGGGCATCGCGCATGGGCTGATCGACCTGGCCGGCGCGCTGAGCGATAAGGACGCGCACCTCGCGACCCTGGCGCGGGCCGGGCTGCGCCCCGTCGTGCTGGGAGGCTACGCCGTCCCATTCGAGGCGGGCACCCCATGACCGCGCCGCAGCCACGCCCGGCGGTGCTGAGCATCGCCGCCTATGTGGGCGGCGACAGCACGCTCGCGGGCCACAACCGCACCATCAAGCTGTCGTCCAACGAGACGCCGTTCGGCCCGCCGCCCGGTGCGCGCGAGGCATTCCTGCGCATGGCCGCCGAGCAGCACCGCTACCCGGACGGCGGCAGCGCCGAGCTGCGCCGCGCGATTGGCCGCCGCTTCGACCTCGACCCTGCCCGTATCGTCTGCGGCACCGGTTCGGACGAGCTGATCCAGCACCTGGCGCTGATCTATGGCGGCCCCGGAACGGACGTGCTGATGACGATGCACGGCTTCGCCATGTACCAGATCGCTGGCACCTATGCCGGCAGCCGCGTCATCAAGGTGCCGGAACGCAATCTCACCGCCGATATCGACGCGCTGCTGTCGGCGGTGACGCAGGCGACGCGCATCGTGTTCCTCGCCAATCCGAACAACCCCACGGGCAGCCTCGTGCCACAGGCCGAGATCGCACGGCTGCGCGCCGGACTGCCGGATAACGTGCTGCTCGTGCTCGATGCCGCCTATGCCGAATATGTCGAGCGTCCCGAGTACGATCCCGGCGTGGCACTGGTCGATGCCGGCCAGGACACGGTGATGCTGCGCACGTTCAGCAAGATCTTCGGCCTGGGCGGGATGCGCATCGGCTGGTGCTATGCGCCGGCACAAATCGCCGACGCGCTGGGGCGCGTGCGCGGCGCGTTCAACATCAATATCGCGGCGCAGGCGGCGGCGGTCGCGGCGCTATCCGAGCCGGGCTGGGTCGAGCGGTCGCGCGCGCATAACGCCGAATGGCGGGAGCGATTGAGCAGTGCCCTGCGCGCTGCCGGCATCACCGTCTGGCCGAGCGAGGGGAATTTCATCCTGGCCGATTTCGCGACACCGGAACGTGCCCGCGCCGCCGACGCGGCGCTGCGCGCGGGCGGCGTGATCGTGCGCGCACTCGCCGGCTACGATCTGCCGCATTGCCTGCGCATCACCATCGGCAGCGCCGAGGACTGCACACGGGTCGTCGATCTGTTGACCCGTTTCATGGCCGAACAGAGGGCGGATGTCTGAGACGCTGTTCCGCCGCTTCACCCTGCTGGGCGCTGGGCTGATCGGCAGCTCGGTGCTGCGCCGCGCGCGCGCGCGCGGCGACATCGCAGGCGAGCTCGTGGTTAACGCGCGCAGCCAGGCGACGCGCGATCGCGTGCTGGAACTGGGCATCGCCGATCGCGTCGAGGCCGATCCGGCGCGGGCGGTCGAGGGTGCCGACTGCGTCATGCTGTGCGCGCCGGTCGGCGCCTATGCCGGCTTGGCCGAGGCGATCGCGCCGCATATGGCACGCGACGCGATCCTCACCGATGTCGGGTCCACCAAGCAGTCGGTGATCCGCGACGTGGGGCCGCTGGTGCCCGACGGCGTGCACTTCGTACCCGCGCATCCGCTGGCCGGCACCGAGTTCTCCGGCCCCGATGCCGGCTTCGCCACGCTGTTCGAGGGCCGCTGGTGCCTGCTGACCCCGCCGCCAGGCACGGATCGGGCGGCCGTCGAACGGGTGGCCGAGCTTTGGCGCCGCTGCGGCTCGATGATCGAGGTGATGGAACCCGC
The DNA here is from genome assembly GCA_963838805.1 of uncultured Pseudomonadota bacterium. GTDB lineage: Bacteria > Pseudomonadota > Alphaproteobacteria > Acetobacterales > Acetobacteraceae > CAVRQM01. Next base: position 72,499 of record CAWISK010000005.1, read on the forward strand.
ACATCACGACCGGGTACTGGCGGTGGTGAGCCACCTGCCGCACCTGATTGCCTTCACCATCTGCGGCACCGCCGACGCGCTGGAGGGCGAGACGCGGCAGGAGGTGCTGCAATTCGCGGCCTCCGGCTTTCGCGACTTTACGCGCATCGCCGCCTCCGACCCGGTGATGTGGCGCGACGTGTTCCTCAACAACCGCGAGGCGCTGCTGGAGATGCTGGCGCGCTTCACCGAGGACGCGCAGGCGATGGCGCGCGCCGTGCGCTGGGGCGACGCGGCATATATCGAGGATCGCATCCATCGCGGCCGGGTAATCCGCAGGAGCCTGATCGACCTGCACCAGGCCTGACGCCGTCGCTGCGGAAAAACACGAACCCTCCTGCATCCAACGCGACCTCTCGGCACGAGAAAGGATGGGCGGCACCGATGCCGCCAGACATGTCAGGAGAAAGACCGATGACCCGTACCGAGGGCCGCCATCGCGGCTATCATGCTGTCCGCCGCCGTTCCCGCCTTCGCCGCGACCGCCATGAACACGGTGATGGTCGGCGGGCAGGCGATGTACCCGAACAAGACGATCGTTGCCAACGCGGTGAACTCGGCCGACCACACCACGCTGGTCGCCGCCGTCAAGGCCGCGGGCCTCGTCGATACGTTGAACGGCCGCGGTCCGTTCACCGTGTTCGCGCCAACCAACGAGGCCTTCGCAGCCCTGCCCGCCGGCACCGTGGACAATCTGGTGAAGCCCGAGAACAAGGCGACTCTCACGAAGATCCTCACCTATCATGTGGTGCCCGGCGACTACACCGCAGCGAAGCTGCGTGCCGCGATCCGCAAGGGACATGGCGAGGCGATGCTCACCACCGTCGAGGGGGAGAAGCTCGACGTGATGATGAACGGACCCGACAACATCGTCGTGCGCGACGCGAAGGGCGATGTGGCGAACATCTCGACCTACGACGTGAAGCAGTCGAACGGCGTGATCCAGGTGATCGACAAGGTGCTGCTGCCCGGCTGAGGCTTGCGCGCAAGCGACCGCGATGCCATCTTGCATCCCGCAACAACCGAAAGGAGGTGATCCAGTGTCCAGCTTCACCATGCCGCGTGCGTCGCGCGCTGGATCGCTCGCTTACGCCTGATATCCAGCGTGCCTGACACTTGACGAGGACGGGCGCGGCCTGTCGTCGAGGCGGGGGCCACCTTCGGGTGGCCCTTTTCGTTGGGCCGGGGCGCCGGCGCGGATCGCACGCCGGACAAGGGCGACAAGAACCCCAAGCTGTGACCTAAACGCATCACACCAAAGGAGAACTTTCCGGAACACCGCAGGTACAATCAGCGCCTTTCGATCCGGCGCGCGGAGGCGGTCGCGGTGGAACTGATGCGCCACGGCGTCGCGCAAGACATCATCAGCGTGCAAGGCTTCGGCGAGATACATCCGCTGGTGCCGACCGCTGCGGGCGTGCGCGAGCCGCAGAACCGGCGCGTGGAGATCCTTCTCCGCTGAACACTGCATCGCGGTGCAGTGTTACCCCACTTGGCGCCGCACCAGCCCCGTGATCTCGCGCTGCGCCCGAAGGCTGCTGACGCCCACGATCTGACGCAGATTGCCCTCGAGCGCCTGCAACTGATCGGCCGGAACCGCCTCCAGCCCGATCTGCACATGCATCATCCCGCAACCGAGACGCTCGGCGTGCAGGCTGTCAGGAGCGAGGTCGCGGCGCGCGAACGGGGCCAGCAGGCGCGGCAGCAACCCGGGCTGGTGTTCGGCGACCACATCAAATCGGACTCGTGCGCGCTGGCCCAGCATGGACCATGCAGTGATGGCGATCGGTTCGGCGGACATGACGAAGCTCCGGACTGGAGAAAGGCGCGGCGCGCGGGCGGCCGGCTGCTCAGGCAGCCGGGCTGGTAATTCGCCCCGTCATCATGTGTCCCGCGCGGGTCCGATCCGTCATGCAGGCACCCTAGCGCCTGGACGCCGCCAAGCCAAGCCAGGACGGCCATCTTCCGCTTCATCGAGGCTGGTACAACCCCACCCGACGACACTGCGGCCTCGGCTATCTGTCGCCCAACGGCTTCGCCCCTGCCCGGTCAGTCATGCAGCCCGTGCTCGCGCGCCCAGGAGGCAATCGGCTCGCGCAGGCTTGTCTGGCCGCCGGCGTTGCGGCGGATCGCCGCCAGCACCGGCCGGAACTCGGCCAGGTCGAGCCCGGCCAGGAATGCCTTGATCGGCAGCACCGAGGTCGCAGGCATGGAGAGCGTCGTGAAACCCAGTGCCGCCAGCGTCATCGCCTCCAGCGGCCGCGAGGCGATCTCGCCGCACACCGAAAGCGCTACACCAGTCGCCTCGGCCTGCTGACGCAGCATCTCCACGATGTCGAGAAAGGGCGGGCTGAGCGGGTCATAGCGATGCGCGAGCGAGGCGGTGCCGCGGTCGGCCGCGAACAGGAATTGCATCAGATCGTTGCTGCCGAGCGACACGAAATCCGCCTCCGCCAGCAGCGCCGGCAACTGCCATAGCAGGGCCGGAACCTCCAGCATGGTACCTACCGAAAGCTCGCGCGGCGCGGGACTTACCCGTGCCACTTCGGCGCGCAGCAGGGCGCGGGCGGCGCGGAACTCGCCCACCGTCGCCACCATCGGGAACATCACCGACAGCTTCCGCCCGGCGGCCGCCAGCAACAGGGCGCGCAACTGGCGCCGCAGCAGGGCCGGGCGATCCAGGCCGATGCGCAACGACCGCCAGCCCATCGCAGGATTCTCCTCCGGCTCCTGCTGCGCGCCCGGCAGCAGCTTGTCGCCGCCCAGATCGAGCGTGCGGAACAGCACCGGCCGATCGCCGGCTGCGTCCAGCACCCGCGAATAGAGCGCCGTCTGCTCGGCGACGTCGCTCACCTTGCCGCGGGCGAGCATGGCGATCTCGGTGCGAAACAGGCCGATCCCGTCCGCTTCCGTGGCATCCAGTTGAATGAGCTCGAGCGGCAGGCCGACATTCAGCATCAGTTGGAGCGGGACACCGTCCTTCGTCGCCGGCCTGCGCCCGCGCAGCCCGGCCCAGCCGGCCTGCCGCTGGGCGCGGTCGCGCAGCACGCGGGCATAGACCTCGCGCACGGCCAGCTCCGGGCGGAGCACGAACTGCTCGTCATCGGCGTCGAGCACCGCCTCGTCGCCGTCCTCGGCGGTGTCGAGCACGCCGCGCACGCCGCCCAGCGCCGGCAGGCCGAGTGCGCGGGCAAGGATCGCCGCGTGACCGGCGGCACTCGCCTCCTCCACCACGATTCCGGCGATGCCGCGCGCGTGCCAATCGAGAAGCTCTGCCGGCCCAAGGCGGCGCGCGACGAGGATCGCACCGGGCGTCGCGGTCAGCGGGGGGATCTCGCCGTCGAGTGCCGCGAGCAATCGGCTGGCCAGAATCCTCCAGATCGGCCAGGCGCTCGCGCAAATAGGGATCGGCAATCCGCCGCATCCGGTCGTGCAGCTCACCCGCCACGCGGTCCACCGCCGCCTCGGCGGAGAGACCGCTGCGGATCGCCTCGCCGACCCTGCGCACCCAGCCCTGATCGGTGGCGACCAGGCGGTAGGCTTCCAGGATTTCGCGCGGCGCCTCGCCTTCCGGCAGGCCGCCGGCCAGGAGTTCGTCCAGGCCACGCTGGACATGGGCGAGCGCATGGGACAGCCGGGCCACCTCCCGCTCCGGATCGTCGGCCAGCAGCCGGCGCGGAGCCTGCCGCGCGCCCAGCCGCACGACCGGGCCGATTGCCAGGCCAGCGACAAGCGCCGTGCCCTCGAACCGGCGCGGTACGTGCGCCGCCAAGTCCCTCGGCCGCGCCGTCATGCGCACCGACCCTGGCCAGCACCTCGGCCAGCAGCATCGCCACGGTCTCGAGCACGTCGGCCTCGTCGGCGTCATAGCGGCGCGGCGTGCGGTTCTGCACTGCCAGCACGCCCAGCGTCCGCCCCGCCCGGCGCACCGGAACCGCCAGCATCGAGGCGTAGCGTTCCTCGCCGGTTTCCGGCCGGTAGGCGAAGGCGGGATGGTTCTGGGCATCCGGCAGGTTCAGGATCTGCCCGGTGGCGGCGACCAGCCCCACAATGCCCTCGCCCACCCGCAATCGCGTGTGGCCCACCGCCTCGCCGCGCAGTCCCTCGGTGGCCACCAGCTCCAGGATGTCACCGGGACGCAGCGCGTAGACCGAGCAGACCTCGCTCACCAGCTCGCTGGCCACCAGCCGCACCAGTTGCGGCAGGGGTGCCGCGTCATGCGCCATCAATTCGCGCAGGCGAGCCAGCAGCCGGCGGGGGGCGGAGGCCACGTGCTGTCAGTCCACGGCGGCAGCCGGTTCGGGCCGGCACGCCGCCGGCCCGCGCGCCGCCAGCGCGGCCACCGCCTGGGCCACCAACTCGTCGATGATGTCCGCCACCGGCTGCACGCTCGCCACCATGCCAACCGACTGGCCGGCCATGACGCTGCCCTGTTCCACGTCCCCGTCGATCACCGCGCGCCGCAGCGCGCCGGCCCAGAAATGCTCGATCGAAAGCTGCGCCCCCTCCCGCGTCAGCTCGCCCGCCTCGAAGGCGCGGACCGTCTCGGCCTGATGCCTGATGAACTGGCGCGTGCCCTCATTGGCCAGGCCGCGCACCGGAATGATCGGGAAGCGCGCGTCCAGTTGCGGCGAAGGCACCGCGTCGCGCGCGTTGGCGCGGATGAAGGCCTGCTTGAAACGCTCATGGGCGATGCTCTCGACCGCGGCGGCGAAGCGGGTACCGAGCTGCGCGCCCGAAGCGCCCATCTCCAGGAACGACAGGATCGCCTCGCCGCGCCCGAGCCCGCCCGCCACGAACACCGGCACGTCGCGCAGATGCGGCAGGATTTCCTGCGCCAGCACGGTCAGGCTGACCGGGCCGATATGCCCGCCCGCCTCGCTGCCCTCGATCACCAGCGCGTCCGCTCCCGACCGCACGAGCCGGCGTGCCAGCACCAGGGCGGGGGTAAAACAGACCAGCCGCGCGCCGCCGTCCTTGACCGCGCGCACTGCGGCACCCGAGGGCACGCCGCCCGCCAGGACGACATGGCCGACGCGGGCGGCGAGACAGACCCCGATCAGGTCGTCGAGCTGCGGGTGCATGGTGATCAGGTTGACGCCGAACGGCTTGGCGGTCAGCGCCTGGGTGCCGGCGATCTCGGCCTCCAGCAGCGCCGGAGTCATGGCACCGCAGGCGATCACGCCGAAACCGCCGGCATTGCTGATGGCCGAGACCAGATGCCGCTCGCTGACCCAGCTCATGGCGCCGCCCATGATCGCGACGCGGGTGCCCAGGAAGGCGGTGCCGCGCGACCATAGCGCGGCCAGACGCTCGTGCGCGGCGGCTATGTCAGACAGCATCGAGACCGTACGCGGTGTGCAACGCGCGCACCGCCAGCTCGGTATATTCGGCGCCGACCAGCACCGAGACCTTGATCTCGCTGGTGGAGATGACCTGGATGTTGATGCCCTTGTCGGCCAGCGCCTTGAACATCGTGCCGGCGACGCCCGCATGGCTGCGCATCCCCACGCCCACCACGCTGATCTTGGCCACGTCGGGGTCGCTGGTGATGTCGGCATAGCCGATCTGCGCCCGCGCCCCGATCCAGCGTGGCAAGCGCGCGCGGCAGGTCGGCGCGGCCGACCGTGAAGGTCATATCGGTGGTGCCGCTCGCCGAGACGTTCTGCACGATCATGTCCACGTTGACCCCGGCCTGCGCCAGCGGCCCGAAGATCGCCGCGGCAATGCCCGGCCGATCGGGCACATGCTGCACCGTCACCTTGGCCTCCTCGCGCGAATAGGCGATGCCCGCCACCAACTCCTTTTCCACGATCTCGTCCTCGTCCACCACCAATGTTCCGGGCTTGTCCTCGAAGCTGGACAGAACCTGCACGCGCACCCGCTCCTTCATCGCCAGCTCGACGCTGCGCGTCTGCAGCACCTTCGCGCCCACCGAGGCCAGCTCCAGCATCTCCTCATAGGTGATGCGTTGCAGCTTGCGCGCGCGCGGCACGATCCGCGGATCGGTCGTGTAGACGCCGTCCACGTCGGTATAGATGTCGCACCGCTCGGCGCCCAGGGCCGCCGCGAGCGCCACCGCGGAGGTATCCGACCCGCCGCGGCCCAGCGTCGTCACGCGGTTGTCCGGGCCGATGCCCTGGAACCCGGCCAGCACCGGCACCTGTGCGGCCTGCATCCGTCGCACCAGCTCGGCGCCCTCGATGTCGCCGATCCGCGCCTTGCCGTGCTGGCCGTCGGTACGAACCGGCACCTGCCAGCCCTGCCAGGAGCGGGCATCGATCCCCATGTCCTGCAAGGCGATCGACAGCAGCCCGGCCGTCACCTGCTCCCCGGTCGCCACCACCGCGTCGTATTCGCGCGCGTCGTGCAACGGCGAGAGTGCCTGGCACCAGGCGACCAGCTGGTTCGTCACCCCAGCCATCGCCGAAACCGTGACCGCCACCTCATGCCCGGCATCCACCTCGCGCTTCACCCGCCCGGCCACGCTGCGGATGCGGTCGAGGTCGGCCACGGAGGTGCCGCCAAATTTCATGACGATGCGGGTCATCGCGGAATCCGGGTGGGAGGCGGCCTGACGAGACGCCGGCGCCGTGGTCAAGGGGTGGCTCTATCGGGTGCGCGGCACACATACTGGCGGCGGCACGGAGGGGCAACATGCAACCGAGCGTATCGGCCGCCGAGGTGGCGCGTTTCGACCGGCTGGCGGCGCAATGGTGGGATCCGCACGGGCCGATGCGCCCGCTGCACGCGATGAACCCGGCGCGCTTGGGCTGGATCGGCACGCGGCTGGGCGCCGCACCGACCCGAGTGCTGGATGTCGGCTGCGGCGCCGGTCTCGCTGCCGAGGCGCTGGCGCGGATGGGTCACCACGTCCTCGGCATCGACGCCGCCGCCCGGACGATCGCCGTGGCCCAGGCTCACGCCCGGGGCTCGGGCCTGCCACTCACCTATCGCGTCGCGGCCGCCGAGGAGCTGCTGGCCGAGGGGGAACGGTTCGCCGCCATCACGGCGCTGGAGGTGATCGAGCACGTGGCCGACCCGGCGGCATTCCTGCGCACGCTCGCGGGGCTGCTGGCGCCGGGCGGGAAGCTGTTCGTCTCGACCCTGAACCGCACCGCTCGCAGTTTCGCGGCGGCGATCGTTGGCGCGGAATATGTGGCGGGGATACTGCCGCGCGGTACCCATGACTGGCGCCGGTTCGTGACACCCGGCGAACTGTCCGACCACCTGCATGCGGCGGGGCTGCGGCTGGCCGACATCGCCGGCATGCGGCCCGATCTGCTGCGTGGCGGCTGGCGGACCAGCCGCGATCTGGCGGTCAACTACATCGCGCTGGCGACGCTGTAGCTCAATCGGTCAGCCGCGTGTACGCCGCGGCGAGCAGCAGGATGATCGCGCCGTACAGGATCTGCTTGATCGGCTCAGGGGCGTCCAGCAGGGTCAGCAGGGAGTCCAGCACGGTGAGGATGAGGGCGCCGACGATGCTGCCGGCGTAACCGCCCCGGCCGCCGAAGATGGAGGTGCCGCCGATGATGACCGCGGCGATGGCGGGCAGCAGGTAGACGTTGGCCAGGCTGAGATCGGCGGCATTGGTCGTGCCGACCAGGATCAGGCCCGCCACGGCGCTCAGCAGACCGCACGCGACATAGGCGGCCAGCAGCACGCGCCAGACCCGCACGCCGGCCAGCCGGCACGCCTCGCTATTGTCGCCCACGGCGTAGAGCAGCCGGCCGAAGCCCGACCCGCGCAAGCCGAGGATCAGCAGCGCTGCGATCGGCGCCCACACGAACAGGTCGATCGGCACGACGCCGAACACCTTGCCGCTGCCGAGTGCCTGGATGAACCAGGGAATGTGCGGCAGGTTGGCAATGACCTTCTGGCTATAGACAACCAGAATCCCCTCGGTCATCAGGCCGGTCCCGAGCGTCATCACCAGCGGCTGCACGCGAAAGATCGCAACACCGATGCCGTTCAGCAGCCCGACCGCAAGGCCCACGGCGAGCCCCAGGAACACGGCGCCGATTTCGTGCTGTGCGGCGTTGGCGGACAGCAGATAGGCCGAGCCGGTGGCGACGCTCGCGACCGACAGGTCGATGCCGCCGGTCAGCAGGAGCAGTGTCTCGCCGCCCGCCATCAGGCCCAGGGGTGCCGCGAACAGCAGCGTGTTGGCGATCCAGTCGGGGGTGACGGTGCCGGGACGGATCACCGAAATGCCGGCGACCAGGGCTGCCAGCAGCAGCAGCAGCACGACGATCGAATGGTCGCGCACGAAGGCCAGCAGAGCCGCCCGGCCGGCCGCGGGCGCCGGAGCCTTCACCGCGGACGCCAGCTTGTCTTGCGTCATCATGGCGCGCGCTTGAGCAGGGTGGCGAGGCCGCCGCCCATCACGACGAGCACGATCAGCGTGCCCTGGATCACCTGACCGTAATTCGGGTCGATGTTGAGGAAGATCAGGTCGGTGGGAATGAGGGTGAGGATGAAGGCCGCGAGCACAGGCCCCACCATCCCGCCGCGGCCGCCCAGCAGGCTGACGCCGCCGATGACCACGGCCGCCAGACCGCTCAGCGTGTAGTAGGTGCCGGCCAGTGCCGAGCCGATGCCAGTTGTCATCGTCAGCGCCAACCCGCCCACCGCGCTGAACAGGCCGGCCAGCACGTAGGCGAGGAACCGCGTGCGATCGACGTTGACGCCGCTGCGAAACGCCGCGGTGCGGTCGCTGCCGATGGCATACAGCGTGAGGCCCAGCCGGCTCGAGCGCACCGGCAGCCAGATCACCGCCACCAGGATTGCGAGCAGGACCAGGGCGTTCGGCAGCCATGCCGTGATCAGCGTTCCGGTCGCCAGATTGAGAAACCCATCCGGCGCGCCGCCGCCCGGCTGCTCGCGGATCAGCAGCGCGACACCGCCCCAGATGAAGCCGCCGGCCAAGGTCACCACCACGTCCGGCACGCGCGAGGCCACCAGCACGAGACCGTTCACGGCGCCGACCAGCAGCCCGCCCAGCAGGATCAGCACCGCGAGCAGCAGCAACTCCTCGAAGCTCGCATTCTGCATGGCATTGGCGGACACCACGTTCGCCACCGCCATCAGCGAGCCCACCGACAGATCGATGCCGCCCGACAGCACCACCACGGTCTGCGCCGCCGCCGCCAGAGCCAGCGGCAGCGCCCCGAGTGCGAGGGACTGCACGTCGAACGCCCCGAAATCGGGATGGATTGCCCAGGTCAGCGCCAGGAACGCCGCGACCAGCAGCGGCATTGCGAGCAGCGTCACGTTGCGTCGCAGGAAGCGGCGCAGCCCGCCTGCCCGGACCGCACCCGTCGCCGCTTCCCAGTCAGCGACACCGCTCATGCGGCCATCTCGGCTTGGGCCGCAAGGCCGTGCGCGCTGCGCAAAAGGGTGGGCTCGTCGGCTTCGCTCGCCGGCATCTCACGGACCACGCGACCGCCGAACAGCACGATCACGCGGTCGCAGGCGAGCGCGATCTCCGGCAGTTCCGAGGTGAACAGCAGGACGGCCGCACCCGATGCAGCGACCTCGCGCACCAGCGCGTAGATCTGCCGCTTGGTGCCGATGTCGATGCCGCGCGTCGGGTCGAAGCACAGCAGCGTCCTGAAGCCGCAGGCGAGCCAGCGGGCGATCACCACCTTCTGCTGGTTGCCGCCGCTCAGACGCCGCACTTCGGACGCGGCGCGCGTGTCGATCTGCAAGCGCTGCACGGCATCGTTGACGCGCACGGCCTCGGCGCGCATCGGCAGCTTGCCCCAGGAGCGCAGGCCCGCGACAAGCGGCAGGGCGATGTTCTCGCGCACCGAACGTTGCGGCAGCAGGGCGTGCAGCCGGTCGGCCGGCACCAGGACCAGACCGGCACGAATGGCGTCGGCGGGATGGCGGAACCGCCGCCGCTCGCCCCGTGTCAGGATGGCCCCGGCCTTGGGCCGGCGCAGACCGGCGAGGCAGTCGAACAATTCTTCCTGCCCCTGTCCTTCCAGCGCCGCCACGCCGAGCACCTCGCCCGGCCGCAGGCTGAACGAGACGTCGTGCAGCAATTCGCCGCAACCCAGCCCTTGCACCTCCAGCGCCAGCGGCTCGGCGGGGGTCGCATCGCGAGTGATGCTCGCCCTGGGCCGCGCCGCCGGGGATTCGGGAGGCGGCGCGCCGAGCATCAGCGAGACGATGCGCTCCTCGCCACCGGCGGCGGGGTCCACCACGCCCACGGTGATGCCGTCGCGCAGGACGGTCGCGCGGTCGCAGATCGCCGCGATCTCCGCCAGCCGGTGCGATATGAAGATAACCGAACGCCCGCGCTCGCGCCAAGCGCGTGCCACGTCGAAGACATGCCGCGCCAGATCCGCCGGAAGTGCGGCCGTGATCTCGTCGAGCAGCAGGATCTCCGGCTCCGCCGCAAGGGCGCGGGCAAGGTCGATCAGCCGCAAGGTGGGCAGCGGCAGATCGCGGACATAGGTGGCGAGATCCAGCCCGGCGAACCCAAACTGCTTCATCCAGCCGAGCACGCTGCGGATCGGCGCGCCTGCCAGACGCAGATTCTGGCTGATGGTGAGATCGGGGACGAGTGCCGGATCCTGATAGACCGAAACGAGGCCCGCAGCGCGGGCCTCGGCCGGGGAGCGGAACAGGAACGGCTTGCCACGAATGGCGATCACGCCGCCATCGGGGCGGAGCACGCCCGTGAGCATTTTCACGAGCGTGCTCTTGCCGGCTCCGTTGGCGCCCATCAGCGCATGGACCTCGCCGGCGCGGACTTGCAGCGCCGCGGCCCGCAAGGCAACGACCGACCCGAACCGCCTGGCAATGTCGCGTGCCTCCAGCAGCAGGGCCGGTTCGCTCATGGCGTACAGTCCAGGTGATGGGGGGTGCGCACCGATTACGGCCCCTGGCAGGCCAGGACGTCGGCCGGGGTATAGGTCGTGTACGGCTTCACTTCCGTCGCCACGGAGTAGTACGGATCGAGCTTGGAGTTGTACACGCTCTTCAGGTGCTCGATATCGGCCTCGGTGGTGTTCGGCCACACCTCGGGCGTCAGCTTGATGAGGTGCGGGTGGGGCTTGTGTTGCAGCACGTCAAGCGCCACCGCGAGCCCCGCGCCGCCGATCGAGGCGGGGTTGGTGACCGCAGCACCGGTCAGGCCATCCGATTTCAGGTTGATGAGCTGGCCGATGAAGGCGTTGTTATCCGCGCCCACGACAGGCACGAACTTCGTGTGCGTGGTCTGGTATGCTTCGGGCACGACCGCGTCGATGCCGGAGGTCCAGACGCCGTCGATCTTCTTGCCCGAGGCGAGCAGGTCGCGGATCTGCTTGGCGGTCGTGTTCAGCGCCCAGCCGGTGAAGGTCGTGGCCACCACCTTGATCTTCGGGAATTTCTTCAGCGCGGCCTCGAAGCCCTTGTGACGGTCGGAATCGGCCGGCACGCCGTCGATGCCGCGCATCTCGACCACGTCGCCCTGGCCGTGCAGCTGCTCGAATAGCCAGGTGGCGCCCAGATTGCCGTACGCCACCTGGTCGTTGGAGACGACATAAGCCTGAGGCGCCGAGACGGCCTGATCGACCGCGACCACGACGATGCCCTTGGCCGCGGCCTGCTTGATGACCGAATTCAGCGCGTCGCGGCTGGATGGATTGACGATGATCGCGTTGACGCCGGCCGAGATCAGGTTGCGCAGATCGGCGATCTGCTCCGGCGGGCCGCCGTTGCGGTTCGCCAGGATCACCTTCGAGACGATTCCCGACGCCTTGGCCTGGGCCTTGATCGAGCAGATCATCTCCTCGCGCCAGCCATTGCCGATCAGCGTGTTGGATACGCCCACCACGAATTTCTTGGCTTGCTGCGCCGAGGCCCCGTGCGTCATGCCCAGCAGGGCTGAAACCACGAGGGCGCTGGCATACCTGCCAACATGTCGCATCACGTTCTCCCTTGTTGATGGCCGGTGGCTTGTCCGCCCGGCTGTGCGGAATACTGTGTCATCACTCCACGTCGGTCCACACGCCGCCCGCAGCCGACGACCGCACGGCGGCATCGACGAAGCGCATGGCCGCCATCCCTTCGGCGATTCCCGGCACAGTGGCGGCGAGCGGGTTCGCCGCGCGGCCCTCGCGGCGGGCCAGGATCAGCTCGGCGGCGTCCGCGTAGAGGGTCGCGAACGCATCCAGATAGCCGTCGGGGTGACCCGCGGGCGTTCGCGTCGCGTGGCGCGCCGCGGCACCGCTCTCCGGGCCGCCCTTCGTCATGCGTCGCGGCGCGCGATCCAGCTCGCTCACGATCAGCTCGTTGGGCCGCTCCTGGCGCCATGTGATACCGGCCTTGGTGCCAAAGACGCGCAGGCTCAGCGCGTTCTCGCATCCCGTCGCTACCTGGCTCGCCCACAGCACGCCGCGCGCACCCTGGTCGTAGCGCAGCAGCACCGAGGCGTTGTCGTCGAGCGCCCGGCCGGCCACGAAGCGCGACAGATCCGCACACACGCGGGCCGGCCGGATGCCCGTGACATAGGCCGCAAGATCATAGGCGTGCGTGCCGATATCGCTGATGCATCCGCCGATGCCCGAGCGCGCCGGATCGAGCCGCCAGACGGCCTGCTTGTGCCCCTCCCGCTCGATGGGCTCGCCGAGCCAGCCCTGCGCGTATTCCGCCTGCACCAGCCGGATGTCGCCCAGTGCTCCGGCCCGCACCATCTCGCGTGCCTGGCGCACCATCGCGTGGCCGGTGTTGTTGTAGGTGAGCGCGAAGACGACGCTTGCGCGCGCCACCTCCGCCGCCAGCGCCTCGGCCTCGGCGAGCGTCGCGGAGAGCGGCTTGTCGCAGATGACATCGATGCCGCGCGCGAGGAAAGCGCGGGAGGCCGGCACGTGGAGATGGTTCGGTGTCACGATCGCCACCACGTCGACGCCGTCCGGCCGTGCCGCCTCGGCCTGCGCCATCACCTCGAACGATGCATAGGAGCGATCCGGCGGCAGGCCCAGATCGGCGGCCGAGGCGGCAGATCTCGCGGGGTCCGATGACAACGCGCCCGCCACCAGCTCATAGCCGTCGTCGAAGCGTGAGGCGATGCGGTGGACCGCGCCGATGAACGCCTCGCGCCCGCCGCCCACCATGCCGAGGCGCAGCCGGCGGCCGCCGCCCCGCTCGACGGAACCTGCGACCATCAGGCCAGTCCGAGCATCTTGCGCGTTGTCGCGCGATCGGCGCCGGTGCCGGCAAAGTCGTCGAACACCTTGTCCGTGAGCTTGAATGATGTGATCCGCGATGAACGGCGCGCCGCGACGTGCCGCCTCTGCCGGGGCCATCAGGCAATCCTCCCATTCATAGACCGCCCAGCCGGCGAAATCGTATTCCGCGAGCTTCGAGAAGATCGCCTTGAAGTTCACCTGCCCGTCACCCAGCGAGCGGTCGCGGGCGGCGCGCTTCAGCCAGGGCTGATAGCCGCTGAACATGCCCTGCAACCCGGTCGGGTTGAACTCGGCATCCTTGACATGGAACATCTTGATGCGGTCGTGGAAGATGTCGATGAACGCGAGATAGTCCAGCCCCTGCTTGATGAAATGGCTGGCATCGTAGTTGATGCAGCAGCGTGGATGGTGGGCCACGCGATCGAGGAACATCTCGAACGTGGCGCCGTCGAACAGATCCTCGCACGGATGCAGCTCGAAACACAAATCGATGCCGTTCTCGTCGAACCGGTCCAGGATGGGACGCCACAGCCGCGCCAGCTCGGCGAACGCCTCGTCCACCAGATCGTGCGGACGTTGCGGCCAAGGATAGACGAAGGGCCACGCCAGCGCACCGGAGAAGGTCACGTGCGCGTTGTGACCGAAGCGGCGCGAGGCGACCGCACCCTTCATCAGCTGGTCGATCGCCCATGCCTGCTGCTCGCGCGGCTTGCCGCGCAGATGCTCCGGCGCGAAGCCGTCGAACTGTGCCGCATAGGTGGGGTGAACGGCGATCAGTTGGCCCTGGATATGCGTGGACAGCTCGGTGACCTCGATCCCGCGCTCGGCCAGCATCCCGCGCATGTCATCGCAATAGGTCTGGCTCTCGGCAGCAGTGTCGAGGTCGAAGAATTGCCGGGTCAGCGTCGGGATCTGCACGCCCTTGTAGCCGAAATCCGCCGCCCAGCGCGCAATGTCCGGCAGATTGTCGAACGGGGGCTGATCGCCCACGAACTGGGCGAGGAACAGAGCGGGGCCTTTGATCGTCTTCATCTGCGTCTCTCCCGACACAAGCACTATGCCGTGATTGCGTCATTGTTGCATAGATGCGCCGCACGTTCCGCACCGTGCGCGCGCAGCGAAGCGAGCGCGCTGACAATCGCCCGCTCGGCGACACCGCCGCGCAGGTCCGTGCCGAATACCTCCTCCACCGACAGCAGGGCACCAACCAGGGATGCCGCCTCGGCCCCGGCCTGATCGGCCAGGCCTCGCAGCCTGGACGCCAGCGGGTCGGACACGTCGATGCCGCGTCCGCGCAGGTCGCGGCCGGAGACGAACTGCATCCAGCCGGCGACCGCCAACGCCAGCAAGGGCGCCGTGCGACCACGCGCAAGATGCCAGCGCAGCGGATCGAGCAGCCGTTGCGCGATCTTCTGCGAGCCGTCGGTGGCGATCTGCCAGGTGCGATGCCGGATCGCCGCGTTGCGCAGACGCCGCAGCACGCTCGCCTGATAGGCAGGCACGTCAACGCCCGGCGGCATCGCCAGCGTGGGCGCCGTTTCCTGCCGCATCAGCCGTGCCGCGTAGTCGGACAGCGCGGGCGAGGCCATCGCGTCGCTGGTATGGGAGCAATCCGCGAGATAGCCGAGATACGCCAACGCGGACTGGCACCCGTTCAGCAGGCGCATCTTCATCGCCTCGAACGGCCGCGTATCGGGCACGATCTCCGCTCCCGCAGCCTCCCAGGGCGGCCGGTCGCCGGCGAAACGGTCCTGGATGACCCATTGCCGGAACGACTCGCCCACGACAAGGCCGCGATCGTCCACGCCCAGCGATTCGGCAACGGCTGCGTAGTCCGCGTCGGCGGTCGCCGGGACGATGCGATCCACCATCGTATCGGGGAACGCCGTGCAGCCCTCGATCCACTCGGCCAGCGCCGGATCGCACATCCGCGCGAAGTCCAGCACGGCGCCGCGCAGCACCGCCCCGTTGCCAGGAACGTTGTCGCAACTGACCAGCGTGAGCGGGGGCGCCCCCGCCGCGCGGCGCGCGGCAAGCGCCGCCGCCAGCACGCCAGGCGTCGAGCGCGGTGCCGCCGCCGGATTGCAATCATGCACGATATCGGGGTGATCCGCCTGCAACGCGCCGGTGGACGGGACGTGGCAATAGCCCTTCTCGGTGATCGTGAGCGTCACCACGCGGATCGCCGGATCGGCCAGGCGCCGGACCGCGGCGGCACCGTCGCCGTCGGCCGAGACCGCCTCGCGGATGGCGCCGATCACCCGCTGCTCCTCGTGGTCGCCGTCGCGCGTGACGCGCAGGTACAGCCCGTCCTGCGGCGTCAATGCCGCGCCAATGTCGGGCGCGCGCAGGTTGATCCCGACCAGCCCCCAGCCAAGATGCCCCTGGGCCAGCAGATCGTCGGCGAACTCCGCCTGATGCGCGCGATGGAACGCACCGCAGCCGAGATGCGCCCAGCCGACGCGCACGGCCTGCGTATCGTACTCCGGCCGCCGCGTCTCTCGCGGCAGCGCGGCAAGCCGCGCCCCGCACAGACGCGCGCTCATCTCGGGCCGACCCCCATCACCCACTGCTCGTAGTCGATCAGCGCTCCTGTCATCACCCCGGCATTGGCCGAGAGCAGGAACGCCGCCAGATCGGCGATCTCGTCCACGTGGATCAGCCGGCCGAAGGGACGGGTACGGTTTGCCTCCTCCAGCCACCGCTTGCCGTGAGGCGAGGTCTTTTCCTGCACCACATGCTCGGCCGGCGTGTCGGCCCAGCCGAGATTGATGCCGTTCACCCGGATGCGGTCGCGCGCCAGCGTGTTGGCGGCATTGCGGGTGAGCGTCGCCATCGCCCCCTTGCTCGCCGAATACACCGCGAGTTCCGGCGTGCCGCAATGCGCGTTCATCGACAGGATGTTGACGATCGACCCGCCCTGCCCGGCCCTGCGCATCATCCCGGCCGCCGCCTGCATCAGCAGGAACGGTGCGCGCACATTGGCCGCGAACATGGCATCGATGAAGCCGGCATCAGCGTCGAGCAACCCGCCGCGCTCGGTGCTGGCGGCGGCATTGACAAGGCAATCCACGCGCCCGAACGCCGCCTCGCACGCGCCGATGATGGTTTGCGCAGCCGCTGCATCGCCCAGCTCGGCGGGCACGAACACGGCGCCCGCACCCCCAGCCTCCAGCGCCCTCGCGACGCTCTCGCCGCGCTCACGATTGCGTCCCGTGACGACCACGCCGGCAGCGCCCCAGGCGACGATGCGATGCGCGATCGCCTCGCCCACGCCCTGCGTCGAGCCGGTGACGACCGCCACCTTGCCGGCCAGATCACCCTGCAATCGACCCGCCACCTGCAACCCTCCCCGTTTCGTGATCTGTGATCACACACATAGGCCCGCAATTCCGGTTTTGGCAAGTGCTCCGCACCGGCTCACCTGGTGAACTCGGCGAGGCGGATCGACGCCTCCCGAATGTCGGACTCGATCGCCTGACGGAGCGCCGCGCCGTCGCGCGCGCGCAGCGCCTCCTCGGCGCGCCAGTGCAGCATCATCGAGAACTGCAGGTGCGGCTCCTCGATCAGCGAGAACAGGAACGGCGAGATGCGCAGCCAGAGTGGCTCGATGCAGCGCATCAGCACCGGCATGCGTGCCGCGCGATAGATCGCCATGTGGAACTCGTAGTTGCAATCCAGGAAGGCACGCAGATCGCCGGCCTTGAAGTGCCGGTCCATGGCGGCGCACAGCGCCGGTACGGCGCGCTGTTCTGCCTTCGTCGCCCGTGTCGCCGCGCGCTCGGCGGCGAGACCCTCGAGCGTGATGCGGATCTCGTAGATTTCCGCCATCTCGGCGCGCGACAGGCCCGGCACCACCAGAACGCGGCTCGGCGGCGCCTGCAGCACGCCCTGCGCCTCGAGCCGCCGCAACGCCTCGCGCACCGGCATGGGCGAGGTATTCACGGCCGCCGCCAGATCGCGGATGCTGATTCTCTGGCCCGGCAGCAGCCGCCCGTCGCGCAGCGCCTTGCACAATTCCTGATAGACGTCCTGATGCAGCGTGGAAGATTGCAACGGCTGGAACTTCGGCCCAAGCGGGTTCGCGGGCGCTCCGCGCCGAGCGACAGCGACGGGCGCGGAGTGTGCACGCCTTGATGCGGTCTTCCTCACGCCGCCACGGTTGCAGACATGCCGTTCGGGCGCAACGTGTCGCGATCGTCAGGAGGGCGCGGCAGCCCGGCATCGCATCACGGCATAGGCATCGAGCGCGACACTCTGGCCATCCGAGCCAAACCGCGCGGCTTCGAGACCATCTTCCTCCGCTCCCATCGCCTGCAGGCTGTCGGCGTCGAGCCGGTGCAGCGTGGCGTCCCGGAACCCGGGCGGCAGCGTGACGGTCAGCCTGTCGGGCGTCAGGTTCGCGAGCCACAGCTCGCGCGAGCCGGCGGTCGTTGCCAGCAGCGCCGCCACATCCTGCTCGCGGCTGACGCGGGCCTCGTGCAGCGTGGCCCCGGACAAGGCGGCACAGCCCCGGATCACGTGAAAGACCGGAAACACGCCGCCGGAATCCATGATGCCGCACCCGCCGGCCGGAGCGGAGACGGCGATGCGCGCCGCACCGCCCGCTGCGAAGCGGGCGATGTAGCCCAGTGTCCAGGCGGCGTTGAACAGCCCTCGCTGGCGCGGATCGGCGCCGCTCATGGCCAGGCGCGCGCCGCCGGGGTTCGGCAGCGGTGCCGGTCCGTATGGATTGTCGCGCATACCGATGGCGCTCGGCCCCACCACGAAGGGCTTGCCGGCCGCCATTGCGCGCACCGAGGCGATCACTGCCGGCAGCACCTCCAGCGATTCCATGACCGAGCGGTCATCGGCGGCATGCACCAGCGGCGAGGTGGAAAACGTGACGGCATCGAGCAGTTCCGCCGGCGGCCGCTTGCGGTTGAGCTCCGTGAAATAGGCGAAGGTGCCGCCGATCAACGGGATGCCGGGGAACGCGGCACGCGCCGCCTCGTACAGCTTGTCGAGCGGCGCACAATCCGGCCAAGGCTGGCCCGGAGTGGTGCTCTTGAGATCAGGCGCCGGCGAGACCGCGACCGCGCGCAACGTGAGGCCCGCCTCGCGCACCGACGCGGCCACATCGTGCAACTCGGCCGCGAAGCCAGTGATGCAGTGGACGACGATCTGCAACTCGACCTCGCAGCCGCAGGCGCGTGCCAGGTCATGAAACAGGCGCAGATCGGCGACACCGTGTCCGCGACCCGGATCGAACCGGCAGACCAGCATGGCAACACCGGCGCGCGCCAGCACGGCCGCGTGCGGAAGGGCGGCTCGCGCCTCCTCCGGCGAGCAACCCAGCCCGATAGGCGGCATGGTGCCGATGATGTCACCCAGCTCGACGCGGATCGGCTCGGTGCCAGGCGCCGACTCGGGTGCACGGCCATCTTGCGTCACTGTCAACGTGACCGATTGCGTGCTCTGGCTTCCGGCGGCCAGAGTATAGGGCCAGGGACGCGAGAGCGGGCGCACATAGGTCTTGAACGAGGCATCGGTCCAGTTGCGCTGGTCCTCCATCTCGAACACGTCCCCGTCCATGCGGCAGGTGACGGCAAGTCCGGGCGCCGCCTCGTGCGTCAGCGCGCGCAGATCGAGCATCGGCTGCACCGGGTCGATCGACAGCGGAAACATGCCATCGACGATGCGTCCGTCGGCATGCTCGATCCGCGCGCCGCCACCGGCGACGCCGGCCGGATGCAGCACGACGAAGCCGGTGCGGCAGGTCTCGAAATCGGTGCGCGCGTGAATGTCGCAATGGAAGCCGAGCGTGCCATCGGCTTGTCCGTCGATCCGGGCCGAGTATTCCAACTCGGCGTCGCCGTCGCGCACCACGGCGCGATACGTCACGCAAAAGGAATCCGTTTGCTCTGTCGCGGCAAGAGCGGTGATCTCCGGATCGTACGTAGCCCAGCTCCGGCTGCGCACCAGGAACGAGATGGCGCGCATGATCTCGATGCCGCCCACGCGGACGTAGCGCAGATTCCCGCGTTCCAGCTCCGCCGAAAGCGGTCCTGCCCGAAGGACGCGCGCCGGTGCCGGCGTCTCGTCCGTGCCGTAGAGCAGTGCCGCCCGCGTCTGGATTGTCACGCCCGCTCCACCCTGATCTGCCGCCGCTCCAGCCGCTCCAGCAGCGAAGTGCGGGCGCTGTCCACGAACACCGCCACAAAAATGATGAAGCTGATGACCAGCGGATAGACGTATGGGTTGGCATTGGTCATCACCAGCCCGTTCTCCACCGTCTGGATCAGTACCGCGCCGAATACTGTGCCGACCACCCCGCCGCGCCCGCCGAACAGGCTGGTGCCCCCCAGCACCGCCGCCGCGATCACCGGGAACTCCTCCTGATAGCCGAAGGTGGAGGAGGCGACGGCCACCTGGCTCGCCGACACCAGCCCGCCGATCGCGGCGCAGACGCCGCAGATGCAATAGACGCTGAACAGGATGCGACGCACGTCGATGCCGGCCTTCGCCGCCGCCTCGGGGTCCGCGCCTACCGCGTAGATCTGCCGGCCATACGCCGTCTCGCGCAGGGTCAGGAACGCGCAGACGAACACGATGGCAAATGCCCAGATGGCCGACGGCACGCCCAGATAGGAGCTGCGCCCCAGCACCAGCACCGAGTTGCCGAGCGGGATGAGCCTGTTGCCGGTCAGGTACAGCGCGACGCCACGGCCCACGAACAGTGTCGCGAGCGTAGTGATGAAGGCGGCGACCCGCAGCCTGGTGACGAACACCGCGTTGACGATGCCGAAGATCAGGCCGAGCACCATGACCAGCGGGAACGAGGCCCATAGCGGCCAATGCGACAGGAACAGGCCCAGGATTGCCGCGCAGACATACATGTTGGCACCGACCGACAGGTCGATGCCGCCCACCAGCAGCACGAACGTCATCCCGATGGCGATGATGCCGGTATGCGCTGCCTGGATCAGGATGTTGACGAAGTTCTCGCCGGACAGGAAGCGGCCGGACAAGGCGGTAAACACCGCCAGCAACAATACGAACAGCAGTGCCGGCGTCGCCTGCAGCAGCCGGATCAGGTTGCGCCGCGAGCCGCTCATGCTTCGACCGCCGTGATGCCGTGGCCCATCGCGAGGCGCAATATGTCCTCGCGCTGGAACGCGTCGCGCGCGACTGTGCCGGCAATCTCGCCATGCGCCATGACCATGATGCGATCGCACATGCCGATCAGTTCCTCGATCTCCGACGAGATGAACAGCACCCCGGCCCCGCCGGCGGCAAGCTGGTCGATGATCCGGTACACCTCGTGCTTGGCACCGACGTCGATGCCGCGCGTCGGCTCATCCAGGATGAACACGCGCGGCTCGCGCAGCAGCCACTTGCCGATCACCACTTTCTGCTGATTGCCGCCCGAAAGATTCTTGACGAGCGTGCGTTCCAGGTCGGCGGCGGCGATGCGCACCGCCGAGCCGGTGGCACGTACGTCGGCTGCCAGCCGGGTACGGTCGATCAGGTTCGGCCAGCGAGGCGCATAGGCCGGCAGCGAGGCCAGCGCCATGTTGGCGAGGATCGGCGCCTCGGTCATCAGGCCCTCGACACGCCGGTCCTCGGTCAGAAACGCCATGCCCTGTTCCATGCAGGCAGCGGGCGACGGCCGTTCCAGCTTCTGCCCGTCCACCCGGATCTCGCCGGTCTCGAACGGGTCGAGCCCGAACAGGATGCGCGCGAGTTCCGAACGGCCGGCCCCCATCAGGCCCGAGATACCCAGCACCTCGCCGCGATGCAGGGCGAAGCCAATGTCGCGCACGGTCCCGCGCTCGACTCAGTGCGCGCACCTGCAATACCGTCTGCTCGGTAGGCGGTGCCGTGCGCGGCGGAAACATCTGGTCCATCGTCCGCCCGACCATGCGCGCGATCATCCCCTCGACGGTCATCTCGGCGCGGGGCGCCGCGGCGACGACATGTCCGTCGCGTAGCACCACGACATCGTCGCACAGCGTCATCACGTCGGCCAGGATGTGGCTGATATAGATGACGCCAATGCCCTGGCTGCGCAGCTTATTGATGATCGCGAACAGGCGTTCGGTTTCGCGTGTCGTGAGCGAGGTCGTGGGTTCGTCAAAAATCACGACGCGCGCTTCGCTGCGAATCGCCTTGGCGATTTCGACCAGCTGCCGCTCGCCCTGCGACAGCCGGCTCACCGGCGTTTGCGGCGGGACATCGAGATCAACCGCGGCCAGCAACGCTTTGGCCCGCGTTCGCATCGCACGCCGGTCGATGAACGGCGCCGGCCAACCATCGCGCGGGAACCCCGTGATGAACAGGTTCTCCGCTACTGTCAGATTGCGGAACAGGTTGAGTTCCTGGTGGATGAAGGCGATCCCGCGCGCTTCCGCCTCACGCGGGTCGCGCGGGCGGTACTCGGCACCGTCCAGCGTCAGGCTGCCTGCATCCATATGATGCACACCGCCCAGGATATTCATGGTCGTGGACTTGCCCGAACCGTTCTCGCCCACCAACCCCAGCACGCGGCCCGGGCGCAGCGAAAAGCCGATATCGTGCAGCACCTGCACGCCGAAGAAGCTCTTGCAGAGGCCACGCACCTCCAGCACCGGCGACGGCTCGGCTGCCACGTCCATCACCACGTGCCCCGCAGCAGCAGACGGTGGCGCAGCGCATCCAGCACCGCGGCCAGCAGGATGACCCCGCCCTTGATGGCGAACACGGAGGCAAGATCGAGGCCCAGCAATTCCAGTCCCTTGTCGATGACGCTGAGGAATATGACGCCGAACAGCGTCTGCACGACGCTGCCCTTGCCGCCGAACAGGCTGACGCCGCCGATCACCGCGGCGCCGATCACGTCGAGCAGAATGCGCTGGCCCATGACCGGAGAACCGGTCTCCAGCCGCCCCGTATAGAGCACCGAGGCGATCGCGGCACACACCCCGGAGATGACGAAGGCGATCGTCACCACCCGGCGCACCGGCACGCCCGAGACCGCCGCCGCGCGCGGATTGAGGCCGATGGCGTACAGCCAGGCCCCAAGCATGGTGCGCTTCAGGGTCAGATGCGCCAGTCCCATCACCGCCGCCGCGACCGCGAGCGAGACGGGAACACCATGCACGCGCGCCTGGCCGATGGCGATGAAGGCGTCGGGCAGGTTGCCGATGCTGCTGCCGTCGTCAGTGTTGAGCGCCACGTACCAGAGCGCGGCACCGGCGCCGAACATCATCGTCGTCAGCGTGACGATGAAGGACGGCATCTCGAACCGGGCAGTGCAGGCGCCGTTGAACAGCCCGACGATCCCGCCCACCGCGACGAAGGCAAGCAGCGCCGCCGGAATGGCCAGCGGACCGGAGACGAAACCGCCGTCCCCGGTCATTACCGAGGCGCCGATCACGCTGGCCAGCGCGATGACCGAAGGGGCCGACAGATCGATGCCGGCCACGATCAGCACGAAAGTCTGGCCGATCGCCACCACCAGCAGCGGCATCATCGCCGCCAGGATGTCGAGCAGCGTATCAGGCGAACCCAGTTCCGGCACGAACGGCAGCAGTGCCGCGAAGTAGATGATCGTGACGGCCGGCACGAGATAGTCAGACAGCAGCAGGCGCTGCCAGAGCAACGGGCGACGCCGGGGCGCCGCCTGCTGGCCCACCGCGACAGCGGCAACAGGTGTATTCATGGCAATGCCGCCGCCGTTGTCCTCAGCTCTTCTTCTGCTGCTGCCGCTGCCAGACCGCATAGCCCCACATCTGGTCGCGCTTCTGCTCCAGGTTCGCCTGCGTGATGACGAAGCCCGGATCGAGCAGCAGCTTGGCCGGCTTCTTGCCGGCCCACATGTCCTCGAAGGCCTGGAACGCCATGTCCACCTCCAGGTACAGGTTCTGCACGCCGTCCGCGTCCAGATAGCCGTCCTGCAGCCTGGCATACGCACCCTGGTCGCCGTCGAAACCGGCAAACAGCACGTGGCCCGGCTCGCCGCGCTTGTGCCACTTGCCCGCCGTCTTCAGCACCTGCTCGATCTGCGGGTGCATGAAATCGGAGGACGTGACAAGGAAGTTGATGTCGGGATTGGCTTGCAGCGCATTGGTCAGACCGGCGAACGCCTTGTCCGCGTTCCACTCGGTCGCGACGCGCGCCACCACGTCGATGATGTCCTTGTGCTTGTTGACCGAGTCGAAGAACCCGTCGCGGCGCTGGATGGCGTTCACGTCGCCCAGGTCGCCGATCAGGATGCAGGCCTTGTACTTGCCGCCCAGCTTCTGTGCCTCGGAGACCAGGAAATCCACCGTCTCGCGCATGATCTTGCGGTTGTCGGCCTGTATCGCCACGGAATAGGCGTCGTTCTTGGCCGGCGGACGGTTGAAGTGGACCATCGGGATGCCGGCCTTGTTGGCCGCCCGGATCGCCGGGATCACCGCCTTCGAATCGGTCTGGATGATCAGGATGCCATCGACCTTGCGGGCGATCATCGCCTTGACCTGCTCGAACTGCTTGTTGTCGTCGAAGTTCGAGATGTTCTCCAGCGTGGTCCAGCCCTTGTCCTTCGCCTTGGACTTCATGATCGCCAGCCCCTCGACCCAGAAGGGCGAGACCAGGCTGTCGAACAGCAGGGCGACGGTCTTGCCGCCCTCGGCCTTGGCGAAGATCGGCATGCCGGCAGTCCCGGCCGCCAGCAGGCTGCCGATAGTGAATGTGCGCCGTGAGATCGTCATGGGGAGTTTCCTCTCGTTTGTCGTTTTGCGGAATGTTCAGGCCTGCGCCCGCGCGCGCCAGCGCGGGTGTTGCAGCACGTCGCGGTTTACCAGCCCCTCCGGCACGCGCCCCTGTGCCACATCCAGCACGGAGCGCACAGCCGAGGCGCCGATACCGGCGAAGCACTGGTCGGTCCAGCACAGCGAATGCGGGGCCAGGATCACGTTGTCCAGCTTCAGCAGCGGATCGGCCGCGTCGGGCGGCTCCTGCTCCTGCACGTCCAGCCCGGCACCGGCGATCTTGCCCGCCTGCAACACCGAGACGAGCGCCGCCTGATCGACGATCGGGCCGCGCGCGGTGTTGATGAGAAAGGCATCCGGCTTCATCAGCGCGAGCAACTCGGCACCCACCAGATGATGCGTCTGCGGCATCAGCGGACAGTTGACGGTCACGAAATCGCCGTCGCGGAACACGGTGTGCAGATCGACCAGCTCGATGCCAAGCTCGGCCGCGACCGCCTTGTTGGCGAAGGGGTCATAGGCAATGAAGCGCATGTCGAGCGGTTTCGCGAGACGATACATCTCGGCGCCGATATTGCCGATTCCGACCGAGGCCAGCGTCCGCCCGACCAGCCCCACGCCCATATGCGCGCTGCGCTGGGCATAGCCGGCCGGCCCGAGCCGGGTCAGCCGGTCCTTGACTGTCAGGCGCCCTGCCAGCGCCAGCATCATCGTCAGAATCGCCACCGCCACCGGCCGCCGCACCCCGGATGGCGTGATCGACAGCGCAATACCCGCCTCGGTGCAGGCCGGCACATCGACCGTATCGTAACCGACGCCGAAGCGCGCCACGAGCGACAGGCGCCCCGGCACGGCGCTGGCGCGGCCGAAGCGCTTGCCGAGCAGGATCAGCGCGTCGAAGCTCTCGGCGACGGCGGGCGGCGTCTCCGCGCCGAGATCGACGTATTCCATCTCCATCGCCGGGTTCTCGCTCAGCGGCCTTGTGTCGAAATCCGGATAGGCCGGCGTGCCGTCAGGCTTGCGGAAGTCGCTGTCGAT
This sequence comes from uncultured Pseudomonadota bacterium, assembly GCA_963838805.1. Lineage (GTDB taxonomy): Bacteria > Pseudomonadota > Alphaproteobacteria > Acetobacterales > Acetobacteraceae > CAVRQM01. Next base: position 97,478 of record CAWISK010000005.1, read on the forward strand.
TGCGACCCGGAATGCAGTCATCGTGCGTCATCTCCGTTCATGTCATGCGAGCGTAGCGTCATCCGCGCACCGCGCCCAGGGTCAGCCCGCGCACCAGATGCCGCTGCACCAGAATGCCGAGCAGGATCGAAGGCGCCAGCGACACCATCGCCAGCGCGCTGCTCTCTCCGTACTGCGCGCCCTGGAAGCTGACGAAGGAACGAAACACCGTCGGCAGGGTGAAGGCGTGGCGGCTGGTCAGGATGAGGGCGAAGAAGAACTCCGTCCATACCGCGATGAAGGCGAACACCGCCGCCGCCGCGATGCCCGGCAGCGCCAGCGGCAGGGCTATGCGGCGAAACGCCTGCAGCCAGCCGCAGCCATCGACGCGGGCCGCATCCTCAAGCTCGCGCGGTAGCTGGCGGAAATAGGCGAACATCATCCAGACCGTGAGCGGCAGCGTCATCACCGCATAGACGAGCATCAATCCGGCCTGCGTGTCGTACAGCCCATAGCTGCGGTACAGCAGGAAGATCGGCAACCCGATCGCCACCGGCGGCAGGAAGCGCTGCGACAGCACCCACAGCGCCAGATGCTTCCCGCCGGTCTGGAAGCGCGCCAGGCTATAGCCCATCGGCGTGCCCAGCAGCACCGAGAGCAGCGTGGAGCCGAGCGCCACCGTCAGGCTGTGCGACAGGCCCGCAAGGCCGCGATACGCGAACAGCGCCGATGCGTAGTGGACCAGCGTCGGATGGGCCGGGAACCACACCGGCGGAACGGCCAGGTAGTCATCCGACGGCTTGATCGACGTGATCGCCACCCAGTACAGCGGCACCAGCACGAACACGACCGCGGCGCCGATCACCAGGAAGCGCAACCGGCCAGTCCAGCGGCGTGCCCGCACCATGCTCATGCGGGCACCTTCACGACGACGTCTCCGCCCGCAACAGGCGCCTCACCAGGACCGTCACGACGAGGGCGGTCAGCAGCAGGAAGATCCAGCTTCCGGCGGTCGCCTCGGACAGGTGGAAGTGCTGAAATCCCAGCTCATAGAGAAAGAACGAGGTCGTATAGGTGCTGGTGCCGGGTCCGCCGCCGGTCATCATGAAGATCACGTCGAACAGCTTGATCGCATCCAGCAGCCGGAAGGTGATCGCCAGCAGGATCATCGGCATCAACTGCGGCAGCGTGATGTAGCGAAAGGCCTGCCAGCCGCTCACGCCGTCGATCTGTGCGGCCTCGTACGGCTCCGACGGGATCGCCGTCAGGCCGGCCAGCAGGATGACGAACATGAACGGCGTCCATTGCCACACATCGGCTAGCACAAGCGCCACGAAGTTCCAGGGAAAGCGCACTCAGCCAGTCGATCGTCACGGGATGGCCCAGCAGCACGCCCAGCAGGTAATCGGTCGGCCCGAACGGACGCTGCAGCAGCAAGGCCCAGAACTGGCCCACGATCACCGGGCTGATGAACAGCGGCACGATCAGGATCGAGGTGACGACGGCACGCCCGGCAAACGGCCGCTCCATCGCCAGCGCCAACGCCAGGCCCACCGCGAATTCGACGCTGACGTTGATGCCGGAGAGCACGGCCGTCGTCACCAGAGAGGTCCGCGCGATGGGATCGGCGATCACCTGCGCGAAATTGCGCAGGCCCACGAACGCATGGCCCGGAACCAGGAAATCGTAGTTCACGAACGAGACCCACAGCGAATACAGCAGCGGGTAGATCGACAGCGCCAGGATCAGCAGCGCCGCCGGGGCCACCAGCAGCCAGCCGATCCGCCGCTCCACCCAGGACGCGAGCAGGCTCCGTCCGGCGGCGCCGCGCGGCGCCGCCGGACGGAGCGACATCGCACCCGCCATCCCAGTCAAGGGGCCGAGCCATCAGGCGGCATGGACAGCCATCCCAAGTGCCGCGATCGTGTGGTTCGGATAGCTGCCCGGCAGCTTCAGGAACTGCTGATAGGCGGCGCGCTGTGCGTCCACGCCGATCTTGTCGGTGATGGCATCCCACTCGGCCGCTGACTTGGTCAGGGCCGCGTGCGGATCGGTGCCGGCCCAGACCGAGGTACACATCTGGTCCAGGCTCAGCGCGTAATCCTGCCATCCGGGCATGATCAGATCGACGACGCCACTATTCGACGCCTCGGCAAGCGTGGAGAGATAGTCCTTGGCAGCCGGCCACAGCGCACGATAATCGGGCGAGTTGTAGTGCGACATCCGGTACGGGTCGCGCAGCGTGTACGGCAGCATCACCCGCACCAAGGAGACCGGCGGCGACGTCACCCATTGCATGAACAGATAGGCCGCCTCGGGATTGGCGGAGTCGGCCGCGAGTGCCTTCACGTATCCCGACGCCATCTCGCCGTAGCCGCTGGGCATCACCGCGTAGCCGACATTGCCGGCAATGGAGGAGTGCGGCACGAAGTTCATGGCCTTGTCGCGTTGCGAGTAGTTCTCGCTCATGCGGCCGGTGGGCGGCCAGGAATACAGCATCGCCGCCTTGCCCTGCAACCACGCCACCCAGGCCGCCACGGCATCGAGGTCGTCATTGCCCGGCACCGACGCCTTGTTCGCCGCGACCATCTGCCGCAATGTCGTGACGCCAGCATCGCTTGCCAGTTGCGCGCGCATTTTGTCGTCGAAGAACAGACCGCCATTGGCGCGGAACTGCTGCGCAAACCCATACTGGTTGCCGGGACTGCCGGCTTTGCGGAAATGCACCGCGCCATAGACCTTGGGCGCCATCTGGTCGGTGATGAACTGCGCCGTCTCGGCGTACTCGTCCCAGCCTTTCGGCACCCGCAGGTCACGATTGAACTTCGCCTTGTAGGCGGCGCGCAGCTTGGGATCGCCGAACACGTCGCGCCGGTAGTACAGGGCCAGTTGGTCGCCGTCGTCGAAAAAGCCCCAGCGCTTGCCCTTGTAGGTCGGCAGGAACTTGTACAGCGGATGATAATCCTCGAGATCCGCCATGTTCATGTGCTTGGAGACATAGTCGTCGATCGGCGCGATCACCCCGCCATCCGCGAGCGACGGGATCCAGGCCGGCTCGATGTCAAGGATGTCGTAAGCGCCCGATTGCGCGATGTGCTCGGCGATCGGCTTCGAGTACTGGTCGGGGTGCGAGAGCTCGACCACATTGTAGTTCATGCCCGTCAGATCCTGCCAGAGCGGACCCGAGAAGTTGCGAGGCTCCAGCGCCTGCAACCCCGCCTCGTAGGTCATGTTGAGCGTCACGCCCTTAGTCGATTTCGCCGCCTGCACGGCGCGATAGGCTGAGCCGTCCTGCGGCCCCTCCCGAGAGGCCCGCACTGCCGCCGCCTGCACCCGGCCGAGCGGAGTGTCGGGCGATGCCAGCTCCACCGCCGCCTGGGCCGCACTCACCGCAAGCGTGCCGCCAAAGACCGCATAGCCGGACGCCGCCAGAAGCTGTCGCAGCACGGCGCGGCGCGAGTGGTCGCCGCGCAGCCACGCGTCCAGCTCGCGCGCCAGAGCCGGATCGGTTCCTTTCTCGTCGGTCATCGTCCCCTCCTTGGCCTCTGATGGGCCTTGTTGCAGCCGAGTCCCTCCGGCGGGTCAGCCGCCGGTCGTCTTGGACCGCTTTGCCGGCGCCTGCGCGCCCGGCTTCGACTCTCCCGCGGCCTCGCGCATTGCCGCCAGCCCGCGCGCAAGCGCTGCCTGATAGAGCATGCTGTCCAGACCATACGCCATCATGCGGAAGCCGTGATCCAGATAATCGCGCGCCCAGGTCTCGTCGGTGGCCATGAACCCCGCAGTTTTCTTGTGCTTGCGGCAGGCCGCGACGATGCCGTGCATGGCGTCCAGGTATTGCTTGCTCGTGAACTGGCCCGGGATGCCCATGAAGTTCGTCATGTCGAAATGCCCGAGCCACAGCACGTCCACGCCATCGATCGCGGCGATCGCATCGGCTGCCTCGGCACCGCGCGGCGTTTCGATCTGCACGATGACCTGTGTCCGCCGGCGGGCCGCCGCGATCTTGTCGGCGACCGATCCCGCCGCGTAGTCGTCATGCGCCACCCCGAACGCCGAACCGCGCACGCCGTGCGGCGGGTAATGGCAGAAGCGCACGATGTCTTTTGCCTGCTCGACGCTCTCGACCATCGGCACCATGATGCTCATCGCACCCGCATCGAGACAGCGGGCGATGAAATGATACTGCGTCGCCGGCACCCGCACGCCCGGCACGATACCCAGGCCGCGACACGCGGCGAGCTGCGCCTTCACCGTCTCGATGTCGATGCCGCTGTGCTCCATGTCGAACAGCACGAACTCCGCACCGGCTGCGCGGATGATCTGCGGCATGCCGGGCGAGAAGAACTCGAACGTCATGGCCCCGAAGGCGTGGCCGCCCTCCGCCAAAGTCTGCTTGACCGGGTTCTCTCGCATCGGCTGCTCCTCTCGTCGTCCAGGCAATATTGGCTTCGATCGTTCCGGCCCGCGGGGGCGAGCGCTCGGCGCCCGCCCCGCAATCCGGAACATGGCTCGCTACTTCACGTGCAGCGCGGTCAGGATCTTGTCCACGTTGTCCTTGCCGACCACCAGCACGCCGGTATCGACCTTTGGCGGGATCGGCACGCCGCCCTCGGTCGCCGTCAGGCCCGAGGTTCGCAGGCCGTTATGGTTGTAGTCGTACAGCATCCTGACTGCGTAGTAGATGAACAGCTCGCGGTTTTGCACCACGATGCCGTCCGCCCAGCCCTCCTTCGCCGTCTTGAAGAAGTCGGGCGTCTGCTCCATCGCCGTGACCACGACTTGCCCCGGCTTCTTGCCGCCCTCCTGCAAGGCCCGCACGATGCCAGCGCCGGATTCGGAATCCATGCCAGCAATGCCGGCAATATCAGGATGCGCCGCCAGCAGCGCCGCCGTCACCTCGGCGGCCTTCGCGGCGTCGCCGTTGTCGTCCTCGTTGGCAACTATCTTGTACTTGCCCTTGCCGTGCGCGTTCAGGTAGTCGATGAATCCCTTGACGCCCTGGCGCATGTTGTCGGCGTTGATGATCGAGGTCACGGCGATCTTGCCGCCGTTCGGCAGCTTCGCCATCATCACCTTCGCTTGCGCCTCGCCGATGCCGGTCCAGTCGGTGCCGATATAGGACAGGCGCTTGCTGTTCGGCAGGTCGCCGTCATCCACCACCGTCGGCACGCCCATCTCGATGCATTTGTTCACCGCCTCCGTCAGCGACGGATCCCAGCCCCCCACCACCGAAACGCCCGCCGGCTTCTGCGCGCAGACCTGCTCGACCGCGGCGATGAAGCCCGGGATGTCGAAATTCGTGGGGCCGGCCACGCGCACCTGCACATGCAGCTCATCGGCGATCTTCTTCATGCCGACATAGTCGTACTGCACGAACAGCGGCAGGTTGGCCTTGTTGGAGACCCAGTAATAGATCTCCTTGGCGTTCGGCGGACCGAAATTGCTCTGCTGCGCCATCGCTGGCGCCGCGCCAAGCGCCACGGCCAGGGCCGGCAGTGCCACGCCCAATACTCGTCTGTTCATCTCGATCCTCCCCGATGGTTCTGATTGTCTCTCAAGCGAGCGGCATCGCGTCAGTGACGCGGTGCCTGCCGGTAGCGATCCAGCGACACGCCCAGCAGCAGCACCACGCCCACGATGATGTTCTGCCAGAAGATGCCGATGCCGTTGATGATCATGGCGTTCTGCACCAGGGCGATGAACAGCACGCCCAGCACGCCGCCGATGATCGTCCCCTCGCCCCCGGCGAGGCTGGCACCGCCCAGCACGGTCGCCGTGATCACCGACAGCTCGACGCCGATCCCGGCACTGACGACGGCCGAGTTCAGCCGCGAGGCACCCAGCACCCCGGCCAGTCCCGCCAGAGTGCCCATGATGACAAAGCCGATCAGGATCAGCCGCTGCACGCGGATGCCGGACAGCTTCGCAGCACGCGGGTTGCCGCCGATGAAGTAGTACTGACGGAAAAAGCGGGTGCGCGCCACGGCCCACGATGCCACCACCACGACCACCAGCATGACCCAGAACGGTGATTGCAGGTCGAGGAACATGCTCTGGCCGTACGCCGAGAAAGCGTCGCTGATCGGCGTGACACCGGTGCCGGCGGTCAAATAGGTAAGGCCGCGGAAGATCGTCAGCGTGGCAAGGGTCGTGATCAGCGTGTTGATGCCGATTCGCGTGATGATCAGCCCGTTCACGAGCCCAGCCAGGGCGCCGACCACCAGCCCCACCAGCAGCCCCACCGGCGCGGGCCAGCCCCACCAGCCGACGACGACCCCCGACCAGACGCCGCTCAACGCCAGGATCGAGCCGATCGACAGGTCGAAGCCGCCGGCGATCATCAGCAGCATCATGCCGGTGACGAGAATTCCGTTCTGCGCCGCGTTCAGCAGCACCGCCGCGATATTGTAGCGCGTCGGAAAATTGTCGGGATAGACGACCGTCATGGTGATGCAGAGTGCCGCGACCAGCACCAGCAGCATCAGCGGACGAGAACGGGCCAGCAGGCGCAGCAGACGCAGCGCAGCCGGGCGCCCGCGTGGGTGCAGGCGCCAGCGAGGCCATGCTCTGTTCGGTCACCACCGTTGCTCCCGCTTGTCCCGGTGTCATGCGGCCACCCTCGCGTCCAGGCGCGTATGGATCGTTGCCAGTCGCAGCACGGCTTCCTCCGTGGCATCGGCGCCCGCCAGCTCTCCCACCGTGCGCCCATCCGCCATGACGACGATGCGATCGGCGAGCGCCAGAACCTCCGGCAGATCGGACGAGACGACCAGCAGCGCCATGCCGCCGGCCGCGAGCGCGCGCAGCAGGCGATAGATTTCCGCCCGCGCCCCGACATCCACGCCCCGCGTCGGCTCATCCACGATGAGCATGTCCGGCCGCAACGCCAGCCACTTGGCGATCAACACCTTCTGCTGGTTGCCGCCCGACAGGTTCTCGAGCGTCTGATGGACGCTGGGTGTGGCGATGTGCAGCTCCCGCACGAAACGCTCGGCGAGAGCATCCATCCGCCGCCCCACCACCACGCCACCCGACGACACCTGGCCCAGCACCGCGGCGGAGATGTTGGTTGACACGTCCATCGACAGAAACAGGCCCGCCTGCTTGCGATCCTCGGGAACCATGCCGATACCTGCCGCTAGGGCATTCCACGGTCCATGCGGTCGCCATGCGCGGCCCTTGAGACTCATGCTTCCGCCGCTCAGTGGCGCCGCGCCGAAGATCGCCTCGCACAGCTCGCTGCGACCGGCGCCGATCAGCCCCGCGAGACAGACGATCTCCCCGCGCCGAACCTGCAGGTCGGCATTGCGCACGCCCGGCGCGCTCACGCCCGCGGCCTGCAGCACCACCTCGCCCGCGACGCCGGATTCGGCGCGGCCGAGATGCACCTCGCGACCGACCATCAGGCGGATCAGCTCGTCCTCGGTCGTGGCCGCGGTATCGCGGGTGCCGCTAAGGCGCCCATCCTTGAGCACGGTCACACGCTGGCTGATGCGGAAGATCTCGGCCAGGCGGTGCGAGACGTAGATGATCGCGACGCCCGAGCCGGCGAGCCGGTGCAGCACGGCGAACAGCCGCTCGGTCTCCGTCAGAGTGAGCGCCGCTGTCGGCTCGTCCAGGATCAGCAGCCGCAGCTCCCGCGACAGCGCCTTGGCGATCTCGACCACCTGCGCCTGGGCAGGAAAGAGCTGGTCCACACGGACCCGCGGATCGATCGGCAGGCCCAGCTCGTCCATCAGCGCGGCGGTGCGGCGGTTCATCGCAGTACGGTCGACCTGGCCCAGCCAGCGCGTCGGCTGGCGCCCGGCGAACACGTTCTCCGCCACGGAAAGCTGTCCCACAAGACTGCCCTCCTGATGCACGATGCCGATGCCGAGCGCCGACGCGCTCGTTTCGTCGAGCGAGCCCAGCGCCTGTCCGTCCAGCAGGATCTCGCCCGCGTCGCGCCCGACAACGCCGGCCAGGATCTTGCCCAGCGTGGATTTCCCGGCGCCGTTCTCGCCCAGCAGCGCGTGGATCTCGCCTGCGGCAACATCGAGCGACACGTTGTCCAGCGCGCGCACGCCCGGATATGATTTCGTGGCGCCGCGAACGGAAAGGCGGAGAGTCATGCGCGCCGCCTATTTCGCGTTCTCGTGCAGATCGAAGCGGCGCACCGAGCGGCCGGACACCAGCGGCTTGGTGGCCACGTCGAAGGCCGCGAAATGCGGCGTGCGCAGATGCGCTTCGAAGGCGGCACGATCATGATAGATCTCATAAAGCGCCACCCGCTCGCTGCCGTTCTCGGGCCGCAACACGTCGAAACGCCGGCAACCCGGCTCGTCGCGAACCGAGGCGACGGCGTTCTCACGCACGAGGCGCATGAACGCGTCGGTGTGTTCGGGCGCCACGTCGAATTCGGCCAGGATGACAAAACCATCCTTCATGTCGTCTGCTCCCGCTCGCGCGCCCGCCAGTACAGCAGCGCCACCTCGTTAAGATGCGCGCGCATCCGCGCCTCGGCGGCAGCCGCGTCGTGCGCGGCCACGGCCTCGTAGATGCTGCGATGGCTGAGCGCCGCGTGTTCCTCCGCACCGGGAGTCCGCAGCGTGGTGCTGCGCTGCTCGGTGAGCCAGCCGATCATCGCCTGGTGAATCGCGGTGAAGATCGGATTGCCGGTGATTTCGGCGAACACGTAGTGGAAGGCAACGTCAGTGCGCTCGAAGCGCGACAGGTCGCCACGCGCCGCCTCGTTCTCCTCCAGCGCCGTCCGCAGCCGCGCGACCTCCGCAGCAGTCGCGGTTTCGGCCGCCTGTCGCACCAGCGCCACTTCCAGCAGCAGCCGGGCACCTTGCAGATGGCGCACGCCTTCCGGTTCGGCCAGCCAATGCCGCACTGCCGGGTCCAGCCCCGCAACCATGCCGCGCGCCGAGGGGCGGGCCACGCGCGCACGCTCGCCGCCGCTGATCGCGATGAGGCCGGCGCGTTCCAGGCTGAGCAGGGCCTCGCGGATCGCCGGCCGCCCGACGCCGTACCGCTCCATCAATTCGCGTTCCGAGGGCAGCGGGTCGCCCACCTGGAGACCGCCCGACAGAATGGTCTCCTGTAGACGTTCGGCTACTTCATGGAACAGCTTGCGGCGCTGGATGACCTCGCTCATGGCGACCGGCTGACCATTGGACCCTTCATCAGGTCAACCTGTCATACCAGCAACGCCCTGTGAAGAGGGAATCCGCGGCGGCTGCCCGCGCCGTGGGTTAGCCGCTGCTGCCCCATGCCTCGGCGAGGGCGAGACACTCCTGCCAGGGTGCCACCGCGCCTGTCGTTGACATGCTGCGCAGCGAGGCGCCTGCGGCGGCATGGGCGAGCGCCAGCGAGCGGGTAAGCGTCCAGCCCTCATGCACGCCATACAGACAGCCGGCCGCGAAGGCATCGCCAGCGCCGTTCGCGCCGGCGATCTCCGCGGGCGGCACGCGCAGGGACGGTGCGAACAGCGTCTCACCTTGCCGGGTGACGGCGACCGCTCCCTCGGGAAAGTGCACGACGACCGCGCGCATCGCGCCATGCGACAGCACCCAGCGCGCCGCGTCGGCGCAGGACGCCCGATCCGTCTGCCCGTGCTCCACTGTGGCACGGCCCGCGATCGCCCCGATCTCCGCATCGTTCACGATCAGCAGGTCGAGATGCGGCAGACAGGGGCGAACCAGTTCGGCGATGCGCGCGGCAGGAATGCTCGCGAGTTCCAGATTGGTGAGCAGCCCCGCCTCGCGGGCGCGGCGCAGCGTCGTGACCCATCCATTGGCGTCGCCCTCCCAGGCCTCGTCCATGCGACGATGTATGCCCGGCAGGCCGAGATGCAGGATGCGCGCCGTCGTGCGGGCGAAGTCGAAATGCGCCGGACTCAGCAAACCCGCGGCACCTTGCTCGTAGATATGGGTCCGCCGGCCGGTCCGCTGCGAGACATAGGCATCCGTGTACTGGGTCGGTGCCCGATCGGTGACATGAAGCTGGGAGCGGTCGATCCCGTGCGCGTCGGCCTCGGCGATCAGCAGGCGACCATCCGCGTCATCCCCAACAAGCCCGATCGTCTCCACCGGCAGATCGGGGTCGAGCTTGCGCATGTCGATCGCGAGATTGCAGCCCGATCCGCCGCCGCGTGTTTCCACGCGCAGGATCTCGGCCAGGCCATCCTCGCCGGGCCATGCGTCGATCAGCTTGTTGCGATCGACGCACCACGTCCCGCCGGTGACGATTCCCCTGCGCGCGCTCGCGGTCAGAGGCCCCAACGTCGCGCCGCTCACGCCTGCTTCAGCGCGGCTTCCGTGACGGCCAGATCGTCGGCCAGTGCCCGCGCCGGGCGCACCGCCTGCTTCTGCAACTCGCCATGATAGGCGCGCACGGCCTCCTCCGGACCGACCGTGCCGCTCGCCACCTCGCGCATCAGCGCCACGATCGCCAGCGGCGATTCGGCCAGGTTGATCTTGCGGCCGAACAGCGCCACGCGGGCACCGTAGCGCTCCGCCTGCGCCAGCAGCTCGAACGTGTCGCGCGTCGTGCCGGCACCGCCGCCCAGCACGCCTACGACCAGACCGGGATCATAGGAGGCGAGCTCTTCCAGCGCCTTCGGTCCGTTATAGGCGATCTTCAGGAACAGCGGACGTTCCGCCCGCGTCAGCCCGGCGAGGCAGCGCAGGATGCAATCGTTGACGTAGTGCGGCACGGTCGCGGGGTCGATGCCGCAGGCAACATTCGGGTTGAACACCTCCAGGAAGTAGTTGAATCCGTTGGCCGCCGCATCGTCGCGGAACTCGGCGAAATCGGTGAGCGAAGCGTGGTCGGCATCGAGATCGTTGTTGAAGGTCATCGAATACAGGCCCAGATCGGTACCAATGCGCCTGACATGCGACAGCGAGGCGGAACGGAACGCGCGAGAGGGTCGGGTCGCGTAGGTGGCGCCGCGCATCACCCAGATATCCGTCGCGTCGTTGGCGCGGATCGCGGGCTTGACCGCACTCTCGCGGAACACGCCCTTGTCGTTCAGGCTTTCCAGATTGGAGGCAGAGAGCAGCATGATATCGACGATATCCTGCGCGACGATCGCCTCGATCTGCTCGAGAAACTCCGCGCGCGTGCGATAGCGCGTCCAGCTTCCGTCGGCGTCCCGCTTCGGCCCGCTCGATGTCAGGCTCGGACCCATGTCGCCATCCTTCGCATCGGCGATGATGAAGTCGGACCGCGTGTACTGTCCGGCGCGGATGCGGGCGAGCTTCTGGTCAAGGCGGGTCATGCCAAGTCTCTCCTGGACGGGGGACGCATCGATCGCCTATAGCAAGGCAATTGCGCGCGCGCTACGGACCGGGCGGGACGCCGATCAGCCGATCATCAGCCAGGCACGAAACGCGAGCGTCTCCCACCAGCCCTGCCGGCGCAGACCGGGGCACGCGAGCAGTGCCAGCCTGGAGCGGCGAGGCCCGCGCAGCGCCAAGTCAATGGCGCCAAGGCTCGTCCGCGCGTCCGGAGCCAGCAGCTCGGGCCTCTCCAGCAGGGAGGCGACATGGGCGCGCAGCAATCCCATGAACCGCGCCGGACCGCGCCGGATTGCCCCGGCCGCGCGCAGCGTCCAGTTGGGCGCGGCGCCTACCGTGTTGCGGTCGTGCTGGCGATACAACAGCACCGGCGTCTCGTCGCGCAGCACGATGCCGCCGGCGGCGCTGACCGCGAGATAGCACCACCAGTCATGGATCGTGCCCGGCGGTGGCGCACTGGCCGCTACCAGCATGGCGGCCGCGCGGTTCAGCAGAATGGTGCAGCCCGTCGCGACATTCTGTGTGAGAGCCTGCGGAAACCCCGCGGGGCGGCGCAGTTTCTCCGACTCGCCCAGGCGGTGCAGCGCGGCGTCGCTGCGGATGTAGCGTGCGCAGTACAGCGCCGGACCCTCCCCCCGTGGCAGCGTCGCGAGGCCGCGCGCCACCTTCTCCGGCAGCCATACGTCGTCCTGATCGGCAAGGGCGATCGCGTCCGCCTCGCCCAGTGTCGGCGCGGTCGCACGAAGCAGCTTCATGTAGCTCGACAGCACGCCGAGATTGCCCATCGGTTCGGGGTGTTCGATGCAGCGCCCGTGCCCCGGTCCGGCAGCAAAGTCTCGAAGCAACATGTCCGAGCCGTCGTGCGAACCGTCATCGCGCCAGTGCAGCACCCAATCCGCGTGTGTCTGCGCCAGGAAACTGTCGAGCTGTTCGTGCAGGAAGCGCCTACCGTTATAGGTGGACAGCAGGATCGCGACGCGGCGCCGCCTCTCAGGCAAGGCTGGCCACGGTGCGGGCCACGGCGTCGCGCCAATGCGGCAGGCGCAAGCCGAACACTCGCTCCAGCTTGCCGCAATCCAGCCGCGAATCGGCCGGCCGCCGTGCGGGCGTGGGCCAATCGGCAGTGGCGATCGCATCCACCTGCGCATACGGCAGACCGCGTGCCGCCGCTTCCTCGAACACCGCGACGGCCAGGCCGTGCCAACTCGTCGAACCGCTGCCGGCAACGTGGTACACGCCCGCCCAATTCTCGCGCCATTCGCCCGATACGCGCTCGGCCAGCGATAGGATCGCGGCGGCGAGGTCATCGGCCGAGCTCGGCGTGCCGATCTGGTCGGCGACCACGCGTACCCGGTCCGTCTTCTTCGCCGCGTTCAGCATGGTCAGCACAAAGTTCTTGCCGCGCGGCCCGTACACCCAGGCGGTCCGCAGCACCAGAGCGCGGGGACAGGACGCCAGCACCGCCTGCTCGCCGGCAAGCTTGGTGGCGCCGTACACCCCGGCCGGATTCGTGGGGTCCGTCTCGACATAGGGCGCACCCTTCGTGCCGTCGAACACGTAATCGGTCGAGACGTGAATGAGCGGAATACCGGCGTCGGCGCAGTAGCGCGCGAGCAGCACCGGCCCGTCGCGATTGGCGCGCATCGCCGCCTCCGGCTCGCTCTCGGCGCGGTCCACCGCGGTATAGGCCGCCGCGTTGACCACGACCTTCGGCGAAGCGGCGCGCACGGTGTCGAGCAACGTGGCGGGATGGTCGAAGTCGAAGCGCGGCCGGCCGGCCACCGTGACGCCGGCGCGCGTCGCAAGTGCGCTCGCGAGCTGGCCGCTGCCGCCGGTGACGAGAACGGTCATGCGCTCAAACGTGAAACCACGGGTCGCATTCCGCGAGACGCGGCAGGGCAACATCCTTGTCGGACAGCACCGCCTCGCCGGCGACCGGCCAGGGCAGCGCCAGGTCGGGGTCGTTCCACACCACGCCCCGCTCGCTGGCGCGGTCGTAGTCGGCGGTGACCTTGTAGAACACCTCGGTCTCCGGCTCGAGAGTGACGAACCCGTGCAGGAAGCCCACCGGCACCCAGAGCTGCTGGCCGTTCGCGGCCGACAGCTCGGCTGCGACGTGACGGCCGTAGCTGGCCGAGCCGTGCCGTATGTCCACCGCCACATCCCAGATGCGGCCGCGCAACACGCGGACCAGCTTGCCTTGCGCGTGCGTGCCGATCTGGCAATGCAGGCCGCGCACCGTTCCCGTCCGCACCGAGAAGCTCTGATTGTCCTGCCGGAACGGGCCCACCACGCCCGCCTCGACGAACGCGCGCGTGGAGAACACCTCCGAGAACCAGCCGCGCGCATCCGAGAAGCGCGGCGGCTCCAGCAGGATCACGTCGGAAATGGCGAGGCGGTCCGCCTTCATGCGTGCTCTCCGTTATGCATGTTCGCCGTCCGCCAGTTCCTGCAACACGCGGCCCAGCTCGGTCTTGCCGAGTGCCCGGGCCTGGACGCGCAATTGTGCCGCGTCGATCCAGCCCATGCGGAACGCGACCTCCTCCGGGCTGCCGACCAGCATGCCCTGCCGCCCCTGGATCGTCTGCACGAAGGTTGCGGCCTGCAGCAGCGAGTCGGGCGTGCCGGCGTCGAGCCACGCGCAGCCGCGCCCCAGCCGCTCGACATGCAGCGTGCCTTCCTCAAGATAAATCCGGTTGAGGTCGGTGATCTCCAACTCGCCGCGATGCGAGGGCTTCACGCGCGCCGCCATCTCGCCCACGCGATGGTCGTAGAAATACAGGCCGATCACCGCCCAGTTGCTCTGTGGCGCGGTGGGCTTCTCGACGATCTCGCGCGCTCGCCCGTCGCCGTCTATCGTCACGACACCGTAGCGCTCCGGGTCGCGCACCTGATAGGCGAACACCGAGGCACCGGTGCTGCGGCCCGCGGCCTTGCGCAGCAGCACCGAGAGGTGGTCGGCGAAGATCAGATTGTCGCCCAGCACCAGCGCGCACGGCTCGCCGTCCAGCCAGTCGCGGCCGATGAGGAAGGCCTGTGCCAGCCCGTCCGGCCGCGGCTGCTCGGCGTAGGTGAAGCGCACGCCCAGGCGCTCGCCATCGCCCAGCAGGCGGCGGAAATGCGGCAGATCAACCGGAGTCGAGATCACCAGGATGTCGCGAATGCCGGCCAGCATCAGCACCGATAGCGGATAGTAGATCATCGGCTTGTCGTACACCGGCAGCATCTGCTTGCTCGACGCCAACGTCATCGGATGCAGCCGCGTGCCCGAGCCGCCGGCCAGGATGATGCCCTTCTGCATCAAGCAGCGTCCCTGGCTCCGGCCGGCGCCGCACCCAGGCGCTGCCCGGCATAGCGGCCGGAGCGCACGTCCTCCCACCACGGACGATGCGCCAGGTACCAATCGACCGTGCGCGCCAGCCCCGCCTCGAAATCGTGCGGCGCGCGCCAGTCGAGTGCCGCCTCGGTGCGCGACGGATCGATTTCGTAGCGGAAATCATGGCCGGGGCGATCACGCACGAATTCGATCAGCCGCTCGCGCGGACCGGCCGGATCGGGAATGCGCGCGTCGAGTGCCGCACAGATCGCGCGCACGACATCGAGATTGCTGCGCGGCTGGCGGGCGCCGATGGCGTAGGTCTCGCCCACCCGGCCGCGCTCCAGCACCGCGACCAGGGCCGCGGCGTGGTCATCGACATACAGCCAGTCGCGCAGGTTCGAGCCGTCGCCGTAGACCGGCAGGGTGCGCCCCTCCAGCGCGTTCAGCAGCACCAGCGGGATCAGCTTCTCGGGGAATTGCCACGGCCCGTAATTGTTCGTGGTATTGCTGACGATCGTGGGCAGGCCATAGGTGTGGTTCCAGGCGCGCACCAGGTGGTCCGAGGCGGCCTTGCTGGCCGAGTACGGGCTGCGCGGGTCATAGGCGGTGGTCTCGGTGAACGGGCTGTCGTCCGCACCGAGAGCGCCGAACACCTCGTCGGTGGAAACGTGATGGAATCGGAATAATTCGCGTCGCGCAGGCGTCAGCGCAGCGCAATAGGCGCGCGCTGCATCAAGCAGGGTGAAAGTGCCCACCACGTTGGTCTGCACGAAGGCGGCGGGGCCGTCGATCGAGCGATCGACGTGCGATTCGGCGGCCAGGTGCATCACCGCGTCCGGCTGATAGGTGGCGAAGACCTGCCGCATCGCGTCGGCATCGGCGATGTCGGCGCGCACCAGCGTGTGCCGGTTGCTGTGCCGGGCTGCTTCCAGCGCGTCCTCAGAGGCGGCATAGGTCAGCTTGTCCACATTGACGACGCTATGCTCGGTGGCGGCGATCATGTGGCGGATGACCGCCGACCCGATGAAGCCGCATCCACCTGTCAGTAACACGCGCATCCGATACTCCTGGGCGGCCCGCCAGAGACGGGGTATGGCGAGAATGCGGCGTTTTGACAGCCCGCCGCCGACGGGGCAACCCTGCCAGCCCGGCAACGGTCGGCGGTCGGACGAGAGCGGAGCAGGCGAGGCATGGCGAGCGGGACATCTGTGCCTCCCTTGGCGGGCGCCGCCGGCTCGGCCGGGGGGCACTCTCTGCGGGCCGGACGCGCCGCCGATGCCGCCGGGACGCTGCCGCGCGAGCCACGACCCGCATGACCGAGCAGCTGCGAGTTGTGCATCGCCTGCTCTGCACGCCGCTGATCGACGAGGCGGCGTTCCGCGCCATGCTGGGCGACGGCCGCGCCAATATCGGCACCGTCGCCCGCTACCTGGCGCGGCCGGCCGACCAGCGGCCGACGCTCACACCGTTTTTCGATCCGGTCTTCTACCGCATCCACAATCGCGATCTGCCCGAGGACGCCGATTTGCTGCTGGACTTCCTGGGCCGGGGGCTCGCCGAGTGGCGCGACCCCCATCCGCTGATCGACCTGCACCACATCGCCGACCAGGACGCAGCCCTGCTGGGCGAAAGGCCCAGCGCCGAGGCGCTTGCGGCGGTACTGGCGCGAAATCTCGCCGATCCCAGCCCGTATTTCGATCGCGCCTTCTACGCCGGCCAGCTCGACTCGCCGCCCGCCGGGCTGCTGCGGCATTTCCTGGAGCTCGGCCTGGCCCAGGGTCTGACGCCGAACCGCTGGCTCGACCCGGGCTGGTATGCGCGGGCCTATGACGACGTGCCGGACGAGCCCTACGCGGCACTGCGCCACTTCGTTGTCCTGGGCGATTATCTCGGCCGCGCCGCGGGGCCCCTGTTCGACGGCGCGCTGTACCAGCGCCGCTACACCGATGTCGCCGATGCGCGCATGCCGCCGCTGCGGCATTTCCTGACGCACGGGCGGCAGGAAGGGCGGCAGGCGCCCAGCGATCGGGCGCATCGGCGGCGCGCCGTGCCCAGCCACGAGCTTCGCGCCAGGCGAGCCGGCGCCGATCGACCCGGCCGCGATCGTGCACGAGCCGCGCCCGCATGGCGCGGCGGCTGGATGAGCTGAAGCAGGAGGCCAAGGATGCGGTGCGGCCGGTGGCCCCGAAGCTGCTGGTCTGCCGCTCGCCGCTTGCCGATCTCGCACGCATCCGCCTGCCGGCCTGCCCGGCGCCCCGGCTGTCGATCCTGGTGCCCGCCTACGAGCACGCAGCGCACACCGTTTCCTGCCTGCGCGCCATCGCCGCCCATCCGCCGTCCTGCCCATTCGAAATCGTGCTGGCCGATGACGGATCGCGCGAGGCCGAGTATCTGCGCATGGGCGAGGTGGCCAATCTCGTCATCGTGCGCCTGCCGGACAATCGCGGCTTCATCCATGCCTGCAACGCCGCCTTCGCGCGCTGCCGGGGCGAATACGTGCTGCTGCTCAACAACGACGCACAGCCGCTCCCCGGCGCCATCGACCGGCTGCTAGCGGCGCTCGACACGGATGCGGGCGTGGCCGCCGCGGGGGCGAAGATCGTCTATCCGGACGGGCGATTGCAGGAGGCGGGCTGCTTCCTGCGTCCGGACGGCGAGAGCGGCATGGTGGGCCTGTTCGCCGATCCCGCCGATCCCGAATTCAGTTTCGACCGCGACGTGACCTATTGCTCGGGGGCCGCCCTGCTGCTGCGTCGCTCCGCCGTGGGCGGGACATTGTTCGATGCCGCGTTCGCGCCCGCCTATTGCGAGGACGCCGATCTGTGCCTGCGCCTCCGCGCAGCGGGGCATCGCGTGCGCTACGTGGCCGATGCGGTGGTGGCGCATCACCTGGCGGCCAGCGATGACGGAGGCCGGCATCGCCGGATCGCGCGCAACCAGGCCAGGCTGCAAGCAAGCTGGGGCGAAACCTTGGCGGCGATGGACCGGGTGCGTCCGATCGCCTTCTACCTGCCGCAGTTCCATCCCACGCCGCAGAACGACCTCTGGTGGGAGGCAGGCTTCACCGAATGGACCAATGTGGCGCGGGCGCGGCCGAGCTATGCCGGACACTATCAGCCGCATCTGCCGGCCGATCTGGGCTTCTACGATCTGCGCGTGGCCGACACGCTGCGCCGGCAGGCCGTGCTGGCGCAGCGCTACGGGCTGGAGGGGTTCTGCGTCTATCATTACGATTTCGGCTCGCGCCGGCTGCTGGACGCGCCGATGGCCGTGCTGCACGCCAATCCCGACATTCCGTTCCGCCATTGCCTGTGCTGGGCCAACGAGAACTGGACGCGCAACTGGGACGGCGGCGCGCGCGAGGTACTGATCGAGCAACAGTATGACGAGGCAACGCTGGCGCGCATCGCCGCCGACGCCGTGGCCCACGCGCGCGACCCACGCTACATCGGCGTGGAGGGACATCCGCTGTTCCTGGTCTATCGGCCGCTGCAATTGCCGGACGCGGGCGCATTCGCCTCGCGCCTGCGCGCGGCGTTCGCCGCCGCCGGCTTTCCCGGCGTGCATCTGGCCTATGTCGAAAGCATGGAAGCGGCCGGGCAAAGCCTGCGACCGGCCGATATCGGCTTCGACGCCGCGGTGGAGTTCCCGCCGCATGGCCGCGCCGTTCCTGCCGACGATGTTGCCGAAATCGTCAAGGACGGCTGGTCCGGATACCGCTATGACTATCCGGAGACGGTGCTGGCCTTCCTGCGCCGGCCCGGCGTCGCCCACCGCCGCTATCCGGCGGTCTTCCCGAGCTGGGACAACACGCCGCGCCAGGCCATGCAGGGCACCAGCTTCGACGGCGCCACCCCGGAGGCGTTCGGTTTCTATGTCGAGCAGAAGATCGAGGCCATGCGCGGCTATCTGACCGGCGACCAGCGCTTGCTGTTCATCAATGCCTGGAACGAATGGGCCGAAGGCGCGCATCTGGAGCCGGACAGCGGCTATGGCCATCGCTGGCTCGAGGCGTTGCGCGACGCGGTGCGGGCGAAGTCGTGGCACTGAACGTCCCGCCCCACCCGGCCCTTCGGACCACCCTCCCCATGCTGGGAAGGGAGATTTCTTTGCCTCCCCCTCGGGGGAGGGTGGCCCGAAGGGCCGGGTGGCGGCGCGCGCGCCATGACCGCGCCCCTCATCGATGACATCCCCCTCACCCTGATCGGCCATCCCTTCGCGCCGATCGGCATGGGCGAGCAGTTGCGCAGCCATATTGCGGCAATGAGCGCGCTCGATCTGCACCATCGCGTGCTGGACATCTTCCGCCATAGCAGTCGCGGCGACGACGGTCATCTGGCTGTGATCGGCGACCGCGAACGCCGCGACGTGCCAGGCGGCATCCGCATCTTCCACGTCAATGGCGACGAGGTCGAGCGCGTGCTGGAGGCGCTGTCCGCGCGCGGCGGCGTGTTCGCGGGCGGCTACAACATCATCGTCCCCGCCTGGGAATTGCCGACCTATCCGGCGGCCTGGGTGCCGTCGCTCGCGCACTTCGACGAGATCTGGGCGATCTCTCGTTTCGTGCAGGACGGGCTTGCGGCGGCTGGCCTCGCCAGCCACCTGATCGGCCAGTCGATCGAACCCCCGCTTGGTCCGCTCCTGCCGCGCCGCTGGTTCGACATCCGCGAGAGCGCCTTCGTGCTGCTGCATTCTCTCGATCTGTCATCCTACGCCGCGCGCAAGAATCCGCAGGCGGCGCTCGATCTGTTCGCGCGCCTGCGTGACGCGCGCCCGGAGTGGGATGTGCAGCTCGTGCTGAAGGTGAAGAACGGCGAGGCGGCGGCCGAGGAGTGGGCCGCGTCCTTGCCGCGCGATCCCCTGATTCGGGTCCTGGCGGAGCCGCTGGACAGTCTGGGCATGCGCAGCCTGATCGCCGCCTGCGACTGCTTCGTGTCGCTGCACCGCGCCGAGGGGTTCGGCCGCGGTCTGGGCGAGGCAATGGCGCTGGGCCGGCTTGCCCTCGGCACCGATTGGTCGGGCAATCTCGATTTCATGACCCCGGACAACTCGATACTGGTCCCATCGAGCACGGTGCCCGTGCGGCGCGGGCAGTATCCGCACGCGCGCGGCCAACGCTGGGCCGAGCCGGATACGGCGAATGCCGCCGAGCGCCTGCTGACGCTGCTGGACGATCCGGAGCAACTGGCCGTCACGGCCGATCGCGGCCGGCGCGACGTTCTGCGCACGCACGGCCATCGTGCGGTGGGCCTGCGCATCCTCGACCGAGTGCGTGCCGCGGCGGCTGCGGCGCCGGGGCGGACGCCGCGCAAGGCCCCGCGCCCGCCCGCGCCCGGCTGCGCGATCGACCCGGCAGCCGGCCGTCGTTTGATGCTCAATTGGGTGCTGGCCAGCGTCGCCGCGGCGCTCTGGACTACCGCCTATAGCTGGTATTTCGTGAGCGATCTGCGCCGCTGGCTGTGGCGGCGGCGCAACCGTCATCGACTGGCCGAGTTGCAGCGCGTCCAGGCCTACGATGCCTGGACGCGCAGGACCGCGCCGCCACGGGCGCGACCGGCGCCGCAACCCCCGGCTCGGCCCGCGCCGGCACCTCGGCCCGCCGCCGAAGACGGCGGAACAAGGCCACGTTCCTCGGGCGTCGTGGTGCCCTTCCCCGATCGTCGGACGCGGCCGCCACCGCGCGGCTGAAGGTCCAGAGCGGGGCCTTCCTGCCGGTTTCCCGGATTTCATTGTCATTGAAATTTCATACTTGTATAATATGAATTTCGTGGCATGGCTCTCGCCGCGGCGGCAAAGAGAAGGGGCGCGCGATGAGTGGTCGATGGAATGTGCGGACTGGCGGGCTGCTGGCGGCCACGGCGCTGGCGGGAAGCCTGTTCGCAAGTCATCCGGCGACGGCGCAGGATGCCGCGCAGTTGCAGGCCATCCAGCAGCAGATCCTGCAATTGCAGGCGCAACTGCGGAAGCTGCAACACGAGGCAGCGGCTCGCGACGCGGCGCTGAAACACGCGCAGGAGGATGCGGCGCAGGCGCGCGTCCAGGCGGCCCAGGCGATGCAGCGCGCGCAGACGGCGCCGGCACCCGCGGCGGCGTCCCCCACCTACGTCCAGGGTCCGGCCGCGGCCGGCGGCGGCTTCTCGCTGGGAACGCCGAACCCGAACGGCACCACGATCACCGGGAGCAGTCCGCCGGCGATCGTCGCGACCTCGGTCGACGCGAACAACCCGACCTTCCGCCTCGGCGGCGTCACCGTCACGCTGGGCGGATTCATCGACACCACGGCGCTGTACCGCAGCCGCAACCTCACCGCCGGCACCTCGACCAGCTTCAACAGCATCCCGTACGGCAATAGCGTCAACGCGCATCTCAGCGAGTTCCGCGCGACCGCGCAGCCGAGCCGGTTCAGCGTCCTCGTGCAAGGCAAGCCCACGGCCGAGATCAACCTGGCCGGCTATTTCGAGGGCGACTTCAACGCCTCCGGCACCAGTTCGAATTCCAACCAGACCAATAGCTACACGCCGCGGATGCGGCTGGCCTATGCGCAGTACGACGACTCCCGCTACGGGCTGCATCTGCTGTTCGGCCAGAACTGGAGCCTGGCCACCGCCGGCACGGTCGGCATCACGCCGCGCAAGGAAGGGCTGCCTCCCACGATCGACGCCGGATACATCCCGGGCGTCGTCTATACGCGCGCGCCGCAGGTCCGCGTAGTCAAGGATTTCGGCGGCAAGTTCTGGCTGGGCGCCTCGCTCGAAGCGCCGCAGGAGACCTACGCCTTCGCCGGGGCCACGGCATCGACCTCGGTTCCCAATCTGGTGCTGCCACCATTCGGCAATCAGAAAGTCGGCGAGTCGCTGACGTTCAACAGCCTGGGTACCGGCTATCTGAACTCGACGGCCAGCTACAGCTACGACACGGCGCCCGATATCATCGTCAAGGCCGCGGCCGATCCGGGCTTCGGGCACTACGAGGCCTACGGATTGGGCAGCTTCTTCAAGGCCCGCACCTCGGTGGTCGGTGCTGGCACCACGCGCACCGTGTTCGGCGGCGGTATCGGCGGCTCGGCGGTGATCCCGATCGTGCCGAAATACGTGGAGCTGACCGGCAACGTCCTGGGCGGCTATGGCATTGGCCGCTACGGCGCGGGCCAGCTTCCGGACGCCACGTTCAAGGCCGACGGCGCGCCGGCTCCGTTGCCCGAAATCATGGGCACGGTCGGCGTGGTCGGACACCCGACCAAGGCCGTCGACCTCTACACCTATGTCGGCACCGAGCAGATCGGCCGCAGCACCTTCACCACCGGCAGCGGAAGCAAGACGACCGGCTTCGGCTACGGCACGTCCTACGTCAACAACACCGGCTGCGACGTCGAGCTCGACTCGTCCTCGCTGTGCAACGCGCAGACCCGCGCGCTGAACGCGGTGACGGTCGGCGGCTGGTGGCGCTTCCTGCACGGCGGCTATGGCACGATGATGGCAGGCGCCGAATACAGCTACGTCAAGAAGATCGCCTTCCATGGCGTCGGCGGCCGGCCGAGCACCGACGAGAACATGGTGTTCTTCACCTTGCGATATCTGCCGTTCCAGTAGCCGGACCCGCCTCCCCTCCCCTCACCCAACCCTCTCCCAAAGAGAGAGGGCTTTCTTCCCCTCTCCCTCTGGGAGAGGGCCGGGGTGAGGGTGCGCCTACTCAGCCGCCACCGCCCCGCGCGCCCGCGTCGCGTCGCGCGGATGGCGGTGGAAGGCGCCGTCCTTCATCACCATCACGATCCGCGCGCGATCCTGCATGATGCGCACGTCGCGCGTGGGATCGCCGTCCACCAGCAACAGGTCGGCGAGATATCCCTCCCGCACCAGCCCCAACTCGTCGCCCATCCCCATGATCTCGCCGCCCACCTTGGTCGCGCACACCAGCGCCTCGGCGGGCGAGTAGCCGAACAGGGTGACGAAATGCTCCAGATCGCGCGCGTTGGTGCCCTGCGGCGTCCACGCGAAGCCGTAATCGCCGCCGATCACCACCCGCACGCCGCGGCGGCGCAGCTCCGCGTAGACGGATGCGGACAGTTCCACGGTGCGCCGCATTCCCAGCCGCTCGATCGCCGCCTCGTCGATGCCGAACTCCGGACCGCGCTCGATGGTGTTGACGATCAGGCCGATCGCCGGGCCGGTGAACACCCGATCGCGCTGCGCCTGCATCCTGTCCAGCGCCGCCGCGTCCATGTGCTCGCAGTGATAGATGACATCGACGCCACATTCGAGCGCGCGATGCACCGAGCCGCCAGCACGGGCGTGGCAGTTCACGCGGCGGCCGAAATCATGCGCCGCCTCCACCCCCGCGCGCACCTCCGCCTCGCTCATCACGGTCATGCCGCCCTTTGCGGGATTGACGAAATCATCGCCCGAGATGTTGAGCTTGACGTTGTCCGCACCCTCGCGGATGCAGAAGCGGACGCTGCGGCGGACCTCCTCCGGCCCGTCGCAGGTCAGGCCGAAGCTGCTGCGGTTCTGATGCATCCGGCACTCGTCGCCGAGGCCCGCCTGTCACGGTGATCTCGGGCGAGGAGGCGCGGATGCGCGGGCCTTTCAGCCGCCCGGCATTGACCTCGTTGCGGATGACGATGTCGAGCCGAACCTTGGCGCTGGCGGCGCTGTAGGCGCTGGTGAAGCCGCAATCGAGCAGCAGCTCGGCGTTGCGCATGGTGGCCAGCAGGTGTTCCTCGGGCGGAATGTCGCCGAGATCGGTGTTGGTGCGGGCACCGCAGAACGACAGATGCGCATGACCCTCCGTCATGCCGGGCATGAGCGTGAGGCCGGTCGCGTCGATCACCTCGCAGCCTGCCGCCTCCAGCCGGGCATTGGCGTCCGCCACGGTGCAGATGCGATTGCCGCGCACGATCACGTCGGCGGGACGTGTCGCGGTACCCGTGCCGTCGAACAGGTTTGCATTGCGGAACAGAACGTCGGCCATCGCAGCCTCCTTCGTGGTTTCCTTATGGCGAGCGGGTCGCCTTCTCCGCCGGATACAGCGCCCGAAAGCGTGCGTGCCGGGCCGCATGGCGATCGCCTGACGGCGCGAACGACTGCCGGATCGCAGGCCGCGTGCAGATTGCGGCCTCGTCGCCCGCGCCCGCCGCCAGCATGCCCAGCCGGGCCGCACCGAACGCCGCACCCTGCTCGGCACCCTCGGGCAGCGACAGCGTGATGCCCAGCACGTCGGCCAGCATCTGCCCCCAGAACCGGCTGCGTGCCCCACCACCCACCAGCAGGCAGCTCGTGAGCGGCGCACCCGCGTCGGTCAGCACATCGTAGCCATCCGCCAGCGCCAGTGCCACGCCCTCCAGCACGGCATAGGTGAGCGCCTCCGCTCCGTGCTCGGCGCGCAGGCCGGCGAACATGGCGCTCGCCTGCGGATCGTTGTGCGGCGTGCGTTCGCCCGACAGATAGGGCAGGAACAGCGGCGCGTTCTGGCGATGCGCCGTATCCGTGGCCCAGGTCTCGGTGCGCCCCAGCAATCCCTGGATGTCCGCGCCATTGCCCATGATGCCAGCGAGCCAGCTCAGCGCCGAGGCGGCCGAGAGGTGGACCGACATGCCGTGCCAGCGCCCCGGCAGGGCATGGCAGAAACCGTGCAGCGTGCGCTGCGGTGCCGACACGTAGTGGTCGGTCACGACGAACAGCACGCCGGACGTGCCCAGCGACAGGAAGCCGTCGCCGGCCCGCACCGCGCCCACCCCCACGGCCGAGGCGGCATTGTCGCCGCCGCCGCCGGCAATCACGACGCGCCGCCCGGCCAGCCCCCAGGCGGCGGCCAGGTCCGGCGCCAGGACGGCGCTTTCCGCCGACCCCTCCACCAGATCGGGCATTGCCGCGCGCGTGAGGTCCGTCGCCGCAAGCAGCGTGTCGTCCCAGGCGCGCCGCGCGACATCGAGCCAGAGCGTGCCGGACGCATCGGACATGTCCGAAACATAGGCGCCGCTCAGCCGGAAACGCACATAGTCCTTCGGCAGCAGCACCCGGCTTGTCGCCTTGAACACGTCCGGCTCGTGCGTCCGCACCCAGAGCAGCTTGGGTGCGGTGAAGCCCGGCATGGCGATGTTGCCGGCGCGCCGCGCGAGGTCGGGCACCCGTCTGCTGATCTCGCCGCACTCGGCCCCGCTGCGCCCGTCATTCCACAGGATCGCCGGGCGCAGCACCTGCCCCGCCTCGCCCAGCAGCACGGCACCGTGCTGCTGCCCGGACAGGCCGATTGCCCCGAGCGCCCCCCATGCCTCGGGTGCCGCCTCGCGCACCTGCGCCACCGCCGCGAGCAGGCCCTGCCACCACAGCTCGGGATCCTGCTCGGACCAGAGCGGGTGCGGGCGCGAGACCTCCAGCTCGGCCGAGCCGCCGGCCAGCACGCGCTGCCGCTCGTCGAGCAGCAGCGCCTTGATGGACGAGGTGCCGATATCCAGGCCGAGAAAGGACGTCACGCCGGCTCCGCTCCCCTTTGGCGCCCGGTCTCGATCGCCGCCGGGTCATGGCGGTCGAGACTAGGGCGCCCGCTGCATCGCGCCAATGCCCGGCTGCGGCCAGCGCATCTGGCGCATTGCCACTCCCCCCCATTGCCGCGCCAATGCAGCCATACCGCGCGCGTGACGGGGGTTGCCCAGCACCAGGCCGATGCGGCGCGCCCGCCGTGTCGTCCAGAGCTGCTTGTACGGGTCGTCGCCACGCCCGAAATCCAGCGACCGCACGCCTCCCTCGGCCAACAGGCCGCGGATCATCCAGGCGGTCAGCACCGTCCCGGCCGAGAGAGACCGAAACGCCTGGTCGTGCGCGAGCTTCAGCATCGTGGCGGTGCCCCGCGACACCACCCAGGTACCTGGGCGGCGATCGCCGCGCCGTCGCGGCGAAGCAGCCCCAGCCGCAGCACGCCCGCGGCCGTTGCTTCGCGCAGCAGTACCGAATCAAAGCAAGGGAACGGCTCCGGCTCCTTCCAACTGTGCCGGTACACGTCGAGATAGGCCTGAATTCCGGCCTCCACCTCCGCGGGAGCCCGCGCGCATTCAAGCCGCAGGCTGCTGTCCCGGTCGATGCGCGCCTGCTTGCGGCGGATGGTTTCGCGCAATGCGCCGGGACGCGCTGCCAGATAGGCGTGCCAGTCGCGGCCGTCGATCGGTTCGTGCCAGTTGCCGAAATGCTCGAATCGGGCCGCGTGGTAGCCTGACCGGCGCAATCCGGCGAGCAGCGGCGCCAGACCGGGCCAATCCGGGTCCATCGCGTCAAGCCGCAGCACCGGCCAGGCGCGGCAGGCGCCTCCCAGCAAGCGCCCACGCGTACCAGCGCCGCCGCATCCGTGCCTTCCGCGACCAGCGGCTGCCAGGTGACGGTGTACGGCGTGGAGAGGCTCGACAGGGTCTCGCCGCTCAGCAACAGGGGAACCAGGGCGACCGGCCGCCCCGCCATGCGGCAGAGCACGAAGCGCGGCTCTGCCGCTGCCGGCAGGGCGGCCGAGGTGATGGAGCGCCACCAGGCCCGGCTCGACTGGAACGGCGCTCCGCAAAACAGCGCCTCGGCGTCAGACGGGAGAGCGTCGAGCGAGGTCAGGACGCGCGCCTCATCCATGCGACCACCAGGCGCGCAGCCGGTACCATGCGCAGCCGATCCATTCGTGCAAGGCGTCATGGCTCCTGACCCAGGCGCTGGCATGGGGCAGGAAGCTGCCCAATGTGCCGTCTGCGGCTTCGTCGCGCCGCACCGGGGCCGGAATCGCCGCAAGATCGGTCTGCGCAAAGGCGATCAGCGCCCGGCGCAAATGCCAGGAATTGGTGACGACGAGCACGGTGCCGATGCCGGACCCGGCCAAGAGCCGGGCACTGTCGCGCGCGTTTTCCCAGGTGTTGGCGGAACGGTTCTCGACCCAGCGCACGGGCACCCCGAAATCGAGACGCAGGCTGCGCGCCATCACTTCGGCGACCGGGGCCTTGCCGCGCAGCACGACGCCGCCGGAGACCAGCACCGGCAATCCCGTCCGCCGTTGCAGGGCCGCCGCCTCGCGCAGCCGATCCAGGGTCAGGCCGCCGGGATCGGCGTGCAGCGGCGAGGCGCGGTCGCCCACAAGATCGCCGCCCAGCACGACGATCGCCTGCGGCGGCGGTGCAGTCGCCGACGCGATCGGCACCGGGTCGAGCGAGGCCAGCAGCCAGTCGGCGACCGCCGGCAAGGACAGGAGCACCAGCGCCCGCCAGGCTGATCGCGGCCAGCAGCCGCCCGGCCCGGCGGCGCCAGGCCACAAGGCCGATCGCCGCGAGCAGCGCCAGGCTGGCGGGCGGCACAAGCAGGGAGATCAGGCTCATGCGGCGCGGTCATACGGACCAGCTTGCGGCACCACCGCCGCTTCCGGCACCCTCTCCGTGTCATGGTCGAAATCACATTGCGCGGCGTGGCCGATTTCGACGGCCTGGAACCCGAATGGCGTACGCTGGAGCAGCGAGCCGCCGGCCCCGGACGGTTCTTCCGGGGCTGGACCTGGACCGGCTGCCTGGCCGCGGAGCGTTTCCCCGACCCGGTGCTGCTGCAAGCCCATGAGGATGGCCGGCTGCGCGCTCTGGCGCTGTTCAACCGAAGCAAGGCCCCTCTCGCCGCCGCCACCCTCCTGCTGGGCGAGAGCGGTGACCCGATCCGCGACAGCGTGTTCATCGAACATAACGGCATCCTGCTCGAAACCGGGCACGAGCGCCTGCTGGCGCCCTGCCTTGCCGCGTCCGTCGCTGCCGGCCTGCCGACGGGCACTCGTCTCGGCAGGGCGGTCGTTCTGAGCGGTGTCGGCGACGAGGTGCTGGCAGCGGTGCGCAGCCTGCCCGCCGCCTGCCATGTGCGCCGGTCGCGACCGGCGCCCTTCGTCGATCTCACGACCCTGCCGCCAGGCGACTACCCGGCGGCGCTCAGCGCATCGAGCCGCTACCAGTTGCGCCGCTCGCGCCGTCGCTACGCCGAGTGCGGACCGCTCGCGGTGCGACGCGCCGCCGACCTGGCCGAGGGGCACAGCTTTCTGGATGCGATGGCCGCTCTGCATCAAGCCACCTGGACCGGCCGCGGCCGCCCCGGAGCCTTCGCCGATCCGTTCTTCGTGCGGTTCCACCGCGAGCTGATCGCCCGCGGCCTGCAGCGCGGCGAGGTGGATCTGCTGCACGTCACCGCCGGGGACCGAACCATCGGCTACCTGTACAATGT
Organism: uncultured Pseudomonadota bacterium; assembly: GCA_963838805.1. Taxonomy (GTDB): domain Bacteria; phylum Pseudomonadota; class Alphaproteobacteria; order Acetobacterales; family Acetobacteraceae; genus CAVRQM01. Next base: position 125,272 of record CAWISK010000005.1, read on the forward strand.
CCTGGCCGATGGCTGGGTCGGCAACTACCAGGGCGGCTTCGACTATACGGGGGCGGATCAGCACCAGAAGCCGGGCCTCACCTGCCACCATCTGGCGATCGAGTTCTATCGGGCGGAAGGACGGACGACCTACGACTTCCTGGCCGGCGAGGACCGCTACAAGGCGAGCCTCGCACAATCGCAAACCGGGCTGCACTGGCTGGAACTCGTCCCAATCTGGTCGGCCAGGAACCTGGCCCTGTCGGGCAAGACGGTACTTCAACGTATTGTGCACAGGCGGCGAGGGCCGGCCGCGCTTTGATTTACTGTCCAATGACGCTTTAACGACGTTTTCACGACCAGGATCCGATGATCGGGTGGTATCCAGCGGCGGAAGCATGCGGTTCTATAGCCACAGCCACATGGACGTCCCGGCCGTCGCGCCCTTGCGGGCGCACGAGGCCGAGCCGCGGCCGGTGTCCTGGCCGCTCGCCGCAGCCGTGATTGGCGGTTTGTCCCTGGGACTCTGGGCGTTGATATATCGCCTTCTTGCCGCGCTCTTCGGGTTCTGAGCATCAGGCGCCGATTTCACTGCCGCCGTCCCGAGGCTAGCGCAAAGTCCTGCTCTTCGAGCAGCTTGCGCAGAAGATCGGTCTGGATCCCGGCATCGCCGGCGCCCCCGGCCAGAGCCATCGAGAACGCAACCAGCACCGGCGGCCGCGCCGATCCCCTGATGCTCGACACAGCCTGATGGATCCGGACCGCGATGCCGGACGGGTTGGCAGTGCCCGCGACCCACAGGCAGGTTGCGACCAGACGCCCCGGCTGCGCGCTGCGAACGACCTGCCACTGGCGCGGCCTGCCCGCTGCAGGGTCCAGGTCGAGACCGACGCGTCCTCGGAGCCAAACACATCGCTTACGGCACGACGAGCGGCGATCAGTGTCGCCGGACTGGAATGGGTCGGCGAAGACCTTCACCGTGACCTCGATCGGCGTGCCGGCGCAGTCGAGGCGGCCTCGCGCCACGACGTGACAGCCCGGCGGCACCCTGAGGGCGGCCAGCCAGCCCGTAACGACGCTCCCCGGCACGGCGCTCTGCTCGGCCGCCGCCCGGCGCTCCAGCGCCGCCGACGCGGCCGGCGCCGCCGCGGCCAATAACAGCAGCGCCGCCGCTACCCCCAGTACCCGCGACGTGGTGGCGCGACCGCTGGCCTCCGCGGCTGGCGGTGCGGGTGCCGCGCCTGCGATCCCGGTCCTCGCGAAACGGCAATCCGGCCAGGATCAGCAGCCCGATCACGATGGAGAAGAACAACCAGCCATACAGGATGTGATCGACCGAGGCCGCCTGCGCACTGCCGAGAAGATGGCCCAGCACCACGATGCCCAGCGCGCGCACGCCGTTGGCCACGATCGGCACGACGATCGCCGCCAGCATGAAGGCGATCCGCCGCCCGGGACTGCGGTAAAGCACGCAGGCGTAGACGACGCCGAAGGCGATCGCCGCGATCAGGAAGCGCAGGCCGGCGCACGCCTCGGCGACGCGGAACGTGCCCTCGGGGATCTCGATCACGAAGGTGGTCACGACATGCGGGATGCCGAGCAGATCCAGGCCGATGTCGATGAAGCCGGCGGTGAACCCCTGCAGCGGCCGCACCAGGAAGCCGCCGAACGGCACCAGGAAGAACAGGTACAGCAAAGGCACGGCAAGCGTCCGCCACAGCCGCCAGCCCAGCACGCCGAGCACCAGCGTCAGCAGCATCGCCACCGCAACGAGCTGTCGCGCCTCCATCACGCCCAGCCGCTCGGCGGCGAACCAGAGCGCCGATAGCGGCAGCATGGCCAGGACCGCCCACGGCCAGGGCCGCGGCGCCTGCCCGGCCAGCGCGGCGCGCCGATCCCATGCCAGCCACGCGGCGACCGGCGCTACCAGAAAGCAATGGCCATACGCGGTGGAACTGCTCCAGATCCGCACCGCGGCCGCCGCCTCGGCATGGAACAGCAGCAACAGCAGCGCGGCGCCCAGCGCCAGAATGCCCAGGGCCGCGCCTAGCTGCCCGGCGTCCGGGCCGGATCGCGCGGCCGGCACGGTTGCCACCCCGCTGCTCATGGACGCTGCCGCATGGCTGGCGCCCCATCCAGCAAAGGATACAGGCCCGACAGCACCTGCGGCCACGCATAGGTAGCCACGATAGCCGCCCGCGCCGAGGCCCCGAGGCCGGGATGGCCGCCGGCGGCCACCTCGACGAGGCGATCAGCGAACGCCTCCGCGCCGTCGGCCACCAGCAGATCCTGCCCGGGCCGCGCGCACACCCCCAGGAATGCTTGCGGCGAGGCCACAACCGGACGGCCCATCGCCATCGCTTCCAGCACCTTGTTCTGTATGCCGCGCCCGATGAGCAAGGGCGCGACCGCGGCCACGGCATGGGCGACATATGGCCGCACGTCGGGAACCCGCCCGGTCACCAGGATATCGGCAGCCTGCAGCGCCCGCACCGCCGGGGTCGGGTTCGACCCCACGATCGCGAACCGCGCCGCCAGTCCACTCTCGCGCAGCCTCGGCATGACCTCGCGCGCAAACCAGCCCACAGCGTCGATGTTCGGGCGGTAGTCCATCGTGCCGGTGAACACGAAGACCGGACCGCCCGGCTCGTAGGGGTCGGGAAAGTCGCCCGGCGCGAAGCTGTCGAGATCGACGCCCATGAACATCCAGCCAACCCGCTCCCGGCTTTCCGGAGCCAGTTCGATGAAGCGGGCCACCTCCGGCTCGGTCACGAACAGCGTGGCCTCGAACGTCGCCGCAGCCCGGCGCTCGAACGCCAGCAGCGTGCGCGCCTCCCGCGCCCAGACCAGCCGGGCCGGGAAGCCGCTGATCGCGGCGTACTCCCGCCATTTCTCGGAGTCGACATCGGCCATGTCGAGCACCCGGCGCATGCCCTTCGCGTCGGGCCACATACGGGGCCATTCCCGAACTCATCACGAACGCCCGGTCGATCCCGGAGGCGCATTTCGAGGCGACCCAGCGATGCAGGCCGGCATTCTGGAAATAGGCGACGCTGAGCGGCATCCCCGGCCTGCACCCGCAGCAGCGAGCGCCAGCGCCCGGATTTCTTGTTCAGCCCAAAACAGGCGAGGTCCGCGCAGAACGGTCGCGCACCGTCTCGAGATGTCGCCCAATCGGCCGGATCGTCGATCAGGCAGCCCAGATGCACCCGGTACCGGGCGGCCAGATGCCGCAGCACATGCCAGCCGCGGATCTTGTCGCCCTTGTGCGGCGGATAGGGGAACCGATGGATCAGCAGCAGCACGTCCTTCATCCGGCCCCCCGCACCACGAAGGGCCCCAGCAGATTGGCGACCGGCAGCGGCAGGCGCTGCCAGGCGGCGATGAACAGGCGGTATTTCGGATTGAGCGGGTTATGGTCGGGAATCGCGGCGCCGGGACGCAGCCGATAGCGATGCACCAGCGGCGTCGGCGCGAACCCCCAATTCTTCTTGAACGAGAACGCGCCGGTGCCGTGCTTGCTGCGGCCGAAATCGAACAGCCGGCAGCCGCGCGCCGCCGCCGCGCGCATCACCTCCCAGTACATGAAATCGTTGGCGTGGCAGGCGCGCGCCGCCGCCGTGCCGCCGCCGTAGTACGGCAGCACCTCGTCGCGCCAGTAGAAGTTCAGCACGCTGGCCACCGGCACGCCGGCATCCTCCACCGTCAGCACGTCCATCCGATCGGCGAACGCCTCGCGCAGCAGCTGGAAATATCTTCGCGAAAAAACCGGGGTACCGAGATTGCGCACGCTTTCGGCGTAGATGCGGTGCAACCCGTCCACGTCGCTGTCGATGCGGCTGGACAGGCCGCGCTCGATGCCCTTGCGCACCATCGCCCGCTGCTTGCGCGGAATCGCCTTCATGTTGGCGTCGTCGTCGGCGGTGATAACGCGGCGGAACGTGACGTACAGATCGTCGCGTGCCGGCCACTCCGATGCGTCGAGCCAATCCTCGGGCGGGGGCGCGGGAAAGCGCAATTCCAGCGCCGAGGCGCCGAGCCGCTCCCGCAGCGCCGCCCCAGCCTCGCAAAGTGCGCGGAACGCGTCTCGATCGGCGGTCAGCGGCCCGCCATAGACGCAGAACGGGGTCGAGACGAGCACATTGCCGAACAGGCGCGTGCGCATGTGCAGCAGCGGCAGCACACCCGCGACGGCGCCGTCCTGCTCGGCCAGCAGATAATGCGCCGTATGTCCGAAGGCCTGCGCCAGCACCCCGGCCCAAGCCGCCTGATGAAAGAACGTGCCCTGCGGATGCGCCGCCACGAACGCATCCCATGCCGCGCCGCGCGGCGCGTCGAGCGGGCGAATGACCGGGCTCATGGCGCAGGCGCCGCGAGGGAAGCCGCAAACACACGATCAATGCGGTCCCAGGCGAAGTCGCGCAGCAGACGCGCCAGCCGCCCCTGGGTCGCGGCAAGGTTGACGCGGTGGCGGAACCGCGAGCGACGACTGGCCTGCGGTACGTCCGGCTGGCCCGGGTCGATCTCCCACGGGTGGATGTAGAACATTCCTGCCTTCGCCTCGCTGCTGTTGAAGCGGCGCAAGCCAAGCCGGAACAGTGGATAGGGCAACAGCCGGAAGAAGCCGCCGCCCGAGCACGGCAGATTACGGCCGCCCGCGCGCACGGTGGTCATGGGAATCTCCACCACGCCGCCCGGGATCGGCCGATGCGGGAAACGCGGCGCATCGGGCGCGCCGTACAAATCGTGCCGCACCGGATAGACGCTGGAGCTGTAGCGATAGCCCTGCTCGGCCAGCACCTGCCAAGCCCAGGGATTGCGTGGCCCGATCGAAAACGTCGGCGCGCGATAGCCGGCGACGGCGACGCCGCCCACATCCTCCAGCAGCTTGCGGGCACCCCCCACATCCTCGGCGAAGACGGAAGGCGTCTGCGTGTCCACGCGCTGGTGCCAATAGCCGTGACTTGCCAGCTCGTGACCGGCGGCGACGATGCCGCGCACCAACGACGGGTGGCGCTCGGCGACCCAGCCCAGCGTGAAGAACGTGCCGCGCACCCGTGCCTGGTCGAGCAGCGCCAGCAGCCGTTCGGTATTCGCCTCGACCCGGCGCGGCAGCGCCTCCCACTCGGCGGGTGCTATGACACCGGCAAAGGCCTGCACCTGGAACCAGTCCTCCACATCCACGGTCATCGCGTTGGCGATGCGCGTGTCCGTCATCGCCTTCCTCCCAATGCCGTGAGCAGGCGCTGGAACACGCGCTCCCAACGCTGGGTGCGCAGCTCCAGCAGCTCGACCCGACGCACCAGCTCCTCGTCATGCGGCGGCACGTAGAACGCGCCGGCCTCGCGGTCGCCGCCGACCTCCGGGAAAGCGGATGTCCCGCTGCCACCGCCGCGCAGATCCTCGTCGAGTTCGTCCGCAGTGTTCTCGACCATCTCCGCGGTCAGGTGCTCGACCTGCTCCAGCGCGCCATAGATCAGCACCCGCGCGCACAGCCGGTTGATGCGGCGCGGGATACCCCCGGTATGGCGATGGACGGACAGGAACGCCGCCTCGTCCCAGGATGGGTTGTCGCCGTGCCAGCCCACCGTGCTCAGCCGGTGTTCGACATAGGCGCGCGTGTCGGGTTGCGTCAGCGGCCCCAGATGGAACGAAGCCAGCACGCGCTGGCGCAGCTGATCCAGCTCGGGACTTGCCAGCATGCGGCGGAATTGCGGCTGGCCCAGCAGAATGGTCTGCAACGAGGCATGGCCGTCGTTGGTGATGTTGGACAGCATCCGCAATTCCTCGAGTGCCGCCACCGACAGGTTCTGCGCCTCGTCCACCACCAGCAGGCAGCGCCGCCCGGCCTGTTGATGCCGGTGCAGCACCTCCTCGAACGCCAGGAGCATGTGCGCCTTGCTGGCGTCGCGCGCCACGTCCACGCCGAATCCGGCCATCGCCATGCGGAACAGGTCGTCGCCCGAGACCTGGGTGGTGTTGATGCGGACTATCGTGAAGCTGTCGCGGTTGAGCTGCGTCCACAGCCGCTCGACCAGGGTTGTCTTGCCCGCGCCCACCTCGCCGGTGATGGCGATGAAGCCCTCGCCCTGCGCCAATCCGAATGTGAGATGGGCGATGGCGCGCGTGTGCATCCGGCTTTCGAAGAAAAACCGGTTGTCCGGCGTCAGCTGGAACGGCGCGCCCGAGAAACGGTAGAAATCCTCGTACATCGGCGCCCGTTCAAAACGTCTTCAGGATGCTCAGCAGCAGCACGCTCTGACTGCCGCTGCCCAGGCCCGCTGCCGATCCGCCGCCGGTGCTCTCCTGATGGCTCACTTGCAACGTGCTGCTGAGGTTCGGCCCCAGAGCATAGGCCAGCGACGCGCTGCCAACCAGCAAGTCCTGTGTCGCACTGGGCGGCCCCTCCAGAGAACGTTCCCCGTACTGGACGTAGAGGCTGCTGATCAGTCGCGGCGACAATTGATGCAACCAGGTGAGCGAGCCATAAGTGCCCGAGTTGGAGCCGAGCGTGGGGCCCCCCGGAGGCCCCGGAGAAGAAAGAACCTTGTAGTCGTCGCTCTCGACCGTCGCCGTGACGGTGTCGCGGTCGAGCATATAGGCGCCCGAGAGCGACAGGCGGCGCAAGCGCGACAGCGAATTCTGCAGGCCGAAGAAGTTGGAGGCCACAAACACCGGGGCACCGGTCGTGTGATCGATCGGGTTGCCGAGCGCATCCAGATCGGTTGTGGCGAGGGCGTTCTGCAGCAGCTCCTGGCCGGTCGTAAGTCCGCTGGAATAGCGCACATAGACGCGGGTGCGCGGGCTAGGCGCCAGCGCGCCGTCCACGGTCAGACTGTCGGCACCGTCATGGTGCCCGTAGCGCACAGTGAGAGTCGTATCGGCATTGGGCGTCAGACGCGCTCCGAAATCCCAGATGGCATCGCTGATGTGGAGCGGCGCCGTGCCGGCATACTGGATATTTTCATAGCCGCCGGTGGCCAGCAGCGTGATCGTGCGGGTGATCGCGTAGCCGTTGTCGATGCTGAAGATATCGCGATGGGCGTTCGCCAGCACGCCCTGGCCATCGAAATGGGTGACCGACGCCAGCGCCGTGCCGTTGTAGCGCCCGAGCGCCTCACCGGTGACGAACGCGGCGTGCGCGTTCTGTGTCGTGGTGCGCTGGTTCGATGGCACCGGAAACAGCGGTGACAGGGCGAAATTGGGGCTGACGCCGAATGTCTCGCTGCCGGTCTGGACCGTCTGCTCGATGCTGTAGCCGATCTCCCCCGTGCCCAGCGTGCCGAAGCGATGCACCAGATAGGGCGTCGCGGAGAAGCTGTAGTTCTGTCCGGCCTCGTTGCTCGGCAGCGTGCCGATCGTGTTGGGTCCGCGCCCGCCGAAGATGGCCTGCTCGCTGCCAAACCCGCGCAAATCCAGAAACAGCGTCTGCGGGATCAGGGTCGCCAGAGCCCGACCGTTGAAATCCTGGGCGACCCGGTCCTGGTTGCCCTCGCGCGCGTAGATATAGATGTTCGGCGTGTACCAGAGATTGACCTGCAGGCGCTGTGTGTCGCCACTGACGGCAAGCCCGGGCTGCAAGGTGCTGATCAGATCGCCCTGCTTGCCGCTGCCCGTGTCCGCGCCGGATACCGCGGCATTGTCGGTCAGCTCCTCGGTGAGGCCGAGCGATGGCGTGATCTGCCAGGCCGGCCCGGTGACTTGCTTGCCGCCGCCGGCAGGCTGGAACGACTGCTCGATCTGCTGGCGCAGGTCGCCCGGCCGCACACTGGTCCCGCTCCCGTTATTGCCGCCGTAGCCGGTGGCGGGAAGCACCGACGGCGGGATGACGAACGGCTGGGGCGGGGGAGCCAGATCGGGCGTGGTCGGACCGATACCGTAATCGGTCGTGGCCTGCTGCGCCGCCGCCGGCGGGGCATGCCACGCCGCACCGGCGGCGCCGAGAGCGAGCAGCCCGGCCAGAACCCTGTGGCCCCCGGAATCCACTACCGGAACGGCACGCCGGCCGGCCGGCGGTGGCGAGCGCGAGTCAGGCCCCGTAGTAATCGTAGTCCCCGAACGCATATCCGGCCGTGCCGCGAATCTTGTTCAGCAGCAGCATGACATTCGGGCACGTCTTGACAAGCTCGAGCGCGTGCTCGACCTCCTCGCGCTGGGTCCGTTCGGCCTCGACGATCATGGCGATCAGCCCCACCACGGGCGCCAGCGCCGACGGCTCGCTGGTCGCAAGGCAGGGCGGCGCGTCCAGGATCACCGCCTGACCGGCGAAACGTCGCGCGATCCGCTCGATGGCGCCGGCCAGCTTCCGGCTGATACCGCCCGGCTCCTCGCCGCGCGCGCCGAGCGGCAGGATCACAAGGTCACGGATCGCGGTCGGCACCACAACTTCGTCCGGCCGCAATGCCGGGTCGGCGGCCAGGTCGAACAGCCCCGGCCGGCCTTCCAGTCCGAGCAGAGTGGTGATCGACCCCGGCTTCGGATCGATATCCACCAGGACCGCGCGCGCCAGCCCGTTATACGCCAGGGTCGCCGCGAGGTTCATGGCCGAAAAGCTCTTGCCCTCGCCCGGCTTGGCGCTCGTCACCAGCATCAGATTGGCGAAAGCGCCCGCAGGCAGGAAGGCGGGTCCGCTCGCCTGGGCCGCGCGCATGGCCCGCAGCAAGGTTCCCGCGGCAACGCTCAACTCTTCGACCACGCGCGTCCGGCGTCCGCTGCCCAGCACCACTCCGGCGCGCTGCAACAGCGCCATCTCGACCGCTGGCGCGGCCGGCGTGTCGAGATGGAGGGCGTCGGCAGGGCGCGGGGACGGCGACGCCAACCCGCCGGCTGGCGGCGGATCGGGCGCAATCCGTGCCGCTGGCGGGGCCAGGCCCTCGAGACCGAGGTCGCCGCGCAGCCGCATGGCCGCCCGCTCGACCAGATGGGAAGCCCTGATCTCGTTCATGTGGCACCTGACATGCGCAGCACGCGCCACAGCAGACCGCCGTAGACGCCGCACAACAATAGGACTGAGACGCAGACCGCCGCCGCGCTGAACAGCATGCGCCATCCCGCGCGCGCGGCCTGGGCGGCGGCCAGCGAGATGCTGCCGGCGACCGGCAGTCCCAGGCCGCGCAGTTCGCGCAGCGTGTAGAATGAACGATCCAGTTGCACCAACGCGCCAGCCGCCGCGATGCCGCCCGCCAGACCCGCGACCAGCACCCCGGACAAGTACAGGATCCGGCGCGGACCGGCCGGGATGCGCGGCACCTGCGGCGGATCGACCACCTGCAGCTTGACCTTGTCCGCGTTGCTGTCCGCGGCCTGCGCCAGCCGCATCTCCTCGCGCCGGGCGATCAGCGCATCGTAGTTCTTGCGCACCACGTCATAGTCGCGGCCAAGATTGATGTATTGCGCCTGCAAGCCCGGCACCGTGCGCGCGATCTGCTCCAGCCGGTCGCGCTGGCGCGTCGCGTCCTGCACCTGGCGGGTCAGCGAGGCGATCTCGCCATCAGTGTTCACCAGCTCGACCTTGAGCTGCGCATAGACCTGGTTCGGCACGGACTGGCTGCGTGCCGGTCGGCCCGCCTGCACCGTGCCGCCGCCAACGCCGCTCCTGCGCAGGCGGGCGATCAGGCTGCGCTGACGGATCACCTCCGGATTGGCCTCGGTGTCGCTGACCAGCATTTCCTGCAACCGCATCTCGGCGGCGGCGAGCGCCGCGTTGTCGCCGCTGGAGGCCGCGGTCCCCGGATCGGTCTCCGTCACGATGACCTGCGGCGTGGTCGTCAGCTCCTGCTCCAGGCGCGACCGCTTGGCGACCGTGTCGGTCAGCCGTCCCTGAAGGGTGAGCACGTCGCTGCGGGCTTCCTCGAGCTTGCTGCTGCCGCCGGTATCGGATGGCAACAGATCGACATACTTGGTCCGGAACTCGGCGCGCTTGCGCTCGGCATCGCGCAGCTGCTGCTCGTACGAATCGATCTGCTGTTGCAGGAACCGTTCGGCGTTGGCCATGTCCGAATGGGTTGTGCCGGCCCGCGTCTCGACGAAGATGTTGAGGATGGTCTGCACCACGTCATAGGCAAGCTGCGGCTTGGTGCTGCGATAGGCGATGGTGAACAGGTTGCGGGTCTGCGAGACAACCTTGATGTCCTGCCCGAGCCGGGCCACCAGCCGCTCCCGATCGGCCGGATCGGCGATCGTCAATCCCAGCTCCGTCTTCGAGATCAGGTTCTCCAGATTGGGCCGGCTGAGAAGAGTCCGCTGCAAAACCTCGAGCTGGGTTTCGGGGTTGTTGTCGAGCGCCAGCCCCTTCAGCAGCGGCGTCAGCACCGCGTCCGCGTCGACATACAGCCTTGCGTCGGCCTCGTACACATTGGGCATGAAGGCCACCACCGTCCAGCCCGCCGCGCAGATCAGCCAGGCCACGCCGACCGCGATCCAGCGGTGACGCCAGGCGCCGGCCAGATAGCGGCGCAGCAGCACATGCAGCTCATGCATCGGTCAGAACCAGCTTTGCGGAATGATCAGCGTATCGCCCGGCTGCATCTCGACATTCTGCGAGATGTCGCCGTCCTTCATGAGGTCGCCCAGATGCACCGGAATCCGCTCTTCCCCGTGCGGGCCGCGGCGGATGATCACCGCACTGTTGCCGGCGGCGAAGCGGGTCAGGCCCTTGGTCTGGATCATGACGTCCAGCACCGTCATGTGCGCGCGATAGGGGATGGCCTGCGGATCCGCCGCCTCGCCGATCACGCGAACCTGGCGATCGAACGGCCCCACAAAATCGTGTACCATGACGGTCACGTTCGGATCGCGGATATATTTCCGCAGCCGGTTGGCCAGCTCCTGCGAGAGCTGCTCGGGGGTCTTTCCGGCTGCGACCACGTCATCGGCGAGCGGCGTCGAGATGCGGCCGTCGGGGCGCACGGGCAGGTCGCTCACGGTCAGCGTCGGCTCTCCATAGACGAACACGCTGAGCTTGTCGCCGGGGCCGATCACATAGGTGGAGGTCACGTCGCTGGCGGAGGCCGCGGCGCTGCGGCGGCGCGGCCGGGGGCGGTGCTGCGCAGCCTGCCAGGCAGCAGACCAGCAGCGCGGTCGCGATCGATCGCCCCGGCCGCACGCGCATCGCTTCAACCATGACGCCCGCTCCCCAAAACTTCTCGTGCGGCCTGTGATCGCCTCGCGACGCGGCGCACGCCGGCCGGACTGGTAGGCGCGGAAGGGAATCGAACCCCCGACCTCTGCCATGTGACAGCAGCGCTCCGCCATTGAGCTACGCGCCTCCAAGACGGAACCCGGCCAGCCCGTCGCCGCATCCCGTCAGGACTACATATCATCACATCGGCTTGCCGCACGAGCCTCGCGTGGCGCGCAACGGTCGTATATCGTGGAATTAACGTTGTGAGGGAGAGCCGCCCCTCAACGCGCGGATCAGACATGCATCGGCCTCCCGGCAAACCCTTACGGGACACGTCGTATGACGCCCATCCGGGCAACAAGCTACTGTTAACGCTTCACTCTTTCGTTAACTCAATACCTTTCGGCTACGGACAATTTTCCCTTGACCCTATCGTGAGTCAAGTGTTAATCGAACGTCACTGAGGACGGAGTGGCACACAGCGAACGACGCGAACCGGCTTGGCGACCGTTTCTGGCGAGGGCAACGATCGGGTGCCGCCCGGAACGACGACCAGAACGCCATCGGCATGGCTCGCGAAGCTCGAACTGACGCTTCGATCGTCCTCCCACTAGGTTTCTCACCAATGACTCACCGATGCACTGCCGGTTACTGGCGAATGGCGCCCTCGGCCGGTTACGTTTCGATATAACAACTATCGGCATCACTGTTCAGTGACGACTCGAAAAGCGGCGGGCTGGGACGAGGGCGGAATGGCACGGATTTTCGGATTTCATCTCTCGCTCGAAATGCTGGTCCTGTGGCTGATCGAGAGCACCATATGCTTCCTGCTGCTGTTCTGGCTGATGGCCGATGGCGCGCCGCTGGCGGAAGCGGCCGGCGCCCACGTTCTCGATAACGCGGCCATTCTTGCCCTCACCATCGGCGTGGTGTCGTTCGCCCTCGGGCTCTACCGGCCGGAGAGCTGCCTCGAGACGCGGCGCCTGCTGATCAAGGCAGCTGTCGCTGCGGCAATCTCGCTGCCGGCGATCTGGCTGGTGGGCAAGGCGGTGCATCTCAACCTCGGCGCCCTGTTCGGCTGGGACCGCATCTGGCCGGTCCAGATGCTGATCGCCTGGACCGGAGTGCTGCTGGCGACCCGGCTGCTGTTCGGCCTTGCAGTGCGCATGGGCCTGTTCAGCCGCCGCGTGCTGCTGCTGGGCGGGGAGACCGAGGCCGCGCGCACCGCCGAGGCGATCTCCGCCCTGGGACGCGGCCAGTTCCGGGTGGTGGGAACGCTGAACACGGCCGGCGCGGCCGAGGTCGCACCGCGCGACGTCTGGGGGGTGATCGTCGGCGCCGACGCCGCGACCAGCCTCGATCCGGCAACCCAGCGGGTCTGGCGCCGTCACGGCGTGCGCGTGCTGCACGAGGCGACGTTCTGGGAGGACCATCTCGGACGGATCGATCCCGCGCGCCCGGTCATCCCGGCTTCCGCCGGCGCCTGCCACCCTGCCACGCTTCTGGTCAGTCGCGCGCTCGACATCCTGGTCGCGAGCCTGCTGCTGCTGCTGACCGCGCCGCTGATGCTGCTGACCGCGCTGCTGATCAAGCTGGACAGCCCGGGGCCGGTCTTCTACGCGCAGGAGCGCGTCGGTCTGCATGGCCATACGTTCATGATCCGTAAATTTCGCAGCATGCGGATCGATGCGGAGGCCAACGGGCCGGTATGGGCCGCCACGCGCGATGCGCGCGTGACGCGCGTGGGCACTTATATCCGCCGGCTGCGCATCGACGAGCTGCCGCAATTGCTGACGATCCTGCGCGGCGAAATGAGCCTGATCGGCCCGCGGCCGGAGCGGCCGCATTTTGTCGAGCAGCTCGCGGTCGCCATTCCCGGCTATCGCGAGCGCAACCGCGTCAAGCCCGGCCTCACCGGCTGGGCGCAGGTAAACTTCCCGTACGGCGCCTCGATCGAGGATGCCCGGGCCAAATTCTCGTTCGACCTGTACTATGTGAAGCACCGCAGCCTGCTGCTCGATCTGATGATCCTGGTCGCGACGATCCGCGTGGTGCTGTTCCAGGAAGGCGCCCGGTAATGTACGTCGGCGCCGCGGTCGCGCCAGCGCGGAGCCCAGCCCCGGGTGTCTGACACGATTGCGCGCATCGTGCTGGTCTATGGCGTGTGCAGCGTCGTCTATCTGCTGCTCGCGGCACTCGTCCTGGTGCAGGCCGGGCGCGGTGGACGTATCAGCCTGACTGCGGTGCTGCTGGCGGTGGCGGCAATGGCGACCGCCGCCTGGGCGGCATGCGGCGCGTGGCAGGGCGCGGCGCCGCTTGGCGGTCTCGCCGGTCGGCTCGATCTGGTGCGCGCGGTCATCTGGTACGGCTTCATCCTGCACCTGTTCCGCGCCGCCGAACCGGCGGATGGCGGTCCGCGCCGAGACCGGCTGGATGGGCTCTTTCTTGGCATCGGCGTCGTGTCCGCCCTGGCGGTGGGCGCCGCCGTGCTCACCGCGCGGGCGGGGGCCGACGGCATCGTCTCGCTTGCATCGCCAGGCATCGCGCTGCGCCTCATACTGGCGCTTGGCCAATTGCTGCTGCTCGAGAACCTGTATCGCAACACCGAACAGGATCTGCGCTGGAACGTGAAGTCTCGCCTGCATCGGCCTCGGTGGGCTTGCCGCGTTCGACGTCCTGCTATGCGCCGACGCGGCGTTGCTGCATCGGGTCTCGCCGGTGCTGGTCGCGGCGCGCCCCGTGGTCGCGGTCGTGGTCTGCCCGCTGCTGGCCGTGGCGGCGGCGCGGAACCGCAGCTGGTCGATCAACATCCACGTCTCGCGCAGCGCCGCCCTGCATACGGCGACGCTGGTGGTCAGCGGCGTGTTCCTGCTGGCGGTCGCCGCGGCCGGCCTGCTGGCGCGGCGGTTCGGGGCAACCTTCGGCCCCGGGTGGGGCAGTGTCGCGCAGATCAGTCTGGCGTTTGCAGGCGTCCTTCTCGTGGCGGTGCTGCTGATGTCGGGCTCGGCACGCAGCCGGCTGCGGCTGGCCGTGATCGATCACTTCTTCACCAACCGCTATGACTATCGCACCGAATGGATGCGCTGCATCAATACCCTGTCGGATGAGGCCACATATGGCGCACTGTCTGGGCGCGTGGTGCGTGCCGTGGCACAGGTCGTGGACAGCCCCGCCGGCATGTTGCTGCTGCGCGAACCCGGCGCCCTGGGGCTGCATTGGGCCGGCTCCTGGAACATGCCGCAGCTTGCGGCGACGCTGGCGCCGGATCACCCGCTGCTGGCCGCGCTGCACGGCGCGCGTGACGCCGTGCCGCTGGCCGGCGCTCTCGGCGTCGTGGGCGCCGCTCGACGCCTCGCTCGACCTCTGGCTGGCGATCCCGCTCCGGCACGGCGGCGGCGGCGTCGATGGCTGCGTGCTGGTGGCGCAGCCTCGCGCACCGTTCCGGCTGGACCACGAAGTGTTCGGGCTGTTGCGCACCGTCGCCCGCGAGGTCGCGACCTATCTCGCCGAGCAGCGCGCCACGCGCGTCCTGCTGGAGACGCAGGAGTTGCGGGCCTATGGCGAACGCTTCGCCTTCGTGGCACACGACATCAAGAACGTCTCCAGCCAGCTCTCTCTGCTGCTGTCCAACGCCGAGACGCATATCGCCAACCCGGATTTCCAGCGTGACATGCTGGTCACCGTGGCAGCCTCGGTGCAGAAGATCGGCGCGCTGATTCGTCGCCTGCAGGTGCCCGCACAGGAGATCGCGCACCTGCACAGGGCCTCGCGCGCCGGCAGGCCGCCCGTCGGCCGCGCCCCAGCCGCTGACGGCCCCCCTCGAACGCCTGGAGACCCTGGCTCGCCGCGTGCGGAGCCTGCGCGGCACGCCGGTCGTGCTGGAGCATGACGGCGGCGCCGGCCCGGTGGCGATGGATCCCGCGATCTTCGATACGGTGGTGACGCATCTGCTCGACAACGCGATCGAAGCCGCGGGCGCCGACCGGGAGGTGAGACTGCGCGTGCGGCACCAGGCCTCCCGGGTAATCGTGGACGTGATCGACAGCGGCCCGGGTATGCGGCCGGAATTCATCCGCGACCAGTTGTTCCGTCCGTTCCACACGTCGAAGGGCCAGGGCAGCGGCATCGGCGCCTTCCAGGCCCGCGCCCTGCTGCGCGCGGCATCCGGTGATCTGATGGTCCTGAGCACACCGGGCCAGGGCACCACGATGCGTCTGCTGCTGCCGCTCGCGAACCCCGCGCCCGCCGCGATCTCGGCCTGACGCACGGCGTAAAGAACCCTATGGATCGCGGCACCGGTCTGCTAGGAATTGATACATGACCAAGCCGAAACTGCTGATCATCGAGGATGACACCGGCCTCTGCAGCCAGTATCGCTGGGCCTTTCCGGCCTGCGAGCTGCTGTTCGCGCATGATCGCGCACAGGCGCTGGCACTCGCGGCGCGAGAGCGGCCCTCGCTCGGACTGCTCGATTTGGGCCTGCCGCCCGACGCGGACGGCGTGAGCGAAGGCTTCGCCACGCTGGACGCCCTGCTGCGCCAGTTCCCGCAAATGAAGCTCGTCATCGCCACCAGTCACGGCGAACGTGCCCACGCGCTGCGGGCCGTTGCCGCCGGCGCCTATGATTTTTGCGACAAATCGGTGGAGATCGAGGTACTGCGCACGGTGATCGAGCGCGCGGCGCGGCTGGCGGCTCTGGAAGCCGAGAACCGCCGGCTCGCCGAGGCGATGCCGGCCGCGGGCGCCATCAAGCGCGTCGTCACGGCGAGCGAGACGATGCTCAAGGTCTGCCGCACCGTGGAACGGCTGGCCGGCACCAACATCACGGTCCTGCTGGCGGGCGAAAGCGGCACCGGCAAGGAGGCGCTGGCACGCGCGCTGCACGAGCTGGGCCCGCGCACCGGCGGCCCGTTCGTTGCCATCAATTGCGGCGCCATCCCCGAGAACCTGCTGGAAAGCGAGCTGTTCGGCCATGAACGCGGCGCCTTCACCGGTGCCGTCGCGCGCAGCATCGGCAAGATCGAGGGCGCCAACAAGGGGACATTGTTCCTCGACGAGATCGGCGACCTGCCGCAGCCGCTGCAGGTCAAGCTGCTGCGCTTCCTGCAGGAACAGACGATCGAGCGGATCGGCGGCCGCCAGCCGATCGCCGTCGACGTGCGCGTGGTCTCGGCCACGAACCAGTCGCTCGAGGAGCAGGTCGAGCAGGGCCGTTTCCGTTCCGATCTGTTCTACCGACTGAACGCGGTTACCGTGCGAATTCCTCCGCTGCGCGAGCGCAGCGGAGACGCGCTGCTGCTGGCGCGCTTCTTCCTGGGGCGCTTCAATCGCGAATTCTCCCGTGCGCTGAAGGGTTTTTCCGAGGAGGCGGTGGCTGCCATCGGCAGCCATTCGTGGCCGGGCAACGTGCGTGAGCTGGAGAACCGCATGAAGCGCGCCGTGGTGATGGCCGATGGCCGGCTGATCGAAGCCGCCGATCTCGAATTGGCGATTCCGCCCGTGCCGGCGATGGTGCTCGACCTGCGCGCCGCCCGTTTCCGCGCCGAACGCGAGGTGCTGCAAATCGCCCTCGCCCGCAGCAACGGCACGCTGTCGGCGGCGGCGAAACTGCTCGGTATCAGCCGGCCCACTCTTTACGGGCTGCTCGACGCGCATGGGCTGATGGCCGACGGCGCGCGATCCGATCCCCCGGCCGCCGAAGAGACCGCCGAACCTGCCGAGGCCGGAGCGCCCGGCCGGCCGGTCGACGCGCTGCGCACGCTCTCCCGCCCGTGAGCCGCTCCCTGAAGATACTGATCACCAGCGCGGCCGCGCTGGTGATCGCAGCCGGTGCGGCCGGCGGCTGGTATGTGTGGCTGCGCCCGCACGACCGGCTGGCGCTGGCGCGCACGCTGATGGCCAAGGGCGATGCCCGCGCCGCACAACTGGCCTTGCGCAGCGCGGTGCTGGCTGACCCCGGCAGCGCCGAGGCGCATTTCCGGCTGGGCGAGGTGCAGCTCCGCCTGGGCGACCCGGTCGCCGCGGAGCGCGAGCTGACCCTGGCCGGCCAGCGCGGCTGGGACACGCATGCGATCGCCCCGCAGCTTGCGTCGGCTCTGATCGCCGAGCGGCGGTTTGCCGATGTGCTGGCTCGTTTCACGACGGACGGCCTCACGCCCGAGCAGGCGGCACGGGTGCTGGTCGCCCGCAGCACCGCCTTTCTGGGTCTGAATAAGATCGGCCCCGCACGCGATGCGGCCGCACAGGCCGAGACACTCGCCCCCCATCTGCCGGAGGCGGCACTGGCCTCGGCGGCGGCGGCACAAGCAGGCGGCGACAGCGCGGCGGCCGAGCAAGCCGTGGCACGGGCGCTCAAGATCACGCCGAACGACCCGACGGCGCTGCTGGCGCAAGCCGAACTGCGTCGCGCGCGGGGGGATATGAAGGGTGCGCTCGCCTCGCTCGATGTGGCGGTCGCGGCGGCACCGAACCGCGCGGCCACGCGCCTTGTCCGCGCCGACATGCTGATCGGCATGCACGAGGACGCACGCGCCAGCACGGATCTGGCGGACGTGCTGAAGCGCGACCCGCACAACCGGATCGCCAACCTCCTGCAGGCGCAACTTCTCGTCCGGGCGCACGATTTTAACGGCGCCGACGCGGCGTTACAGCAGGCGGGACCTGCGCTGGCCGGGCTGCCGCGGGGCGAGATGCTGCTGGCCGTGGTCAAGGCCAATCTGCATCAGCCGGAACAGGCGATCGACGCGGCCTCGCGCTATCTGGCCCGCGCGCCGGACGACCCGGCCGCCTACAAGCTGCTGGCCAGTCTGGACATTGCGACAAAGCGGCCCGGCGACGCCGCCTCGGTGCTCGACCGCGCGGTATCAGCGGGGCATGCGGACGCCGAGACGTTCGACCTGCTGGGACAGGCGGACGCGCAAAGCGGCCGATTGCCGGCGGCAGTCGCGGCCATGCAGCGGGCCGCGTCGCTGGCGCCCGACGACCCAAAGATCCTGGCCAGGCTCGCCAGCCTGCGGCTGGGCGCCGGTGACGCCGGCACCGCCGCGCGCGATCTGCAACACCTGCTGAACACTCAGCCTGCCAGCACGCCGCCCGGGTCGATCGGTGCCAAGGCGGCGGCGGAACTGGTGCAGGCGGCGCTGCAAGCTGGCGATCCCAGCCAGGCCGCGACCGCGCTGCAACGCTTGCAAGCGAGCGGCACGCCCCCGGCACAGCTCGACATGCTGACTGGCCTCGTGAAGCTTGGGCAGCTCGACTTCGCGGGCGCCCAGGCCGCGTTCGAAGCGGTGCTGCACACCGATCCGGCGGCGACAACGGCGCAGGTCAATCTCGCCGCGGTGCTGGCGCTACAGGGGCAGGAGGACAAGGCGGAGGCGGTGCTGCGGCAGGTGCTCGATCGCGATCCGGCAAATCCGGCCGCACTCGCGGCGCTGCAACGATTGCTGCTGGGGGCCGGCCGCAAGGACGCGCTGGTGGCGGTGCTGGAGACAGCGCACGCAGCCGCGAAGGACAATGCGAGGGTGACGGCGGCGCTGGCCGATTCCTATGTGGCGACCGGCCAGCCAGGGAAGGCGCTCACGCTGCTTGACGCCGCCCCAATGCCCACGAGCGGCGCGCCGGATGCCGTCGTGCTGCTGGCCGCACGGGCGCGTGCGCAGCTGGCGCAGGGGATGCGCGCGGACGCGGTGGAGACGCTGCGCCAGATCCTCGCGACCCAGCCCAGCAATACCCTGCTGCGACGTCAGATCGTCGATCTGCTGCTTGCCGGACGCGACTTCGCGGGCGCCCGATCGCTCGTGGCGGATGGGCTTGCGATCCAGCCCGGCAATCCCGCGCTGCTGGAAACGGACGTGCTGGTGGCAAGCAAGGCGGGCGGATTGCAGGCCGGCCTCGACCGCGCGGAGGCGCTCGCGCGCGATCCGGCCAATCTGCCCGCGGCACGCCAACTCAGGGGCGAGGTCTATCTGGAGGCCGGGAAATATCCGGAGGCCGAGGCCGCGTTCATCTCTGTCCTGCACGACGACGGCGCGCCGAGCGGGGCTGCCATCGGCGCCGCGCGCGCGGCAATCGCCGCCGGACATCCCGACCGCGGCGCGAGCGTGCTGCGGGACTGGCAGGCGAGGCATCCCGAGGACATCGCCACCGCCTCGACCCTCGCGGCACTCGATATCGAGGCGGGGGCACTGGATGAGGCGCGTTCGACGTTGCAATCCGTGCTCGCGAAGCAGCCGGAGAACGCCGATGCACTCAACAACCTCGCCTTGGTCGAGCAGCGGCAACAGCGCATGCAGCAGGCGCGCGGCCTGGCGCAACGGGCCTGGCTGCTCTCATCCACGCCGCAGGCGGCGGACACGCTCGGCTGGATTCTGCTGAACGGCGACCAAGGCACACAGGTCGGCACGCAGGATGCCGCCCAGGCAGCCACTGCGCTCGATCTGCTGCGGCTCGCCGCGCGCTCGCTGCCGAAGGATCCCGGCGTGCAGTACCATTATGCCGTGGCGCTCAAGGATGCCGGTCAGCACGACACGGCGGCGGCCATCCTGCGGCGGCTGGTGCCGCCCGCGGCACCGTTTGCCGAGCAGGCGCAGGCCCGCAAGCTGCTCGACATGCTCGCTCACGGCTGACCGCGCGACGGGCATGGCGGCGAGCGACGCATCGGCCGTCCTGCGGCTGCTCACCTTCACCACGCTCTATCCGAACGCGCAGCAGCCCGCGCACGGCGTATTCGTGGAGAACCGGCTGCGGCAATTGCTGGCGACGGGTGCGGTACAGAGCACGGTGCTGGCGCCAGTGCCGTTCTATCCGTCATGGCTTCCGGGGCCGGCGACGTGGCGGCGCCAGGCGCTGGTGCCGCGACGCGAGCAGCGGCACGGCATCGAAGTCGTGCATCCCCGCTTCGCCGCGATACCGAAACTCGGCATGGCGGTCGCACCGGCGCTGCTGCACGCGGCGAGCCTGCCCGCACTCCGCCGGCTGATCGCTTCCGGGCTGCGCTTCGACGCGATCGACGCGCATTATGTCTATCCCGACGGCGTCGCCGCGATGCGCATGGGCCAGACGCTCGGCCTGCCGGTCGTGATCACGGCGCGCGGCTCCGACGTCACGCAATTGCCGGATTATCCGGGGCCGCGGCGGCAGATCGAGTGGGCCATCGCGCGCGCCGACGCGCTGATCGCGGTCAGCGCGGCGCTGGGCGAGCGGCTGGTGGCCCTTGGCGCCGCGCCGGATCGCGTGCGCGTGCTGCGCAACGGCGTGGATACCGCGGCGTTCCAACCCGCCGACCGCCTGGCAGCGCGCGCCGCGCTGCGGCTCGATGGTCCGACCCTGCTCTCGGTCGGTCATCTGATCCCGCGCAAGGGTCACGACCGCACCATCGCGGCGCTACCTTCGCTGCCGGGCGTGACCCTGCTGCTGGTGGGCGAGGGTCCGCAGCGCGCCGCCCTGGAGGCGCTTGCGCTGCGGCTCGGCGTGAGCGGGCGGGTCCGCTTCATGGGCGCGCACCCGCAGACCGAGCTGCCGCGGTTCTACAGTGCCGCGGACGCGATGGTGCTGGCCTCGTCGCGCGAGGGCTGGGCCAATGTGCTGCTGGAATCGATGGCCTGCGGAACGCCGGTCGTGGCCAGCCCGATCCCCGGCAATCCCGAAGTGGTGCAGGCGCGCGAGGCCGGACTGATCGCACCCGCGAACACGCCCGAAGGCATTGCCGAAGCGGTCCGCAACCTGCTGGCAGCCCCGCCGGACCGCGCGGCCACTCGCGCCTATGCCGAACAATTCGGCTGGAGCGAGGTCAGCGCTGGACAGATCGAGGTCTTCAGCCGCGTGCTGCGGGGGCGGTGAACAGGGCCGCATAGGTCTGAAACATACGTTGCTGCTCGTACTCGGTTTCGGCCCGCGCACGATTGGCCACCCCAACGCGGCGGCGCAGAGCCTGATCTTCGAGCAGCGCGTGCAACGCGCCCGCCAATGCCGCATCGTCGCGCGCCACCACGAAGGGGCGGTTCGCCCCGGACAGCATGGCGGCGACATCGCCCACATCCGTCGCGACGACCGAAAGACCGGCCGCCATCGCCTCCAGCACCGAAAGCGGCATCTGCTCCGTGTCTGAGGACAGGGCGAACAGATCGAACTCCGCATAGGCCCGTTCCGGCCGCGCGAGATTGCCGGCGAAGGTCACGCGATCTGCCACGCCGAGATCTCCTGCCAGCGTCTGCAAGGCGGCGCGCTCCGGCCCGTCTCCCACCACCACCAGGCGGCACGCCGGCGCTTGCGGCAGGAGGGCGAAGGCACGCAGCAGTCGAGCCAGGTTCTTCTCCGGGCGCAGGGCGGCAACCGTGCCGATGACCGCGACCGCGCCCTGGTCGCGAAGTGTGGGCGCGAAGCGGAGCAGGTCGACGCCGTTCGGCACGAAGTGGACGCGGCGGCGGTCGAGACGCCAGATCTCGGTCGCGATCCGTTCCAGGGTGCGCGACGGCAGCACGACGTCGGAGCGGCGCAGGGCGAGGCGGCGCAGCCATACGCGGCGCGGCAATTGCCGCTCGCGCTCCTCCGGTCCGAATCCGTCCTCCATGTGAACATGCCGCACGAGCGGTCGCGCCAGCGGCAGCGCGTTTGCCAGCGCCCATTCGATGGCGCCCCAATTGCTTGTCACCAGCACATCCGGCCGCAGCGCGCGCAAGATCGCCCGGCAGCGCCGCAGATTGCCGAGCGTGTCGCCCTTGCGCAGCCCCAGCTCCGGAAAGCTGACATCCAGCGACGGGTCCAGCCGCTCGCGGCATGCAAGATTGCCGTCCATCGCCGCGATGGCGTGCCGCCACCTGGTACCGAAACGGTTGGCGATGGCGGCGAAGCGCACCTGCGGACCGCCGGTCGCGAAGGTCGAGAAGACGTGCAGGAGGAGCGGTGAATCCGTCACTCCGGCGCGTGGATCTGGATGGCGTCACGCAGGAAGATCGCACGGTCGGCCATGGGGCACCACCCGAGATCGCCCGTGGCGTCGCTGCAATCGAAGCGTGCCATCAGACCGCGCGAAAGGAAATCGCGCTGGCTTGGCGCGGCAACGCGCCGGCCGCTCGCACGCTTGACGAGCCATTTGCCGCTATCCTCGAGCCACAGAAAGCGTGGCGATTGCGGATGAAACCGCAGCGGCCGATGCAACGCCTGCGCCAGCGCCGCCACGTATTCGCGCGCGGACAGGCGCACATCACCCACCAGATTGTAGCAGCGTCCCTCAATGCCGGGCGCGGTGCTGGCCAGCACGATCGCTTCCGCCACGTCGTCCACCAGGACAAAGGGCAGCGGGTTGCGTCCGGCGTTCCAGCCGATGCAGTGCTGTTCGGTGTTGTAGAAGCCAAGCCCGCTATGAAACGGCGAGGTTCCCTCACCCACCACCAGTCCGGGCCGCAGGATGACGACCGGCAGTCCCTCGCCTTCGTGCATGCGTAGCAGCAGCTGATCGCTCAGCACCTTCGCGCGCGCATAGTCGGCGCGTTGCTCGGGGTGGCTGTCCGGCGGCGTGGCGCCCGTGACAGGCTTATCCTGCGGGCCGAGATAGAGCGAGGCAATCGATCCGACATGCACCAGCCTCGCAACGCCGGCGGTCGAGAGAGGCGCGCGCCACGATTTCGGCGCCTCCGACCATCGCATCGCGAACCGCCTCGAACGTCTCGCCACCGCCGCCATGCGCCAGATTCACGACGACGGGTGCCGATCCGATCGCCCGCGTCACCGCCTCGGCATCACGGATGTCACCACGATGCAGCGTCACGCGCGGATCGTGGAACAGGGGCGGGAGATTGGCCACACTGCGCGCCATCACCGCGACACGCCGGCCGGCATCGAGGAAGTGGCGCACCGCATGCGCACCGATGAAGCCCGTGCCACCCAGGATCGCGACGTCGAACGGCTCCGTGCTCGTTGGCCGCGGCGCCGGCGGCACGGCTGGGGCCGCGGCCGCAGGGAAGGCAAGCCCGGCCAGCCGCTCGCAGACGCCCACCAGGTCGGCCCCGAACCGCCCATCGAGTTCCGGTCGCACCGCGCCATCGACGGCCGCGTGGAACGCGGCAATGCTCGCTCGCATGCTGCGGAAGAACGGGTCGTTGCGTGGCAGCAACTTGACCGTGGACAGTACCGTGCCGGCCGCCGTCGCGATGCTGTCGCGTGCCATGCCGCCGGCGGTGGCCAGACCGGATAGCAGCGTGTCCGACACTTCCAGCCAGCGCGTGCGGCCATAGCGCAGCAGCCGGTTGGCAAGGATATCGGCTACAGCGACGCCGTCATCGCAGACCACCGAAACCTGCCAGAACGGATAAGCCTGCCCGACCGCGAAGCGCAGCTGTGCCGGCAGCCGCGCGCCGGCCAGCGACGCAGTCAGCGAGGGCGTGAACGTCAGGCCGGGTGCGAGTTCGAGCGGCGCGCCGCCGATCACCTGCACCGCGCCGATCTCGCCCGCTAATGCCGCCACTTGCGACAGCGGATGCACCGCCTGCTCTAGCAGGATGTTAGGCGGCGAGCGGAACATCCAATGCGTGAACTGACGCGCCGCCATCTGCCGCAGCGCCACGTTGTAGATGCAGGCGACGAAACCGGGCCGCCCCAGTGCGCCGCTCTCCACCAGCCTTCGCAGCCGCACGAAGGCCGGGTGATGCACGAAATTCTGGTTTACCCCCAGCGCCACGCCGGCGCGGGCGGCAACGGCGACCAGATGCTCAGCCGAGGCCGCGTCGGTCGTCAGCGGCTTCTCGACCAGCACCGGCTTGCCCGCTTCAAGCAAGCTCGTGGCAATGTCGGCGTGCAGCGGCGGCGGTACCAGCACATGCGCGCGGTCGAATGCTCCTGCCGCCAATGCCTGCTCCACGGAGACGAATGCCCGCACCGCAGCACCGCAGCTACGCGCCAGACGCTGCGCCGCCGGGACATTGGAATCGACGACGCAGGCGATCTCGTGCCCGCGCAGAGTGGCGACGGCTTCGGCATGGGCGCGGGAGATCGAGCCGGCGCCGACCAGGCAGATTCGGCTCATGCTGCCTCGGCCGCCATCGCGACTTCGGGAGCCGCCTGCTCGTGCGCGAGGAAGCCCTCGAACACCAGCAGCAGCCAGAGTGGCGTTGCGTGATCGAAACTGCGCCGCTCGTGCTCGTCGAGCAACTGACTGATGGCGCCCGGCTCGAACAGGCCGCTGTCCAGCATCACCGGAGACAGCAGTCGTTCGCGAAGGCGCTCGGCGCCGGCGCGCAGGGGGGCCGCGAGCGAGGTGGCGAAGCCCTGCTTGGGACGGTACAGGATGTCGTGTGGCAGCAGCGGCTCCATCGCTCGCTTCAGCAGGAACTTCCCCGTGCCGCGGCGCAGCTTCAGCGCCGACGGCAGCGACATGCCCCACTCGACCAGGCGATGATCCAGCAGCGGCGCGCGCACTTCGAGCGAGTTCACCATGCTGGCGCGATCCACCTTGGTCAGGATGCCGCCGGCGAGCCAGGTGGATAGGTCGGCATACTGCGCCCGCGTCAACGGGTCATCGCTGCCGCTCTCCTGCATCAGTGCGGCGATGCGGGCGTGCGGGTCGTGCCCGTCCACCGCCGCCTCCAGAGAGGGCGAGAACAGCGCGCGCCGCCGGTCGTGCTGCATGCGCGCCACAGTACGGTAATAGCCGAGCGCGGAGTCGAGACTGAGTTCAGTCAGCGTGTGCTTGGCGCGCAACCAGCGCGGCGCGCGGTCAAGTTTTGGATAGGCGCGCGCGAGGCTCCCCAGCACGCCGCGGCGCAGCGGCGCCGGAACATGGGCACGCACCGCTTCGGCCAGGCGATGCCAGCGATAGCGACGATAGCCGGCGAACACCTCGTCTCCCCCGTCGCCGGACAGCGCCACCGTGGCGTGGCGGCGCGCAAGGCGGCAAACGATTTCGGTGGGCACCGATGAAGTGTCGCCGAACGGTTCGCCGAACAGGGCTGCCTGCCGTCGGGCGGCCGCGATCCAGTCGATCGCAGCGGCACTGTCGTTGTGCTGCGTGGTGCCGTAGCGGCGCGCGACCTGCATCGCGAACGGTGTCTCATCCTCGGTTCCGGCAAAGCCGATCGTGAACGTGTCCAGCCCGGAGGCGCCGGCCTCGGCGCGCAGCATGGCGGCGTTGGCGACGATTGCTGCTGAATCGACACCGCCCGACAGGAACGCGCCCAGCGGCACATCGGACATGAGCCGCGCCGAGGTGGCCGCGCGCAACCGCTGGCGCAGGCTTTCGGCCGCCTCGGCCTCGCTCGGTCGTTGCGGGACCAGAGCCGGTCGCCAGTAGCGCTGTGGAGCGGGAACCGACGCCGCACCCGCCTCGATCAGCAGGAAATGCGCCGGCGGCAGCTTGCGGATCGCGCTGAAGATCGTGGCCGGGTCGGGAATGTAGCCGAGCGCGAAGAAATCATCGACCGCCTGCCGGTCGATCTCGCGCGACAGGCCGGGGAGATGCGCGAAGGCCGCGATCTCGGAGGCGAAGGCCAGCCCGTGCCGCGTCATGGCGTAGTGCAGCGGCTTCTTGCCCAGCCGGTCGCGCGCCAGGAACAGCGTGCGCCGGTTTCTGTCCCACAGCGCGAACGCGAACATGCCATCGAGGTGTTCCAGGCAGTCGGGGCCGAAGCTCTCCCAGGCATGGATGATCGCCTCGGTATCGCAGCGATTGCCGAACACGTGTCCCAACGCCTGCAACCGCGGACGCAGTTGGGGAAAGTTGTAGATCTCGCCATTGAAGGCGATGACAACGCTCGCATCCTCGTTGTACATCGGCTGCTGGCCGCCGCCGACATCGATGATCGCCAGGCGGCGATGGCCGAGGCCCAGGCCCTGTTCGGTGTGGAACCCGTCGCCGTCCGGCCCGCGATGCGCCAGGGCCGCCGTCATGCGGCGCAGCAGCGCCACGTCGACCGGCCCTCCGTCCGGACGGAACAATCCCGCCAGCCCGCACATGCGCCGCCTCCGCTCCGCCCGTCGCCGATGTCGTTATCGGAGCAGCCCGATCGCCGCGCAAGCCGCAACGCGCGGCAGCAACCGCGCCAGTCAGCCCAGCCCAGCCGTTTGCCAGGGCCGCACAGTCGGCCGCAAGATCATTCATGAACGTCTGGGATCCATTTGACAGTTGTTGCCAGGTCCCAGATCGCCAATCGTATGTAGAAGATGAGTCACGCGATCTTCACAGAAGATACTTTGAGAATTTTGTCCGATTCCACGCTAGCAGTTGCATTCGCCTCACGGCGATGTTACCCGGCGCAACTACTCATCATCCGAGTAGCATTATCGGAGGATTTTCCTATATGACCCGACCCGGATTCAAGACTGTGTTCTGTGCGGCCATCATCCTGGCGACGCCCGCCGGCGCGCGCACTCTCATGGTCGGCCCAGGCCAGGCCTATCGGCTGCCGTCATTGGCCGCCGCCGCGGCGCAGAATGGCGACACCGTCTCGATCGCCGCGGGCACCTACACTGATTGCGCCGTGTGGAACGCCAGCAATCTCACCATCGCCGGCGCTGGCATGGGCACCACCACGATTGGCAGCAAAGATTGCGTGGGGAAGGGCGTGTTCGTCATCTACGGCAGCAACGTGACCGTGCGGGACCTGGCGCTGACCCATGCCAGTGTTCCCGACCAGAACGGCGCCGGCATCCGCGCCGAGGGCACCAATCTAGTCGTGCAGCGCGTCCACTTCATGTACAATCAGGACGGTATCCTGGCCGACCCTGTCGCAGCATCGGTGATCGCGGTGCGCGACAGCTATTTCTACGGCAATGGGGGATGTCCCGCCTCGGGCCAGGGCTGCGCGCACGGCATGTATATCAACGGCGTGGCGAGGCTCACCGTGGCACACTGCACGTTTCTGAACCAAAAGGTCGGCCACCATATCAAATCACGCGCGGCGATCACCAGTGTCATCGATAACAGCATCGAGGACGGGCCGACTGGCAGTCGAGCTATCTGATCGACGTGCCGAACGGCGGTGCCGTCACCATCCGCGGGAATCACCTGGAGAAGGGACCGCTCTCAAGCAACCCCTATGTGGCGATCTCGATCGGCGAGGAGGGTGTGACCTGGCCGGCGGCTCCGCTGCTCATCGCCGACAACGTCTTTCGCGACGACGGCGCGCCCACGACCTTCGTGAGCAACTCCACCTCGGTCCCGGCGCAACTGGTCGGCAACACGATGGAAGGGAGCCGGACGACCCCGCTGCAAGGCCCCGGCAGCGTAAAGTAGCCAGCCCGGAGCAGAGGCGGGCGGGCTGTCCGCCTCTGCTCCGTCCTTGCACGCGCTACCGGAAGCAGGTGGGCCTTTCCTGGCAGAACCGCCGGATGGCATCGGCCGCACTCTCCGCCGCGCACTGACCTGACGCGGGCCGACGCCCGGCCGCCTAAAGTCCCCCCTGTCTCGGGGCCGAAGAAGCCCGGGACCGGGTTGGGGCCGCGACCGCTTTCTCCGGCAACATCGCCAGCAGGCCGGTCGTGGGTCCGTCGGGCGGGGTCCGGTCATTGCGGATCTCCCACCACACGATCACCAGGATCGAGAGAACACCGACCAGGAACAGCAGACCGTCGATCGCACCTCTCCCCATTGTCCGCGACCCCGCGGGCGACTAATCAGGCACGTCCTCCTGAGCATCGTCAAGGCTGCCTTGCGCGACCTGATCCTCTCCGCCTCCGTACTGGGCCTGCTGCCGGTCATCCTGCGCTACCCGGCGTGCGGCGTGCTGACCTGGGCGTGGTTCTCGCTGCTGAGCCCGCATCAGCAGGTCTACGGGTTCGCGCAGGGGCAGCCTTTTGGCCTGGCGATCGCGATCGCGACACTCGGCGGCTGGCTCATGTCGCGCGAGCGCAAGCGCTGGACCCCGGATGCGGTGCCCTGGCTGATGCTGGCATTCTTCGCATGGATAACCTTCAACTCCTTCTTCGCGCCTTTTCCGGACTGGTCGTGGCCGCTCTGGAACCGGACGCTGCGCATCTTCGTCTACGTGTTCCTGGTGTTCATCCTGATCACCAACAAGGCGCGCATCCACGCGCTGATCTGGGTCTCAGTCGTTGCGATCGGCTATTTCGGCGTCAAGGGCGGTGCGTTCACGTTGCTGAAGGGCGGTTCGTACATCGTCTACGGGCCGCCCGACACGATCCTCGCGGACAACAACCAGTTGGCGCTGGCCGTCGTCATGACCATCCCGCTCGTCAACTACCTGCGACTGCACACCAAGGCCCGCTGGCTGCGTCTGGGGCTGGCGCTGACGTTCGCTTTGCAGGTCCTCATGGTGTTCGGTTCGTACTCGCGCGGCGCGGTGATCGCGCTCGGCGTCATGCTGGCGATGTTCTGGTGGCGCAGCGACCGCAAGGTGCTGTACGGCATCATCGCCCTGGCGGTGGTGGCCGGCGCCCTGAGCGTGATGCCGGATTCGTTCTATGAACGGATGGCGACGATCCAGAACGCCTCGCAGGACTCCTCCTTCCACGGCCGAGTGGTGGCATGGCGCGTGGCGACGCTGTACGCGCTGGAGCATTTCCCGTTCGGTGCCGGGTTTTCGGCGGCGCAGCTCCCGCCCATCTTCAACCACTATTTCCCCGATGAGGAGGCCCATGCTGCGCACAGCATCTATTTCGAGGTGCTGGGCGATCACGGCTTTCCGGCGCTGGCACTCTATGTGCTGATTCTCGTCCTCGGTCTGCGGAACACCATGATCGTGGCGCGTCAGACCCGCGGTCGGGCCGGCCTGCGCTGGGCCTATGATCTGGCGCGAATGCTGCAGGTCAGCCTGATCTCGTTCTATGTAGGGGGCGCGGCGCTGAGCGTTGCCTATTTCGACGATTTCCTGGCCCTGCTCGCAGTAGCGTCCACACTGCGCCAGCTCACCCGGCATACGGTCACGGCCGCTCCCGCTTCTCTCGGCGGATCGGCCGCGCCACGGGAGCGTGCGCGCGACCCGATCACTGCCACGCGCGATGCCGCCACAGCATGAGAGCGTGCAGCGAGGTGTCGCCGCACGCGCAACCGTGCGAGAGTTGGGGCGGAACCCGATGATCGTGGCGTCGAAACCAGCAAGACTGACCAGCATCGAGGCAGCCCGCGGCCTCGCGGCTACGGCGGTCGTCCTGTACCACGTCGCTCGCCATCTTGATAAGGCGTACGGATTACCGGGGCTGATGTCGCTATTCCAGTTCGGCCACGCCGGCGTGGACCTGTTTTTCGTCATCAGCGGATTCATCATCCTCTTTGTACATTTTGAGGACATCGGCCGCCCGGGGCATCTCAGCCACTACCTGAGCCGGCGGTTTACCCGGATTCTGCCGATCTATTGGGTGGCGCTCGGCGTGACGGTCGCGTTGAGCGTAACCGGCGGACACCACCTGCCATCCCTGCCCGCGTTCGCCTGGTCCGCGTTCCTTCTGCCGTCTCACGCCGAGCCCCTGCTCGGAGTGGCCTGGACGTTGCAATATGAAGTCGTATTTTATGCCGCGTTCTGCGTCCTCATCGTCGATCGGCGAGCCGGACTGCTGCTGCTACTCGCGTGGTTGGCTGGGATTGTGCTGGGCCAGATGGGGGTCGGTGGTTTCGGGGCGCCTCCCTCTCTCGCCGGGCTCTACAACCTCGAGTTCTTTCTGGGCATGCTCGCCGCACTCTATCTTCGGCATCGTGGCCTGCCGACCCCGCGCCTCGTGCTGGCCGCCGGCGTGGTCCTGTTCGCCGCGGCTGCCTGGGCAGAGGACACCGGGCGGCTGAACGGCTACGCCGATCTCGGCCGCTTGGCCTATGGCGTGCCGGCGGCCCTCATCGTGCTGGGCGCCGCTGCCGCCAGCCGCGCCGGGCTTATCGTTGTTCCGGCGCCCCTTCGCGTGCTCGGGGCCGCTTCATACTCGATCTATCTGTTCCAATTCATGTTCATCGGCGCAGCATGGAAGTTTTGGCTGGGAGCTGGTCTCGACCGGGACATGCCGCCGCTCGCCGCCTTTCCCCTGCTCGTCCTCTGCGGCCTTGGCGGCGGCCTGCTGATGTCGCGAACGGTCGAATATCCGCTCATGCGGCTGATCCGAGGCAGGCGCCGCCCGGCCCAGCTCGGACCGGCGACGGGCTAAGGCCGTCCGAGCCGGCGGTCCCGATCAGCTCAGCGCCTCGCGCCCCATCTCCAGGAACTTCTCGGCCCGGCGCGCGCGCAGGATGCCCGCGTCCAGCCGCAGCAGCGGCACCAGCGCCTCCTCGACCGCATCGCCCACCGCCACGACCGCCATCTCCGGGTCGCGATGGGCACCCCCCAGCGGCTCGGCCACCACCGCATCGATCAATTTCAGCCGCTTCAGATCCTCAGCGGTCAACCGCAGCGCTTCAGCGGCCTGCGGCGCCTGCGCCGCATCCTTCCACAAAATCGCCGCGCAGCCCTCGGGCGAGATCACCGAATAGACGGCGTGCTCCAGCATCAGCACCGCGTCGCCTGCGGCCAGCGCGATGGCGCCCCCCGAGCCGCCCTCGCCGATCACGGTGGCGACCACCGGCACCGGCGCGTCGAGACAGGCCTCAATCGAGCGGGCAATCGCCTCGGCCTGGCCGCGCGCCTCCGCCTCGATGCCCGGAAAGGCGCCGGAGGTATCGACGAAGCTCAGGACCGGCAAACCGAACCGCCCGGCCAGCTCGATCAGCCGGCGCGCCTTGCGATAGCCCTCGGGCCGCGCCATGCCGAAATTATGGGCAACCCGGCTTTCAGTGTCGCGGCCCTTCTCGGTGCCCAGCACCATCACGGAGCGGCCGCGGAACCGGCCCAGCCCGCCCACCACGGCGGCGTCGTCGGCAAAGGCGCGATCGCCCGCCAGCGGTGTGAACTCGGTGATCAGCCCGGTCAGGTAGTCACCCGCCTTCGGCCGGTCCGGATGGCGCGCCACCTGCACCTTCTGCCAGGGCGTCAGCTTGGCGTAGATCGCCCGCAGCTGCCGGTCGGACTTCTCGACCAGGCGCGAGACCTCCTCGGCGATGTTGAGCCCGTCCGATTCGGACATGTGCCGGAGTTCGTCGATCTTGCCTTCCAGCTCGGCGATCGGCTTTTCGAAGTCGAGGTAGTGGCGCATCGCTGCCGCTTAGCCTCTGCCGCCCCCGGTGGCCAGGGGGTGATGCGCCTCGACCAGGCGTTGCAGCCGCTCGGCGAGGACGTGGGTATAGATCTGCGTGGTGGCGATGTCGGCGTGGCCCAGCAGCAATTGCAGGCTGCGCAGATCGGCGCCGCGCGCCAGCATGTGGCTGGCGAAGGAGTGGCGCAGCACGTGCGGACTGACCCGCGCCGGGTCGAGCCCGGCGGCCAGCGCCACCCGCTTCAGCAGCAGGGCGAAGCCCTGACGCGTCAACCTCCGCCTCGGATCGCGGCCGGGGAACAGCCACGCCGGTCGCCCGGGGCCGGGATGCAGCGCGGCGGCGGTGGCCCGGGCCGCGTCGGAGAGCGGCACCACCCGCTCGCGCCCACCCTTGCCACGCACCAGCAGCAGGGCCGCATCGCCCGCCAGCGCCCGTCCGGGCAGCGCCAGGAGCTCGCTCACCCGCAGGCCGGTCGCATACAGGATCTCCAGCGCCGCCGTGGCGACCGCTGCCTGCGCCCGCGGCAGGCCCGCGGCGGCCGCGAGCAGCGCGTCCACCTCTGCTTCGCTCAGGTATTTCGGCAGCGCCGCGGCAAGGCGCGGAGCGTCCAGCCGCTCGGTCGGGTCGTCGGCACGCACGCCCTCGCGCAGGAGGAACCGATAGAACTGCCGCAGCGCGGACAGCCGTCGAGCCGCTGTGCGTGCGGACAGGCCGGCCCGGTGCAGCCCGGCCAGGTAGGACCGCAACGCCGCCTCGTCGGCGGTCGCGAGACTGCCCGTGCCCAGGTGGATGGCAGCGTCGGCAAGATCGGCGGCGTACGCGGCCCGCGTGTTGACGGCGGCCCCGCGCTCGGCAGCCAGCATTTCCAGGAACGCCTCGACATGCCGATCCAAGGATTGCTCGCCGCCTAGGCGCCGTGGCCGAAGCGATCGTTCGGCAGCACTTTCTGGATCGTCTGCTGGTGCGGCGCCGGCGGAAAGGCGCCCAGCATCAGCATCCCCACCGAGGCGGCGACCAGCAACAGCAGCAGCACGACGAAAAACAGACGGCGCATGGCATCCAGACAAGGGCAGCGCCCGCAAGGGCGAGGGATCGGGCGGGTCCGCGCGCGGGACTCGTGGCGGCCGCTTGGCGAGGATCGTGCCTGTGCTAGCCTTGGCTGCCATGACACGCAACACCGCGCTCCAGGTCGGGCCGCGCGCGGCAGCCGCCCTGACGACGGTGCCCGGCCGCGCTTCGGTGATCGATCGTCCGATCGTGCTCGTGGGCCTCATGGGCGCCGGCAAATCGGCGATCGGCCGGCGGCTGGCGGCGCGGCTGGGTCTCCCGTTCCGCGACGCCGATGCCGAGATCGAGCTGGCCGCCGGGCGCAGCATCGCCGAGATCTTCGCCCGCTACGGCGAACCCGCGTTTCGCGACGGCGAACGCCGGGTGATCCGGCGCCTGCTCACCGGCCCGCCCCTGGTGCTCGCGACCGGCGGCGGAGCGTTCATGGATGCCGAGACGCGGGGCGTCATTCGGGAAGGTGCCACCAGCCTGTGGCTGCGCTGCGAATTGCCGGTGCTGGTCCGCCGCGTCAGCGGGCGCACGCACCGCCCGCTGCTGCACGGTCACGATCCCGCCGAGGTGCTGACCCGCCTGATGGCACAGCGCCATCCAACCTATGCGGAGGCTGACATCGTGGTCGATTGCGGCGACGAAAATCCGGAGTTCACCACGACCCGGGTGCAGGACGCGCTGCTGGGCTGGCTGCAGCCGCGGCGGCTGTCCGTCACTCACGCCGCTGGCAGCTACGATATCGTGGTGGGCGATGGGTTGCTCGACCGCGCCGGGGCTCTGCTGGCACCCGTCCTGCCGCAACGCCGGGCCGTGGTCGTGACCGATGGGGCTGTGGCGGCACTGCACCTGCCGCGCCTGCTGGCCGGCCTGGCCGAGACCGGTGTCCGGGCGGAGCAGGTGGTCGTCCCTCCGGGCGAGGCATCAAAGGATGTCGCCGTCTGGACGCGGGTGATCGACGAGCTGCTGGAGGCCGGGGTCGAACGGCGGACGACGGTGATCGCCCTCGGCGGCGGTGTCGTGGGCGACCTGGCCGGGTTCGCCGCCGCCGCCACGCTGCGCGGCCTGCCCTTCGTGCAGGCGCCGACGACGCTGCTGGCCCAGGTGGACAGCTCGGTAGGCGGCAAGACCGGCATCAACACCGCGCGCGGCAAGAACCTGGTTGGCGCCTTCCACCAGCCGCGCATGGTGCTGGCCGACACGGCAACACTCGCCACCCTGCCCGCGCGCGAGCTGCGCGCCGGCTATGCCGAGATCGCCAAGGCCGGGCTGATCGGCGATGCCGACCTGTTCGCATGGTGCGAGGTCCATGGCCGGGCGGTGGTGGAGGGTGATCGCGCCGCCCAGGCGGAATCCGTTCTGCGCGCCTGCGCCTTCAAGGCCGCCGTGGTGGCCGATGACGAGCGCGAGGAACGCCCCTCCGGCGGGCGGGCGCTGCTCAATCTGGGGCACACATTCGGGCACGCCCTGGAAGCCGACACCGGTTATGGCGCGATCCTGCATGGCGAGGCGGTTGCGGTCGGCATCGGCCTTGCGTTCCGGCTCTCGGCGCGGCTCGGGCATTGCCCAGCCCTGGATGCGGAGCGCGTCGTGGCACATCTCGCCTCCATCGGCTTGCCGGCAGAACTCGCCACGCTGAACCGACGCTTCTCCGCCGCACGGCTGATCGGGTTGATGCGGCGCGACAAGAAGATGCGCGACGGCCAGCTCACCTTCGTGCTGGCGCGCGGCATCGGCCAGGCGTTCACGACGTCCGACGTGCCAGAGGAGGCCGTGACGGCGCTGCTGCGCGAGGAGGGATGCGAGGCGTAGCGGCAAGGCATGGATTGCAACCACCGACAGAAGGGGAACATCCCGTGACAGGATTTCGGGCTCATGCCGCTTCGTTGCACATTACGACTCTGCTGATCGGCGGTCTGGCCGCCGTGCTGCCGGCCAGTCCGGCATGGGCCGATGCCGTTGGGCGGGCTGACGTCATACCGCCGTCGATCGAGTACGGGGCGCTCTATCGCGCCGTGGAACTCGGCAGCATCTTCCCCGACAGCAAGACCTTCCCCGATCTCCTCCCCAATGCCGCGCCCGCCTCGATCGTGGCCGAGTACCAGGCGCAGAAGACGACGCCGGGCTTCAGCCTGTCCGCCTTCGTCGCGAGCCATTTCAGCGCGAGCCCCGTCCCGCCCGGCCCCACGATCAATACCGCCTCGCCGGGGATGCATCTGCTCGACTACGTCCACAGTCTGTGGCCGCTGCTGGAACAGAGTGCCACCAGCGTACCGGCGTACTCCACCCTGCAACCGCTGCCTTACCCCTACGTCGTTCCAGGCGGCCGTTTTCGCGAGGTGTACTATTGGGACTCCTATTTCACGGCGCTCGGACTGGAGGAGGACGGGGAACATGATCTCGCGGTCGATCTGCTGCGCAATTTCGCCTTCGAGATCGACCGCTACGGCTTCGTGCCGAACGGCAGCCGCAGCTACTATCTCAGCCGCTCGCAGCCGCCGTTCTTCTCGTTCCTGGTCACTCTGATTGCCCGGCGTGACGGCATCGGCACGATCGTACGCTACCTGCCGGAACTCCAGAAGGAGTACGACCACTGGATGGAAGGTGCCGACCAGACGCCGCCCGGCTCCGCCACGCGCGCCGTGGTGCGTCTCGCGGATGGCACGCTGCTCAACCGCAACTGGGACGATCGAGACGCGCCACGCGACGAATCGTATCGCGAGGACGTGCAGACCGCGGCGGCAGCATCGCGGCCAACGCCTGAAGTGTGGCGCAACCTGCGCGCGACCGCAGCCTCGGGCTGGGATTTCAGCTCGCGCTGGCTCGCCGACGAAAAGACTCTCGCCACGGTGCGCACGCTCGACATCATTCCCGTCGATCTGAACAGCCTGCTCATGCACCTCGAGACCACGCTGGCGCGGGGCTATGCGCTCTCGGGCGATGTCTCGCGCGCGACCGAGTACACCCTCCGCGCGGCGTTGCGGGCGCAGGCGATCCGGCGGCTGATGTGGGATCCGAAACTCCATGCGTTCACCGACTATCTGTGGCGCGAGCACCGGGACAGCGGCGAACTGACGGCGGCCACGCTGTATCCGCTGTTCGTGGAGGCGGCGACGCCCGAGGAGGCGCAGGAGGTGGCGGCGACGGCGCAGGGCAAGCTTCTCGCCGTGGGCGGCCTCGCCACGACCCTGGTGCAGAGCGGCCAGCAATGGGACGCGCCGAACGGCTGGGCGCCGCTGCAATGGATCGCCGTCGATGGCCTGCGCACCTACGGCTTCGATGCGCTGGCCCATGACATCGCCACGCGCTGGGTCCGCAAGTGCATCGCCGGCTATGAGCAGCAGGCCAAGCTGGTGGAGAAGTACAACGTCACGACCACCGGCGGGGATGCCGGCGGCGGCGGCGAGTACGCGACCCAGATCGGCTTCGGCTGGACCAATGGCGTGCTGGTGGCGCTGACCACGCTGTATCCCGAGCTGCACGCAGAGGCCGCAGCGGCGGTACCGGCCGCGGCGAAATGATCGGGCTTGCGCATCCCGACCGCGTGATCGGGCGTTCGTTTGGCTGAGGAGATTGCCATGAGCCGGGCATTCGTGAAGGAAGATGACGACGCGCCTCCGCCGCCGCTGCCGGAGCGGCGGATCAGCGCGGCACCCAATCGCGTGACCGCCCGCGGCGCCCGGCTGATCCGCGAGACGGTCACGGGCCTGGAGAAGCAACTGGCCGAGGCGCCTGAGGAGGACGCGGCGGCCGTCCTCCATCGCGACCTGCGCTACTGGCTCTCCCGTCAGGCCAGCATGCAGATCGTGCCGCCGAGCGGTGCCCCGAAGGCTGTCGGTTTCGGCACCCGGGTCACGATCCGCCGTGGCTCGACCACGAGCGAGATCGCGATCGTCGGCGAGGACGAGGCGGAGCCGGCTTCCGGCCTGATCGCCTGGACCGCGCCGCTGGCCCGTGCCCTGGAGGGCGCCGAGCCGGGCGAAATCGTCGAGTTCGAGGCAGGCGGGCGGGTGGAGCCAGTCACCGTAGTTTCAGTCGCGGCGGGCGAGGCATAGGGACGGCGCTACGGCGGGAACACCAGCGTTACGCGCAGCCACGGCTCTGCGTCGTCGAGCGTGAGTCTTGCCTCGTGCAGGTTGGCGATGACGGAGACGAGGCTCAAGCCCAGCCCGCCCTACTCTTGTGCTCGCGGACGGCAGATTACGGCGTCCTGGCGGGTGCCGAATCCGCCTGGAATGATGTCGATCACATCCACGAAGCGGGTCCAGTTGGCGTAAATGTACGCCGGCGTGTGCGAACTGGAACGGTAGTACCCTGGCGGAGTAACATCTTGAAGGTCAGGCAGCGCCTCTCGCGCATGGCTAAATCCGCGCAGGAGATATCTCCACAGCTTGTCAGGATCGCGCGACCATCTTGTGAATTGGGCTCCAAACAGTCCGCTTACCGATAAGATCATGATCCCCCGAGAGATTCTCGCAAGTTCCTCGAGCCAATGGAACTGATCGTGACATGAGCCCCTTCTTCCTGCCAGTCCGGCGTAAGGTCTGGTGCGTAGGTCGAACGCGCAGCGAAGGGCCTCATTCGGAGATGCGCAGGAACATGGCGACGGGATGCCTGTCCGAAGCGAGCAGCCCTGTTCATGCGACACCAATCGCCCTCACGATACGGCCAACACTCCGCCAACGGGCACCATCTGGGCCTGTGCCGATTGATTTGGCATGACCCCCGGATTGTCGAATCCCAATGTGTTCGTCGCTGCAGAGTGGTCGCATCTGGTGCGGACGTTCGAGGCCGGTTCGAGATCGGCGCCAGGCCCATCGCCGCCGGAATCGTCGAGACGGTCCTCTCCAGCAAACTCGACGAGTTGGAGGCGCAGCTGACGCGCAACGGCTATGACCTGCGCGGCCGCGTCCGTATCACCGATCGCTCACACGTATCCCGAACACGCCCCGAGAAAGATAGCCGGAAATTATTGGGGGAACGACAGCACGACCCGCAGCCCCGGCCTCACATCCTCCAGCATCAGCCGGGCATCGTGCAACTCTGCGATCGCGGCCACTAGGCTGAGGCCGAGTCCGCTGCCGGGCGTCGTGCGGCTACGCTCGCCGCGATAGAAGCGTTGCAGCACCCGCGCGCGCTCCGCCTCGGGAATGCCGGGGCCATGATCCTCGACCCACAGGCGGATGCTGGACCCACGCCGGGCCGCAAGCCCGACCTCGATCGGCGTTCCGGGTGGCGTATGGCGCAAGGCGTTCTCCACCAGATTTGCCAATAGCTGCGTCAGCAACTCGCGATCGCCCTGCACCGTGACGCCCGGCGCGGCGGCGGCAGCGAGCCGGAAGCCCTGCTCTTCAGCCGAGGGCAAGAAGGCATCCACCACCCGCTCGACAAGGGCGCTCAAATCAACCGGCCGAAATCCCGCGCGCGGCGATCCACCCTGCACCTGGGCGATGCGCAGCAATGCGCCAAAAGTCTCGAGGATCGCCTGTGCCTCGGCCGCCGCCGCGTCGAGCGCGTTGGCGTATTCGGCGGCACTTCCCGCATGGCTGCGCGCCGTCTCCAGCCGGTGCAGCAGGCGCGACAACGGCGTGCGCAGATCGTGGGCGATATCGCTGGAGACCTGGCGCAAGCTTTCCATCAGCGTGCTGATGCGGTCGAGCATCCGGTTGAGTGTGGCGGCCAGCCGATCGAGGTCGTCACCAGTCCCACGCACCGGTACGCGCCGTCCGAGGTCGCCGCCGATGATGGCCTCGGCCGTGCGGGCGATGCTGTCCACCCGATACAGGAAGCCGCGGCTCAGCAGCACGCCGCCGCCGATGCCCAGCAGCGCCATCAGCGCCACCGCCCAGGCTAACGCCTCCAGGATCGCCTCCTCAATGTCCGCGAGGCGCGAAGACATGTCATCACCCACGGCCAGCAGCGAGCCGTCCGCCAGCCGAACGACCAGCGCCTGCACCCGCTCGGCCGGGTTTTCCTCATCCGGCACTTTCATCATCACCCATCCCGTGCCGGCGACACGCGGGAGGTCGCCGGCGATGCGCGTGCCGTCAGGCGCCTGGAGCAGGTAGTCGAGAGCGCCGACCCCGCGCTCACGCCGCCGGATCGCCGCCGCCAGTCCGTCCGGTCCCATTGCCGGATACTCGCCGACCAGCAGGGCGGATTCGGTGACGACGCGAAGGCGCATCTGCTCCTGCAGCACCCCGCCTGCTGCGACGAACACGACCACGCCCAGCACCAGCACCGAGGCGATGAACAGCAGGACATAGAGCGCCGCGAGCCGGAAGCTCGCGGTGCGCAGCGTTCTCGGCAGGCGGGCAAACCTCAAGAGGTCTGCTCAGGCGGGCGCGCGCATCAGATACCCCGCGCCGCGCACGGTGTGGATCAGGTCGGCGTCTTGCGCGCGGTTCAGCTTGCCGCGCAGGCGCGAGATATGCGTCTCGACGATGTTGGTGCGGGGGTCGAAGTGGAAATCCCAGACATTCTCCAGCAGCATCGTGCGCGTCACCACGCGATCGCTGTTGCGCATCAGATATTCGAGCAGCTGGAACTCGCGCGGTTGCAACTCGATGCGTTCGCCCGCCCGGGTCACGCTGCGCTTCAGCAGATCCATCTCCAGATCGCCTACCCGCAGCACGGTCTGCACATCGGCGAGCGGCGGACGGCGGGCCAGCGCGTTGACGCGTGCCATCAGCTCGGCGAAGGCGAAAGGTTTCACCAGATAGTCGTCGCCGCCCGCATCCAGGCCCCGCACGCGGTCGCCCACGCCACCCAGCGCGGTCAGGAACAGCGCCGGCGTCTTGACGCCCGATTCGCGCAGCATCCGCACGATCCCCAGCCCGTCGATGCCCGGCAACATGCGATCGACGATCAGCACGTCGTAGCTCTCGCCGCTCGCCATGAACAGGCCGTCGCGCCCGAGCGCTGCACAGTCGATCACATGGCCGTGCTCGCGCAGGCCGGCGGCAACATACTCCGTGGTCTCCTGGTCGTCCTCGATCAGCAGGATTTTCATCATCTGTCCCGAAAGATGAGCGCGTGGTCCGGATGCCCGAGCATAGCCGGACATCCGGAAACCCGTCGCGCGATCAGTCGGCCTGTTCGGTATCGCCGTCGCCAGCCTGCTGCGTGCCCGTGACCTTGCCAGTCTGCGGATCGACCAGCACCGTCTGCACGCTCTGGCCCTTGGCCACATCGACGGTGATGCTGAGATGGCCGTTGGCGTTGTCGATGCCGGCGCCGATCGCCTTGCCGCCATATTGCTGCTCGGCCGCGGTGATCGCCTGGCTCAGCGATATCTTGGCGCTCGCCAGCAGGGCCGCATCCTGGGCCTCCTCCTTGCTGTTCTCGCCCGCGAATGCAGTCCCGCCTGCCGCCGCGACGCCGAACATCGCCACGAGCGCCAGTGGTGCGAGTCTCTTGGTGTTCATGCCTGGTCTCCTGTTGCCACGGGCGGCACCTGCCGACCGATGACCGCATCATGCAAGGCCGCGCATTGGCCGGAACGGGAGGGTGCTATACGAAGCGGTAAGCTCGGATTTAGCAGATTGGCCGGTATTGTCAGACATGTCCGGCCGGACTAGGTTGCATTCGCCTCGGAAAGCCGATTGGCCAGCCCAGGGCCGCTTGCTTCAACAGACAACGGAGGGAACCATCCATGCATCGGCGTTTCACGCGAAGCTTGCTCATGTCCACGGCACTGGTCCTCGGTCTTGGAGCCTATGCGCTCCCGGTCCAGGCGCAGACGGCGACACAGAAAGTCAAGGGGTCTGCCGAGACCTGCACCAATCCGAACCCGAACCACGCCAAGCTCGCGGGCATGACGGTCGGCTTCTCGCAGTCCGAGAACGAGCAGAACCCGTTCCGCGCCGGTGAGACCAATTCGGTGAAGTCCGAGGCGCAGAAGCTCGGCGTCAAGCTGCTCTACACCAACGCCAACGACAATCAGGCCAAGCAGGTGGCCGATGTCGAGAGCATGATCAGCCAGGGCGCGCAGGCGCTCATCATCGCACCGCTGAACGCCACCGGCCTGCAGCCGGCGCTGGCGCAGGCGGCGGCGAAGAACATTCCGGTGGTCACGATCGACCGCCAGACCGCCGGCACGTTCTGCAAGGACTTCATCACCTTCATGGGGTCGGATTTCTACGAGCAGGGCGTGCGCGCCGCCGACGTGCTGGCCAAGACGACGAAGGGCAAGGTGTTCGTCGTCGATATCCAGGGCGCCTACGGCAACTCGGTCGAGACGCAGCGCACCGACGGCTTCAACAAGGAAATCAAGAAGTATCCGCGCATCAAGCTGGTGGCGCAGCAGACCGGCAACTGGTCCACGACCGACGCGCAGAAGGTGATGGAGCAATTGCTGCTGGCGCACCCGAACATCAACGCGGTCTATGCGCAGGCCGACGTGATGGCGCTGGGGGCGATGACGGCGATCAAGCAGGCTGGCAAGAAGCCGGGCAAGGACGTGGCGATCATCTCTATCGACGGCACCAAGGATCTGGTGCAGGCGATCGCCGACGGCCAGGCACAGGCCGACGTCGAGACCAACCCGCGCTTCGGACCCGCCGCCTTCCAGGCGCTGCAGGACTGGTTCAACGGCAAGCCGGTACCGCAGAAGATCATCGTCACGGACCACCTGTACACGGCTGCCGACGCCGCCAACGCGATCAAGACCGGCGCGCCGTACTGAGCGCCTAGAGGCACGCCCGTGATCACGACGCCGGAGGAGAAGCCGGTCGTGCTGGAGACCCGCACGGTCGGCAAGACCTTCGGCGTCATCCGCGCCCTTCAGGGAGTTCTCGTTCTCCCTGAGGGCCGGAGAGGTGCATGGCGTGGTTGGCGAGAACGGCGCCGGCAAGTCGACGCTGATCAAGATTCTCACCGGCTTCTACCAGCCCGATTCCGGCGAGATCGTGCTGGACGGCCGGACGGTGCATTTCAGCGACCCGCGCGCCGCGCAGCGCATGGGCGTGAGCGCCGTGTACCAGGAGATCAACCTGGTGCCCGAGCGCAGCGTGGCCGAGAACATCTTTCTCGGCCGCGAGCCGAAATGGGCGGGCGTGCTGATCGACCGGCGCCGCATGGCGCGCGATGCCGAGGCGGTGCTGCACCGCTACGGGCTGCATGTCGATCCCACGCTCAAGCTGCGCTCGCTGGGCCTCGGGTTGCAGCAGATGGTGTCGATCGCCCGCGTGGTGTCGCTCGGCGCCAAGGTCGTGATCCTGGACGAGCCCACCTCCGCGTTGAGCGGGGCCGAGGTGACGATCCTGTACGACGTGGTGCAGCGGCTGCGCGCGGACGGCATCGCCATCCTGTTCGTGAGCCACCGCCTGTCCGAGATCTATCATCTGTGCGACCGCGTGACGGTGCTGCGCGACGGCCAATGGGTGCGCACCAGCACCCCCGCCGAGTTGCCGCGTGCCGAGCTGATCGCCGCCATGCTCGGCCAGCAGCGCGGCCAGGCGGTGGCGGCGCGCGAGAAGCGGGAGCGCGCGCACAGCGACGCGGAGCCGGTGATGCGGGTGCGGCACCTGCGCTGGCGCGAGCGGGTGCGCGATGTCTCGCTCGATGTCCGCCCGCGCGAGATCCTGGGCCTCGCCGGCCTGCTCGGCTCCGGGCGCACCGAGACCTTCAAGGCGATCTTCGGCGCCGAACGGCGCGACGGCGGCGAGGTCGCGGTGTCCGGCCAGGCACTGCGCCAGCCGGCACCCGCCGACTCGATCCATCGCGGGATCGCTTTCCTGCCGGAAGACCGCCGCTCCGAAGGCATCTTTCCCAAGCTGTCGGTGCTGGAGAACCTGACCGCCGCCGTGCTGCCGCGCATCTCACGGTTCGGCGTCATCTCCCGCCGCAAGCAGGAACAGCTGGTCCAACAATACATTCGCGAACTCGGCATCAAGACCGCCGGGCCGCAGCAGCCGATCTCGGGCCTGTCCGGCGGCAATCAGCAGAAGGTGCTGCTGGCGCGCTGCCTGTGCGCCGCCCCGAAAATCATCATGCTGGACGACCCC
This sequence comes from uncultured Pseudomonadota bacterium, assembly GCA_963838805.1. GTDB lineage: Bacteria > Pseudomonadota > Alphaproteobacteria > Acetobacterales > Acetobacteraceae > CAVRQM01. The sequence goes on from CAWISK010000005.1 coordinate 167,495, forward strand.
ACGCGCGGGATCGACGTGGGTGCAAAGGAAGAGGTGCATCGCGTGGTGCGCGAGCTGTCCGATAACGGGCTGGGCGTGGTCGTCACGTCCTCGGAGGTCGAGGAGCTGCTTGACATCTCGGACCGGCTGGTGGTGCTGACCGAGGGTGCCGTGTCCGGCCAGATGGATGCCGGTTCGGCCAGCCCCGACGCGGTGCTGGACCTGCTGGCGGCACATCCGGCCGAGGCCGCTTCCTGAGTTTGGACCGCCGACCGATGCCACAGCAGAGCGAGACCCTCGTGAGCGAAGTCGCCCCCTCCCCGACCGGCAGCCGGCTCGTGCCGGGCCGCGGCTCCGTGGCGCTCGCCTGGGTGCAGGCGCACAGCGTCTACGCGGCGTTCGCGGCGCTGGTGATCTTCGACCTGATCGTGACGCCCGGCTTCCGTAATCCGTTCGTGCTGCGCAACCTGCTGTTCGAGGCGGCGCCGGTGCTGCTGATCACGTTGGGCCAAAGCCTCGCCATCGGCACGCGCGGCATCGACCTGTCGGTGGGCTCGGTGATGGGCCTGAGTTCGGCGATGATCGGCGTGGCACTTGGCTACGGTCAGGCTGCGGGGATGCTGGCGGGCATCGGCGCAGGGCTGCTGGCGGGCCTTTTTAATGGCTTTCTGATCGCGGTCGTGCGTATCGATCCGCTGATCTCCAGCCTGGCGCTGCTGGTGGCCGCGCGCGGCCTGGCGCAGGCGCTGCTGGGCGGCTCGCGCGTGGCGCTGCCGGGCAGCGGTCTGTTCGACTGGCTCGGCTCGGCCACCGTCGCGGGCGCGCCGGTCATGGCGATCGTGGCGGTGCTGGTCGCGGTCCTGGTGGGCTGGCTGGTGCGGCGCACCACGTTCGGCGCCTACACGGTGTTCGTCGGCTCCAGCCGCACGGCGGCATTCCTGGCAGGAATGCCGGTGCGCGCGACGCTGGCCGTGGTCTATGCGGCGAGCGGGCTGCTCGCGGGCGTGGCCGGCGTGTTCGCCTCGGCCCGGCTGGGCGCCGCCGACCCCAATTTCATCGGCGTGCAGTTCGAGCTCGACGCGATCGCCGCCGCGGTCATCGGCGGCACGCCGCTTTCGGGCGGGCGCATCTCCATCGTGGGCAGCGTGGTCGCCGTGCTGCTGCTGCAAGTGCTCGACGCGAGCTTCATCATGAACGACATCAACGCGACCTATGCGCAGATCCTGAAGGCGGCCTTCATCGTCGCGGCCCTGTATCTGCAACGGTCGGGGGGCTGAGGATGTCGGTCACGGGAGCCTCGGTCGCACCGGGCGCCGCGTCGGCGGCACGGGAGCGGCGGCGGCGCATCGTCGAGCTGATCCAGTCGCGCGTCGCGATCGGGGTGCTGGCGCTGGCGGTGATCGCGGCCGGCCTTGTCTTCCCCGACTTCCTGCGGACGGGCAATTTGCAGGATATCGTGGTGGCGGCGAGCTTCCTGGGACTGGTCACGATCGGGCAGACCTTCGTGATCATCCTGGGCGGCTTCGATCTCGCGGTCGGGTCGATGGTGGGGCTGGGCACGGTGCTGGCCGCTTGGGCGGTGCCCTATGGCTGGCCGTTCGCCTTCCTGCTGCCGATGCTGGTGGGGGGGGTGGTCGGGCTGATCGACGGCGTGCTGATCGCCCGCGCGCGCATGGCGCCGTTCATCGTCACCCTCGCGGCGCTGCTTGCCATCCACGGCGTCGCGGTCGCGGCGGCCGGCGAGAGCATGGTGATCGAGAACCCGGGCATCTTCGCCACGATCGCCAACGGCAGCATCCTCGGCATCGACAACATGATCTGGATTCTGCTGCTGGCCTTCGCGGGGGCGGCGCTGGTGCTGAACCGCACCGGCTTCGGCGCGGCGGTGTTCGCGGTCGGCGGCAACGAGGAAGCGGCACGGATGCTGGGCGTGCGCGTCGAGCGGACGAAGATCCTGACCTACTGCCTGAGCGGCGTGCTGGCCGGATTGTCCGGGGCGCTGCTGGCCGCACATCTGGATTCCGGCCTGTCGGCGGCCGGCACCGGCTATGAGCTGCAATCGATCGCGGCGGCGGTGATCGGCGGCGTATTGCTGACCGGGGGCGTCGGCACGATGTTCGGCGCCCTCTCCGGCGCGCTGCTGCTTGGTTTGATCGACAACGTGATCAACCAGATCGGCACGCTCAGCGCTGCGTTTCAGGGTCTGGCGAGCGGAGCATTCCTGCTGGTCGCCGTGATCGTGCAGGCGGGGCTGAGCCGACGGCGGGCATAGGCGCCAGCGCCGTATCCTCGGCGAGCCAGGCCTGGAGCAGCGTGTAGCTGACCGCGAGCACCGTGGGGCCTACGAAGATGCCGACCAGGCCAAAGGCGAACAGGCCGCCGATGACGCCGGCCAGCACCAGCAGCATCGGGAGGTCGGCCTCCTTGCGGATCAGCAGCGGGACGCAGGACGTTATCCACGACGATCGCGAGCAGCGAGACGACGAGCAGCAGCGTCGCGTGGCCGGCGTCGCGGAACGCGTACATCCAGATCACCGCCGGGATCAGCACCACGCCCGGCCCCGCCTGCGCCAGGCAGAACACGAACATCACGGCAGTCAGCACGGTCGCAAGCGGCACGCCGGCAAGCCGCAGGCCGATGCCGCCCACCAGCGATTCGACCAGCGCGGTGACCATCACGCCGATGGCCACCGCGCGGATGGCATGGCCGGCCAGGATCGTCACCTGTTGGCCGCGGGAGCCTGCCAGCCGGTGGCCGCAGCGGATGACCAGCCGTGCCGCCGCCTCGCCGTTTGCGTGCAGGATGGCGGCGATGATCACGGTCAGCAGGAACTGCACCACGAGCGCGCCGAAGCTGCCGATGAGGCCGATGAACCATTGCGTCAAGCCCCCCGCATAGGGGGCAAGCCGCGGCGCCAGTTGCGACAGGCTGGAATCCTGCAGATGGGTCCAGGAGTCCGCCAGTTGCTGGCCGATCAGCGGCAGATCGTGCACCCATTGCGGGGCGGCGGGGACGCGAAAGGCGGCGGCGGCCTGGGCCAGCCCCATGAGCTGGTCGGCGCGCGCCAGGATGGTGGCCGTGGCCAGCCAGAACGGGACGACGAACACCAGCAGGATCACCAGCGCCATCACCGCGACCGCGAGCGCCCGGCTATGCCACAGCACGCGCTGCACCCGCAGGAGCAGTGGCCAGGTGGCCACCACGATGGTCACGGCCCAGACCGTCGCCGGCAGGAACGGCCGCACCACCCAGAGCGAGCACAGGATCAGCACGCCCACGACCAGCACCACGAGCGTGGTGCGGGTCAGGTCACGGGGCGGTTCGGTCATCGCGGTCCTTTCCTGCGGCGGCGCGTGCCGCCACGTGCCCGCGCCCGCGTCAGGGCGGGCTGCCGGACATTACCACAGCCTTGAGTGCCGCCAGGTCACGCGCGATCCAATCCGCATCGGTCGCGAAAATCTCGTCCGACATGCCCGGCTGGCGGAACAGGGTGAACAACACCTCCGCACCCTCCCCGTTCGCGACAATGCGCAAGGGGACGTAGATCTCGGCATTGCTGCCCGGATCGACATGGTGATCCATGACGCCGAATGCATTGTGATCGGTGAAGCGGATGCGGATGGGGCCGGCCGGACCTTGGGTCCTCCACCAGCCGCCCTCGTCCGGCTCGAGCGGCGAGGTGCTGAGGCCGGACGCCCATTTCGGGAAATCCTGCGGGCGCCACACGGCGTCATAGACCTCGCGCCAGTTCCGGTCGATCGAAATGCTGAGGGTTCGCGACTCGAGCATTCTGCTCCCCTTTCACCGATCAGCCTCTCCGAGGCCAATCGATATGTGCGATCCCGATACAGCGCCACCTCGTCCGGCTTTGCGTAGATGGTGAAGATCAGTTCCGTGCCACCACAGGGCTCATCGGCCTCATCCGGAAACGGCGGCCGAAGCGCCACTTAGCCCGCCTTATTCAGCATGCTGACGCCAGTGTGGGTCGCTGAGCGGCCGGCGCGGTTGTCCAGGCGGCTATTTCATCGCGATTTTGGACCAGACGTGGTGGGCGTTAAGGTTGGCGGGAGATTGGGGGGTGTGGGGCAGCGGCCCCGCGCGTTACGGCCCGGCAGGTTGCAGGCTGCGCGCGAGACCGCGGAACAATTCGGCCTCGGGGCACGCGGCGGCGAAGGCAATGCGGACCCGTGTGGCGGTCTCGGTGATGCGCGCGGCTATCTTGATCAGGTGCATGCGCAGGGTGGTGAACTCGGCGGTGGCGAGGGCTTGCGGGCTGGGGATCGCGTCACGCACGCTCAGCAGCAGCCAGTAGGCGGCGGTGTGCAGCACGAGGCGCACCTGGTTGGCGAGCGGCGAGCGGCAACTCGTGCGGTCGGAGGCAAGCTGGGTCTTGTGCAGCTTGATCAAATTCTCAGCCTGACCGCGAGCGCAGTATAATGTGTCGTAAAGCCATTCGGCGCTGCCGTGCGTCAGGTTGGTCACCACGTAGCGGATGTCCAATCCCTTCGTGGTCGCCTCGATCCGTGCCGCCACGCGTCGCTCGCAGCGCCAGGATTTGGCGCCGTAGTGGGTCTCGGTGTAGCGGCGGACCACTGGTGCTTGGGCCTCGGCGCGGCGCACCCGCACATCATCGGCGGCCGGTTCCACCAGCCGGTCCAGCACAGCGTTGCCGGGCAGGCCGAGAATATAGTCGACGCCGTTGACCTCGCACCACGCCATCACTTCGGGGCGGCCATAGTGCCCATCGCCGCGGATGGTCAGCCGCGTGGTGGGCCAATGGCGGCGGATGCAGCGCACCAGACGGCGCAGATGGCTGCGAATCTCTGTCCCCGCCGGTGTCTTGCCGGGTCGCAGCAGCACCGCCACCGGCCGCGAGGCGGCGGTGTCGTAGACGTGCATCGGCAGGAAGCAGCGCTCATCGTAATGCGCGTTGAATAGGGAGAGTTGCTGCTGGCCATGCACGACATCGAGGGTGTCGTCGATGTCCAGCGTCACAGCGGCGGGCGGACGCGGGTAGCTGGCGCAGTAGATGTCGACCATCGCGTAGGTCATGCGCACGACTTCGCGCAGGGTTGGCGCATTTTCCCAGCGCGACACGGTCGGCTGCGAGCACAAATCATTGCCGCTATCCGGCAAGCGCCCGCAAGCGAGCTTGAAGCCGGGATCGGTACGCAGATGGTCGAGATCGTCAGCGTCCTCGTAGCCGCAGGCGATGGCCAGCATGCGGGCGCGCAGGATGTCGGCCACGCTGTGCGTTACCAACAAAGGGTTGCGCGGATCGGCGATCAATGGCGCCAACGTCTCCGCGATTGCGAGTCGCCGCTCGGCCACAGCCAGCAGCATCACCCCGCCGTCGGAGGTGAGGCGTCCGCCGTCGAACGCGGCGGTCAGTTTCTTGCGACCGACGGCTGGAAAACCGAACGGCTCGATCGTATCGTCGGACATGGCGGGTGTGGCTCGGCGCGTTCGTGTGGACAGGATGGCTTCGACACCCATTCCTTAAGTCCGATCAGCGCCTTACGCGACACCCGCCAGCGAATCTCTGCCATGCCATGAATAAGAGCGGTTAGTTGACCGCCGCACGCCACTCAAGGCGTTCGTCGCCGGTATTCCCAAGCCACCACCAAAGGATGCACCCATCCCAATCCTGTCAGCCGCCTGACCACGCCGCCAGAGGTGGAACTGTCAGCCGATAACCGTCACTGTACAGCCTGCCCGTTGCATATTAGTTTATTTCCATTTGTGAATGTCACATGGCCGCCGCGCTCAAAAAAAAGCACCCACTCGATTCTCTTGCTCCCATGCCTCGGCACTGGTATCCCTGGAAGGCAAGATCGATAATATTCCGCCTAGGTCGAACCGAAATACCCATTCTTCTTGATCGGATACATACTCGACTTCTAGCAATTTTTGACCGTCTAGCTGACTTATGGTCAGATCCTTATTTGTCATATCTACATCTGACCGACTGCATTTGTGCCGCTCGGTACTAATTGACCACTCGCCATCGCCAATGAAAAGATGCCATTTTCCTGTTGGGATTACAATTCGTCGGTCAAGTGTGTCCGCAATGGATTGCGCTTGGTTTGACTTAAATCGGATAGGTTCTGTGACTTTAAGGTGAGGCGATCCAAAGTCCAACCTTAGAACTTCATCTGCACTACGTCTGATGAACCACACATATTCTCCTATCATTTGAGAAAATATTTTGCAGTGTTCATATAAGTTAATTGCCTCATTTGCACTAGTTTCTGATCCCATCTAGTATCTTCCCTGTTCCTTGATTATTCTTGCGATCTCCACCAGCACTTGGAAACTTGTTATCCCCCTCCCAGTGATGGCGTCGTGAAGCGCTTGCAGCTCGTCATCAGAACTTAGCCCTCCGGCTTTTGCGGCAGCTCGCGCCATCTTGAGTTCCTTGCGGGTCGTCTGCCGATGCTGCGAGGGTGATGCCCGTCTCTGATCCTGGGCGGGTTTGCAAGCGAACCCATCATAAGCCCTCCTCTCCCGCAGGCACGATCTTGCGAAATACGGTCTGGTTTGGCTGCTGCTTCCGTTTGTCGGGAACATGCTGCGCCCCGACGGTGGCATCAGCCACATCGTACCCTGCTCCCCGCAGCGTCCCGACAGGATCGTCCATCACTGCCATCATGGCACGGAACCCTTCAGCATCGAGTTGCGGGTGGTCCGTCGATCGCTCGCCGGGCGCCCGCTCGCCAGGTCCGTATTCATCGAACGGCCGATAGCGATGCCACCGGCGATCCCGTGGCCGGTCTGCTTGCCGGGGTTCCGACGCTCCTTCCGCCTCCGGTGGATCGGTCCGCGGCAGCATGACCGCCGGGAAGCTCACCCAGCCGGGATGCGCCGCCTTCCAGTCCACCGGATCGGGGTCGCCGTGCGGCACGAACACGAAGGATGAAACCAAATCGTGGGGACCGACATCACGCTCGCCTGCCGCCATCGCCACCCCCAATGCCGCCGTTGCGCTCTAGCACAGGCCAAACGTGAACACAACAAGAACAAACGCTCTCGTGCCGCCGCCTACGTGCAGCCGCCATGCACCGCCGCGCCTGCTCCGCGCGGGCCAACCGGCGTATGAAATCAGCAATGAAAACCCCCGCCTGGCTGTCGACGCTGCTCGGCTTCCTGTCCGCCGTAGGCCCGGTCTCGACCGACATGTACCTGCCCGCCTTTCCGGCCATCGAGGCCTCGTTCGGCGGCGGACCCGGCACAGCACAGGTCACGCTCGCCACCTGGTTCCTCGGGCTCGCGGTGGGACAGGTGACGCAGGGCAGCCTCGCCGACCGCTTCGGCCGGCGCGGGCCGCTGATCGTCGGCACCGCGATCTATACGATCGCCTCGGCCGGCTGCGCGCTGGCGCCCGATCTCACGACGCTTTCGATCTGGCGCTTCGTCGCCGCCGTCGGCGGCTCGGCCAGCATGGTGATCCCGCGCGCCGTGGTACGCGACCTTTCCGAAGGGCTGGCGGCGGCGCGGCTGATGAGCCGGCTGATCCTGGTGATGGGGGTGGCGCCGATCCTGGCACCGACGCTCGGCGGGTTCGTGCTGGGGGCCGCCTCCTGGCACGCGATCTTCTGGATCGCCGCAGTCTATGGCGCGCTGGGCTGCCTGCTGGTGTGGTGGAAACTGCCCGACACGCTGCCGCTGCCGCTGCGCAGCAGCCTGCGGCCGGGCACGATGCTGCGGCGCTATGCGGTGGTCGGCGCCGAACGCAGCTTCCTCTCCAACGCGCTGACCGGCGGGTTTTCGATGTTCGGCATGTTCGCCTATCTCGGCGGCTCGCCGGTGGTGTTCGAGGGCATCTATCACCTTTCGCCGCACACCTATGGCGCGCTGTTCGGCGGTTGCGCCGCCGGCTACATCCTGGCCTCGCAGATCAGCCCGCGCCTGCTGCCGCGGTTCGGACCGGAGCGGGTGATCCGCTGGTCGGTGCGCGTGTACCTGGCGGCAACCCTGGTGCTGGCGGCGGTGGCGTTCTGGGGCACGCTGCCCTGGTGGGCGATCGCAGCCCCGGTGCTGGTGTCGCTCTCCAGCATGGGTCTGGCGCTGCCGAACACGACGGTCGGTGCCCTGGCGCGGCATCCGGCCAATGCCGGCGTTGCCTCGGCGCTGATGGGCACGATGCAATATGTGCTGGGGGCGATCAGCGGCATCGCCGTGGGCTGGCTGACCGACGGCACGGCGCGGCCGATGGCGCTGCTGATGGTGTTCGGCGCGGCCTGCGCTGTTACCGCCGAGGCATGCCGGCCGCCGCCTCTCTCCGCCCCAATGCGCCGGCCGGAAGCGGTGGCCTAGCCGCTATGACCCCGCTGGTCGGCATCCCCGCCTGCCGCAAGCAGTTCGATTTGGTCGAGCAGCACGCGACCCCCGGCGTCTACGCCCGCGCCCTGCTGGAGGCGGCGGGCTGCGTGCCGGTGCTGCTGCCGCCGCTGGGCCACGGCATGATGGCGGTGCTGGACCGGCTGGACGGGCTGCTGCTGTCGGGCAGCGAGAGCAATGTCGAGCCGCATCTCTATGGCGGGGCGACCGACGAGACGCCGGGCCGGCACGACCCGGACCGCGACGCCACCACCCTGCCGCTGATCCGCGAGGCGGTGGCGCGCGGGATGCCGGTGCTCGCCATCTGCCGCGGCATCCAGGAGCTGAACGTGGCGCTCGGCGGCACGCTGCATCAGCGCGTGCATGCGCTGTCCGGCCGCATGGATCACCGCGAGCCGGAAGGCCCGCCGGACGCGCAGTTCGCCCTGGTGCATGATGTCGCCGTATCTGGCGGTCTGGCGGAGCTGCTGGGCGCGGAACGGGTGCGGGTCAATTCGCTGCACGGTCAGGCGGTGGACCGGCCGGCAGCCGGTCTCGTCGTCGAGGCGACGGCGCCGGACAGCACGATCGAGGCGCTGCGCGGCACCACCTGCCCGGGATTCGTGCTGGGTGTGCAATGGCATCCGGAATGGCATGCAGGCACCGACGCACCCAGCCGGGCGATCTTCGAGGCGTTCGGGGAGGCGTGCCGGGCATTTGCCGGGGGCTCCGGCCGAGCCTAGGCCGCTGCTTCCAGCGCCGCCTCGGCTTCCAGCCACTCCGCCTCCGCCGCCTCGCTCTCGCGGCGATCGCGGCGAGGCGCGTCTGCGCCGCGGTCACCTCGGCCACGCGGGAGTCCAGATACAGCGCCGGATCGGCGAGTTTCGCCTCGATGCGCGCCCGCTCGGCCGCCAGGCGTCGCAAGTTTCGCCTCGGCGTCGCGCGCCCGGCGTGCGTAGCGGCGCGGTCGCCGCGCGCGCTTCGGCGCGCTCGCGCCGCTCGTCGCGACGGCTCGGCGCCGCCTCGCTCCGCTGCGGGCGGTTGCGATCGGCCAGAAGCGCGCGGTACTCGTCCAGATCGCCCTCGAACGGCCGCACCGTGCCGTCGGCCACCAGCCACAGGCGATCGGCAACCAGTTCGACCAGATGCGGGTCGTGGCTGATCAGCAGCACGGCGCCCGAGAAATCCGTAAGTGCCCGCACCATCGCCTCGCGCGCGTCGATGTCCAGGTGGTTGGTCGGCTCGTCCAGGATCAGCAGATGCGGCGCCTCGCGCGTCGCCAGCGCCAGCAGCAGCCGCGCCCGCTCGCCGCCCGAAAGCGAATCCACCCGCGTCTCGGCGCGGTCGGCATCGAGGCCGAACCGGGCAAGCTGGGCGCGCACCTGCGACGGGGTGGCACGCGGCAGGGCGCGGGCCATGTGGTCGATCGGGCTCTCCGCGCCCTCCAACTCCTCCTCCTGATGCTGCGCGAAATAGCCGACGCGCAGCTTCGCACCTCGGAACACGGTGCCCGACAGCGCCTCCAGCCGTCCGGCCAGCAGCTTGGCGAGCGTGGACTTGCCGTTGCCGTTCGGCCCCAGCAGGGCGATGCGGTCCTCCATGTCGATGCGTGCGGACAGGCCACGCAGCACCGGCTTGCCGTCATAGCCGACCGACACGCGATCCAGGGTCAGCATCGGCGGCGCCAGCGCCGCCGGCTCGGGAAAGGCGAAGCGGGTGGGCGCGTCCTCGACCACGCTTTCGATCTGCGGCAGGCGCTCGATCGCCTTCAGCCGCGCCTGCGCCTGCCGCGCCTTGCTCGCCTTGTAGCGGAAGCGATCGACGAATTCCTGCATATGCGCCTTCTGCGCCGCCACCCGTTCCGCCGCGCGCGCCTGCTGCATCGCCTGCTCGGTGCGGATGCGCACGAACTCGTCGTAGCCGCCGGGCGTCAAGGTGATGCGGCCGCGATCCAGATGCGCGATCGCCTCGACGCAACGGTCCAGCAGGAAGCGATCGTGGCTCACCACCAGCGCCGCGCCCGGAAAGCGCGCGAGCCAGCCCTCCAGCCACAGCGTCGCTTCCAAATCGAGATGGTTGGTCGGCTCGTCCAGCAGCAGCAGATCGGGATTGGCGAACAGGGCCGCCGCCAGCGCCACGCGCATCCGCCAGCCGCCGGAGAAGCTGCCGACCGGCAGCACCTGCTGCCCCGCGTCGAAGCCAAGGCCTGCGAGGATGGCGGCGGCCCGCGCCGGCGCGGAATCGGCGTCGATCGTGGCAAGCCGATCGTGAATCTCGCCCAGGCGCTCGGGCGCCGCCGTTTCCGCCTCGGCCAGCAGAGCCAGGCGCTCGGTATCGGCCGCCAGCACGATGTCGATCAGCGAGGCTTCGCCGGACGGCGCCTGCTGGCGCACCTGGCCCAGGCGCGCGCGGCTGGCCAGGCGGATCTCCCCGCCGTCCGGCGCGATCTCGCCGCCGATGGCACGCAGCAGCGTGGATTTGCCGACCCCGTTGCGCCCGACCAGGCCGATGCGGCGCCCGGCTTCGACGGACAGGCTGGCCCCGTCCAGCAGGGTGCGCCCGGCGATGCGCAGCGTCAGGTCGCGGATGACGAGCAGGCTCATGCGGCGGGTTCTAGGCGGTGGCCCTCGCCCGCGCCAGCGCCGCCCCGATCAGAACGCAGCCAGGGAGGGCTCGGTCAGTCCCAACACGGCGAGAACGATCCCGAACGCGCCAAGGGCGATCGCAATGCGGATCAGCATTTTCGAATGGGTGATCGCCGAGGCCGTGGCGAGCACGATGCCGAGTTCCAGCGCCGCAGTCACGTTGTCGAAAGCGTGGAAACGTTCGATCGACTTGTCGCGCGCCTCCTCGAAGCCGCGGGCGCGCACGGAAATCGCCTGCTTGCCGTCTTTCGGATCGCTCTCGTAGTGCGTCTGGTCGCTTTGCAGGGTCTTGATCAGCGCCACGCGCTGCGTCGCCCGCGCCGCGTCAGCGGGCAGATCCAGCGTTCCCGACAGCCGCTCCAGATCGCGCGCGATCGCCGAGCGGATCGATTTCGCCTGGTACTGGTTCCAGGCGTCGGCGGCGGCGATCAGGTTGCTCTGCACCTGGATCTCCGCGTGCTTGGCCTGCACCTCGGCCAGGGCCAGCAGTGCTGCCAGCACCGCCACCACCAGGGCCGCGTGCGGTGCCCCGTGTTCCGCGGCGTGGGCGGCGTGCTCGTGGTGTTCCAGCGTCTCGAGCGTGGACATCCTGTGGCTCCTGAAAAGCTAGGCGGCTTCAGGCCAGCAGCCGCAACGCGGTCCGGACCAGCGCCGAGTCTGGATCGGTGAGCGGCGCAATGACAGTGAAATGGTTCATCCCCGGCAGCGATTCCCAGGTGCCGCCCCAGGCCTCGGCGATGCTGCGCGACTGGCGAGTGTATTCGGCGCCCTCCTCGCCACCCACCACCGCGTGCAGCCTGAGGCCGGGCGAAGGCATATGCACCGGCGACAAGGTGCGCGCCGCTGCCCGGTCGAGATGCAGCGGGGGCATTGACGGTAGTGGCCAGCAACGGCTCCAGATCGAACAGGCCGCTGATCGTCAGCGCCGCGCGCACGGTGCCGCGCGGCAATCCGTGCTGGCTCCAGTCGGTGGCCAGCAGCATCGCCGCCAGATGGCCGCCGGCGGAGTGGCCGATCGCCAGCATCGCGCGCCCGTGCCGGCGCGCGAGAAAGGCCGCCGCCGCGCGCACCTGTCCTACGAGAGTCGGCATGCTGACCTGGGGACAGAGATCGTAGGACGGCATCGCTACCGCCACTCCGTGCGCGAGAAGCCCCGCGGCGAGATGGCTGAACACCGTGCGGTCCATCATCTGCCAGTAGCCGCCATGCACGAACAGCGCGAGCGGGGCGTCGCGCCCCGCATCCGGCCAGAACAGGTCGATGGCCTGCCGCTTCCCGCGGCCATACGCCAGATCGAGCTCGGCTACCGGATGCGAGGCGCGAAACAGCGCCGCGTCGCGCTGCCATCCCTCGATGATCCGTGGCGCGTCCGGCACCTTGCCGCGATTGTCGTATTCGGCCTGCATGTCCATGAGCGCTCTCCTGTCGGCCGAACTTTCCTATACGGCGGCAAGTGGCTCCGCTATCGTCACGAGGATTTGAGATTTGGCAAGCGCCGCGACGGCAAGCGTGAGGACGGGGAAGGAAGGCCGATGCAGTATCGCTCCTGGGCGGCGACCCATCCGGGAGCGGTGCGCGACCATAACGAGGACACCTTCGTGGACCGCCCGGACATCGGCCTGTGGGCGGTGGCCGATGGCGCCGGGGGCCACGAATCGGGCGAGCTGGCCGCCGCCATGATCCGCGACGCACTGGAGCGCATTCCAGCCGAGCTGGCAGCCGGCGAGATGGTTGCGCGGGTGCGCGAGGCAATCGCCGAGACCCATGAGGCGCTGCGTGCCGAGGCGGCGCGGCGCGGACCGAGTACCGTGATCGCCTCCACGGTCGCGGTGCTGCTGACGCAGGGCGAGCATTTCGCCTGCCTGTGGGCGGGCAACTCGCGCATCTACCTGCTGCGCGACGGCACCCTGCGCCGTCTGACACACGACCACAGCCTGGTGCAGGAAATGGTCGATGCGGGGATGCTGCGCGCGGAGGACGCGGAGAGCCATCCGCGCTCCAACATCATCACCCGCGCGGTCGGCATCGATGATGACGGGCTGGAGCTGGACAAGATCACCGACCGCGCGCAGCCGGGAGACCGCTTCCTGCTGTGCAGCGACGGGCTGTTCAAGGCGCTGGCCGAACCGGCGGTGGCCCTGCTGCTTGCTCGCGCGCATCCCGAAGCGTCGCCCGTGGACCGGCTGCTGCACGCCGCACTGGAAAGAAACGCGAGCGACAATGTGACCGCGGTCGCAGTCGAGGCGCTGCCGGTCTCGCCATGATCCGCCACGTGCCGCGCGACGCGGGGCCGTGGGCCATCGCACCGCGCGCCACGACCATGCTAGGATATGGGCAAGAAATGTTTTTCGTTGGGAGATCCAAGCCATGCGCGTGACCTTCATCGCGGCGGCGGTGGCCGCTTCGCTCGGCCTGGCTGGTGCGGCGGTCGCACAGAACCCCAGTGCCAATGACATCATCAACTCCTTGAAGCCCACCGGAAACATCCTGGGCGGCACGCGCGGCATCCGTCCGGCGAGGCCGGCGGGCGCGCCCGCGGCGACGCCGGCCCAGAAAGCCACGGCCGCGGCACCCGTGGCCCAGCCGGCGCCGGCGACCACCGCCGAAAACCCATCGGTCAGTCTGACCGTACAGTTCGCCACCGGCTCGGCCGAACTGACGCCGGCGGCCACGCGGACGCTGGATGAGCTGGGCAAGGCACTGTCCAGCAACACGCTCGCGAAATACCGCTTCCGCATCGAGGGGCATACCGACACGGTCGGCACGCGGGCCGCCAATCAGGCGCTGTCCGAGCGGCGGGCCCAGGCTGTCGTGGCCTACCTCGAAACCAAGTTCAACGTCGCCGCGGACCGGCTGGAAGCGGTCGGCATGGGCGAGAACGGCCTTGCGGTGCCGACGGCCGCGCAAGTGCCGGAGCCACGCAACCGCCGCGTCCAGGTCATCAACGTCGGCGCCTGATCGCGTAAGGCACGGGGCCGGCGGGTCTGTCGGATGGATGACGATTCGACGGTCCGCCTGACCCGTTCGCAACGGTGTCCGCCGGCCCCGCCGCCGCGCCGGCGCCTGATGTGGCTGGCCGCTGCGGCGTGCCTTGTCCTGGGGGCGGCTGGCAGCGCGGGGTTCCTCTGGTACGCGTATCGCACGCCGCCACCGGCGCCCGCGATGGTGAGTCCCGCGATACCCCCTTTGCCACTCGCGACCGAGGCGCAGATCCGCGCCGATGTCCCGAAACAGTTGACCACTTTCCGTTTCGCGCCGAACCCGCGCGTGCTGGTGTTCGACTTTCCCGACCTGCGGCAGCAGGGCCTGATGTTCAACCGCATCGCCGCCTTCGCCGAGAAGATCGGCCAGCCGCATGACCGGGTGCTGACCGATGCCGGGCTCGACCGCGCGATCCGCGCGCATGGCGATACGGTCGAGACCTACTATTACGGCCACGATTACGGTGCCGAGGCGCTGCGCCGCTTCTTCGCGCTCGCCGATCGCGACCATGTGGCGCTCGATGCGCAGGAGCAGTGGCTGCGCGGCTTCCTCGGCGCGCAGGGGGTGCTGGCGCCGGACGCCAACCAGGCGGTGATCACGCTGCCGCGCGAGGGCGCCGATGCGCTGGTCGATGCCCCGTTCCGCCGCACCATCCTGCATCACGAGCTGTCGCACGGCGAATATTTCACCGACCCAGCCTACGCCGCCTATGTGCGCCACTTCTGGACCGACGTGATGGACGAGTCCGACCGCGCGGCGTTTCGCCGATTCCTGCTGGCGCAGGATTACGACCCGGCGCTGACCGACCTCACAATCAACGAGATGCAGGCGTACCTGATGCACACCCCGGACAAGCGCGCCTTCAGCGCCGAGGCGGTCGGCTTGTCGGAGAGCAGGCTGGCGCTGCTGCGGACCCGGTTCCTGCTGGACATGCCGCGCGGCTGGCTGCGCGACGATACCAGGCTGCCGAACAAGCTGCCGCCGCCCGTGACACAGATCGCGGCCCCGGCGGGCGCGGCGAAGCCGCGGCGTCAGCGCTCCACGGTCTCGACCGGCGCCACGGCCACGGCGACCCGCCCGCCGCGCCGCATCACCGTCTCCAGGGCCGTGCGCAGCGCGCTCACATAGGCTGCCGGCGCCTCGCCCTCGGGGCGCGGCTTGGCGAAGAGCGGTCGGTCCGAGGCGATGCCCACGATCAGGTCGGTGCCATACGGCGCGTCCACCTGCCAGCCAGGCGTTCCGAGCGCCGGCAGATTGGCGGCCGGGTCGGCCGGATGCGGGTCGCCCACGCTGAAAATGGTGTGCGGCGGCAGCAGGCCGTGCGGCGTGGCGAAGGCCAGATGCGCGACGCTGCCGTCCGAGGCGAAATAGTCGAGCGTCAGCACGGACGGGAAATCCGGTGTTCGCATCAGCGGGATGATGAATGCGTCCTTGGGCAGGCGCTGCGTGCCGCTGCGCAACGCCAGATCGAACGAGCCCGACGCGGCGCCGAACGGTGGTGCTGCGATCCGCAGCGCGTCCAGAGTGCGGCAATAGGGACCGATCAGCGGGGTGACCTGCCACTCCACGGGGCTTGCGGGGGCAGCATCGAGCAGGATGCGATGCAGGATCGGCGCGGAGTCGCGGGCGATCACGCCCGCGAGCCGGACCTGCCCGTCACTACCCACGTCGCCCGACAGCAGCGCGCAGCCGAGCGGTGCGATCGCCTCGGCAACCACGCGCGTCAGGGCAGCCGGCGGCAGCATGGTCAGTGCCGTCTTTTGCTGCGGGGCTGTTGTCTGAGGCACGGCAGGGATGGTCTGCGCTTCGCTGGGTTTGGCGGACGTCGGCTGCGCCGCGACCGGAGCGGGAATCGGCGCTGCCTCGGGTGCTGCAGGCGGCGCGGGCGTGGATGGCACGGCTTCCGCTTTGGGTATCTTGGGCGCTGCGACCACGCCCTGCGTTTCGGCCGATTCCGGCGGCGGAGCGGAGACTGGTTTGGATGCCGGCGCCGGCGGAGCGGCTCGGCTGCCGCTTCGGCGGGCTTTGACGATGCAGGTGCGGTCTGCACCTCGGCGGCCGGCGTAGGTGGCGCGGGCGCGGGCGCGGACGGCACGACCGTCGCCTCGGCAGGTTTGGACGGTGCCGGTGGGGCCTGCCCCTCGACCGGCGCGGGCGGCGGAACAGCAGCGGGTTCCGGCGCCGGTGTCGGCGGCGATGGCGCAACCGCCGCTTCGGCAGGTTTGGACGGTGCGGGCGCGGCCGGCGCCTCGACCGGCGATGGGCGAAGCAGCGGTGGCATGGGTGGCGGAATTGCGGCAGGCTCGGGTAGCGGCGGCGGATGGCGCCGACTGCCGCTTCGGCAGGCTTGGAGGGTGCCGGCGGAATCTGCGCTTCCACCGGTGCGGGCGATGGAGGGGCAGCAGCCTCGGGCACCGACGCCGGCGGGGACGGCGCGGTCGCAGCTTCGCCGGCCTTGCGTGACGGCAGCGGGTTCGGGCGCCGGCGCGGACGGCACAGCCTGCACGGGGGCCGGAGTGGCGAATTGAGCGGCCGGCGCCACCGCCGCCACACGGACGGGCGGCGAACCGGACAGCGGCAGGAACAGCGCGGCGCCCGCCGACCGTGACGGCAATCCCGGCCACGAGGCCGCCCACGATCCAGAGACGGTCGGAACGCACGTGCCCTCCTCCCCTCGCCCGGACGGGCGACTATTTCTCGACCGTTTTCACCACCTCGGCACTGGCCGCCACGCGCTCGCCCCGATGCCGCGCCGCATCCAGGGCGGTCCTCAGCGCGCGCACATACGTCTCGGCTGTATCATTGTCCGGCCGCGGCTTCGCGAATAGCGGCTTCGCCGAAGCGATGGCCACCATCATGTCGGTGCCGAACGGCACGTCCACCTGCCAGCCCTTCGATCCCGCCGCCGGGTCGCCCAGCACCACGCGGGCACCCGGCGCGTATTGATGCGGCCGGTCCGTCGATGCCGGGTAGAGATGCGCAAGACCGCCGTCGCTGGTGAAATAGTCCAGCGTCAGATAGGCGGGCCAGTCCGGCATGGTGATGGTCGGGATCAGATAGGCATCCTTGCGCAATGGCGACGTCGCCGCTGCGCAGGCCCACCTGCAAGCCGCTGCCGGTCTGCGCGAACCCGGCCGAGATCGGCCGCAGCGTGTCGAGCAGGCTGCAATACGGCCCCTTGAACGTCGCCACCCGCCAATCCCGCGGCGCCGCTTGTGCGGCGTCGGCCATTGCCTGCGTGAGCTTCGGCGCGGTTTCGCGGGAGATCACCCCATCCAGATTTACCTGGCCGTCGGGTGTCACGTCGCCGCCCAGCAGCGCGCAGCCGACCGGCGCGATCGCGGCCCGGATGGCGTTCCGCAGGGCTGCCGGTGTGCTGGCGGTCGCCACCTCGACCGGCTTGGCCGCGGGCGCTTCGGGAGCGGGCGGAGCTGCGGCGACGGGCGGCACCGGCGACGCGGCCGCTTGTTCCGCCGCCGGAGGAGCTTGCGGCTGAGGGGGTGGCGTGGCCGGCTGCTGTGCCGGGGCCGCCGGGGCCGCTTTTGGCACCGCGACAGCCGCCACCGCGACATGCGGCGGAACGGCTGCCGGGCTGGCGGCGAGGAGGCTGGCGGCGAGGAGGCTGACGGCGAGGAGGCTGGCGCCGATACCGGCGGATTCGCGCTGTCTGCAATGGCTGCGTGGCTGGCAGAACTCGGCGCCGGTCCCGGACGCAGCGCCAGGTAGCCAGCCGCGATGGCGGCCCCGACGATCACGACGCCGGCCCCCGCCAGCACGGGCATACGGCTGCGAGAAGGAGCCGCCGGACGCGCCGGGGCGGGCGTGGCGCTCGGCTTGGCCATCGTCCCGGCGCGCGGCGCCGGCCGCGCCGCCGGCACGACCAGGGTCGCATCACTGTCCGGCACCGGCGGCGCAGCGGCCAAGCCCTCGGCCAGTGCGGCCGCGAAGGCGGCGGCGGTCTGGTAGCGCTGCTCGGGACGCTTCGCCATCGCCGTCGCCACGACTGCGTCCAGTCCAGCGGGAGACGTGACCGATATCTCCGAGGGACGCGGCGGCACAGTGTTCAGCGCCTTGTGCATGATCGCCGTGAGACTGCCCTCGAACGGGCGCTCGCCGGTCAGCAGTTGATAGAGCAGCACCCCCGCCGAATAGATGTCGGTGCGGGCATCGACCGTCTGGCCCATGAACTGCTCGGGCGACATGTAGGCGGGAGTGCCCATGATGGTGCCCGCTTGCGTCAGGCTGCTGCTCTCGATGCGGGCGATGCCGAAATCGGCGATCTTCACCATGCCCGCCGAAGTCAGCATCACGTTGGCCGGCTTGATGTCGCGATGCACCACGCCGCGCTCGTGGCTGTACTGCAGTGCCGCCAGCACCTGCTGCATGATGCGCGCGACCTCGGGGGGCGCCATGCGCTCGCCGCGATCGAGCAGCGCCTTCAGCGACGTGCCATCGACGAACTCCATGACGATGTAGGCCACCGCCTCGGTCTCGCCGTAGTCGTACACGCCGACGATGTTCGGGTGCTGCAACCGTCCTGCCGCCTGCGCCTCGCGCTTGAAGCGCGCGAGTTCGGCGGCGGCCTCCGCATCCTCGGCGGCGCTGTTGAGCGGGATGGTCTTGATCGCCACCCGCCGCTCGATCACCGGGTCGCGCCCGTCGTACACGGTGCCCATCGCACCGCGCCCGAGCGTGCCCACGATCTCGTATTTGCCGAGCCTGCCGTCCTGCACCGAACTCATTCCGCGTGCCGTCCCGGTCGCATCATAGACCGGCCCGCGCCACCGCCGCACTCCCGCCCTCGCCGATCAGCGCGAAGGGCGCCCAATAGAACGGGTGTGCCACCTGCGCCGGGAAATCACGGCCGGCACCATCCAGCAGCCCGAGTTCGGCTGCCCTCAGGCTGCCGGCGATGCCCCCATCGGTGCCCGCGCGCAGCCGCCGCAGCGTGTCGGCCACCAGATAGGCGGCAGTCTGATCGTTGACCGACCAATGGGTGATCACGAGCCCCCGCGCGCCGGCATAGAAGAAGGCGCGCGCCAGCCCCGACAGGCTCTGCCCGGCGGCACCGCCGGCCGGCCCGCCGGTGTTGCACGCGGAGAGGATCACGGCATCCGCGTCGAGATCCATATTCTGCACGTCGCTCGCCGTCAGCAGCGCCCCCGAGGCGTCCTTGGCCCCCGCCGGCGCCGAAGTGACGATCGCCGGCTCCCCCTCGCAATGCAGGTCGGTGGGCAGCAGGGCGTGCGTCGCGAAATGCAGCACGCGGAAATCCTTGAGGTCGGTGTGCAGTACCGCCGGTGTCGTGAAGGCCGGCCCCAGCAATTGGTCCGACGGGCTGGCACCCAGCAAGGCGCGTGCGGCCGCGAGTTCCTTCTGCGCGAAGGGCAGCGGCGGCAGGCCGGCGAACAGCTTGGCGCTGTCGGCACAGCTGGCGCCGGGGAAGCTGCGTTCCGCCTGCGCCAGCGTCACCGGGCGGAAATCGCCGAAGCCGAACCACGGCTGGCGCGCCCGCGAATCATTGGCGATGCGTCTGAGGGAGACGAAATTGGCGGCGGCCGGCACGTGCGCGATACTGGCCTCGCGCAGCAGCCAAGGCGCCTGTTCCAGATGCTGGGGATCGGCCGGGCCGGTCAGCAGCAGCCCGAACGGAATCGACAGCAGGGGGCCAGTGGGTGCGATCACCAGCGCCTTAATCCCGTCCATCCCCTTCGCTACGCCGCCGAACGCGTCCAGGTAGATGCGCTGGGCGTCGGCCGTGTCGAAGGCAGGCGGCGTGTCGCTGTCGCTCTCGATGCTGGCGCGGACGCGCTTGACCAGTTCGGACATCTCATCCGACCCCTCCGCAACGCGGGCTGCGTCGATATGCCCGTCGCGCAGCAGGAAGGTCCAGCCCGATTGCGGGGCCAGGTCGATCGCCACGAAGGCCTCATCCGGATGCAGCGCGCGCAGCACCGAATCGGCCGGCGCCACCTCCTGCACCAACTGTCCGTAGTTGGGTGCCGCGGCCTGCAACGCGCTGTCGGCGTCGGCCACCTGTGCCTGCGCGCGGGCAATCTGCTGGTCGAGATCAGCCGGCAGCGTCGGCATGATCTCGCCCGCCTGCTTCGCCTGTGCGGCCGCGTCGCGCTGCGCGTAGAGTGCCCCCAGTGCCGCGTCGGCCTGCTGCTTGCGACGGATCGCTTCGCCCACCCTGGGATCGCGAGCCCCTCGGCCAGCCGCACCGTCGCCAGCGCGATCTGCTGCGTGGTGATGCTGCCCTGGGTCAACTGCGCCGCTTCGAACATGCGCGCGAGCAGAGCCTGCCGCGCCGCGGGCTGAGACGCGAGCTTCGCCGCCCCGGCGCCCATTTCGTCCAGGCAGGGTTGCAGCAGGGCCGCGCTTGTGCCGATCTTCAGCGAGCGCAGCAAGGCAATGCCCTGATCGCAGGCGGTCAGCGCCGCTTTCTGTTCGTGCAGCCGGGAGAGCTGGCCCGCGCGGAGCAGCAGCGTCTCGGCAACCGGCCGACTCTGCGGCAGGGCCAGGGTGAAATCGACCCTCGCGTGTTCGAACGCGGTCGAAGCCGCGTTCGCCTCGCCCTGCGCGGCATCCAACTGAGCCTGGGTCCGGGCGAGCCGTGCCGCCAGTGCCGGAACCCGCAGCCCGTTCGCCTCCATCAGATCCTCGGCCGAACGCAGCATCGCCGCCGCCTGCGACTGCTGGCCAAGATCGCGCAGCACGATCGCCTGGTAGCGCCGCGCCTCGATCAGCCCGAGCAGGGCGGCGCGCGTGCGCACATCGGTCAGCAGGTCGCGATCGGGCAGCAGATCCGCCATCCCGGCCGTATTGGCGTGCAGCTGGGCCGCGACGATGAGCGCCCGCGTCGGCCGCGGCCGCGCCTGCACGATCTCCGGCGGTAATTGCGCGGCATAGGCCGCCTCGGCCTGCCGCAGCAG
Organism: uncultured Pseudomonadota bacterium; assembly: GCA_963838805.1. GTDB lineage: Bacteria > Pseudomonadota > Alphaproteobacteria > Acetobacterales > Acetobacteraceae > CAVRQM01. The sequence continues at coordinate 188,356 of CAWISK010000005.1, forward strand.
CGCCAGAGCCTCCGCGTGATGCCCCCGGTTCTGCTGGTCGAGTGCGCGGACATCCAGCATTTGCGCCGCGACCGCCGGATCGCCCGATGCGTCGCTCAGGTGCTGGGCGCGGGCCAGCAGCCCGGTTGCCTCATCGAACCGCCCCTGGTTGGAGACTTGCAAGGCGAGCAGCATCAGCGGCGTTGCCGTCGCCGACGCATCCTGCCCCAGCGCCTTCTGTTGCACCGCGAGCGCCGCCCGGAACGCCTTCTCGGCAGCCGGGAAATCCTCGTCCGCATTGGCGCGGTCGCCGGCCGCGATCAGGCGATCGTAGTCGCCCACGTCGCCGGCGCTGAAGACGTGGGCCGCGAGCCGGCTGGCCATGAGCGCGTCCGCGGCCGAACCCGGCTGCTGGCCAGCGGCCGACGGCGGCAGGCGGTCGGACATGACCCCGAGCGACCGCTCCATCGCCGGCAGGGCCGGCAGCACGCCATCGGCGAACCAGCCGGTGCCGGACACGGACGCGACCAGACCCACATGCGGCCAGCCACCGATGCGCTGCGTGCAGGACAGCAGCTCGGCGGGCACGTCGCCCAGGATCGTGGTGGATTGCGGAGAGCCGCAGATGAACCGTCCGTCGAGCGCCGTGCGCCACGGGCTGGCGGTGGCGAGCGACAGCAATTGCGACGGGGCGGCGGGGCCGGCGGCGCGCACATGGGCACTCGGCTGCTGCCACGTGCCGCAATACACGTCGGCGGCGCCGTCACCGATCTCCTGCTGCGTGCAGACCTCGCCGGCCGCGTTGGTGCCGAGCGCCAGCCCCGAGCGCCGTCCGGCGCTGCCGCCGCCGGAGACGAAGGCCGAGGCCGGCGGTTCGTTGCAGCCGGCCAGCGAGGCTGCAACCAGCAGGGCAAGGATGATGCGTGAACGCATCAGTAATCCTGCTCGGCGACGTTGGGCAGCAGCACGTCGGAGTCATCGAGTTCGTCACGCGCCTGGCTGATCGCGAGATCCCGCAACGGATTTTCCGCCGGCAGCGAGTACAGCGGCAGCAGGATGCAGTTCACGGTGCGGATCGGACAGGCGTTCAGCAGATAGTTGGAGCTCAGGAAAGGGTCGATTTCCGAGGCGTTGGCGGCCGCCTCGCCGACCAGACCATGCACCGTGCCGGTAAGGCTGGTGCCGCCCGCCGTGCCGGAGACCAGCAGATCGCCGACATTGATCAGCCCCCCCGCGTGACCGGCGCCGAGGAACAGCAGCAGATCGGTGGTCGGCGCCTGCAAATTGCTGAAGTTCACCGTGCCCCCGGCCGGCGGCAACTGCACCCGCACCGTCGAGATCAGGCCGTCCTGCGTGAAGATATGCGCCACCCCGGTCTGCAGGAGCTGCGCGGTGCCGTTCGGTCCCGCGACCACCTGCAGCCAGGTGCCGGGATCCTGCGGCGTCGGAAGGCCCTGCTGCAAGCGCGGCAAGCCGAAGGTCGTGATGTCGCCCGCCCAGACGAGCGTGCCGGTGGCCGAGATGCGGATGTAGTCCGCCGCGAGCGGCCCGGCGAGCGTCAAGGCGGTCGCGTCGAACAGGCTGAAATTGCTGAACGCGCTGGCGCCGGGGAAGCCGTCATCGGCATCGTTCACGGTGAACGCGCCGATGCGCTGCACCGCGGCAGTACCGCCGAAATTGGCGAAGCTCACCGCCCGCCCGGTCAGGGTGCCCACCGCCAGCGCGCCACTGCCGCGCTGATACGGGCCGTCGCTGGTCGTCGAATACGGTTCCCGGCACCACGACATCGCCGCTTTGTGTGATGGTGCCGCCCACCGACAGAACCACATCCGGGGCGTTGACCGGGCCGGCGACCTGAAGATTGCCGCCAGTCGTCAGCAGCAGATCGCCGCCGCTGACCGGCATCGAGCCAAGCACTGCGACGTGGTTGCCCGCGTTATCGAAGCGCGCGCCGCCGGTGATGCCGAAGCTGCTGGTCAGTGTCCCCACGCTGATCGGCCCGGTTTCGCTGATCCCGCCCACCGTCGTGGACAGGTCGAGCACCGCCGCACTGACATTGCCGACCGCAAGCGACTGCGTATCAGCCAACTCGAAGCGGCCGCTATCGCTGAGCGGCCCGAGTGCCGCGACCTGATTGGCCCCGGTCAACAGCGCGTCGCCCGTGATGCCGCGACTGCTGACGAGCTGATTGGCGATGAGTGCCCCACCCGGTTCGGTGATGCCGCCGGAGGCCACGGACAGGTCCACGATGCCCGCCCGCACCGCGCCCGCGATCGCCAGTGCAGACGCATTGGCCAGCATGAAACCGCCCGGCGCGGTTATGTTGCCGAGCGCCGCCACGGCATTGCCGTTCGGCAGGGTGATGCTGCCGGCACTCCCCTCCAGCAATCCCGCGGCGAGAGTTCCGCCGGGCTGCGTCACGCTGCCCGAGACATCAAGCGACACCGGCGCCCCGCCTTCCGCGACGGAGCCGGCCAGGGTGAGATTGCCGGACACCGCCAGGAATGCGCCGGCGCCCGACAGGGCGTTGACGCCGAGCGATTGCTGATCGGCCAGAACGAATGCCCCGGCCGTGGTCGCGAAATCCAGCGCCGCGACCGCGTTGCCTGGATTGGCGAGCTGCGCCGAAACGGCCTGGCCAGACAGCACCGACGTGGCGATGCTGCCCTGCCCTGCCTCCGCCAGATCGCCCGAGACAAGCAGACGCAGCCCGGCTGGCGCGGAAACCGGACCTGCGATTATGAGGCCCATGGCATCGGTCAGCGCCACCGGTCCCTGTGCCGAGAAGCCGCCCAGGGTCGCGATCTCGTTCGGCCGGGTCAGCGACACAGCACCCGCCACGCCGCGCAGGCTGGTCAACGTGCCCACTGCAAGCGAGCCGGTGTTCTGCACCAGCGAACCGCCGAAGGTCGCAACATCGGCACTGGCGACGTTGACGACGCCATCAAGGACCAGACTTTGCGCGAACAGTGAAAGTCCGGTGGCGGAGACCGGGCCGGTCACGGTCAACGCCTGTCCGTCCGCCAGCGACAGCGTGCCGCCAGGAATGCCAAACACCCCTAGCGTGCCGATGCGGTTGGCGCCGTTCAGATCGAACAGGCCGGACGCGCCCAGTGTGCTGTCCAGCATCGCGGCGACGATGGCGCCCGTGCCGGCCTCGGTGGCACCTGCCGCGCTAAGATCGACCGTGCCGCCCGCCGCAAGCGTTCCGGAGCTTGCAATCTGCAGCGCGCCGCCGATCCGCACCGCGATATTGGCGGCCGCGACAGTGCCGGACACGCCGAGCGACCCCGGCTGGGCGAAGGTGAAATCGCCGCTGCTGACGAGGATGTTGCCGAGCGAAGCCACCCTGTTGCCGCCATTCTCCAGCGTGGCGCCGCCCGCGATGTTGCCGCTGCTGAGAAGCAGGCCGGCGGTGATGCTGCCGGTAGTCTCGGCCACGCCGCCGCTGCTCGCCGACAGATCCACGACGCCGGCCGAGACGAGACCGGCCAGGGTGATCGCGGGCGCCGCCAGTGCCACCGAGGCGCCGCTGACCGGCCCCGCGACTGTCAGCGGCGTGCCGTCGGCCAGCAGCAGCGAGCCGCCGCTCGCCATCTGGAACGCGCCCAGCGTGTTCACCTGATTGGCGCCGCCGAGCACGAATGCGCCGCTGGGCGTGCCGCCGGAGAGCAATGTCGCCGCTTCGATGAAGCCGTTGCCGCTTTCCGTGGCACCGCTCGCCACCACATCGACCGTGCCGCCCTGCGCCAGCAGGCTGCCGTTCTGGTTGATGGCGAGCGCGCCGCCGCGCAGCGTGATGAGCGGCGCTGTCACGGGCGCCGCCACGGTCATGCCGGCGAGGTCGGTCAGCAGCACGGAGCCAGCCGACAGCGCGCCGATCACCTGAAGCGGACTGGAATCGTTCAGCGTGAATGCGTTGCCCGGCACCGAGAATGGACCGAGTGCCGCCACCGCGTTGCCGTTGTCGCCCAGCAGCGCGGCTCCGCCCTGCACGCCCGCGATACTGGTCAGCAGGCCGGCGGAGAGCGTGCCGGAGGTCTGCGTCACCCCGCCGGCGGTGGTGGACAGATCCACGGCGCCACCCCCGGTCGCGGTGACGTTGCCGGCAAGCTCTATTGCGACGGCGCGCAGCGCCAGCGCCGTCACATTGACCGGCCCAGCGACGATCAGTGGAGTCGGTTCCTCGCTGCTGGTGCCATTGACGAGCGTGAGGGCGCCGGTCGAGTTCCATGTGCCGAGCGTGCCCACGTCATTGGCGCCGGAAAGCGAGAAATCGCCGCTCGGTGTGCCGCTGCTGTCGAGTGTGGCGGCGACGATGATGCCGTTGACCTCGCTCGCGCCATCGGCCGTCAGATCGACGGTGCCGCCGCCTCCGACCGTGAACAGGCTGCCCCGATCGAGCGTCAGCGCGCCGGTGGCGGCAAGGGTGATGTTGTTCGCGATGACATCGCCCTCGATCGCCAGCGGGCCGGTATCGGCCAGCGCGAAACTGCCGCCGCCGTACACCGTATAGGGGCCGAGCACCGGCACCGAATTGCCGCTGGATTGCATCGACACCGCCCCGGTATTGCCGATCAGCGTGCCGGGTACGGCGAACGATGCGCCCGCCAGTTGGATGACCGGCCCGAAAACCGGATAGAGGACGGTCTCCAGATCGACAGTGGCCACCTGCTCCGAGGGCGGCAGCGCGCTGCTGATCGCTACCGGCGCGTTGATATCGATGCCGCTGGCGAGTGGGCCATCAATGGATTTGCCGAGCACGAGGACGGCGGCATCGACGTTGGCGAGCGCGCTCGCCGAGACGAACGACGCTCCGCCGCTCGCGGTGCCTAGATTGAGCACGCCGGGAGTCGCGCGGCCCGATCTCGATCGTGCCGCTGGTCGCAAAGAGCGGCCGCACCGGTCCGGGCGGGGGGGCGCCTGTGGCGATCAGCGAACCGGAGAGGTAGCCCAGTCCGTTGACCGCGAGAGAAATCTCGGACGCCTGCACGATACCGGCCAGGGTCGGGTCAGCGGCGGTCAGCGACAGTGTTCCCGCGGCGGTGATCGGCCCCAGATCGCCGATCGAGTTCGTCGCACCCAACAGCCGCACATCGCCGCCGAAACTGCCGGAAAGCGTGCCGGCACTCAGGATTCCCGTCGCATTCTCGGTCAGCGTGGCGCTGTCGCTGAGACGCAGCAGACCACCCACGATCAGGGTGTTGATGGCGCCGATCGCGTTGTTCGCGCCATCCAGCAGCAGAGTTCCCAGGATCGTTCCCGAGAGTGACACCGCGCCGATCGTGCTCGCGGCATCCTGTGTCACACCCTGGCTGACCGGGGAATCGAGCAGCAGCGCTCCGCCCTCGATCCGGCTGCCGGCGGCCAGCGTGAGGCCGAAGCCCACCGATGATCTGTCGTTGAGTGTCACGCTGCCGGTGCCCGCCAGCAGCGCGCCGGCAAGCGTCAGCGGCGCCGCGTCGGTCAGCGAGAAATTGCCGTTGGCGGTCGTGGTGAAATCGCCCAACGCCGTGATGATGTTGCCGAGGCTAGACAGTGCCACCGATCCGGCCGCACCGGTCAGCGTGCTGCCCGGTGCCACGATCGCGCCGGTCTGCGTCACGGCGCCCGAAATCTCCAGGCGCAAGGTCGTGACGTTCAAGCCGTTCAGGGTGCCGAGGCTGAGCGAGGTCGAGGACAGGGCACTGCCTCCGGCCACCGTGCCGCCGATCTGCAACGTGCCGGCCGTGATCCCGCCGCTCTGCGCGAAACTCTGCGCGCCTTGCGTCAGCCGCTCCAGCAGCACGGTCCCGCCCGGCACGCTCGCGTTGACGGCGCCAGTCAGCGTGTCGGCCTGGAGCACCAGCGCGCTCGCGGGCGAGTTGAAGGCGAGACTGAATGCCGCTCCGTTCACCAGGTTCAGTCTGGGCGCCTGCAAGGTGATGGTTTGCGCAGCGAACGGGTTGCTGGCGACGACGGGGGCGGTCACGGTGAGATTCGCGTCGTTGAGCAGGAAGTTGCCCAAGCCGACAGTGAACCCGGCGAGCGTGCCGATCGCGTTGCCGCCGGGCATCGACAGCGATCCGGCGATGCCGGTCAGCGTGGCGACCGTCAGGCTGTCCGCCGCGGTCTCGCTCACCGGGTCGTTGGCCGCGTCGAGCACGAGCATCCCGGCACCCGGCACCACCGCGCCACTGAAGACGATGCCGCCCGGCGCCGAGAACAGGTCGATCGTGCCGGTGGTGACGCGGGAGAGATCGACCTGTCCCGCGGCCGGGCCGACGGTGAGCGTGGAGAGTCTGTCAGGCGAGATATTGACCGTGCCGGGTGCCACGACGGCATCCGTTCGCGGCGACGCCAGCGCGTCGGTGGCAAGCCCGATCGTTCCGGTGCTGGCGACGAGCTGGCCCGTGCTGTCCACCGATACCGACGGTGCCGTGAGACCGAGCGGGCCGGTCGTGGCCTGCACGATGCCGCTCACCCGCACCGCCGACTGATCGATCACATCGATCGAGGTCGCGGTAATCGCATCCAGCTGGGCGATGACATTGCCGTTGCCGCCGGCGATGTCGAAGGCGCCGAGGCTGGACCCGCCCAGCGCCCCGGCACTCAAAGTCCCATTGGCCTGGAACACGCCGCCCGCCGCCGCATCCAGCAGCAACGTGCCGCCGAAGCTGGCGGTCCCGGCGAGCGCAATCTGCAACGCATCCTGCGTACCCCGGATGCCGCTGCGCCCAGCCTGCAAGGTGGCGGCCGTGATGCGCGACAGATCGCCCAGCACGATGTTGCCGGAGCTGGCGCTGCCGATGCCGACGGTCTGCCCGGCGTCGATCGGCCCGATCTTGACCGTGCCCGCGCCGATCGAGCCGCCAGCGCCGAAGGCGAAATTATCCGCGGCAATTTGCAATGTGCCGCCGCCCGTCAGGGTGACGGCGCCCGCCACGGTCAGCAGCGAGGCTGTGTCCACCAGGGCCGCATTGCCGCCCACGGACAGATTGCCCAGTGCGCCGATGCTGTTGCCTGGCCCGGTCAGCACGACATCGCCGCCAAGCTGCCCGCCCAGCGTGCCCACGGCCAGCGCCCCGGTCTGGGTGGCGCCGCCCGAGGCATCCAGCAACAGCGTCGCGGTGGCCGGCAGCGAGGCGCCGCCGATCACGATGTTCGCCGCCGTGATCGTGCCGTCCGGCAGGCCGCCCACTTCCAGCGTGTTGGCGCGCAACGCCGCCGGCAGGAACGGGCCAGCCAGTGCCAGAGTACCGGCGCCGGAAACCGCACTGCCGCCCAGCGCCACCTCGTATGTCGGGTCGTCCGGCGCCACCGCGATCAGCGCGATGGGGACGCTGGTCACCTCGGACGTGGCCGCCCCCGTCACCACCAGACTGTCGGCGCGCAAGTCCAGCGTGCCCGTGGCCGGAATGACCAGCGGCTGGTCGATCTCGATCGACCCGTGGTTGGTGACCCGGAACGAGGCGATGGTCGCGCCGACGCCGGATTCGATCGCCAGCGATTGCGTGTTCAGCAGCGACAATGTGCCGCCGTCGCTGAATCCCTGAACTTGCGTCAGAGTATTGGCGCCGAGCAGCGTCGCATCGCCGGTGATGTGGCCCGTGCCGGTGGTCAGCAATCCGAAGAAAACACCATCGCTCAGCGTGCCGTTCAGGCTGCCCGCCGCGACGTCCTCGCTCACCGACGCCGCGCTCAGGTCGATCACGGAGCCGGTGACGGCACTCGCGATGTCGAGCAGGCCGCTCGCCGACAGGATGACGGTGCCGGCGGTGACCGCTCCGGTCGTGGTCAGCGGTCCGGCGGTGGTGAGCGACAGCGCGCCGGAGGTGAAGGCGCCGAGCGAGGTGGTGCCGGTGAAGCTGTCGGTCAGCGTGGCGCCGCCGGACACATTGCCGGTGATCGAGGTCGCGGTAAGCGCCACGCCCGAATTCTGCACGACATTGCCGCCACTGCCCGTCGCGAGCGAGAGCGCGCCGGCGCTGACATTCCCCGCGAAGGTGATGTCGCCGCCGGCCGCGTTGAGCGTGAGCGCGCCGCCGGAGGTCGAGACTGGCCCGGTGACGCTGAGCGCGCCGCTTGTGGCAAGATCGACGCCGCCACCCGTGGTGAACAGCCCGCCCAGTTCGGGAACGGCGTTCAGCGTATTGGCGAGTGTCACCGGGCCGCTGAGCGGGAATCCCGACGAGCTCCCCAGCACGGCGGCGGCAATCGTCGCGGCCGCGCCCGCTCCCTGGGTGACCGCACCGCTGCCGCCCAGCAGCAGCGTGTTCGCCACCAGACTGGCGTTGACAGCGATCCCGGCATTGGAAACGAGTTCCAGGTCCGGCAAAGTGCCAGGCCCGCTCACCCCGAATGGCGCCGCGACCGTGACGGTACTCGCGGTGATGCTTCCGTTGGCCGCGCCAATGCGCAGGACCCCCGCGGTGATCGCGTTCAGTGTCGTGTCCGTTACCGCGAAACCGGTGCCTGGATCGCTGCCCAGTGTCACCGTGCCGCCCGCCGCGGGCGCCAGCTCGACAAACCCGTGGCTGGCGATGCCGCTGGTGATGTGGCCACCCTGCCCGATCACGATCCGCGGTGCGGTCAGAGAAACCGGGTCCAAGCCGAACACGGTCAACCTGCCCAGGACGCTGAGGGCGGGCGCCGCATCGACCAGCGTGAAGCCTCCCTGGGAGACGCCGAAATTGCCGAGCGACCCGATGGTGTTGCCGCTCTGCGTCAGGGCCACGTTGCCGCTGAAGGTGCCGCTGCTGAACAGTGCCGGCGTATTGATGCTGCCGCCCGTCTGCACCACTCCGTCATTCTGGCCGAAATCCACTGACCCGCCTTCGGCATTGGTCGCGGAAACCGTGTCGCCCAGCGAAACCACCCCGGCAGCCGAGAACAGGATGCCGCTGGTGGTGCTGGTGATCGGCGCGCCGGCCTGCTGCGTCAACGCACCCCGGGTACTGACGACGCTCAGGAAGCCGTCCGCGGTCATGGGTGCGGCGATGTCGATATCGCCGCTGTTGTTCAGCGCCAAAGCCCCGCCGGTGATGCCGAGCCGCTGCGATACGGTCAGCAACGGCACCGCATCGACCAGCGTGAAGCCGCCGCCGGAAACCGCGAAGCTGCCGAGCGACTGGACCTGATTGGTGGCGTCCGGCAACGACACCGGGCCGGTAATGCCGTTGCTGCTGAACAGCGAAGGCGTGATGACCGCCCCGCCCTGCTGCGAGACGCCGGTCGCCCGCACCAGATTGAGCGAGCCGGCCGCGGGCGAGCTCGACGTGGCAACATTGTCGGCAAGCGTGATGACACCGCCGGCGGACAGCGCCACGTAGCTGCCGGTGCTGGCGATCGGCGCGCCCGCTTGCTGCGTGATCGCGCCCTGCGCGCTGGTGATGTTCAAGGCGCCGGCCGAAGTGATCGCCGCGTCGATGAAGATGTTGCTGCCGGCGAACATCGTGATGCCGCCGCCGCTGTTGGTGATGGCACCGCCGACGGTGATGGTGCCGTTCGTGGCCGTCATCGTCAGCAGGCCGTGGCTGTTCAGCGAGAAGCCGCTCCGCACATCCAGATTGTCGGTGGAGATCAGCGTGATGTTGCCGCTCGCCGCCTGCAGCACGTTGGGATCGATGGTGGCACTGTTGTCGGGCGGTGGTGGCGCCACATTCAGGCTGCCATTGGTCAGCACGGCACCGCCGCCCGACTGCACGACGAGGTCGGTGGGATCGATGACGAGGCCGCCCGCATTGCCATGCGCAGCCGTCACGTCCACCCGGCCGACGAGTGCCAGGCCCAGCGTGCCCGACACTTCGACGATCCCGCCATTGCCGGACAGCGCGCCGCCACGCGACGAGAGCGTGCCCGCCATCAGCGTGTCGTCGGTGGACAGCACCGTGATCCGCCCGCCATTGCCGGATTGCAGTGCATCGGCCGACACGCTCGCACCTGGCGCCACCGTCGCGACCTTCGCCGCCAGCGCCTTGACGCCCACACCGCCGCGCGCGCGCGCCAGGGTGGTTCCGATCGCGACCGTGCCGCCCCCGCTCTGGCCTGAAGCATCAAGGCGCGCCCCGGACGCGAGATTCACCTGCTCGGAGGCCGTGACACCGATCTGCCCGCCGACCGAGCCGGAGCCGCCCAGGCCGCGTGCCGTAATGGTCCCGGTCACCTGCGCCGTGCCGCCTTCGGCATCGATCAGCACGCGGCCACCATGCCGGCCGACGCTGTCGGCCGAAATCGTGCCGCCCGCATCGACCAGATTCGTCACGATGCCATCGACTGCGGCCGTAGACAGCGTGACCCGGCCGCCCTCGGCTTCGATCACTCCGTCATTCGTCACAAGCTCCGCCGCGCCCGACGAGTCGCGGATCGTCTGGCGGCTCACGTCGATCGACAGCAGCCCGTCGCCATAGAGATCGACCACGTGGCTCGCCACGCCCGCGAGCTTCACCGTGCCGAACGGCGCGCTGATGATGCCATGATTTGCGACCTGCGGGGCCACCAAGGCCGCAAGGCCGGCCCTGCGCACGGAGATGCGGCCGTTGTTGACCACCTGCGCGCCCGGGCGGGGCGCCTGGTTCAGCACGAAATGGCCACTGGCGACGCCCGCGCGCATCCCCTGTTCCGTGATGCCGGCGGCGGAGACGACCACGCTCTGGGCATCGACCACCGCGCCGGGCATGAACACCACGCCCGACTGGTTGATCAGCACGAGCTGTCCGTTCGAACTGAGCTTGCCCGCGATCACCGACGCATCCGGGCCGCTCACCCGGTTCAGGGTGGTCGATTGCTGACCCGGTGTCTGGAACTGCACCCCCGCCTGGCTGCCGATATTGAAGCTGCTCCAGTCCAGCGCCGCCCGGCCGCTCTGCTGGTTCACCTGCATGTTGGCGCCCCGCGTCGTGGCGCTGGCCTGGCCCGCGATCACGCGCATGCCGATGGGAAGCTGATTCGGCGCCGGCAGCGTCTGCGCCAGGGCAGGCGCCGCCGCCAGCACCAGCGCTGTCGTCGCCAGCAGGGATTTTCGTCTGACACCCTGGTTCATCGCACGCCCCCGGCCACGCACTCGCTCAGAACCGCGTCAGCACACGCCAGTAGACCGCATCGGCGCGCAAGGGTGGTGTGTTGCTCGTCACACCCTGCGGCAGCCGCGTCTGCCGCGCAACGCCCTCGATGTCGAATTCAGTATAGCGCGTAACGCTCAGGCGCACGCCCCCGCCCGCCGACTGGAGACGCGCATTCGGGTCCGTCCGCTGGTTCTGCCAAGCTTCGCCCCAATCGTAGAAGCCGTAGAATTGGGTGCCGATCTGCATCGGACGGGCAAACCAGTCGAGAGTGAAGCCGGTGTTGAGCTGCAATTCCGTGCAGACCGCGAGTGCCGAATCGCCCGTCACCTCGCCCGAGTAATAGCCGCGATTGCAGCGCGAGCCGCCCAAAAAGAACTTTTCCGCAGGCGGCAGAACGTCGCCGCTGTACTGGCCGGTGACGATGCCCTGCAACGCCACCGTGGCACCGCGCCAGGGCGAGAACAGGGTCTGATTGCGGCTCGCCTCAAAGCTGACCTTGGTGAAATCGACCATCTCGCCCACGCGGCCGGGCGGCGGCTCCTGCTGGCCGTTGGTGCTGCTGCCCAGCCCTTCGATCCCCTGGCTCACCCGCAGGCTGACGGCGTTCAGCGCCGTCCGGTCGCCACCGGCCCAGAGATCCTGCAACGCATAATCGGCGCCCAGGCGTAGCACGCGCAGATTGTCCTGGCTGGCCAGCTCTCCGCCGGCGTTGATGTCCGATTGCAGGATGTCGAAATAGGCGCCGAGATTCAGTGTCTGCTGCCGGGCGCGGATCAGCGGATAGAGCGCCGCGACGCCGGCGATGGTGGTGACGCCGTGATAGCCCTCCGCCCCCAGTTGCCCGGTCGGGTCGGCGGTGCCGGAGCCGGCATAGAGGCGCAGCTTCAGCCCCGAGCCGCCGACGAAGAACTCGCTGGTCGCCTGCCCGAATAACTGCGTGGCGCGCGCCGCGCCGTACAGCGAGACTTCCGTCTTCTCGCCCAGCGAGGTGAAGCTGTTGGCGTCGAGCACCACCAGCCCTTCTTCCGGGCCGGTCAGATCGTAGGCGCGGTTATCGGCGGTCACGAGGCCGGAGAACGGCGCCCGGCTCACCACGGCGACCAGGGTCAGGGCGCCGGGTTCGGTCGTGGACGGCCGCAGCACGGCGCGCAGCGAAATGCCCGGCACGTCCTGCGCCAGCAGCAGCCAGCGTTCGAGACTCGCGGAATCGATGGGCTGCACCTCGGTCAGGTGCTTCAGGAAGCGCAGCACCTGCACGCCGGCCGGGCCGATATCGCCATCGAGCTTGACCTCGGCGATGCGGCCCTCGGTCACGACGAAGCGCAGGGTTTGCGTGCGGTCGAGCGTCACCTTCACCGCAGTCAGCACGTAGCCGTCGCGTCGATAGCGCGCCAGGATTGCGTCGCGGGCCGCCTGGATGCGGGCGATCGGCACGGCCGGACCGCTCAGGCCCTGCAGCAGCGGCGCGAAACTGGCATCGCGATAGGCGGTGGCGCCGTCGACCTGCGCCTGCCGCACGGCGACGGCGCCGCTGGCCGGCACGCCCGTGGACGGTATCTGTGGCGTGACCAGGCCCGGCCCTACCCTGGGCGGTGCAGGCGGTGCGATGCGCGGGATGGGTGAGCCCTGCGGCAAGAACGTCGCGGCCCCTGGACCGGGCGGCGGCGGCGCCTGCCCCCAGGCCGACCTCTGCGCCGCAATCAGCGACAGCACCGCAATGACCGAGAGCGAAACGGGGAAAGCTATGCGTCGTGCCTCTCGTCGCATTCTGCGCAGCGTTCCCCACCCGTGACTTGCCCGGAACATCCTAAACCGGATTGTCAGCCTTTGTCGCGATTTTGTTATTCCGGCTCGTTATTGGCGGATGGGAGTGGCGCCGCCGCAACCGCCCCGCCCCGGCGCACGTTGGCCCGCTGCCCCAGACCGCAGGAGAGCCCGATGGCCCAGAACCCATCCCGCGTTGCCATCATCACCGGCGGATCGTCGGGGATTGGCCTGTGCACGGCGCTGCTGTTCGCGCGGCGCGGCTGGCGGGTGGGGTTGATTGCCCGCAGCGAGGAGGGGTTGGCCGCCGCCGCCGAGCGCGTCCGGGAGGCTGGCGGTCGCGTGGCCACGGCCGCCGCCGATGTGACCGACAGCGCCGCCCTGGCAGCGGCGGCGCAGCGGATCGAGAGCGAGCTGGGACCGATGGAGCTCTGGGTGAACGGCGCCGGCATCGGTCTGGTGGCCCGCTTCACCGACACCAGCGAGGCCGATTTCCACCGCGTCCTTCACATCACCTTTCTGGGCCAGGTGAACGGCACGCGGGTGGCACTTGCTTCCATGACGCCACGCGGACGCGGCACGATTGTCGGCATCGGCTCCGCGGTCGCCTATCGCGCAGTGCCGATGATGTCGGCCTATAGCGCCGCGAAATGGGCGGTGCGCGGCTTCTATGAGGCGGTGCGGGCCGAACTGATGCACGACCGTATCCCGATTCATGTGGCGGTGGTGCATCCGCCCGCCACCAACACCCCGTTCTTCAGCCACGCGCCCGCGCATTTCGCGGCGGGTCACGAGACCGATTCCCCACGGCCGCCGCCTCCCGTCTATCAGCCGGAGCTGGTGGCCGACGCGATCTGGCTCGCAGTGACCGAGCGGCGGCGCGACGTCAAGGTGAGCGGCAGCACCGAACAGTTCGCCGTCATGAACGCGCTGGTTCCGGGCATCATGGATTGGATATCGGCGCTGGCCGGCTTCGTGGTCCAGCGCACGGGCCGGCGCGACGTGGCCCAGCTGCGGGCCCCCGCATTGCACGAGGGCAAGAGCGCGGGCGTGATCCACGGGCCTTTCACGCGCGAGGCACGATCGAGCAGCAGCCAGATGTGGATGCAGCGCAACCGGCTGCCGATCGGACTGGCCGGATTGGTGCTGGCGCTCGCGCTGAAGCCCGCGCGGCGCGCCCGGCGTCGTCGCTAGGGCCGGTCGTGGCGCGGACGGACGTCAACCTGTTCTGGCTGCGCCCCGGCGAACAATCGGCGCACCGCGGGCACGCCATCCTGATTGCCGACAGCCGGGGCCATATCCGCTCCGGGCTGGAGGGATTCTATGTCCGCCGAACCCGGTTCCTGTCCCGCCTGATCTTCAGGGTTGACGATGCGGAGCCGCATTTCGTCTCGGCCAACCCGGTCGAACCGCATTTCCTGATCTCCTACTATCTGGCACCGTCTCCGGCCGGCGCTGCCGCTGGGCCAAAGCCGGACGACAAGGGCGGCTCAGGCGGCGAGATCGCGCAGAAAGGGATCGAGATCCAGGTCAACCGCTATGTCGGCGGTGGCCTGCATCTCGACGTTCACGTGACCAATCATGCAATGGCGGAGACCAGCATCGTCCTGTCATGGGAAGTCGCTGCCGACTTCGCCGACCAGACGGAGGCGCAGAGCGGGCAGCGCCAGCAGAAGGCCCCGGTGGAGCAGGTCTGGACGGGGCAGCAGGACGGCAGCGGGGCAGTCACGTTCCGCTATCGTCACCCGAAGCTCCAGCATGCAAGCGAGATCCGGTTTTCCGGCGCAGGCAGCTTCGCCGAGGGGATGGGCGTGGTCTCCTGCGCCGTCGATCTCGCGGCACGGCAGACGCGCACGCTGGCGATCGACGTCGTGGCCGATTTTCTCGGCGAGCGGATCGAGCCGTTCTATGGCCTCGATGGCCACATCAAGGATGGCTGCACCGCCGATCAGGTGCGCGAGGAATGGACTGGCGGCTGCGTGCGGCTGTCGGCGACGAACCCGAGAGTCGAGGCGGCCTGGACCCGCGCCGTCGCCGATCTCGGTTCGCTGCAATTGCTGGAGGGCGAAGGAGCGGAACGGTTCACGCCGGCGGCTGGCATCCCGAACTATATGGGCCTGTTCGGGCGCGACACGCTGATGGCGTCCTGGCAATCGGTCCTGCTCAACCCGGCGACCTTGCGCGGCGCATTGCGCCTGGTCGGCAAGTGGAACGCGACGGAACGCGACGACGCGTTCGACGCCCAGCCGGGCAAGGTCGTGCATCAGCGTCAGCTGAGCCCGCTCGCCCTGCTCGGCAAAACGCCGTTCCTGCACTATTACGGCGACTATTCGGCCCCGGGCCTGTTCCTGCTCGGCCTTGCCACGCACCTCGCGCACACCGGCGAGCAGGACTTTTTCCTGTCCATGCGCGACAAGGCGCTCGCCACGCTGGAATGGATGGATCGCGACGGCGACCAGGACGGCGACGGGTTCTATGAATACGAGACGCGGGCAGGCAACTCGGGCACGAAAAACCAGGGCTGGAAGGATTCCGGCCAGGCGATCCTGTATGCGAACGGCCGCATGGTGGAAAACCCGATCGCCGTCTGCGAGGTGCAGGGCCTCTACTTCGCGGCGAAGCGGGCGATGGGCATCGCTTTCATGGCGGTCGGCGAGCACGCGCGCGGGGCCGATCTGCTGGCGCAGTCCGACGAGCTGAAGCGGCGTTTCAATCAAACGTTCTGGCTCGAGGATGAGCAATTCTTCGCCCTCGCACTCGATCCCGACAAGCGCCCGGTCAGGAGTATCGCCTCCAATCCCGGCGCCTGCCTCGCCTACGGCATCGTGGCGGACGAGAAGGCGCAGGCGGTCGCCGACCGGCTGATGGCGCCCGACATGTTCAGCGGCTGGGGCATCCGCACGCTGTCGAGCACGCATCAGGCCTACAACCCGTTCGCCTACCATCTGGGCACCGTCTGGCCGTTCGCGAACGCGCTCACGGCGTTCGGGTTGAAGCGCTACGGGTTCGCACCGCTGCTGCATCGTGTGGCGAAGGCCCTGTTCGATGCGACGGAGCTGTTCCACCTCGACCGCCTCCCCGAGGTGTTCGGCGGCCATCCGCGCGACCGCCGCCACCCGCATCCCGGCATCTATCCCGGCGCCTGCGCGCCGCAGGCATGGTCGGCAAGTGCGGTGGTCATGCTGGTCCATGCCATGCTCGGCATGCTGCCGCTGGCACCGCGGCGCACGCTGATCGTCGATCCGGACCTGCCCGACTGGCTGCCCGAGGTGACGCTCGACAACGTGCGGATCGGCCGGTCGAGCGTCGATCTGCGCTTCCGGCGCGACGCCTCGGGCGCCACCGAATGCGAGGTTCTGCGATCGGGAAACGATCTGCGCATCCATCGGCCGGAGCGGCGCGCCGATGCCACCTCGAAAGATCGCATAGAGGCGGCGATCCGCGAGGTGGCCGGATGATGCGGGACCTTCGGAAAGAGTGACGCATGGAACGGCCCGCGATCCTGTCGCTCGGCAGTATCAACGCCGATTTTCAGGTACGGACGCCGCGCCCGCTGGCGGCGGGCGAAACGCTGCTGGCCACCGATTTCGTCCGGCTAGGCGGCGGCAAGGCCGCGAACGTCGCCTTTCTCGCGCACCGCCTCGGGCATAGGGCGATGCTGCTCGGCCGCGTCGGAGACGATGACCTGCGCGAGCAGGCGCTGGGGCCGCTGCGCCGCGCCGGCCTGTGCCTCGACGGCGTCAGCGTGGCGGCGGGAACCGCCACCGCCGTCTCGATGATCGCCGTCGCACCGGATGCGAAGAAAAGCATCGTCCTCGCATCGAACGCCAATGACGCATGGGACGAGGGCGCGGTGCGGCACATGCTGGCACTCGTCGAAGCCGCGCCGGAGCATTCCGTCCTGGCCGCCGATGTCGAGATTCCGCAAGCGGTTGCTTCTCGCGCCGTCATGGCTGCGCACAAGCGGGGCCTGCGCGTCCTGCTCGACCCGGCTCCGACCAGCCGAGTCGAGCGCGAGATGCTGGAACACTGCGCCGCGATCTGCCCCGACGCGCGCGAGGCGGCCGAGCTGACGGGACTCGAAACCGGCGACACCGAGGGTGCCGCGCGCGCCGCGACGGCGCTGGCCGACCTTGGCGTGGCGCTCGCCTGCGTCAAGCTGGAGGACGGCGGCTGCGTGTTCCGCTGCGGCGAGCAGGTGATCCATATCCCGCCCGTGCCGGTGCGGGTCGTGGACAGCACCGGCGCGGGCGACGCCTTCGCCGGCGCGCTGGCGGTGGCCCTGCTCGAAGACCAGGCGCCGCTTTCTGCCGTGCTGTTTGCGACTGCCGCCTCGCATCTCGCGGTCACACGCTATGGCTCGCAGGAAGCCTACCCGACACGGGCCGAGATCGACGCCTTTCTCCCCCGTCTCGCCGAGGGCGCTCATGTGCTCGGCCGATGATGCTGCGATGGTGCTCGCCTATGAGGATTTCGACGCGGCCGATGAGCGCCGACGCGAATCCCTGTTCGGCCTCGGCAACGGCACGCTGTTCGTGCGCGCCTGTCCGCCGGAAATCGCGGCGGAGGACGAGTGCCACTATCCCGGCGCCTACGCCGCCGGATTGTATGACCGGCGCCTCGTCACGATCGAGGGCGAGCGGCTGGGCCACGACGCGCTGGTCAACCTGCCCAACTGGACGCTGCTGACGTTCCGCATCGAGGGCGATACCGAATGGTTCTCGCTGCGACGCTGCGACATCCTCGCCTATCGGCACCGTCTCGACATGGCACGCGGACTTGCCTTGCGCGACATGCTGGTGCGCGACCAGCGTGGCCGCCGCACCCGGCTGCATGAGCAGCGCCTGGTCAGCATGTGGCGCCCCACGCTCGCGGCCGTGCGCTGGCGGCTGACAGCGGAGAACTGGTCGGGACACATCGAGCTGCGTGCCGGCCTCGAGATCGGGCGTGGGCAATCACAACACGGATGGCGGCATCCTCGGCGTCTATCGTCACCTTGATGCGGTCGCGGTCGAGGTGCTGCCGCCCGAGACGCTGTTGCTCACCGCCCGCACCCGCCATTCTCGCATCCGCATCGCGATCGCCGCGCGCCTGCTCGTGCAGGCGGACGGGCCGATCCGGCGCGGCATCGTCCGCGCAGGGCGACCATATCGCGGAACATATCACCTGCCCTTGTGCGGCCGGCGGCACGCTCGCCATCGAGAATGTCGCCGCCATCGTCACCGAACGCGACCCCGCCACCGCCGATCCGCAGGACGCCGCGATCGGCATGGCCGCCGACGCGCCGGACTTCGCGCAGCTGCGTCGCGAACACGAGCGGGCCTGGGCCCGGCTATGGGATCGCGCCGGGCTGGACGCGGCCGATCCGGAGCTGCGGCGCGAACTGTCCATTCACATCTTTCACCTGCTGCAGACGGTCTCGCCGCACACCGTCCATCTGGATGCGGGACTGCCCGCGCGAGGCTGGCAGGAGGCCTATCACGGCCAGGTCTTCTGGGACGAGATCTTCGCATTCCCGTTCCTCAGCCATCGCTTCCCGGAGATCGCCCGCGCGCTGCTGCTGTATCGCTACCGCCGCTTGCCGCAGGCGCGGGAAGCGGCGCGTGCGGCCGGCTACGCAGGGGCGATGTTCCCGTGGCGCAGCGGCGCCACCGGCGCCGAGGAGACGCCGAACTTCCAGCTCTATCCCATGTCCGGGCACCTGCTCCCCGACCACACGCGCTTGCAGCGCCACATCGGCGCAGCCATCGCGCACACGGTCTGGCACCATGCGCTTGCCACCGGCGACGAGAGCTTCCTCGCCGAATACGGTGCCGAGATGCTGGTCGAAATCGCCCGTTTCTGGGCGTCGATCGCGCGCCACGATCCGCGATCCGACCGTTATGACATCTGCGGGGTGATCGGCCCGGACGAATACCACAACGCCTATCCCGGCGCGGCCGAGCCGGGAATGGACAACAACGCCTATACCAACGTCATGGCGGCTGCGGCATTGCTGCACGCCTGCGCGGCGCTGGACCGGCTGCCGCCGCAGCGCCGGCGCGAGCTGGCGATCATGCTGGACATCGCCGAGCACGAGCCGCCGCACTGGCGGCGCGTGGCGAGCCGGCTGCGGCTATGCTTCGACGACGACGGCGTGCTGATGCAGTTCGCGGGCTTCGACCGGCTGAAGCGCTGGAGTGGAATCGCCTTCGCGGAGGAGCAGAAGCAGGGCCGCATCGACCGCGTGCTGGAGGCGCGCGGCGATACGGTCGATGCCTGGCAGATCACCAAGCAGGCCGATGTGCTGATGCTGCTGTACCTGCTCGCACCCGACGAGCTCGCCGCGCTGATCGGCGGCATGGGCTATGCGTTCGACGAAAGCCAGGCGCGGCGCACGGCGCGCTACTACCTCGACCGCATGACACATGAATCGAGCCTTTCGCGCGTGGTCTGCGCGGGCGCCCTGGCACGGCTCGACCCCGCCCTGTCCTGGACCTTCTTCCAGCGGGCGCTGCGCATCGATCGCGATACCTCGGAAACCACGAGCGCCTCGGAAGGGCTGCATCTCGGCGCGATGGCGGGCACGCTGGACGTGCTGCAACGCCATTACCTCGGCGCGCGGGTCGAGGCCGACGCGCTGGCGATCGCGCCGGCGCCGCCAGCTTCGCCTCGGTCCGGTGCGGATGCGGCTGACGCATTGCGACCAGGCGCTCACGCTTGATTGGGACGGCGCCGTGCTGCGCGTCCATGCCGACGCGGGCAACCGGACCGAGCTGCCGATCCGGCACGCGGGCGGGCTGCAACGCCTGGCACCGGGCGGCGAACTGGTCGCCTACGCCTCGCGATAATCCAGCAGGATCAGCCCGATCAGCAGGAAGCAGACCGGCCACACCCAGCCGGCGATGCGTGCCACGCGGCCGTCGGCGCGGATCTCCAGCCAGCGTGCCCAGCCCGCGGCGATGCCGGCGAGCGCCAGCGGCGTGTGGGTGATCTCGATCAGCAGCTGGTCGCGCACATTGGCGATCGCATGCTGGTGCGTCAGCAGCGCCGCCCCGCCCATCGCCGTCAGCAGCGGGAACACCAGCACCGCCCAGCCACGCGTCCAGCCGCCCGCCCGCACCCGCCACTCGAACAGTGCGAATGCCACGGTCAGCAGCACGAAGAACCGGTGCTGCAACACCTCGGGATCGCGCAGGCTGACAAAGAACCCTTCCTGCCCGAGCGGCCACACCTCGGGGTCGGAGCGCAGGAACAGGAACACCGCAAGCCCCAGGAACACCAGCGGCCAATGCCGCGCCCAGCGCAGGCCCGCCTGGTTCAGCAGCGCCAGCAATCCCACCGCCAGCACGAACAGCCCGGCCCAATGGTGGTTGTATTCCGACCAGGCAATGTCGCCCGCATTGCGCGCCGGAATGATCCCCGATCCCGGCACGAAGGCCGGGGCGGGCGCCGCCTTGTGCGCCGCCGCCTCGGCGTCCAGCTTCGCCTGCAAGGCCGGCAGGGTTAGCAAATCGCGGTCGGGGCTGGCCAGCAGCGGCCATTCGGGCGCGTTGCGGCCGACGATCTCCTGCCAGGTCACGCGATCCTGCGTCAGATCGACCGCCGGCGGCGAGGAGGTCAAGGCCGCCGCCGCAAAGAACAGCGAGAAGCCGATGCCGATCTCGACCTCGGCGAACCGCTTCAGCCGCAGTACCGAGGTGCCCGGATTGTCGCGCAACCGTCCGACCACGCGGAAATTGCCATACCCGAGGCCCAGCAAGCGCCGCGAACATGACGATCTTGGCGCAGACCATCACGCCGAACGCGGTCCCGTACAGGCCTTTCAGCGAGCCGATATAGGCCACCGCCATGACCGCGCCCGAGACGATGATGCAGCCCACCCCCACCATCGACATGCGCGAGAAGCGCGCGCCCACCGCGCGCCAGCCGATGCCGTCATTGATGTGCGAGAGAGCGAGCACAAACGCCGGGATGCCGCCGATCCAGATCGCGGCCCCCAGTTGGTGCAGCGCCTCGACGGCCAGCAGCGGCGCGCGGTCGGAGAGCCGCGCCATCGCGTGCGTGGTGAGGGTGGCTGCCGCCAGCACCACGAGCCCCGCCGTCAGCAGCACCCGCGTCGGTGCCCGCGGCCCGCTGCCCAGCAACACCACGGCCAGCACCAGTGCCGCACCGATCTTGACCAGGCTTGCCTGCGCGAACTCGGCGCCCAGCACCTGTCCCCATGTCAGATCCACCGTGGAGACCAGCACCGAGCCTTGCATCAGCAAGGTCAGCGCCTCGCCGCCAATCAGCGCCAGGGCGGAGAAGCCCGCCACGCGCGCGGTGCCGCGCATGATCGCGGGACCCGCGGGAAGATCCGCGAACGGGCGCGCGGCGAAGATGAGGAACAGTGTCGCCACCCAGAGCCATCGACTGGGCAACGATGACGAGGCCGTGGATGACGACCGACAGGTAGCCGAACAGATCGATGAACAGGCTCAAGCCCAGGACTCCCGTCAGGGCGCGGCCTTGGGAGGCGCCAGCGTGAACGGGATGTCGCCGCGCGTGATGTGGCCGTCGATCGCCAGCACCTGCCAACGCAGCGAGTAGCCGCCGGGTGCCAGATCGGCCTGTGAGGTCAACACATCGGGAGCGGCGGGACCGCCGATCGGCAGCACCCTGGTACTGGCGTCGGGACCGGTCAGCGTCAGCCGCGATCGCTCCTTGTCGATCCGGCTGTTGTAGCGCAGGTCGAAGGCGACGTGTCCGGCGGCGAGTGTCGCGCCGCTGGCCGGCTGGCTGGCAATGATGATGGCATGCGCCTGGGCAGCGAACGGGGTCGCCAGCGCCAGGACCGTGGCGCAGGCGGCAGCACGCGGACAAACGTTCTTCATGCGCGCGATCTAGCGCGCGGCCTGGGCACTGTCGATGGACGGGGGTGCGGCGGAGCGTCTAGTGATGCGCGGCAGCATCAGTCAGGAGCAGCGATGGACACCGGGCTTGCAGGGCGTAGCGCCCTGGTCTGCGCCGCGAGCAAGGGGCTGGGCCGGGCCTGTGCCGCCGCACTGGCCGCCGAAGGCGTGGCCGTCACCATCACCGCGCGCACCCCGGGCACGCTGGAGGAAGCCGCCGCCGAAATCCGCGCCGCCACGGGTGCGAGGGTCGCAACCGTGGCCGGCGACATCACCACCGAGGCCGGACGCGCGGCGGCGCTGAATGCCTGCCCCGACCCCGACATCCTGGTGAACAACGCGGGCGGCCCGCCGGCCGGAGATTTCCGCGACTGGGACCGCGAGACCTGGATGCGGGCGCTGGACGCCAACATGCTGACGCCGATCTTCCTGATCCGGGGCGTGATCGACGGCATGATCGCCCGCCGCTTCGGCCGCATCGTCAACATCACCTCCGGCTCGGTGAAGTCGCCGATCCCGACACTTGGCATGAGCAATGGCGCCCGCGCCGGCCTGACCGGCTTCGTGGCCGGGCTCGCGCGGCAGGTGGCGCGGCACAACGTCACGATCAACAATCTGCTGCCCGGCTCGTTCCTGACCGACCGGCTGCGCAGCCTGGCGGCGACCGCGGCGCAGCGCAGCGGCGGATCGGCCGAGGAGGAACTGGCCCGGCGCAGTGCGGAGAACCCCGCTGGCCGCATCGGCGATCCGGCGGAGTTCGGCGCCGCCTGCGCCTTTCTGTGCAGCGCCCAGGCGGGGTTCATCGTCGGACAGAACCTGCTGCTGGACGGCGGCGCGTTCAACGCGACGCTCGGCTGAGCGGGCCATGCTGCGCCGGCGGCATCTGCTCGGCGCGGCAGCTTCCCTCGCCGCCGCGCGCGCGGCACGCGCGCAGAAGTTTCGAGATACGCTGCGGGTGTCCTGGAGTGACCGGCTGGACGACATCGACCCGTACCACACGCTGCTGCGCACCGGCCTCGCGCTTTCCCCGGAGGTGTGGGACGGCCTGATCTACCATGATCCCGATACGCTGGAGCTGCGTCCGCTGCTGGCAACGTATTGGGAGGCGCACGACGCGTTGAGCTGGGATTTCACGCTGCGGCGCGGCGTCTGGTTTCACGACGGCTCGCCGTTCGGGCCGGAGGATGTGGTGGCCACGGTGTTGCGCGTCCGCGGCGACGACCGTCTCGCCATCCCGGCCAACTACGAATGGCTGGCCGGCGCCGAGATGCTGAGCGACGACACCGTGCGGCTGCACCTGGCGCATCCGTTCCCGCCGGCGCTGGAGTTCTGCGCCGCGATCCTGCCGATCCTGCCGCGCGACAGCCTGCCCGGCCGCGCCATCGGCACCGGACCGTGGCGCTTCGACGGGATCGACAAGGAAACGCGGCAGATCGTGCTGGCGCGGCATGAGGCCTATTGGCCCGGCAGCCCGAAGGGGCGGACGCGAATCGCCCGCATGACAATCGACCAGCCGGATGATCCCTCGGTCCCCTACAACGACCTTGTCAGCGGCCGGGCGGATTGGGTCTGGCAGCTCACGCCGGCGGAGTTCGACGCGATCGGCCGAGCGGCCGACCTGCAGGCGCTGCGTGCCGACAGCATGCGCGTGGCCTACCTCGCGCTGGACGCCGCCGGGCGGGGCGATCCGGACGGGCCGCTCACGCGTCTGCCGGTGCGCCAGGCCGTCTGCCACGCGATCGACCGCGGCCGCCTCGCGGCGCTGACCGTGCCGGGAACCGCCCGGCTGCTCGACACACCCTGCCTGCCGACCCAGTTCGGCTGTGATGCGGCGGTCGCGACCACCTATCCGCTCGACCGCGGGCGCGCCCATGCGCTGCTGACGCAAGCCGGCCTGCCTGACGGGTTCTCCACCACGCTCGTCACCTATGCGCGCAGCGAGCTGGCCGAGGCCCTGGCGCACGACCTCACCAAGATCGGCATCCGCACCACCCCCGTCATGCTGCCGCCCGCGCAGGCAATGGCACGGGCTCGCGCCGGGCAGGCTCCGCTGTTCCTGGGCAGTTGGGGCAGTTCCTCGATCAACGACATGGCGGCCTTCCTGCCCACCTTCTTCGACGGCGGCGCGCTGGACTCGGCGCGCCTGCCGGGATTGGCGGCGGTGGTGGCGCGCGCCGGGGCCAGCGCCGAGGCCGACGAGCGGCGGGCGCTGTATGCGCAGGCCATCGCCGAGATCACCGCCGGGGCCTGCTGGCTGCCGCTGTTCATCGATGCCGCGACCTACGGCATCAGCCGCGCCCTGTCGTTCCACCCGACCCCGGACGAGCTGCCGCGCTTCTATCGGATGGCCTGGAAATGACCACCCGGACGGTCATCGCGGGGATTGATGCTGCTGCTGGCGCATGGCGCCACGGCGCAGCCGCTGCCGGGATCGCTGGCGGCTCCGGTGCCGCAAGCCTGCATCTCCTCGCCTTTCGGCCCTCGGCGGCTGGTGGGGCCGCACGCGGCACTGTTCCACAAAGGCATTGACTTTCCGGCGCCGGCCGGCAGCTGGGTGCATCCGGCGGCGCCCGGCACCGTGGTCGCGGTGCGGCGCGTGAACGCCGAGGGCCTGGCGGTCGATGTCGCCCATCCGGCGCCCGCCCCGGGCCGGCTGCCGTTCATCACCCGCTATGCCCATCTCGGCAGCGTCGCCCCAGCCATCGCCCTGGGTCGGCGGCAGGTAGTGCTTGCCTCTCGACTGGGCGAGGTCGGGCGGACGGGCATCACCTACGGCACGCATGTTCATGTCGAACTGCACGTCCTGGGCCGCGCGATCGACCCGGAGCCGTTCTTCACGGTCCCGCGCTGTGGCGGAACGCCCCGCCCGGATGCGCCGATAGCGCCTTGACGCGGCAGCGCCGCCGGCCCATTTCCTCATTCAGGACCACGTAGGTCCGGAATTGACACCCAATTTTCAGGTCGGCTCATGGTGCGCTTGTCCAAGCTTACCGATTACGCGGTCGTGGTGCTGATGCGCCTGGCCGCGGGCGAGCGGGTGCAGACATCCCCGTGCATCGCGACCGTCACCGGCATCCCGGAGCCGACTGTCGCCAAGGTGCTCAAGCTGCTGGCCACGGCCCAGCTCGCGTCCTCCTCGCGCGGCGCGCATGGCGGCTATCGGCTGGCGCGGCCGCTGGCGGAGGTCTCCGTGGCGGACGTGATCGCGGCGATCGACGGGCCGATAGCGCTCACCGCCTGTGTCGAGGGCGGCACGTGCTGCGAGGTGAGCGGCATCTGCGCCGTGCGCGGGCGCTGGGACCGGGTCAACGACGCGATCCGCGCCGCATTGTCGGCGATCAGTCTCGCCGATATGGACCGCACCGACGCGACCCCGTTCTTTGCCCCGGGCCTTGCCCCCGAGCTTGCCCATAACACCGCCACCGCCAGTCCGGTGGCACTGTCCGCCGAATAGAAGGACCAGCCATGCCCGCCGTCGCCGAAACCCTCGATGCCGTCCAGTCGGTCACGCAGTCCGGCTACAAATACGGCTTCTCGACGGATATCGAGATGGACCTCGCGCCCAAGGGGCTGAACGAGGACATCATCCGCCTGATTTCGGCTCGCAAGGATGAGCCGGGCTGGCTGCTCGACTGGCGGCTCAAGGCCTTTGCCGCCTGGCAGGGCATGACGGAGCCGGGTTGGGCCAAGCCCACGCATCCGCCGATCGATTATCAGGCGCTGCACTACTATGCGGCACCGAAGAAGCGGGCCAAGCCGAAGAGCCTCGACGAGGTCGATCCCGAGTTGCTGGCCATGTACGAGAAGCTCGGCATCCCGCTTCGCGAGCGCGCGGTGCTGGCCGGCGTCGAGGGCAGCGACGAGGCGGCGAGCCCGGTCGCGGTCGATGCGGTGCTGGACAGCGTCTCGGTCGCCACCACCTTCCGCGAGACCTTGGCCAAGTCGGGTGTGATCTTCTGCCCGATCAGCGAGGCGGTACGCGAACATCCCGAACTGGTGCAGCGTTATTTGGGCAGCGTCGTGCCCTATGCCGACAATTTCTTCGCGACGCTGAACTCGGCGGTTTTTACCGACGGCAGCTTCGTGTTCGTGCCGAAGGGCGTGCGCTGCCCGATGGAACTATCCACCTATTTCCGCATCAATGCGCAAAGCACCGGCCAGTTCGAGCGCACGCTGATCATCGCCGAGGAGGGTGCGCAGGTGAGCTACCTGGAGGGTTGCACCGCGCCGATGCGCGACGAGAACCAATTGCACGCGGCCGTGGTCGAGCTGGTGGCGCTGGACGACGCACGCATCAAGTACAGCACCGTGCAGAACTGGTATCCGGGCGACGCCGAGGGACGCGGCGGCATCTACAACTTCGTCACCAAGCGCGGCGCCTGCCGGGGTGCGCGCAGCAAGATCTCCTGGACCCAGGTGGAGACCGGCTCGGCGATCACCTGGAAATACCCGAGCTGCATCCTGCAAGGCGACGACAGCGTGGGCGAGTTCTACTCGGTGGCGCTGACCAACAACCGCCAGCAGGCCGACACCGGCACCAAGATGATCCATATCGGCCGCAACACGCGCAGCACCATCGTCAGCAAGGGCATCAGCGCCGGGCGCTCCGACAACACCTATCGCGGCCAGGTGCGGGTGATGCCGCACGCCGACAACGCGCGCAACTTCACGCAATGCGACAGCCTGCTGATCGGCGACCAGTGCGGCGCGCACACGGTGCCCTATATCGAAAGCCGCAACCCGACCGCGCGGCTGGAGCACGAGGCGACCACCAGCAAGATCGCGGAGGACCAGCTGTTCTATTGCCGCCAGCGCGGATTGTCGCAGGAGGACGCGGTGGGATTGATCGTCAACGGCTTCTGCCGCGACGTGCTGAAGGAGTTGCCGATGGAGTTTGCCGTGGAGGCGCAGAAGCTGCTGGCCGTAAGCCTGGAAGGCTCGGTGGGCTGACATGCTGGAGGTCCGCAACCTGCATGCCGAAATTGGCGGCAAGCCGATCCTGGCCGGCATCGACCTGACGGTACCCGATGGCGAGATCCACGCCATCATGGGGCCGAACGGCTCGGGCAAGAGCACGCTGTCCTATGTGCTGTCGGGCCGCGAGGGGTACGAGGTGACGGCCGGCAGCGCCAGGTTCGACGGCGCCGATCTGCTGGCGATGGACCCGGAACAGCGCGCCGCCGCCGGCCTGTTCCTGGCGTTCCAGTACCCGGTGGAGCTTCCCGGTGTGGGCAACGCCAATTTCCTGCGCACCGCTGCCAACGCGCAGCGTCGCGCCCGCGGTGAGGCGGAGCTGGACACCGTGCAGTTCCTGAAGCTCGCTCGCGCCGAGAGCAAGCGGCTGGCGATGCCCGACGACATGCTGAAGCGCAACGTCAATGTCGGCTTTTCCGGCGGCGAGAAGAAGCGCAACGAGATCCTGCAAATGGCAGTCCTGCGGCCGAAGCTCGCGATCCTGGACGAGACGGATTCGGGCCTGGACATAGACGCGCTGCGCATCGTCGCCGAAGGCGTCAATGCGCAGCGGAGCCCGGCCTTTTCGGCACTGGTCATCACCCACTACCAGCGGTTGCTGGACTACATCGTACCCGACCGTATCCACGTACTGTCTGCCGGCCGCATCGTGCGCTCCGGCGGTCCCGAACTCGCGCACGAGCTGGAGGCGAGCGGCTACGCGCCGATGGCGGGCGAGGCCGCATGAACGTCGCCGTTCCCGTAGCACTGGAGGCGACCACCCAGCATTTCCTGGGGCGGTTCGAGGGTTTGTCGGCGCGCCTGCCGCTTGGCGCCGCCCGCACCGAGGCCGCCGCCGCCTTCCGCGCCGGCGGCCTGCCGACACCGCGCGAGGAAGCGTGGCACTACACGCCCCTGCGTGCGCTGGCGGGATTGAGCTTCGCCGAGCCGCTCATGGTGGTGGGCGCCGACACATCCCTGGCGGACCGCCTGCCCGAGCTGGACGGGCCGCGCGTGGTGTTCGTGGACGGGCGTTTCGACGCGAGATTGTCGCGCCTGCCGCGCGGCTTCGGCGTGCGTACCGGCTCGCCCGCTTTCGGGCCGCTGTCGCGCCCGGCGAGCGAGCGGATGGTGGCGCTGAATGCGATGCTGGCCGAGGACGGCGCCGCGATCGAGGTGCCCGCCGGCTACGATGCCGGAACGCTGGTGCTGGCGAGCCTGGGCAGCGATTCGCATGGAAGGCCGGTGTCGTTTCATCCCCGCCATGCGGTCCGTCTCGGCGCCGGTGCGCGGCTGACGCTGATCGAGATCTGCGCCGGCGACGGCACCTATCT
Organism: uncultured Pseudomonadota bacterium; assembly: GCA_963838805.1. Lineage (GTDB taxonomy): Bacteria > Pseudomonadota > Alphaproteobacteria > Acetobacterales > Acetobacteraceae > CAVRQM01. The sequence continues at coordinate 216,301 of CAWISK010000005.1, forward strand.
GAACAATCCGGTGCTGGAGGCCAGCATCGGCGCAGCGGCGACGCTCACCCATCTGCGCCTGCAGAACGAAGCACCGGGGGCATTCCACCTGTCCACGCTCTATGCCGATCTCGGTGCCCGAGCCAACTACGACAGCTTTACCCTGGTGGCCGGCGCGCGGCTCGGGCGCGTCGAGGTGCATGCGACGCTGCGCGGGCTTGGGGCCGCCGCACATTTGAACGCGGCGCAGCTTCTGTCCGGCGCACAGCATGCGGATTTCACGACCGTTGTCGCGCATGCGGCACCCGGTTGCGCCTCGCGCCAGACCGTCAAGACCGTGCTGACCGGCCGCTCGCATGGCGTGTTCCAGGGCCGCATCGAGGTCGCGCGCGCGGCGCAGAAGACCGACGGCTACCAGATGAACCAGGCGCTGCTGCTGAGCCCCGACGCGGAGATGGACAGCAAGCCGCAACTGGAAATCTACGCCGACGACGTGAAGTGCAGCCATGGCGCCACCACCGGCGCTCTGGACGCCGACCAGCTCTTCTATCTGCGCAGCCGCGGCGTCCCTGAGTCGGAGGCACGCTCCATCCTCGTTCGCGCGTTCCTTGCCGAAGCGCTGGACCCGATCGCGCACGAGGGCGGCCGCGCGCTGCTGGAGCAGGCTGTGGCGCAGTGGTGGGAGAGCCAGGTATGAACGACATCACGCGCATCGCCACCCCGTTCGACGTGGACGCGGTGCGAGCCGAGTTCCCGATCCTGGAGCAGACGGTACGCGGCAAGAAGCTCGTCTTTCTCGACAGCGCGGCCTCGGCGCAGAAGCCGGTCGCGGTGATGGAGGCGATGACCGAGGCGATGCGCACGCAATACGCCAACGTGCATCGCGGCCTGCATTGGATGAGCGAGCGTACGACCGACGCCTATGAGGGCACGCGCGACGCGGTCGCCCGTCTGCTCAACGCGCCGGACCGGCGTGAGATCGTGTTCACCCGCAACTCGACCGAGGCGATCAACCTCGTGGCACACAGCTTCGGCCGCGGCATGCTGCGGCCCGGCGATGCGGTGGTGGTGAGCGAGATGGAGCACCACTCGAACCTGGTGCCCTGGCAGATGTTGCGCGACGCGCACGGCGTCGAGTTGCGCGTGGCCCCCATCACCGATGCCGGCGAGCTGGACATGGCGGGGCTGGAGCGGCTGCTCGCGGATGGGCGAGTCCGGCTGGTGGCGGTCACGCATATGAGCAACGTGCTGGGCAGCTATACCCCGGCCACCCGCATCGCCGCACTGGCGCACGCGCACGGTGCGCGTGTGCTGTTCGACGGCAGTCAGGCGGCTGTGCATCGCCGCGTGGACGTGCAGGCGATCGGCGCCGATTTCTACGTCTTCACCGGCCACAAGCTGTACGGTCCCACCGGCATCGGCGTCCTGTGGGCGCGCATGGAGCTGCTGGAGGCGATGCCGCCGTTCATGGGCGGCGGCGACATGATCGCGACCGCCAGCCTCGAACGCTGCACCTGGGCCGAGGTGCCGCACAAATTCGAGGCAGGGACGCCCGCCATTCTGGAAGCGATCGGCCTCGGTGCCGCAATCGGCTTCGTCGAGCGCATCGGCTACGAGGCGATCGCGGCGCACGAAGCGGCGCTGACCGAGCACGCGCTGGCGCGGCTCTCGACGATCGACGGCCTGCGCGTGATCGGAGCAGCACAGGATCGCGGCGGTGTCATCAGCTTCACCCTGGACGGGGCGCACGCGCATGACGTGGCGACCCTGCTCGACCGCCAGGGGATCGCGGTGCGCGCCGGGCATCATTGCGCCGAGCCGCTCATGCGCCGCCTCGGTCTCGACAGCACCGCGCGCGCCAGCTTCGGCGTCTATACGACGCTGGCGGAAATCGACGCGCTGGCCGACACGCTGGAACGGGTGCGGGGCTTCTTCGCATGATGTTCGACGATCTGCGTGACCTGTATCAGGAGACGATCCTGGAGCGCAGCCGCCATCCACGCCACGGCAAGCGCCCGGCCGCGTTCGATGCGACGGCGCGCGGCAACAATCCGATGTGCGGCGACCGCTGCCAGGTGTTCGTGCGGCGCGACAGCGACGGCCGCATCGCCGAAATCGGTTTCGAGGCACGCGGCTGCGCCATCAGCCTCGCCTCGGCCGATTTGATGGCCGATGCGGTGGCCGGCCTGGATGCGGAGCAGGCGCACGCACTGTCGCGGCAATTCCAGGCACTGGCGCGCACCGGCGAAGGCGATGGCGAGCAACTCGACCCGCTGCTCCCGCTGGCGGGCGTGCATGAATATCCGTCGCGCGTGAAATGTGCGACCCTGCCGTGGCACGCGCTGATCGCCGCACTCGACGGCGACAAGGAGGCGAGCAGTGAGTGACATTGCCGAGACCGCATCGCACAGCCGCACCGGAGCTGGACGCCGGAGGGCGAGGCCGCGCCGGACAGCGCCGGCCGCGTCTCTGAGGACGCCATTATCGAGGCTTGCGCCACGGTCTATGATCCGGAAATCCCGGTGAACATCTATGAGCTCGGCCTGATCTACGCGATCGAGACCGACGAGGCGAACCGCGTCAAGATCGAGATGACGCTGACCGCACCCGGCTGCCCGTCGGCGCAGGAGCTGCCGGAGCAGGTTCGCCAGGCCGTGCTCGCGGTCGATAGCGTAGCCGAATGCGACGTCGAGGTGGTCTGGGATCCGCCGTGGGATCCCAGCCGCATGAGCGAAGACGCGCGCCTTGCGTTGAACATGTTCTGAGGCCTGTCCGGGGAGATCGCATCATGTCCGCCCACGTCACCGCCCCCGCCCGCCCGCGCCGCGCTTTGCCGCCGCTGATGGCGCTGACCGACGCCGCCGCCGAGCGGCTGCGCGGCCTTTATGCCAGCGGCCAGCAGGGACAGTTGCTGCGCATCAGCGTGAGCACCAAGGGCTGCTCCGGCATGTCCTACGACATGACCTGGGTCGCCGAACCCGGGCCGGGCGACGAGAGCGTGACCGACAAGGGTGTCACCGTGGTGATCGACCGCAAGGCCAGCCTGTTCCTGATCGGCACCGTGATGGACTACGAGACGCAGGCGCTTTCGGCCGGGTTCACCTTCACCAATCCGAACGAGAAGGGACGCTGCGGCTGCGGCGAGAGTTTTCACGTCTGACCGCGACCGAGACTCGGCCTCTGGCCGGCGGCCGACGGCCTCATTGTTGCGCAGCAACGTGAAGAGGACCCGTTTGCCGACCGTCCCGAGTTGTGGTTAGCCTGCCGGGTGACCGTAGCAGCAACCGGCATAGGCAGCATGACCCAGGATGCCACCCGCAAGCGCGTGCTGGTCACCGGCGGCGCTGGCTTTCTCGGATCGCATCTGTGCGAGCGCCTGCTGGCGCAGGGCTGCGACGTGCTGGCGGTGGACAATTATTTCACCGGGCGGCGCGACAATATCGCCCACCTGCTCGCCGATCCGCATTTCGAGGCGATGCGCCACGACATCACCTTCCCGCTGTTCGTCGAGGTGGACGAGATCTTCAATCTCGCCTGCCCCGCCTCTCCGGTGCATTATCAGTTCGACCCGGTGCAGACCACGAAGACCAGCGTGCTGGGCGCCATCCACGTCCTGGGTCTCGCGAAACGCCTGAAGGTGCCGGTGCTGCAAGCCTCGACCTCCGAGGTCTATGGCGATCCCACCGTGCATCCGCAGACCGAGGAGTATCGCGGCAACACCAGCACGACCGGTCCGCGCGCCTGCTACGACGAAGGCAAGCGCTGTGCCGAGACGCTGTTCTTCGACTATTACCGCCAGCATCGCGTGGCGATCAAGGTCGCGCGCATCTTCAACACCTACGGGCCCCGCATGCACCCGAATGACGGGCGCGTGGTGTCCAATTTCATCGTCCAGGCGCTGCGCGGGCAGGATATCACGCTGTACGGCAACGGGGCACAGACGCGCGCCTTCTGCTACGTGGACGATCTGATCGGCGGACTGCTGCGGCTGATGGCAACCCCGCCGGACGTGATCGGGCCGATCAACATCGGCAATCCGCAGGAGATCACGGTGCGGGAGCTGGCGGAGCGGATCATCGCCCTGACCGGCTCGCGCTCGCGCCTCGTCCACCGGCCGCTGCCGCAGGACGATCCGATGCAGCGCTGCCCGGACATCAGCCGGGCCGAGGCGGTGCTGGACTGGCGGCCGCTTGTCGGGCTGGAGCACGGGCTCGGGCAGACGATCCGCTATTTCGAGACGCTGCTGAGGCGCGAGGGGACGAGCGGACTGCGCGCGGCGGCGGATTGACCCCTACTCGAAAAGTCGCCGCAGCACCTCCGGGTGGTGCAGCACGATATAGCCGGCCTCGATCGACACCGCCCCGCTGTCACGCCAGACCTTGAGCTGCTTGTTGACGCTCTCGCGCGTGCTGGCAACAAGCGTCGCCAGGTCGCGCTGCGACAGCTTCACGTCGATGCGGAGCCCGGCACCGTCCGGCAATCTCCGCCCGGCATCCGCGGCCAGATCGCACAGCACGCGGGCAAGCCGCGCCGGCAGCTCGAACAGGGCGATCTCCTCCATCGCGACCGTGGTCCGGCGCAGCCGCTCGCACAGCACGACCAGCAGACGCTCGACCATGCCCTCGTGGCGCATCAAGAGCGGCAGGAAGTGCCGCCGCTCGACGATCATGAGCGTCGTGTCCTCGACCGCCACCGCGTGCGCGGTGCGCGGCTTGCCGTCCAGCAGGGCGATCTCGCCGAAGATCTCGCCGGGACCGATGACGTTGTAGGTGACTTCCCGCCCCTCCGGCGAGAAGCTGCCGACGCGCACCCGGCCGGCCATCACGGCCATCATGCTATGGCCCTCGTCGCCTTTCTCGAAGATGCGGGTGCCACGCGCCACCCGCCGCTCGCTGGCATGGGCCACGATCTCGTCCAGCTCGTTTGGATGCATCGGCCGGAAGAACGGGCTGCTGAGCAGGGCGTCGCGCTTCATGCGCGGGGTGATGCGCGGGGCTGGGATCATTGCGCAGTGGTAGCCGGGATCGGCCGCTGCGTCAGCCTCTCTCCGCACCCCTCGCCGGCTGGCCTCGGACGCCGATCCGTTGCAAGGTGCCCGCCCCTTCCACCGCACCCGTTCCACCGCAAAGGCCCGCCATGTCCGACGCGCCCGCCCCCACCCTGCCGCTTTTCTTCAAGCGCGTGGTGGGCGTCAACCCGACGACCCATCCGGATCTGACGCTCGACCGCAATACCGGCTTCGCCTTCGCCGCCCACGCGCAGGCGATCCCGCTCGGGCTGAGCGAGCTGGAGATGGCGGCCCAGCATTATCCGGTGCTGTTCACCAGCGGCCCGGACCCGGTGCCGGTGGCGCTGCTGGGGCTGCGCGAGGGCAGCAATCTGTTCGTAGCGCCGGGCGGCTCGTGGCTCAGCGACAGCTACGTGCCCGCCTATGTCCGCTGCTTCCCCTTTGTGTTCGTCGAGGACCCCAACACCAAGACGCTGTATGTCGGGATGGAGCCCGACGCGCCGGCGCTCAACAGCGGTCATGGCACGCGCCTGTTCGAGGACGGCAGGCCAACCTCGATGCTGAGCGATTCGATCGCGTTCTGCACCGCCTATCGCGAGGCGGTGACGGCCGCCTCCACCTTCGGCCGCGCGCTCGACGCCGCCGGATTGCTGGAGGAGGAGGAGGCCACGGTCAATTTCTCCGCCGGCGGTGCCACCCGCATCCGCGGCTTCAAGGTGGTCAAGGCCGACCGCCTGGCGGTGCTGGACGACGAGCGCTTCCTGGAATGGCGGCGCATGGGCTGGGTGGCGGCGATCTACGCCCACCTCTACTCGGCCGGACGCTGGGGCAGGCTGATCGAGCTGGCTGCGCCGCGTCAGTGAGGCGCTGGCGCAGGTAATAAGACGGAAGCCAATTTCTGAGACAATCCTTTCCTGATTGGACGCGTCGCGTTTATCGGGAAGGGAGTTTCTGGGGTGTGGCGCTTTCGTCCTGCCGAACTGCATGCCGCAGATGACGACGCCGCGCCGTGGCACAGGCGGCCGGACTGGATGGGACCGTATGATCCGGACGCATCGGACCAGGGCGGGCCAGACCAGGGCGGGCCAGACCAAGACGGGCTGGACCAAGGCGGGTCGGGCGCGGTTCCGGAGAGCTGGATAGAGGACGAGACCGGCGGCAGGAACCTGCTGGCTTCGGCTCTCGGCCTCAGTGCCATGCGCTTCGTGCTGGATAACGGCGGTACAGTGACGACGCAGAGAGTCACCGCCACCACCACCGACGACAACTCGGACCAGGCGGCGCGTGGCGACGTTGCCCGGGCCACCTATGGCGTGACCGGCGCCGGCGTGCGGGTGGGCATCCTGTCGGACAGCTTCAATCTGCGCGGCGGCTATGCCGCGGATATTGCCAGCGGCAATCTGCCCGCAGGCATCCAGGTGCTGGAGGAGGGCTCCGCCGGCGGCAATGACGAGGGTCGGGCGATGGCCGACCTGATCCACAAGATCGCCCCGGGGGCGCAGATCCTGTTCCACACGGCAACCGGCGGCGAGGCGGATTTCGCGGCCGGCATCAAGGCTCTGGCAGAAGCCGGCGCCAATGTCATCGTCGATGACGTGGCCTATCTGGACGAACCGTTCTTCCAGGATGGCGGCCTGTTGCAGCAGGCGGTCGAGCAAGTGGTGGCGCAAGGCGTCAGCTATTTCACCTCGGCCAGCAACGAGGGTCGCAATTTCTACCAGTCGGCGTTCAGCCCGCTGCGCACCGGCCTGCCCTCATTGCCCGGAAGCTGGGTGGTCGCCAATTTCGGCACCGCCGCGGCACCTCTCCCCTATATCGACCTCAACATCCCGAGCGGGGGGCAGTGCGCCATCGACCTGCAATGGGACCAGCCCTTCGCCAGCATCGGCGCCGGCCACGGCTCGGCGAGCAGCCTGGCGATGGCGCTCTATTCCAGCGACAACACGCTGATCGGCACCGCCGGCGGCCTGGTGGCGGGGCAGAACCCCGAGCAATTGCTGGAGTTCACGAATACCTCGAACCAGACCGGCTTTCGGCTGGTGGTGGTGTCCAACGGCATCGCGGCGGCGCCGGACATGTTCAAGTTCATCGCCTATGGCAATGCCACGATCGACAGCCCGAATGCCGGCGTGGGATCGGGCACCGTCACGGGGCACGAGCTGGTGGCGGGGGCCAATACGGTGGGGGCGATGGCCTGGTCGGCAGCACCCCGCTTCGGCGGCAGCGACCAGATCGAGGGGTTTTCCTCGGTCGGGTCCGGCATGCTGCTGTTCGATTCGCAGGGCAACCGGCTGGCGACACCGCTCGACGCCGGCAAGGTCAGCTTCGACGCGCCGGACGGCAGCATGACCAGCGTGTTCGCGCCGTTCTACGGCACCTCGGCCGCGGCACCCAATGCGGCGGCGGTGGCGGCGCTGATGCTGCAGGAGAACCCGTTTCTGTCGCCGGCACAGGTGAGCGACATGCTGGCGCAATCGGCGACCACGGCGCTGGGCGCGGCGGGCGGGACGGGTGCCGGGCTGATCCAGGCGGATGGCGCGGTGGGGCTGGCGATGGCGGCACTGGGGCATCATTGAACCGAACGGGCGCTACGTCTTCAGCAGCGCCTCTCGCGCCGCCGTGGCCAGCCGGTCCGCCCGCTCGTTCATCGCGTCCCCGGCATGGCCGCGCACCCAGCGCCACTCGACCTCGTGTGTTGCGGCCGCGTCCAGGATGCGCCGCCAGAGATCGACATTGGCCACCGGATCGCCCGCCGCGTTGCGCCAGTTGCGCCGCACCCAGCCATGGCGCCAGCTCGTGATGCCCTGGCGGAGATATTCGCTGTCGGTATGCAGCACCACGCGACACGGGCGGGTCAGCGCCTCCAGCGCCGCCGCCGCCGCGGTCAGCTCCATCCGGTTGTTGGTGGTGGCGGGATCGGCGCCCGACAGTTCGCGCACCGCATCGCGGTAGCGCAGCAGCGCAGCCCACCCGCCCGGGCCGGGATTGGGCTTGCAGCCGCCATCGGTCCAGATCTCCACCGCCTCGGCGGGCGCGGGCGCGGGCGCGTCAGATGCCATAGGCGTGGGCGTCGCGCGCCGTGCGGTGGAAGCGCAGCCGGCGTACGAAATCCATCGGATCCTTGCGCGTCACAAGGGCACCCACGGGCGTTGCCAGCCAATCATAGAGACGGGTGAGCGCGAAGCGCAGCGCCGCCCCGGCGCACAGCACCGGGAGAGCCTCGCGTTCGGAGGCGAGCAAGGGCCGGCTCGCCTCATAGGCGTGGATCATGGCGCGCGCGTTGGTGACGTTGAGCGAAACATCCGCCTCGAAACACCAGGCGTTGAGGCAGATTGCGAGATCGTAGGCGAGCAGATCGGTGGCTGCGAAGTAGAAGTCGATCAGCCCGGACAGATGCCCGCCGAGGAAGAACACATTGTCCGGGAACAGATCGGCATGGATATGGCCGCGCGGCAGCCCGGCCGCAGGCCACACCGCCAGCACGTCGTTCAGCGCGGCCTGCAATTCGTCGAACAGCCCATTGGTGAGCGTGTGGGCGTCGCCGTGCAGGCGGCTGCGCGCCAGCAGCTGCGCCCATCCGGCTGGGCCAAGCGCGTTGGCGCGGGTGGGTGCGAATCCTTCTCCGGCGCGATGCAGCGCGGCCAGCGCGGTGCCCACCTGCGCGCAATGCTCCAGCCGCGCGCGACGCGGCCAGACGCCGGGCAGGAAGGTGGTGATGGCGGCCGCGCGGCCGCAGAGCTGACGCAAGGCCGCCCCGTCGCGCCCATGCACCGGGCGGGGGCAGACGATGCCGCGCCCGGCCAGATGCTCCATGAGCCCCAGGAAATACGGCAGCTCGGCTACGTCCACGCGCTTTTCGTACAGCGTGAGGATGAAGTCGCCGCCGCTGGTGCGCAGCAGGAAATTGCTGTTCTCCACACCTTCGGCGATGCCCTTGCAGGAGACCGGATCACCCAGATCGTATTGGTCGAGAAAGCTCGCCAGTGCCTCGTCGGACACCTCGGTATAGACCGCCATCCCGCAACCGTTCCTATCTCTCGGGCCGATCTTGCTAGAGGAGGCGACGCGCCATGAACAGGGCCGCTTGCGGTTGCACTGCGCGGCTGGGTCGCCGCACAGTGCGCGCCCGCACCACCGGAGTCGCCGATGTCTCGTTCGCTGCCCTCGTCCTTGCTGCTGGCGCTCGCGGCACCCGGCCTGCTCGCCGGTTGTGGCGCGCCCGGTCCGCAATTCGCGCCGGCCTGCCCGTCGCTTGCCCTGCTGCGCGACGCGGGCGACCTCTCGCGGTATGACGGCAGCGGGCGGGACTTGCGCGATCTGACGTTGCAGGCGCGCATTGCGGGCGTCCCCGCAACCTGCACCTGGGCCAAGGAACGCACCCAGGTGCATGCGACGGTGCAGGTCAATTTCGACCTGACGCGCGGACCCGCCGCAAAAGGGCGGCGGTTCGACGTGCCCTATTTCGTGGCCGTGACCGAAGGCGACCACATCCTCGACGAGCAGGACTACACGCTCGGCGCGGCATTCCCGCCGAATGTCGATCACGCTCCCTTCTCCGGCCAAAAGGTCGATCTGCTGCTGCCGATCAGCCGCGACAAATCGGCTGCCGCCTATCAGATCTATGTCGGGTTCCGCCTGTCACCGGACGAACTGGCCGCGAACCGGCGGCAGGGTGGGACCGGTGGCGCCAGGCCGTAGGGGCAAGCGTCTGGCACGTTGCGCCGGCCCCATCTCAGGCCTTCCGCGAAGGGGAGGAAGATTTCTTTTTTCCTCCCCAGAGAGGGGAGGGTGGCCCGGAGGGCCGGGTGGGGTTGCGTGTCTCCGCTTGTTCGCAGAAAGGCCGGGACAGAGGCTCCCCGCGGTGTTCGGTATCAGGCAGCCTTGCGCGACAGCGCCGCCGGCAGGCCGGCGATCGCGTGGTCGATCAGACCGGCATCGGCCTGCGCGTCCAGGGTACCGCGGATCACCTGCTCGGCTGCCGCGGCGGCGATCTCGGTCGCGGCGACGCGGACTTCGGTGACCGCGGCCTTCTCGGCCGCGGCAATGCGATCGAGCGCCATCTGCTCGCGTCGCCGCGCGGCGGCCTCCGCCTCGGCGGCGGCGGCTTCGGTCACGCGGTGCGCCTCGGTGCGCGCCCCCTCGATCAGCGCCTGGGCATCACGCAGCGATTCCTCGCGCCGTTCCTGCGCGACGCGCAGCATCGTTTCGGCCTCGCGACGCAGCCGCGCCGCCTCCTCCAGCTCAAGGCGCACGGCGGCGGCGCGACCGTCCAGCATCTTGGCCAGCGGCGTCCACAGCTTGCGGCCGAACAGCACGAAAAAGATGATGAAGGCGACGATGACCCAGGTGCGTGGTTCGGCCCACAGGCTTGGCTCGTGCATGGTGCGGCGCCTCCTGCGTTCAGCTCTTGCGGGCGGCGAGTGCGGCGCCCACGGCGCCCTCGACCGCCTGCGTGTCCGGCGTCGTTCCGGTCAGCCGCCGGATGATCGAGCCCGCCGTCTCGGTCGCGACCGCGCGCAGCGCACCCATCGCGGCGCCGCGCGCCTCGCCGATCCGCTGTTCGGCGGCCTGCAACTGCGTCTCCAGCCGCTGGTTCAGCACCGCTGATTGCGCAGCGGCCTCCTGTTTCGCCTGATCGACGGCACTGTTGATGGCCGTTTGCGCCTCCGCACGGGCATGCGCCACAGCCTCCGCCACCTCCGCCGCCGCCAGATCGGCCTGCTCCTTCGCCGCGCGCGCGGTGTTCAGATCGGCCTCGATCGCGGTCGCCCGCTGCTCCAGCACCTCGCTCACCTGGGGCAGCGCCCAGCGCGACAGCAGCAGGTAGAGCAGGATGAAGATCAGGATGCCCCAGATCACCTGGCTGGTGGTGAGCGGCGTCCTGAAATCGAGCTGCGGCATGCCCTGCGCCATCGCCACAGCCGGCGCGCACAGCAGGCCGGCGGCGAGGGCTGTGATGCGCGCGCCGGAAGTGGTCAGGCTTGGCATGGCAGGCTCCGGCAGGTGCCGCGCATTGCGGACCCGATCAGACGAACAGGATGATGAAGGCGATGACGAGGGCATACAGGGCCACCGCCTCGGTGAGCGCGAAGCCCAGGATCGCCAGGCCGAACACGTTGTCGCGCGATGCAGGGTTGCGTGCCACGCTGTTCACGAGGGCCGCGAAGATATTGCCGATGCCCACGCCCACGCCGGCGAGTGCGATGACCGCGAGGCCCGCGCCGACATCCTTGGCGGCGGTCACGATGTTGGTGGCGAGGGCAGTATCCATAGTCCAGAGTTCCTTTCGTTGGCGTCCGGGCGGCCCCGGGCGGCGTCAGCCGGCCGGCACGTTCCGAGGAGGTGGATTAGTGAAGGTGGATGGCGTCGTGCAGGTAGATGCAGGTCAGGATGGCGAAGACGTAGGCCTGCAGCACGGCCACCAGCAACTCGAAGCCGATCAGTGCCACGTTGACCGCGAGCGAGACGCCCGCCGGCACCCAGAACAGCACGCCGGCGCCGGCCAGCATGATGACGAAGGCGCCGAACACCTCCAGCATCACGTGCCCGGCCATCATGTTGGCGAATAGACGAACCGACAGCGAGATGATGCGCGAGAGATAGGACAGGATCTCGATCGGCACCAGCAGCGGCAGCAGCAGCTTCGGCACGCCTTGCGGAACGAAATAGCTGAAGAAGTGCAGCCCGTGGATGCGCAGCGCCACGACCGTCGTGAGGCCGACAACGAACAGCGCCAGCGCCAGCGTGACGACGATGTGGCTGGTATAGGTGAAGAACAGCGGGAACACGCCCAGCAGGTTGCCCATCAGCACGAAGGCGAACAGCGTGAAGATGAACGGAAAGAACCGGCGCCCTTCGGGACCGATGGTGTCCACGCACATGGACATCACACCGGTATAGGCGAGTTCGGCGAGCGCCTGCACCCGACCCGGGATCATGGCGCGGGGTCGCATGCCGATCGCGAGCGTGCCCAGCACCAGCGCACCACCCAGCACCATGATGAGGTTGGAGTTGGTGAAATTGACCGAAGACCCGAGCGGCCCCAGGGCAGGGTACAGCGTGAACTGCCCCAGCGCGTTGATCGTCCCGCCCCCAGCCGCCACCGCCTAGCCCCCGTCCTGCGGGCCGCGCGCGACCCTGTTGCCGTCGCGCGATCCCGTACCCCGCGAATCCTGGGCCTTCGGGCCCATCATCCGCCACACGTTCAAAACCCCGGCGGCACCCCCCAGCAGCACGAACACGGCGATGAACACCGGGGCCGTATGCAGCCAGCGGTCGAGCAGCCAGCCAATGCCGACCGCCACGACGAGCGCCGACACCAGTTCAATCCCCACGCGCATCCCAATTCCCAGAGCCGAGGGAGGATCACCCAACCCCAACGGATCCGCGGCGGCGGGCGTCGCGTCCAGACCTCGTTTCGCACGCGCAGCCGCCAGGCGTTCCTCGAACGATCCTGGCCGCTCGCCGTCTTGTTGCGAGGTCATGGCGGCGTCCTGCTACCGGCGGGTTGTCTGGCTGTCAAGAATGCCAGAGGCTTCATCCGGTGAGCCATCTGCTGCATCGCAGCCTGCACGAGACGCCGGCCGAGGCTGTGCGCGGCCAGGGCATCCACCTGTTCACGCGCGACGGCCGCGCCATCATCGATGGCAGCGGCGGTGCGGCGGTCGCCTGCATCGGCCACGGCGACAAGCGGGTGGCCGAAGCGGTGGCCGCGCAGATGGCGCGGCTTGCCTACGCCCATACGGGACGCTTCACCACCGAGCCCGCCGAGGCGCTGGCGGAGGTGCTGGTGGGCAGCGCGCCGGGCGGCCTGACGCACGCCTTCCTGGTGTCGTCCGGCTCGGAGGCGATGGAGGCGGCGCTGAAGCTCGCGCGGCAGTACTTCCTGGAGATCGGCCAGCCGGAGCGAACGCGGGTGATCGCGCGCCGGCAGAGCTACCACGGCAACACGCTGGGCGCGCTCGCGGCCGGAGGCAACGCCGCGCGGCGGGCGCCGTACGCGCCGCTGCTGGCAGATGCGTTCAGCCACGTCTCGCCGTGCTTCGCCTACCGCGGACGGGGCGAGGGGAAAGCGACTCAGAGCACGTGCGGCGCCTCGCGGACGAGCTGGACGCCGAGTTCCAACGCCTCGGCCCGGGGCGGGTGATCGCCTTCTGCGCCGAAACGGTCGTGGGCGCCACGACCGGATGCGTGGCGGCGCTCCCCGGCTATTTCCCGGCGATGCGCGCGATTTGCGACCGGCACGGCGCGCTGCTGATCCTGGACGAAATCATGTGCGGCATGGGCCGGACGGGCACGCTGCACGCATGGGAACAGGAGGGCGTCGCACCCGACATCCAGGCGGTGGCGAAGGGTCTGGGCGGCGGCTATCAGCCGATCGGCGGCATGCTGGTGGCGGGCCGGATCGTGGCGGCGCTGCGCGCGGGCAGCGGCGCCTTCGCGCACGGCCACACCTATCAGGCGCATCCGGTGGCCTGCGCCGCGGCGCTCGCGGTGCAGCAAATCGTGCGCGAGGACGGGCTGGTGGCGCGCTCGGCAGAACTCGGGCGGCAACTCGGCATGGGGTTGTCGCAGGCGGTGGGGCAGCATCAGAACGTGGGCGACATTCGCGGTCGCGGGCTGTTCTGGGCGATCGAGCTGGTCCGCGACCGGGCGACCAAGGCGCCCTTCCCGCCCGAGCGGCACCTGCACGCGCGCATTGGCGATGCCGCGTTCGCGCGCGGACTGGCCGTTTATCCCATGGGGGGCACGATCGACGGCACGCGCGGCGACCACGTGCTGGTGGCACCTCCCTATATCGCCACCGAACAGGATATCGACGCGATCGTGGAGCGTCTGGCCGAGGCGGTCGCGGCTGCGGTCGCGTAGGTTACTGGCTGGCCCAGAGGATGCGGTGAATCCAGGCGAGATCAGTCAGCTCGAAGCTGTAGCCGGGATGTTCGGGATTGAGACTGCGCAGCTCCACCCGGCGGGCTGATCGGCGCGCCAGCTCCTTGGCCATCACCTCGCCGCCGCGCGTCCGCGCCACCACGCGGTCGCCACGGCGCACCGGCGCCGCCGGCGAGACGATCACCACGTCGCCATCGCGGAACACCGGCTCCATGCTCTCGCCGCTGATTTCGAGCGCGTAGGCGTTCGGGTCGGCCACATCGGGCAGACCGACCTCGTCCCAGGCGCCGCCCACAGGGAATCCGGCATCGTCGAAGAAGCCCTCGCCGCCGGCCTGGGCGAAGCCGATCAGCGGCACCCTTCGGCCGACCGGCACCGATTGGCCGTTGGTGCCTCGCGCCGCCGAGCCGTGCGGCAGCGCGCGCGCGCCGCCCACCAGTGCGGTGAACGCCTCCAGCGACGAGCCGGTGGCGTGCAGCACCTTCGACAGGCTCTCCGTACTGGGCCAGCGCGCGCGCCCGTCGTTCATGCGCCGCTTCGAGCGGTTAAAGGTCGTGGCGTCCAGGCCGGCTTTGCGCGCCAATCCGGATGCCGACAGCCCGTGCTCTGCCGCCAGCGTATCCAATGCGCGCCAGACGTCTTCGTGGTTCATGGCAGCGGTGGTCCTGGCTAACGTTAATAACTCGTGACTCTCACTTTGACGATTTCGAGGCGAATTGGAAATAGGAAAGTTTGCGCAGATGGCTTGCGTTTGAACGCAACAGATGGTTAACTGTTCTCGTTATGTTCCGCACATTCCGCCACCGCCGCCGCAATTCCAGGAGACGCCGCCGATGATCCCTGCCACCTCGCGCACGTCAGTCAGGCGCCAGCCCGCCGCCGGGGTTTCGGGCAAGCGGCCCGTCGCGCAGATCGGCCCGCAGATCGGCCTGCAGAACGGCCGGGGCCGCCCCGTGGCATTCCGCGACGCGGCGGAGGCGTGGTTCTGGACAATGGCGGCGCTCGTGGCACGGCGCGAGGCATCGCCGCGCGGGGTTGACGGCGCCGGGCCTCCCCGCCCGGCCGTGCCTGAGGACATTCTCCGCTGCCTCGATGAGCTCTACCGCAGACGCCGCATCGACCTCGTGCATGCCCGCATCCTGCGCATCTGGGGCGAACGGGGCATCGCCCCCGATCCTTCCCGTGCCGGCGAACGGTGCGACGCTCGAATCTGGCGCGAGGCGCTGGAGCGACTGGAATGGCCGCTGCGCGTCAGGGGGTTCATCGCCAGCCAGTCAGGATAGCCGCCCCCCGAGCCCCGCCCGTGAGCGCCGTCCCCGGATGGCGCCGCTCTCCGCAAATGACCTTGCACGGCCGCATTCGTTCGGATGCGGCCTTTTGTTTGCCGCTCACCAGGGAATCGTCATGGCCTTCACGATCCGCAACCTGTCCGTCCTCGCCTATGCCCAGGGTTTCACACTGTGGCATTATCAAGGTGCCGAGGACGGGATCGATACCGTCGCCTCTCCCGATTTCTTCGAGGACGCCGGCGACATGCTGGCCGCCGGCGACATGCTGCTGGCCTCGGCCAGCGATGGCGGAAAGGTTCTGTTCGCAACCGAACTGTGGGGCAGGCTGCGCACCGCACCGCTCGGTTGAGGCGACGCCGTTTCAGTGCGGCGCGATCTCCAGCCGGTGCCGCGCCTGCCCGGCTTCGGTGATCTCATAACGCCCGTCGGGGCGCTGGCGCGCCAGTCCCAGCGCCGCGAGTCGCGCCAGGCAAGGCCCGTCCTTCAGGCCGGGCGGGCGTGCCACCGCGTCGCACAGCAGAAGGCGGTGCAGGGCGCTGCGGCAGCAGGTCTCCAGATAGGGCTGGTCGTACATGGCGCCCTTTCTTTGCAGGACCGGCCCGCCGCGTCCATCGCCCTGGTCAGGCGAGGTCCGATGCGGCAGACAACCGGCGTGCCGCCCGATCTGCCCGCCCTTGCCTTTCGCCTGCTGCGCCGTCTGCCCGCCGAACCGGCGCACCGGCTGGCGCTCGCGGCGCTGCGGTCGGGGCTGGTCAGTCCGCCGCCGCTCGGCCCCGAGCCGCGCCTCGGCGTGCATGTCCTCGGGACCGGGTTCGCGCACCCGATCGGCCTCGCGGCCGGCTTCGACAAGGACGCGATCGCCCTGCCGGCGCTGATGCGCTTAGGCTTCGGCGCCGTCGAGGCTGGAACGGTGACGAAGCTGCCGCAGCCGGGCAATCCCCGGCCGCGCCTGTTCCGCCTGCCCGAGGAGGGCGCGGTCATCAACCGCATGGGCTTCAACAACGCGGGGATCGACGCCTATGCGCGCCGGTTCGCCGCCGCCCCGCGGATCGTGCCGCTGGGCGCCAATATCGGCCTCAACCGGACAGGCGCCGATCCGCTGCGCGACTACCCGCGCCTCGCGGCTGCGGTGGCGGCCCGCGCCGACTGGATCACCGTCAACGTATCCTCGCCGAACACGCCCGGCTTGCGCGACTTGCAGGCGCCAGGCCGGCTGTCGGCCATCCTGCGCGCCATCCGCGCCGCCGTGCCGCGCCACCCGCCGCTGCTGGTCAAGCTCGCCCCCGATCTGGCGCCGGCCGACCTGCCGGAGATCGTCGAGACCTGTATCGGCGAGGGCGCGGCCGGGCTGATCGTCGCCAACACGACCATCGCCCGCCCTCCGGGGCTGCGCGGGCGGCACGCGGGGGAAGCCGGCGGGCTGTCCGGGCGACCGCTGCTGGCGCCCTCGACGGCCATGCTGGCGGAGGTCGCCCGCCTCACGCGTGGCCGGCTGGTCCTGATCGGAGCGGGCGGCATCGCCAGCGGCCGCGACGTGCTGGCCAAGCTGCGGGCAGGCGCAAGCCTCGTGCAGCTCTACACCGCCTTCGCCCTGCAAGGCCCGGCGCTGCTACCGCGGCTGCAGCGGGAGTTGCTGGAGGCGCTCGACCGCGCCGGCCTGGATCACGTCTCGCACGCCATCGGAGCCGATCTGTGAGCATCGCCCACCTGTCCGGACTGTCCGGGATCGCCCAGCGCTATCGCGGCTTCGTCGTCGATCTCTGGGGCGTCATCCATGACGGCGTGACCCCCTTCGCCGGGGCGGTCGTCTGCCTGCAACGCCTGCGAGCCGAGGGCGCGCGCGTGGTACTGCTGTCCAACGCGCCACGGCGTGCGCGCGCGGCCGAGGCCGGGCTGCTGCGCATGGGCATCAGCCGCGACCTGTTCGACGGCATCGTGACGTCCGGCGAGGCGACCTGGATCGCGCTCGCGGAGTATGCCGGCGCGCGTGTCTATCATCTGGGGCCAGAGCGCGACCGCAGCGTGCTGCAGGATCGCCGCGTGGTGCCGGTCCAATCCCCCGCAGAGGCCGATCTTCTGCTCAACACCGGCCCTGACGACACCCGCGATCCGACCTCGCTCGACCCCTATTTGCCCGAACTCGAAAGCTGCCTCGCCGCCGGATTGCCGATGCTCTGCGCCAATCCGGATCTGGAGATCGTGAGCGGCGGAAGGCGGCTGATCTGCGCCGGGGCGCTCGCGCAATGGTATGCGGACAGAGGGGGACGGGTGCGGTGGATCGGCAAGCCGCATCCCGAAGTCTATGGGCTGGTCTGGCCGCTGCTGGATGGGATCGACAAGCAAAGCGTCCTGGCGGTGGGTGACGCGCTGCGCACCGACATCGCCGGCGCGCAGGCGGCCGGCATCGATTCCTGCTGGGTGCTGGGCGGCATCCACGCCCTGGAAGCCCCGGCTGAAGCCGAAGCCGAGGCCGAGGCCGCCGGATTGCGGCCGGTGGCGATGCTGCCCGCTTTCTGCTGGTAGCGGTCAGGCGTGGCCGGCGGCACTGGACAGCAGCAACGGGTCGATATGCAACAGGGCGAGGATCCGCCGCCACATGCCGGGGGCATCGCCGCTCAGGATCAGCTCCGGGTCGGGCAGAGGCGCGCTGAGCCAGGCATTCTGCTGCATCTCGATGTCGAGCTGCCCCGGCCCCCAGCCGGCATAGCCCAGCGCGAGAATGCCCTGCTGCGGTCCGTCGCCGCGCGCGAACGCCTTCAGCACGTCGAGATTGGCGGTGAGGGCCAGGCGGTCGTCCACCCGCAGCGTGCCCTCAGTGGTCCAGTCCGCCGTGTGCAGGACGAAGCCGCGCGCATGTTCGACGGGTCCGCCGGCGCACAGCCGGATCACCCGCGCCGGCGGCAGCGGATCGATCGAGAGCTGGCGCAGCATCTCGGGGAAGCTCGGTTCGGCCAGCGGCCGGTTGACCACCAGCCCCATTGCGCCGTCCGGCGTATGCGCACAAAGGTAGATGACGCTGTGCGCGAACCGCTCATCCGTCATGTGCGGCATGGCAAGCAGCAACTGGCCGGTCAGGAACGCGGATGCCTCGGACATACCCATTATCATGGCTTCTTCCGGCGCGGGTGCAAGCGGCCCGTAGGCGGCCCACCTGCCCCCCATCGCATCCACCGACCAGCCCCCTGCAACAGTCAATGAGCAACTCATGAGCACGATCAAGGTTGGCGACACGATCCCGTCCATGAAGCTGATGACGGCGACCGAGGACGGTCCCAAGGAAATCGCCACCGACGAGCTGTTCCGCGGCAAGAAGGTGGTGATGTTCGCGGTTCCCGGGGCCTTCACGCCAACCTGCAGCGCCAAGCACCTGCCGGGATACCTGCAGAACGTGTCCGCGCTGCACGCGAAGGGCATCGATACCGTTGTCTGCCTGGCGGTGAACGATCCCTTCGTCATGGCGGCCTGGGCCCGCGATCAGGGCGTGGGCGATCAGATCGTGATGCTGGCAGACGGTTCCGGCGTCTTCACCAAGGCGCTCGGCCTCGAACTGGATCTGACGGGGCGCGGCCTCGGCGTCCGGGCCCAGCGCTTCGCCCTCATCGCCGAGGATGGGCGCGTGACCCGGCTTGCCGTGGAGCAGCCGGGCGATTTCGACGTGAGCCGGGCGGAGGCAATCCTCGCCGCCCTCTAGGCCGGCGGCGCCGCAAGGGCGGACAGCCCGCGTGGCCGCCGGCACTTTGGCATTCAGCGGCGGTGGATGAGCAGGCTCAGGATATAGCCGACCCCCGCCGCGGCGAGCAGCGCCATCAACGGACGTTCCTGGATCGTCTCGTCGATATAGTCGCCGAGCGTGCCCGCCTGCTCCTGCAACGAGCCCGCCGCGTCGCGCAGGGTGTCGCGCGCCTGGCCGAAGGTTCGCTGCGCCGCGCCACTGATCTGGTCCGCATAGCCCTCGGCGGCGGTCTTCGTATCGCCCGTCACGTTGCCCACCGTCTCCTTGACCTTGCCCTTCAGATCCTGGGCGGTTCCGGAAATCCTGTCCTCGTCCATCACACGCTCCATCATGGGTGTAGGGGATGCGCCGGACTGACGTTTCATGCTGGCGGAAGTTTCCCGGATTCTGCGGATGCTGCTTGCCCGGAACACGAGCACCACCGACAGGTGGTGCCGGTCGTTCGCCCTTTCTTCATGCCAGCGAGGCAGGGTGGCGGGCCGACGAGGGTCACAGAACGTGTCGTCCGCAATCGCCGCCGGCCAGACAGAGACTGAGAGCGGCATCATCCGCGACGGCCTGGACCTTGGCACGGCGGCGATGCTGATCGAGCCGGCAGGCGGCTGGCTGTCGATCTTCGGCCCGATCACCGGGCCGGCCTCGGGAACCGCGACGCTGGCCGTGGCGGCCGGTGCCACGCTCTATGCGGCGGGCATGGTCGGCGCTTCGGTCGTCGAGAGCTTCGCCGGCGCGGGTGGGACACTCGATTTAGCCGACCTCTATCTGCCCGAAATGGCGGCGGCGATCGCGGGCTTCGTCACGGGCGAGGTGATCGACATCATCTCCGGGACGATCACGGACGCATCCATCGCCGCGGGTCCCGCCGGGTCCAGCCTGATTCTGGCGGACGAGGGAACACCGGCGGCGACACTCGCGCTGGCGGACACGCTGGCGCTGGGTGACAGCGTCTTCGCGATCCCGGATGGGATCGACGGCACGCGAATCGTGCTGGGCAACGCCATGCCGACCGTGGCTGCCGCAGCACCGGCCGGAAGTTCGGGCGGGGCGAGCTTCGCGTGGGCGGGCGGCGGCGGCGGCCAATGGGCGAACGCCGCCGCCTGGCGCAGCGGCGGCGCCGTCGCTGCGACGGCACCAGGTGCCCGCGACAGTGTCACGGTCGCGGGCACGCAGGATTCGGTCCTTTCGCTAGCCGGCAATGGCGCGGCCGCCAGTCTCACTACCCAGGGTCTGATAGCGCTCGCGGGCGGCTTCGCCCTCGGCAGGCTCCTGGTCGGCGCCGGGAGCCAGGACGCGCTGGTGCTGAACGCCGGCTGTGACGTGACTGCCGCAACCGCCACGCTCGCGGCCGGCGTGCTGCAAATCGCCTCGGCCGGGGCGACGCTCGATCTCACGGGCAGCGGCACCGTCGAGCAGGGCCTGCTGTGGGTGGCGGATGGCGGCCTGTTCGAGGCGCCCTCCCTGCTGCTCGCGGGCGGCACGGTTCGCATCGGGGGAGCGGGAACGGTCGCGGTGGGCAGCGGCGCCGGTGCGGGCGGCGTTGCCGATGTGGCCGGCGGTGGATTGCTGGCCGGCTTCGGGACGGTGCGCGCGCCGGTCAGCAATGATGGGACCGTGCGTGCCTCGGGCGGCGTGCTCGCCCTGTATGGTCCCCTGACCGGCAATGGCCTGGACCAGATCGAGGCGGGCGCCACCCTCTATCTGCCGCAGGGCGCCGACGCACAGCAGCAGATCGGCTTCGAGCCGGGCGCGAGCGGCGGCACGCTCGAACTGTTCGCCTCGGCCTCCGGCTGTGCCGCGACCATCACAGGCTTCGGGGTCGGCGATGTGATCGACATTGCCTCGTCCACGCTCTCGCAAGCCGCCTGGACGCCACCCCAGCCGGGCGAAGGCAGCATCGGCGTTCTGGACCTCGGCTCCGGAGGCACGCTCGACGTTGGACTGGCCTCGGGAGTCGATCCCTCCCGGATCCGGTTCAGCGTGGCAGCCGATGGACTGGGCGGCAGCGCCATCGCCCTGGTGCCGTGCTTCTGCGAGGGCACGCTTCTCGCCGCACCCGGCGGCCCTGTCGCGGTCGAGGATGTCGCGGTGGGCGATCGCCTGCTGACGCGCGGCGGTGCCGCGCGCCGGGTCCGCTGGATCGGCCGGCGCAGCTACGACGCAGCCGTGCTGCGGCGTGAGAGCCAGCTTCGCCCGGTACGCATCGTCGCAGGCGCGCTCGGTGCGGGCGCGCCGCTGCGCGACCTGCGCCTGTCGCCTCAGCACGCGCTGGCTCTGCCCACGCCAGGCGGGTTGCGGCTGGTCCCGGCCGTGGCGCTGGTGGACGGCCGGAGCATCCGGCGCGAGGAGGGAGAAAGCGGCGTCACCTACATCCACATCGAGCTCGACAGCCACGATCTGCTGCTGGCCGAGGGAGTTGCGGCAGAGAGCTTTCTCGCCGAAGGGACCGAGCGGCGCTCCCTCTTCCAGCAGGCGTTGGGGAATCCGGCAGGCGCCGCCGCGGGTGCCGTCTGCCCGAGGCTCGATACCGGCCCGGTTCTGGCCGGGCTGCGTCGCAAGCTCGGCCTCGATGCCGGGACCGGGCGCGACTGGCCGGCCACTCGCCTGCGCGGCACCCTGGAACGAGCCGAAGGCGGCCCGGGCGGGTGGGTCGTCGAAGGCTGGGCGCTCACCGGGCGGCGCGAGGAACCAGCGTCCCTGGATCTCATGCTCGGGGGCATTGTCTGCGGCAAGGTGGTGGCCGACCTATGGCGCCCCGATCTCGACCGCGCCGGACTCCGCGGCGGCGCCTGCGGCTTCCGATGCGGTCGTGCCCTATTGCGTGGCGCCAGGCGAGACCGCCCGGCTCAGCGTCCGCCTGGCGCCCAGTTCAGCGCCCGCGCCCGGCTGCCCGTGACTGGGACCGGGTCATGGGAGACTGGCGACGCTCACCCTGGTCCGCGAGGCGGTCGGGAAACTCGCCCAGATTGTCCTCCAGTGACGCCTCATCGACGACCGGGCCGCCAGACTCGACGGGAACCTGTCCGGCACCGGGGCTGGACTCGAGGCCGTCCAACTCCCTCGCGCGCTCCCAGAACTCCAGGTTCCGACCTTCGGGACATCCTTCGGCCTCCCAAAGATGGTAGGCCCGCAGGCGGATTCGCTGTTCCCTCTCCGGCGACATCTCCAGCGGGTTTTCCGCTGGCCGCTCAACCTCATTGCGCGCTTCCATATCCGCCCGACCTCCCCAGGGATCGAGGCAACGCGGGGAGTTCGGGCGGGTTGCGGCGCCTATGCTAGGCCGAGGCGGCGCGGCCCACTGGCGCCGAACGAAGGTCGGAGCCATAGGTTCGCGCGGCAGCCTGCATCAGGCTTCGAAGATGCGCCAGATACGCGGCGCCCGGCGCCGTGCGGCTGACCAGCACGCTGCGGCGGTCGCGCGGGTCGGGGGTCCGGCGCACCAGATCGAACTGCTCCAGACGATCCAGCGCGCGGGTGATGGCGGGCTTGGCGACGTTCAGACGCTCGGCCAGCCCGCGCACGGTGTGCGGCCCATCTTCGAGAAAGCAGATCAGCAGGACGCTCAACTGCCGGGCAGAGAGATCGGCGCCATCGCGCCGCACCAGCCCGACGATGGTGTCGCGCATGATGGCAGGAAGGCGATTGGCGGCAGAGATTGTTGGCATGCGACGCTCCGTTGCAGCGGCTCCGGCCTCATCTCCAGGACCGGCACCATGACTCAATAGCGTAACATTGCCGAGTCGTCCAGCGATTGCAAGAGAACGATGTCGAAATACCGCACATTGCGGCGCGCGCGCCTCCACGCCGCGCGGTTGCAGGAGATTACAAAACAGGTAGCTCGCCGCACAGGCGCCTGATCACGTGCGTGGTCCCCGGCACGGTCTGCGATCCCGTCGCCGGCGACGAGCGAAACAGCATGTCGGTCTTGGTGGCGCTTCCGGCGCTGCTGCCGACCCAGTAGGCAACGACGCTGGTGGCCATTGCCGCCAGCGTGCCGAGCAGCATGTTAAGTATTGTTTCGGACCCTGCGGGCAATGCGCGCGTCAAGGCTGCCCACATCACCAGCCCGAACGTCGCGAGCACCACGACACTCACGACGGGAGCGGCCCACTGCACCGCCGAACGCGCCTGCGCCAGTCCCAGCGTTTGCGCGCGCGCATCCGCGACATCCTTGAGTCCGGCCGCAAGCGTGTCCAGCTCCGATTGCCGCGCCGCCTGTTCGGCGGTGGCGGCGATCTGCGCCAACTGCACCCGAAGCTGCGTCGCCACCTGCGGGTCGCGCGCCAGCACCTGCTGCGCCAAAGTCTCGTCCGGCGTGCCGGTCACGGCCTGCACTGCCTGTGCCACCGCCTGCGTGGTCGTGGCGGCACGCGGGCCGAACAGCCAGCGCGCGAGTTCCGGCGCCAGCGAGATGGCCAGTGGAATCAACGCACCCATCACGCGGCCTCCATGCTGTTGCTGTCCTCGTCGCGCTGCCGGAAGTAGCCCTCCATCGCACGACGCAACTCCGGCTTGTTGCCGGCAAGCTCCAGGACTCCATAGCTGTTGCGCCGCAAATCCGTGTCCGGATCGAAGGCGTAGCGCGCCAGCACGTCCCACCGCTCGATATAGCGCCGGCGCGCCTTCTGGCCGTGCCATTCGTGCTCGATCGTGCCGGGCACGAAGCCGATATTGCCGGCGATGTGGTGCTGTGCCCGCTGCTGCCACGCGATCATCGGCCGCTTGTAGCCGGCGGTGAGGTTCCCCGGGATGCTGCGCTCGACCTTGCCCACGAGCGCCAGCGCCATGTGATGATCGGCGGCACCCAGCGCCGCCGTCTCGATCAGCCCGCCCAGCCACTCCAGCGCCTGCCGCGTCGCGGCCCAGGCATAGCCGGGATGGGCGAACACACCGTAGCCCTCGCCCACGCTTTGGCCGTCCTGCCATTGGCGGCAGAAGCTGCGATGCACTTGCAGATGCTCGCCGCGAGGCCCCAAGTCGTAGCAATCCGACCACGGCTGCACGACGTCGTGGATCTGCAACGCCTGCACCGTCTCCGCTGCCCAGCCAGGATTGCGGAACAGCACGTCGGCGTCGATCCAGGCGATGTATTTGGCACTGTCGGGCAGTTGCGCCACGCCCAGGTTGAGCAGGTTCTCCTTCGTCCAGACCAGCGTGCGCGCGCGCACCGGCACATGCCGCACGCCCGGCGTGCCGGATAGCTCGTGCGGGCGGTCGCCGTAGCTGCATTCGACAACCGTGAGCTGCACGCCGCTGTCCAGCATGTGCCGCTCGAAGGCGCGGTACAGGCGGATACGGCTCGTCCAGCGCAGCGGGTTGGCAATCGCGGTGACAACATGCAGAAGGTTGGCCTGCATCAAGCGGCTCCAGTCATGGTGAGGGATTGATAGGGCAGCGCGCAGAGCCGCCTGGCCCATCCCAGGCCGAACAGGCGCCAGCTCGGCAGCGCCGCCATGAAGGCGAGGCGCTGCGCCATGAACTCCGCGCAGAGTGTGGCTCCGCCATGCGCCGCGACATAGGCGGCGACCGCGGCCAGCGTCTGATCGCCGATCATGCCGTCGGCCACGGCTCCCACCGCGTCCTGCAGCCAGCGCGCGGCGCGGCCCCGGCCGTTGTTCACGGCGGCGTCGAACACGAGCAGCGCCACCGGCGCGGGCAGCCGGTCGCCGGCAATAGGATCCCAGTAGTCGCGGCGGTAGATCGCCTGCGCATCCGTCAGCGCAAGGTTCGCGATGTCCAGCGTGGGATAGGCGGCGGCGGAAATGCCGAACTTCGTGCCATGCAACTGGCCGACGCCGACGCGGCCCTCGGTCCAGTTGCCCGGATCGCCCCGGGTAGCGTCATAGCCGCCCTCGTGACCGACGACGATGGCGAATGCCTGATCGAAAATGCTCATGTCGATGATCCCGGAATGTGCGGCAACAGGCTGCCGGCCCAGAGCGCGAGATTGCGCAGGGCGCTTATGATGCCGACCAGGCCGCCCAGCAGCAGCAGCACCCGCAGCCCGCCCGAGGCACGCGCCATCGTATCGGCCAACGTCTTCTGGTCGCTGCGGATTTCGTCGAGCAAGGCGAGTACGCTGGTCATCCGCTCCTCGAGCCTCGCCACGCGCTCGACGAAGCTCAGCGGTGCGATGTCGTCGACCATGCCTACTGCACCTCCGTCGAGCGGATGCGCGCGAGCCAGTGCCAGGTGTCGGCATTGGGTGCGGTGACGCTCAGCGCGAGGCAGCCATTGGCGGTGTCGGCGGCGACCGTATAGGCGGCCGAGCCACCGCTGCCGATGCCGCCGTTGGGAGCGGCGTTGGTCGCACCGTTCACGACTTGCGTGGCCGAGGCGGTAGCGCCGCGATACATGAGCACGTCCAGCGCCCGATACCGGGACGCATTGCCTGAGGTGGTGGTGTCGATCCCCACCACCTCGACGAACAGATCGAGTGCGGTGTTGGCGGGCGGGTTGACGCAATTGCCGGTCGTCGGCGCACCGCCATTCACGGTCAGCCGGGTTGGCGTGGTGGAGGTCGTGGTGTTCACAAGCAGGTAATGGCGCTCACGGGCGGCTCCTCCCGCGCCCGGATTGGTGCCGGTGAGCGTGAGGCCATTCTGCTGCGACGCGCCGATCGTGGTGCTGCCAACGAAGATGGGAGACGCCCTGGGCGCGCCGCCAAGTGCTGCAAGCGTCGCCGACGAGCTTGCGAAATCGGAGCCGTTATTCGCTGCCACAACATAGCCCTGACTGTTCACCCAGGCGGTACTGGCTGCGTTGGTGCTGTTGTCGGACGAGACGGCGGTCGGGACGACGACCGTGCCGGCGCCCTTCGGGTTCAACACGATGTTGATGTTCGCATCGCTGCCCTCGGCACTCAGCGACATCGTGCCGGTGCCAGGGCGCACCAGCAGATCGTCACCGACCGCGTTCGGGTTGTCGGTGCGCAGCGACGTGCTGCCGTTCGCCTGCAACCGTACGCCGCCTGCGCTGCCCTTGCCGCTCAGGTCGATATCGGCGCTGGCCGAGGCACTCTCCGGGATCAGGGTCATGGCGCCCGTGCCCGGCCGCACCAGCAGGTCGCTGTCGCCGCTGTTCGGGTTGTCGGTGCGCAGTGTCACCAGCCCGTTCGCCTGCATCCGGATGCCGCCCGAACTCCCCTTCGCCGTCAGATACTCGTCCACGTTGGCGTCGCCGCCCTCGGCGATGAGGTTGAAGCTGCCGATGCCGCTGCGCAGCAGCACATCGTCCACGCCGCCGTTGGCATCATCCGCCCGCAGCACGGTCTGTCCATTCGCCTGCAATCGCACGCTGCCGGTGGCACTCTTGGCGCTCAGCGCGAGGTCGATGCTCGCATCCGAACCGATCGCCTGCAGGCTCGGAGAACTTCCCGCCGGGACACTGTAGCCGCGCAGGCTGTTGGCATCGTTGCCGGCCGCGTTCATCAGCATCGGCTGCTCCTGGCCGCCGTTGCTTGAGGCGAACAGATAGAGCGGTGAGGCGCCCTGAAGCCAGCTGTGGTTGACCTGCACGGCATTGCCGGGATTGCCCCCGGTGTTCGCATTGGTCACGGCCGGGGTGCCGGCGCCCGGCGGCCCGTAGGTGTTAGCCCACAGCGTGCCGAACACGACGTTGGCACCGTAACCCTCCAGGTCGATCGCCGAGCCGGCGGTGATGTTGCTGCGCCAGTTGCCGATCTGCAGTCCCACCGTATTGCCGGTGACGAGCAGGCCGCGTCCGCCCGGCAGCGCGTTCGCGGGCGAAGTCTGGTCGTTGTTCTGGGTCGTGGCATTGGCGATCTGGCCGGTGATGCCATTGGCGTCGATCCAGACGCCGTATTTCACGAAATCGGCGTACAGGTCATCGACGTAGAACTTGGTCGTGACGCCATTGGCGCCGCTGGTCAGGTGGATCGCCGAGCGCGCGCCCAAGGTGAACAGATCGCCGATGAAGATGCCGTCCACCCGGCGCAGGATCAGCGTGTCCTCGTTCGCCTCCTGCCAGGACACGACAGACGGGTCGGAAGATTGATAGGTCCAGGCGTGCAGGTGCTGGATACGCGGGATGTCGTAGCAATCGTCGATCTCGACGCCGGCGGTGTAGAACTGGCCGGTGACATCGCGGATGTTGAGCCGGCCGGAATTGTCGGCGTAGATGCCGCGCGTGACACCGGCGAAATAGACGTTGTCGAACGTGACCTCGCCCAGGGCATTCAATACCTTGAATACGTAGTCGTAGCTGGCGGGCTGCCAGCCCGGCCCGGTGGGCGGCTGCACTTCGCGCAGCGCGATGTCGCGCACCGCTGCACCGCGCGCATTGGTGCCGGAGAAGGTGAACGGCACGTACCCGGTACCCGAGATCGTCAGCATGGTGCCAGAGGCTGGTCCGGGTCCGGCGGTGAAGCCCTGGCCCTTGATGATCGGCGCCACGCCGTTGAACACGACGGCGCTCTTCAGCGCGTAATTGCCTGCCGGAATGTAGATGACGTTGGCCGCGTTGCTCGTCAGCAATCCGGCGATGGTGTTGAGCGCGGGAGCGAGGTCGGTGGTTCCGTCCGGCTTCGCGCCGTAGTCGAGCACGTTGAACACGGTAGACGCGCGCGCCGCCAGGCTGCGCGCGACCGTGCTTCCAGGGATCTGCACCGTGCTCGCGGACATGTCGCCGCCAGCCGAGAGCATCCCCAGGCTCTTCACCCAGGCTGTCGTCGCGGCGCGGTTGGAGGAGTCGCTGGTGGAGGGTGTGGCGAATTGCGGCGCGGGCAGGGTCTGCGCCGACGCCGATCCTGCCAGCAGCAATGCGGCCAGGAGTGGGAGCCTCTTCATAGCGCGCCTTTCAAACGATCGAGAGGATGCCGCCATTGTTCCACACCGAGCCGCTCGGCAGCCCGGTGGGCGCGGTGGGCAACTGCGTCAGCGACAGGCCCGGCAGGACCGCCGGAACATTGGCCGCCAGACCCGAGGCGGTCGCGGTGAGCGTGGCACCGCCTACGCCCCACCCAATTGACTGGCCGCTGCCCAGCAGCAGGGCGTTGCCGTCGCCGAAACTCGCGCGGTCGGTGCGCAGGCCGTGCGCGAAGCTGCCGCGGAACTCTGCGGGTGCGTGCGGCCACACCGTTGGATCGGGCACCGAGCTGCCGCCGATGAACACGCCACGCCCCTGCGGCGCGATGGCATCGGGTGCCGCGTGGTACACCGTTTGCGACCCGGGCGAGTAGCCGCCCGGCTGATACGTGCCGGCGGCAAGACCCAGAGTGTCGAGCGGCGTGCCGATCGCGTTGGCGAGTGTCAGCGTGCCGCCGGCCGTGTTGCGGATGACCAGCCCCGGCACGCTGCTGCCATGCACGAAGACAGTGACAATGTTTGGCGCCGTGGTCAGCAGCGCCGCCGTGCCGCTGTACCAGCCAGCCGCCCTCAGCGCCGCCTGGATCGAGGCGGCCACGTCGGGCACGCTGCAGGTGCCGGCTCCGCCATTCAGTGTGACAGTCACCGGCCCATAGCTGTTGCCGGCAAGATCGGTCGCCTGGATGCGAATGGCATCCGTAGTGCGGCAGGCGGGCGCGCCAACCTCGCCATAGGCAGTGGCGAACGCCTTGGGCGGCGTCGGCGGCAGGAATACGCCGCTGTTCAGGTTCAGCTTCTGCAAGGTCGAGAACCCGGCGGGCTGCGCCAGCACCAGCCCGCACGGCTGCTGCACCATCCAGGCCGACAGCATCAGGCTGCCGCTGGCGGTGATATCGGCGCGCAGGCCCGCAATGTTGGCCTGCGTTACCGCGGTCACGACGTCGCTCAGCGCGCCGCTGCCGCCAACGGTGAGGGTGGTCCCGTTGACGATGAGCTGATCGCCGGGCGAACAATGGCCGCCACCCGCGAATACGATCGCCGTGTCGTCGCGTTGCGTCGTGTAGCCCTGCGGCGCGACGCCGAGTGTCGCGAGCGCGCTGCCGGCAAGAGTCAGCATGCCGACATCGCCCGGTGCCGATGCCGAAGATCACAAGACTTGACACGGCCCCGCCCCATTGCGTGACCGCGGCACCCACCAGCGGGATGTTGGCCGCACGGATCGCCGCGGCGACCGATGCGAGATCGCCATGCGCGCCGTCGCCGTTGAGCTGGATCGTGACCGGGATTGGGCGCCGGCACACCGCCGCCGCTGAAGTTGACGAGCGGCGGGCTGCTGTAGCCAGTCCCCGGACTGATCATGACGACGCCGGTCACGGCGTTGCCGACCAGCATCGCGCGGCCGGCCGCACCACTGCCGCCGCCGCCGGAAAACGTCACGGTGGGCGCGCTCGTGTAGGCGCCCCCGCCATTGCTCACGCTCACTCCGGAAACGGTGCCGCCGCTGCCGAGGATGGACGTGGCCTTCGCCGTCACGTCCATCGTGATCGTGAGGCTGCTGCCCTGCGGCACGGCGGGCGGGTTGCCGTTGCTGTAGACCGCCGGATAACTGATCCAGCGCCGGTTGATGCCGCCGGCGATCCCGTCGAATCCGCCAGCCGTGCCATAGGCGAACAGGATATGGCCGCCATACGCGCCGTTCTGACCCCACGGGTCGATCGCCATGCCCTGCACCGGAGTGGCGATGCCTGGCTGGAAGCTCCAGCCGCACTCCGGTCCGTTGTTGACGACATCGAACTCGGAGTGCTGCGACGATCCGCTGAGTCCGGCGCGGCGGGCCAGGTCCTCGTCATAGGTCGCGCCGGAGATGACCTCCCAATGGCCGACTCCCGCGGTATTGTCGACCAGGATTGGCCACTCGAAGATGTTCTGCTCGGCGAAATCGATGCCGGGCGTGTATTTCGAATAGCGGTTTTCGTTGGTGTAGGTGCGCGCCCACGCCGTGCGTGCCGAGGCCGAGTTGGCCGGCGTGCTGGTGATGATCTGGAAATCGAACGGGATGTTGCCTGGCGCTCCCGGGCCGCTGGCATAACCGGCATAGCCGCCGGAAATCTGCGTCAGACGATACGGCCCCTGATGCGTCTCGACGCGATCGACGCCGAGATAGCCCGGTCCGGCAATGCCGGCGCCATCGTCGAACTCGACAGTGATCGAGCGTCCCGGCGGCTGGTTGACGACCGAGCCGAGGCGATAGGTGCCGCGCGGCACGAACAGCCGTGCCGCGCCGCCGGCGGCGATCTCCGACATGGCCGTGACGAAGGCCGGCGCGCTGTCGGCGTTCCCGGTCGGGTCCGCCCCGTAGGCGAGCACGCTGATACGGTCGGCGGCGATCGCGGCCAGGCTGCGCGGCACCGTGGCCCCCGTCGCATAGACCAGCGCCGAGGACGCATCGGCTCCCGCGAGCAGCGCCGGGCTGCTGGAGGACGCAGGCGCGTAGCCCAGCGCCGCGATCACGTCGGCGGCAACCAGCCCGCCGCCGGATGTGACCTGTCCCTTCCCGTTGACCGTCACTTTCGTATAGACGCCGGGATTGGCGATCGGCGGCAGGACGAGCGTGATCGGCGAGCTGCCGGACCCCACCACGTCGCCGACGAAGGTCAGCGCGGGATTGCTGTTCGCCACGAAGGCGGTGGTGGCGAGCGCCTGCGAATTGTCGCCCGCAGGCTGCGTCGGCGCGGTCGGGCGGCCTGCCAAAGCGGGGCTGGCGAGCGACGCCACCACTGTCGTGTCGGCGGTCAGCGTGCCTTGTGCCAGCACCAGCCCCCGACCCAGCCCGACCGGCTCGGGACCGCCGCTGCCCGCGCTCGCGCGGCCCAGCAGCGCGCCTTGCGCCAGAGTCAGCTGCGGCTGCGTGCCGGCCAGCAGCATTTGGGTCGTGACCGCGACGCTCTGGCCGCCCTGCGAGAGCATGATCTGATCATTCGGCGTGACGGCAGCCGCCGCCGGCAGCTGTGGGACAGTCGGCATCTGGGTCTCCGGATTGTTCGGGAGGCGCGCCCGCGCACCGCGCGGCGGTCAGCCGGTAACGAGGATCGGCGCGCCGTTCTGGTCGGTGACGACGACGCCGGCATCGGTCTGCAATGCCTGCGCAGCACTGGCGCCCGGTGTTGCGGGGGGCGCCGGAGGCGAGGCCAGCGCCTGCACCGGCAGCAGCACGGCGCGCCCGATCACCCGGCCGCTGGAGGTACCGATCGTCGCCTGCACGACATAGGTCGTGCCGGCCGCGCCGCCGGAGAACCACACCACCGCGACCTGGCCATCGGCGATGACCTGGCCCGGCAGCAACTCGTCCGGCGGCTGCACCGCGACGGAAATGCTGGTGATGACATCTCCATCATTACCCAGGAGCGCCTGGCTCGCGTCGATCTCGAAATCGAGCACGTCCGAGGGATCCTTGGGCGGCCAGGTCAGGGCCGAGGGTGTGGGGGGTGCCGCACCGCGTGGCAGCGGCAGAAAGCCGTCGAGCACGACGCTGCGGGCCGTGCTCGGCTTCCAGGCATGGGCGACCATGGGCGGCGGCGGGTTGGTTCCGGACATGACGGCCTCCCTCTCAGTTGCCGCTGGCGGCGAGCTGGTTCACCTGCGCCTGCAGTGCCGTGAGCTGCGCCTGCACGCCTGCCAGCGTGACCGGCGGGACGGTAGGGGTCTGCGGCGCCGGTGCGACAAACCCGCCGCCCGGAACCTGGACCCAGCCTACCTGCACGGCGGGGGTGGCGGTGACATCGACCCAAATTATGGAGGCCGGAAACAGCGTCGCGATCGGGGTCGAGGTGGTGAACAGCTCCATGACGACGCCATTCACCACGCGCGCGTATGTGCTCATGCCTCAATACTCCACGATAACAATGCCGTTGCAGCCGTTGCCGCCATTGGCGCCGGTACCGCCGCCGTTCGGCAGGCTCGAGCCGCCGCCGCCGCCGCCGCCGCCCGGACTCTGGCCGATGATGCCCGGCGCCAGGTTGGTGGCCCCCCGACCGCTGCCGGGACCGCCGCCGTCGCCGCCGCGGCAGGCGATCGGGATGCCGTCGCCGCCATAGCTGCCATTGCCGATGATCTGCCCGCCATAGCCCTGGCCGCCGGCGCCGCCGGGTGGCGGCACCAGCACGGTCCCGCCGCCGCCGCCCTGGCCGCCGCTGGCCGCGATATACGGCCCGAAGCCGCTCGAACCGCCCGGCTGGCCGTTCTGCGGGGTCGGCTGGGCGCCGCCACCGGCACCCACCGTGACCCAGATTGCGCTGCCCGGCACCAGCCCGCCGAACCAGCCGATTGCCCATCCGCCGGCGCCACCGCCACCGCTCGGGAACACCGAATGCGTGCCGCCCGCGCCGCCGCCGCCGATCACCGTCACCTTCACCCGCGTCACCGCGGGCGGCACCACGAACTCGCCCGAACTCAGGAACACCTGCACCGACGCGAAGCCCGGGCGCAGGTCGGGAAGCTTCGAGGTGATGAAGCGGCTGTACGGCCACTGGCTGATGTTGCCGGCGAGGATGCCGGTCTGGCCGTTGGCGACCGTGACCGTCGCCAGCCCCACCCATCCCGGATCGGGCGCCGGTGCCGTGTTGCTGCCGGCGGGAGCGGCGACGCCGCCCTTTGCCGCCAGCGCCACCCGCTGCGCGCGCAAGGTCGGCTGCGCGGTCGCGGTGTTGTTCGGGCCCAGGAATGGTTGCGCCGGATTGGCCGCGTTGTAGTACGGCAGCACCGTCGCGTTGACGTCCGCCTCCTGGAATGCGGCCTGGATCAGGAAGGTGACGGCGAACCCGTTGGTCGAAGGTGCCGACAGCGGCAGGGTGGTGGGCTCAAGGTTGACGCCCATCTTGAGGATCGCGTCGTTGAGGTCGGCCGGCAGCGAGCCATAGGCGCTCTGGTCCAGCGGCCCGTATGCCGTGAGGCTGCCCGGCGCCACGTCCACCGCCAATCCGCCCTGCGCCGATGGCACCACCGCCAGCCCGTCGATCGCGGGCGCCGTGCCGAGTGTCGCCGACGCGAGCGCGCCGATTGCCACCATCGCGTTGCGGTTAGTGTTCAGCAGATCGGTGTCGAGCGGGATGCTGCCGGGATAGACGATGCCACGGTCCATGAAGTCCTCGTTGCTGATCCGGGATGGAATAGTGTAGGCCCGGGCTTACCCGGCGAGGCGCGTCCAGGCGATGCCGCAGGCCGGCATGACGCCCGCGATCGCCGCCATGATCGCCGCGTCCTGCGCCGATCCGGTGACCATTGCGGCGTCGGCGTATTCGATGGCGCCCACGCCGTAGCCGCCCGGTCCGCCGCCGTAGCAGGCGACACCGGGAACGCCGCCGGAGGGCGCGCGATAGGCTATGACGAAGCACTGGAACGGCATCTCCAGGCTGCCCCAGCCGCCCGCTCCCGCGACACCCGTGCCGCCATAGGCCAGGAAGCCGCCCCAGCATCCGGTGTCGGCCGGCCGCATCGGCTCGAAAACGGCGGGCTGGTTGCCGGTGAGATCCGCGATCTGCTTGACCAGGGCCGCGCGGGTTGTCCGGGGCCGCAGTAATTCGAGGTCGATGCGGGCACGCAGCGCGCTGTCGCTCTCGCCCAGCGCGCGAACCAGCCGCGGCCCGAAACAGTCCTGCGCCACCAGATCAAGCCAGCCGCCTGTCGCGGTGGCGATGCGCGTCTGCTGCCGTGCGTAGCCGACCAGGGAATAGACCCACGATGCTGCCTGGCCCAACCCGGCCAGCACGCCGTCCAGGATCGGTGTCGCGTCAGGAAACCAGCGGTTCGGCAGCACGGCGCGCAGCCGCGCCACCATGTCGGACTGATCGCCGATCATGTCAGCTCACCGTCACGCTGGCCGCCTTGATAACGCCCGACGGCCCCGGAACGATGTCGGCGACGCCGTTGCCGACCAGCAGCGCAAGCACATTGGCAACCCCTGGCGAGGCATCGTACGCGACTTGCAGCAGCCGCGTGTACGGCAGGGTGGCCCCGATCGGCAGCGCATCGACAAAGGCGCTGATGGCGGAGGTCACCGCCGCCGCGACGGCGCCGTGGTCGTAGCCCGGCAGCGTCGTGACCGTGAGGCTCGCCGGCACCTGGACCACTTTCGGCGCTTGCACGGCGAAGCTGGTACCCACGGGCCGCACCGCCTCGATGGCGTTCGCCGCGGCGGCGAGCACCGAGGCGGGTGGAGACCCACTGCCGTCATCGACCGTGACGACGAAACGCCCCATGACCTGCCCCGCGCCGGGCGACACGTTCTCCTCGATCGCATAGGCGAGCCCCTGCCGCGTCGCCAGCACGGCCGAGCCGATGGCGAGCGGCGTCGCCCGCGACAGCGACGCCAGGAAAAGCTGGAAACGCGCGCGCAGCGCTGCATCCGACTCCGCATCCAGCCCCCCCGCCATCGGCCGCGCGTTGGCGACGGTGTCCACCCCCGGTACCGCCGCTGCGAGGAGGGTGATGCTGCCGGCCTGCACGTTGCCGGCGCTGCCCGCGACCAGTGCCTGCACCGGGATGCTGACACTGGCCGCACCGGCCGCCAGCAGATAGCCGTTCAGCGAGGCTTGCCACGCCGCGTTGGTCGGATCGGGCACGACGGCAAAGGTCTGCGTCCCGTCCGCCGTGCGCACCGGCGTGCCAACCGGCACCAGCGCCGAAGCGGTGGGAGCGAACCGGGAAAATTGCACCTGTCCCGCCGCCGCCGTGGCCGGCAAGCGGGTGAGCGAGAAATCCGCCATCCAGCTGTCCAGGTCCGGCCCGGTGCTGGTGGCGGCGCGGGTCGTCTGCAACACCAGCACGATCAGCCATTGCAGCCAGAGCGAAACGCTGGCGCTCGCCTCCAGCACGGCGCGCAGCGCGCTGCCCACCGAGAGATCGAGCAGCTGGCTCGCCGCGCCCTGCACCGCCGCCGCGGCGTTGCTGACCAGTGCCGAGAAATTCTGCAGCGGCAATTGCATCACGCACCTCCCACGCTGAAGCTCAGAAGCTGCGTCTGACCGCTCGGTGCGTCCGTGTAGAGGATCGTCACGAACACCTCGCCGTCGCCGCCCGCCTGCACGTCGATCTGCGGCTCCGGAGAGCGTGCAACGACAGTCTCGCGAAAGATCTGACTGCGGATCACGCCGCTGATACGCGCCTCGTCAACCGGCTGGCCCACGAATTGCGCAAGGCCGGCGCCATAGTCGAGTTGCCAGATGTAATCCCCGGGATTGGTCAGCAGCCTGCGCAGCACGCGCTGCTGACCGAGGGTCGTGCCGTCTACCGAGGCGATGTCGCCGGTGGCGCTGGCCAGAAGGTCAGAGCCGAACTGATGCCAGATGTCGGCCAAGCGTTTGCTCCGTGAGCTATCAATCCTGCGGATCGGGCGCCGAGACCTGGCCGCCCTGCGGATCGGCGTGAGTGTGCGCGTCGTAGTGCTGACGCAGCCGGTTCAGGCTGCCGGTGCGGTCGTACACATCGCCATTCACATGCAGATCGCCCTGCATCTGGATGGTCCCGTCATTCTGCAACTTGATGAAGCTGCCGGATTGGTGCACCAGCCAGAACTCGCCGACCGGTGCGGCCACGGCGCGCGCCTGATCGCTCCAGGCGCGGCCGACGATCACCCCATGCTCGCTGTCGCCTTCCTGCGCCACCACCAGCACTTGGTCGCCGGTCGCCGGCGGGCAGGCCATGCCCCAGCCGGCACCGACCCAACCTGTCAGGACAGGGAGCCAGCCGGTGATGACGCCTTCCGGCTGCAACGCGACCCGTGCCGCCGGCCGCTGCGGATCGACGCTGGTAACGATGCCGAACCGCGCCTGCCCGGCACCCTGGTCCAGCGCGGTCGCCTGCGCCTTGAGCGCGTTCAGGAACCGCTGCATTACGCTGCCGCCGCAGAGACGTTGCGTGCGCGCACGACCTGATGAAACCCGTGCCGCGCATCGATGTGACGCACCAGCTCGTCCACGCGGTAGGTCTGGTCGAACGCCGAGCCGGTGCCTTCCAGGGCTACCGGCAGATGTGCGTCGAGCACGAGGTCGCCCGGCATCTCCGCGGTGATGACGCGCTCGTGCAAAGACAATTCGGCCAGGCGCTGTTGCGCAATCTGGAGTGCCACATCGGGCGTCAGATTCGGCAGGACGAAGCTGTACTGGTGCGCCAGCGCAGCTGCCTGCGCCGACTGCGCGGTACTCGCCGCTTGCGAAAAGCCCTGGGCCATGCGGCTGTTCCAGCTGTTGACGGTCACGGTGATGTCGCCGGCGAACGTCAGCGACCGTTCGAGCCGCAACGATTCGATGTTGACTGGCCCGTTCAGTGTGGCGACCGGCCGCAGCACGGCTTCCGGCAAGGCCGTAGTGGCCGGCGGAACAAAGTGCAGCGTGCCGCCAGCCGCCCAGAGGTCGAACCCCTCGTGCTCCGCAAGTCCGACGAGCAGGTCCCATTCCGTCGTGGCGCGGCTGAACTGGTCGAGCGTGATACGGTCATGCTCGAGCTGCCAGTAGCGGCCGACCGGCGTGGTCGTCTGCTGCACCCGGGCGGCAAGCCCGTGCCGGCCAGCCAGCAATATGGCGATCTCGCTCGCGGTCCGGTTGGCGAAGGTCTCGCGCGTGCGCGCCTCGATCAGTGCCGCCGACAGGTCGCGACCGGACAGGTGAACGACCCCGAGGATCGGATCGAGTGTCACGCTGTCGACATGGCCCTGTACCAGGCTTGTGAACCCGCTGCCGAGGCTCGCCTGCACGTCGATCAGCAGCGGCCACCGTATCGGCCCAGAACGAGGCGCCGCGCGACGGATCGGCGGAAAGGGACACCGTCACATCGAACGTGTCGCAGGAGCGATTGCCGGTGGCGACGATGTGCGCGCGCATCGCGCCCACGACCGGCGTGCCGTTCGCAAGTACGAGCAGCAACGGCGAGCGAATTGCGTCACTGCTGGACAATGCCGCCCCCAGCCGCCTGATTGACCGGCGGGATCAGCAACGTGACCACGCCTGATAGCATCGGATCGGAGAGGCTGTTCGCCTGCGCGATCCGCAGCCACTGCGTCGCGTCGCCAAGCTGGTCGGCCGCCACCTGGAACAGATTACCGCCGGCAATCATCAGCCTCTGCATCGCCTAGCTCCCCGCATTGGCAAGATTGGCCTGGGCGCGCCGGACGTAGCCCTGCGCTGCCGCAAGCTGCGCCATCCCCTGTGCCGCCGCCGCGACGCTCGGGAAGTCGCCTGCTGCGCTCAGGTTCGCTGCGCCGCCCGACAGACTCAACGAGAGTCCGGCGGCCGCGCCCCCCAACGCTGCCGTCGCCGCGGCATAGGCATTGCTGCCCGGAGACGCAGCCCCGGAGATGCCCAGCGCCATCGTCGCAGCCGAGAGATCGACCCCGGCAAGGCCGCTCGCTGTCGCCAGATCCGCCGTCACGCTCGCGATCAGCGACATGCCCGCCTGAACGAGCGCCGCCGTCTCGTCCGCAAGCACGCTGCACACGATGCGATAGGGTATCCAATTGCCGCGCTCGTAGCTTGCTGCGAACTCGCTCACCACCACGAGATAGGAGAACACGTCCCATGCCAGCGGCCAGGCGACGCCTTGAGCGCGCATCAGGTCGATCTGCAAGGCCCGGGCCGCCGCATCGGAGCCGCTGAACGTGCCGGTCCAGGCCAGGGGAGAGTCGTCGCGCCCCATCGCGTCGATCACCCGCCCGCCGCCCGGCATCTGGTGAATCGCGAGGCGCTGGCGGCCACCGAAGACGATCCGCGCGGGGATCTCGAAATCCTGGAAGGCGATCGGGCCGAGGAACAATCCGGTCATGCGCTCACCGTCCTTGCAGGGAGCCCGGCCAGCGCGGCCCCATCAGTGAATCGTGCCCAGTGCTGCCGCGAGGCGGCCCGCCGGCGGCGCGCGCCAGCGTCTCGGATATCCAGTGGCCGACACGCACCCCGTCGAGGAAAACGTCCCCGTGCATCGGTGCGCTGGCAGCGCCGCTCGCGCCCTGCGACGCCTCGGGGGGCGGGCCGGGTGTCGCCTCGGGCGCAGGTGTCGCTGAGGGCGCTGATGGCGCTATTGCGCCTGCGACAACCGGCCCCTTCGGTGCCACCGGTGCGGCCGGTGCGCCCACGAAACCGGGATCCTTCGGTATCGTCGCCATGGGCGTGGACGCGACAGCCGCTTCCGGTGCAGCGGCAGGCGGGGCGAGCGGGGCGGGCAGCGGCGGCGCCTCGCGCGGGGCCGTGCCGGCGGGTGCGATTGGTGGTGTTGCGGCGGGCAAGGGTACCGCCTCCGCCCGCATGATGCGCACCACCGGTCCTGGCCGCGCGGGTTGAGCCAGCGGCTCGGCAGGGGTTTGGCCGCGAGCCGGAGCCCGCGGCATCGCCTGGGCCACCGGCTGCGCGAGCGGCGCGAGCGGAGGGGGCGCGAGACTCCCCGGGTCATCTGCACTGGCGCATGGCTCGCGCAGGGGCGGTGGCGCGGCCGGCTGTCCGGCTCGGATACCAGTGAGGCTTGCCGCCGGACTCGCCGCCGCTCGCGACGGGCGCGGGCTGGCCGGTTGCGCAAGCTCCGGCGGATGGTGGGGCTGCCGCGGCAGCGACGGCGGCAATGCCGGCGGGCTAAGCGTGGGACTGCCGAGACCCTGCTGCACCACTCGCCCCAGCGCCGCGATCTCATCGCTCGCGGCGACGATTGCTGCCTCGACATCGACCATCAACATGGCGAAGCCGATCGCGGCGGGGTCGTCCGGAGCCGGGTCTTGTGCCGCGGTCTCGCTCACGTGCGCTCCTCCCATTGCCATGTCGCGAAGTCGAAACGCCGTCCTTCGAGCGTTCCCAGTGCGATCACCCACGCCGCCCGCTCGTCTTGCGGCAGCGAGAAGGCGACATCGAATGGCACCCCGTTCCGCACCAGGAACAGGCTATCGACCAGGTCGGGATGCCGGCTCAGTTTTTTGCGTCAGCCACGACGGCATCGGCAGCCGCCGCCGCGAGCGCCGCCGACGCAGCCGCGAGGCCCGGATCGCCCAGCCGCGCCACCAGCGCCTCGACCTGCGCCTCGGTCGCGGGTGCCGGCACCGGTACGTCGTCGACGGCGACGACGCTCACGGCCAGGGTTGCAAGCCCGATCCATCCGGGATTGGCCGCCAGCACCGGCCCCGCCGCCTTGAACAGGCGCAGGCGTTCGAGTGCCCCAAGCCGCCGTAGCGCGAGCTTGCGCCCCAGCCGATCGGTTGTCTCGAGCGAGGCTTGCGCCGCCTCGAGGATTCGCTGCGAGGGTGTCTGCATCACAGCCGGCTGCGCTGTGCGGCGTAGAATTCCAGCCGCTGCTTGACGCTCGCATCGCCACGCCAGGCGCCGGCATTGGTCAGCTTGAAGACGACGCCCTGGAACTGGTACGTGCTGGTGCTGCCGTCCGTCTCGTTGATGTACTGGTACAGAGTCGATTGCGTCAGCGCTGCCCCCGCGTAGTACCTGGGACTCCAGTTGCGCGATGAAATCCTCGGCTACCGACGAGCCACGCTCCAGGTCGAAGCTCCCGTCCCAGCCCTTCGGCAACTCGGCCGCAAGCTGCACGCCGTCGATGCGATCAACTCGCACGGGCGCGGTCACCTGCCGGCACTCGAAGCCGGTGACGTGGCTCAGATCGATGCGCCCCGCCGGGCCGATCACCACAAGCTGACAGTCGCGGCCGACGGAAAAGGCGT
Source organism: uncultured Pseudomonadota bacterium (assembly GCA_963838805.1). Taxonomy (GTDB): domain Bacteria; phylum Pseudomonadota; class Alphaproteobacteria; order Acetobacterales; family Acetobacteraceae; genus CAVRQM01. The sequence goes on from CAWISK010000005.1 coordinate 255,716, forward strand.
TCGTGCTACCCGACATGCTCTATCCCCCTCAGGCCGACAGGCCGCCCGGCGCGTTGGGCAGCACCTGTCGCTGCACCTGCACCGTCTGCCCGCCCTCGATGTTGACGATGAACTTTTCGTTGATGGCCTGATACTGGATCTGCGCGTCCGACTGCACGTAGCCGAGGCCGGTGCGGCTCGGCGGGTTGTTGGACGTGTCGCAGACGACGCTGAACGGCAGCGAGCCGTCCGTGCTTCCCAGCAGCCCCTGGCTCAGCATCGCTTGCAGGAACGAGACCTGGGTCGCGCGGATGCGCCGGAACAGGCTCGCGTTGATGACCTCGCCCACATACTGCCCCATGCCGGCGGCCAGCGTCGCCGCGATGTAGTTCGTCATGCGCGTGTAGTTGTCGCCGTCGACCGCCGCGTTGCTGCTGGAATTGTGGCCACCGCGCACGCCCCAGAACGAACCTCCCGGCTGCGGGTTGGCGATCACGTCGATGCCCGCCTGCAACAGCACCGCGAGATCGGCGGCCGAGTAGGTGGTTGCCTGCCCGGTGCCGGGCTGGCCTGACAACTGGCTGCCGACTACGCTGTAGAGCGGCTTGTTGAGGCTGCTCTGCTCCGGCGAGAGATTGGCCAGCCGTCCGGCCACAAAGCCTTGCGGGCTGACCAGTCGTGTCGTCTGATTGGTCTGGTCGTTCCACCAGATCCAGTCGCCGAACATCAGCTTCGCCGCATAGGTGTCGAGCCCGGCGGCCTGCTTCGCCGCAACCGCGTTCTGGATGGTGTCGCCGGCCGGGCCGGTCAGGACCATGTACAGACCCTCGGAAAGCCCGAACTCCGCCTGCGTCGTCCATTGCGTCGGGTCGTCCGTATCGGCCAGGACGCCGATGCTGCAACCCTGGCTGCGGAGGGCGTACATGCCGTGGCGCGGCGGCACGTCCACGCCCACAAGCGTTGCCGCGGTCACGTTCGTGGCCCCGTCGCTGCCGGCCGTGCCGGTGGCAAAGTTCGCGCTCAGCGCCAACGGCGCCGCCGTGGTGCCGCCGGCGCTGATCACGATCAGCTGCGACGGCCCGCGCTGCGGCCCGAAGCCCTGATTCACCGCCGAGGCAAGTGCGGTCCAGAAGCTGGCGCCGCTGCCCTGGATGTTGTCATAAACCTCGGGCGGCAAACCGGGGAGTCCCACAGTCAAACGCCAGCTGCCAGCCTTGCTGCCGTTGCCCAGCGTGACGCCGATCTGATTACCCATCGTGCCAGTATGGAGTGCCGTGAGCACCACGCTGGTCCCGGGCCACGTCAGGCTTGCGGCGGTATCGGTCCCGTCGCTCACCCGGACGCAACGGAAATTGCTCGCACCCTGCTGCACCGCACAGGCGACGGCCGTTCCCATGTCGAACTTGCGGGCGTTCACGCCGCCGAAATTCTGCGCGTAGTCTGCCATCGTGGCGACGATCACCGGCTGGCCGATCGGCCCCCAGCTCGCGGTCCCGACCACGCCCACCACATCGGTCGGCACACCGTTCAAAAGCAGGTTCTGCGGCGGGACGATCTGCACATACAGGTCGGGCACGACCAGGGCGGTCGTGTTGATACTGCCTTGCTGGACGATCGGCATGGTTCAGCCCTCCTGCTTCGCGGCCAGCACCCGCACCACCTGGCGCGCGTGCTCGCTGCCAAGCACGCGCTCAATCTCCGCTTCATCCTCGATCACGTCGCCCCTCGCGTGCCGCCCGAAGGCGCGCACGACCACCAGCTTGATGCTCATCGGATCTCCGTTCAGGTCAGCAATGTTTTGATGACGACGCCGTTGCCGGCGATCTGTGTCTCGCCGAACAGCAGGCGCGGCAGATCGGCGGACAGCGTGGTTGCATAATCGACCGTGTAGATCAGGTCGCGACGGTACAGTGCGGCGTCCTGCGCGCGGTCGGTGCTGGTAGTCGCCAGATAGCGCAGGCGCCCGGCCATGCCGTCCGGCAGCCCAAGAAAGTCGTAGGTCGCAAACGCGCTGTCGAGCGATCCCGCGACGAGATCGCGGGTGGCCGGGTCAGGGCACCAGCAGATCACACGGAACGGCTGAACCTGTCGGCGGGTCTCGCGAATGCTCGGCTGATCGGCGAACACCCGCGCCACGATCGAGGCACTTGCCGGCACCAGGACAATTGCGCCCTGCGCCACGGTTGAGCGCAGCAGTCCCGGCACGCCGGCCAGGGCGTCCGCCAACGCCGCTGCCACGCTCTGCGGCGTGTCACCGGCGATCGTGCGATGCACGACCGCGACCCCATCGGCAAGAATGCCGGCAAGCTGTCCCGATGTGGCCGTTCCGGAGAAGGTGGCGGCATTGCCCTGCACGTTGACAAAAAGTGCCGGCGCTACCTGTCGCACTGGGCGCCATCCGTCCGGATAGCGCGTCGTGACACGTTGGTTGTGCGCATCGTTTGCGATCGTCACGGTGACCCGCCCGGCCGCAAGGTCCGCGTCCAGCGTCGCCGCGTCCGGCCAGCCGCGATGAACGCGGCACGCCACGCCCGCGATGCAGGGCGCGTCCGGTCCCTGCGGATAGAGCACGCCCGCGACGATCTCGGCCAGAACCTGCTCCACATCGCTCTGGTCGGCCATCAGGTCGCCGCCTGTCGCACGACCAGCCGCCATCCGTAGTCGGACAGTTCGGCCGAGGAGATCACGCCGATCCTGCCCAGATCGTCGGTCACGAGATCCCCCGTCCGCAACGTGATGGATGGCAGCACCGGCAGCAGCACGCTCCAGCCGCCGAGTGTGGCATCGGCGGGCAAATCGGCGCGATCGAGTCCCTGGCCGTGCGCCACCATGCTGGCGGGCCAGCCGGTCAGCACAGGCAGAAGCGCGTCGCGCCGCACCCCGCCATAGGGCGCAAGTCCCACGGCGCCCGTGACGGTCGTGCGCGCGACGCTCACCACACGAATCGCCTTCACACACAGCACCGGCAGCAGCGGCGCCTGACTGGCGACGAACCAGGTGTATTGCGGCCCCACCAGATAGTCGCCGGGCTGCGTGTACGCCGCATCGAATGCCGCCTCGAACAGCGGGTGACCATAGGCCAGCATGCGCGTGCTGGTCGGCATGAACAGCGCCGGCATGCGCATGATCGCCGTGCTGCCCTGCAACGGCGTCGCAGGGCCGATCGGGCGATGCAGATCGTGCAGCGCCCCCATCGCGATCGCGGCGCGGCCGCGCCCGCGCTGGATGATGTCGTCGATCCGGTCGTAGTCCATCAGACCACCAGCTCGATGCCGCCATCGCCCAGCGCCGGCCCGGGCGGCACGCCCATGAAGCCGCACAGCCGCCTGCGCCAGTCGTCGAACAGCCGCGTGCGGTCGCGCAACTCCTGCGGGTTGCGCGTCCACACCGCCGCCTGCTCGGTATCCAGCCGCGCCGCAACACCCGGCACGTCGCTCTCGAGCGCGTTGAGCTGTGCCAGATAGTTGCGCGCGACGGCCTCTTCCTGCGGTGCCAGGTTCTGCATGCGGTATTCCAGCAACCCGTACGCCTGGAAGAACCGCCAGCCCTGGAAGCCCGAAGCACCGACGCCATAGACAGGATAGCCACAGAAGCGCCGGATATCGGTCAGCTCGTTCTGCAGAAAGGCCATGATGCGCTCCGCTCAGTTGGCCGGATGCGGCGGATCAGCCCATGTGCTCGATCATCACTGCGCGCTTGAACGTGCTGTTAGTCGCAGTAGGGACCGTTTGCGGGTTGGTGGTGACGTCGGACGGCACGCAGAATCCGCCGATCCAGTACCAGCTCTGGGCGATGATCTGCTGCAGACGATCGATCGGTTCGCGCGTCACCATCGCCACGTCGTCAATGATGTTCACGATGCTGTCTGCGGGACGCACGTCGTCGGCCGCGATTCCCGCGAAATCGCCCTCGATCAGCGCCCCCTTGCCGCAGACGATGGGCCGTCGCACCAGGGCGCCGGCAATGGTCGGATGCGCCTGGACATAGGCCTCGGTTGTCGGGATGAAGCGCAGCCCGAGAAAGTCGTTGATCATGCCGCGCTTGAACACCTGATTGGCGCTGGTCGCACCTTGGAACAGCTGTCGGAACGCCTGGTCGGCGAAGAGTTGCCGCGCGCTGACCGGATCGAGGTAGCAGTTGAATGCTCCGTCGATATCCGGCACCGCGTTCTGGCGCAGGGTCGCCACCGCGTTGAGCAGGCTCGCCATATCCAGCACGTCCCCCGCCACGATCTGCGTGGTGTTGGCGCGGCCATTGGGTCGCACGATGGCACTGGCGGTGGCGGCCGTCACGGTGTTGCCGGCAGTCCCGTCGCTCACGCTCACATTGCCGGAAAAGGCCAGCACGCCGCTCACGCCGCCCGGCGTGGTCGAGACGTTGGTGACATCGGCCGTGACGCCGACCAGCGTGTAGGCATTGGCGCCGACCGTCACCGTCAGCGAATTGGTGCCGCCGACTGGCACCTGGACGCCGTTCGAGAACACTGTTTGGAAGCCGCGCACGTCATCCACGGCAACCGACGGCCCCGAGGAACTGAGGGTCGTGCGCACACGCGTATTGCCGCCGAAATACGACGCGAACAGGGTATTGCGCGCCAGCTCGTCCAGGCTGCGCGCCGCCTGCTCACCGTTGATGGCGGCGTTCAGCAGGAACTGGTCGGCGATCCCCACGCGGCTCGTCACCATGTTGAGGTCGGTGGTGGCAGCGTAGTGGTTGATGGTGATGGTGTACTGCTCGACCGCGAAACTCGCCGGAATCAGCCCATTGTCAAGATTGGTGTTCGTGGCGGGGGCCAGCGGCACCGTGACGCTGGGCTTCAGCCCGGCGCGGGTCTTGGTCAAGGTCTCGCCGATGCCCACGGCAAACTTCTCGCGATCAGCTACCGCCCGGTAGCCTAGGCGCGATTGCAGCGCGTGCTGGAACTCACGCTCCAGGAAGCCCTGCTGGATGATCGCCTGCAGGCTCACGGGAAAGTTCTGGATACCCATTCGCGTTTTTCCTGTCCGGTTGGGTGTCAGAGGCGCCGCAGCAGCTCGGCGCGCGCCGCCTGCCACTCGTCATGGGTCATGTCCGGCGCCCGCCGCTGACGCGGTGGCGTCGCCGGTGGCGCGCTGGCGACGCTGGAGGAGGACGCCGAGCCGCCGGACAATCCGAACAGCCACGGCTTCGCGCGCTTCAGCGCTGCCATCAGTGCGGCACCGCCCACCACCTCGCCGTTGTCGTCGATCGCGAGGTCGCCGGCATCGACCAGCTTCAATCCGTCGAGATCCACCATGCCGGCCCGTGTGGCTTCAGCGCGCAGGCCGGCGCGCAGCAACGCCGTGCGGTGCGCGGTCTGCACCTCGGCGAGCTGCCGCTCCAGGGCTGCTACCCGTTCATCCGGGTTCGCCTCTTCACTCATGCGCTCTCCTGCCTCTTGATGCGCGCCAGCTCGTCCGGCACGTCCTCTATGTCGTAGACATCCGCGATCGACTTGATGGCGGTCTCGCGGCTGAGCAGCCCCGCGCCGGTCAGGGCGCCAAGTGTCTGCGCGTCGTGCGCGCGGTCCTCGGCAGTCAGCATGGTCCAGCGTGGCCATTTCAGGCTGAGGCGCGCCGATGGATCGAGCGGCTCGACGACACTCCCCAGCACGCGCAGCGGAAACACCTGCGAGGCGCACACGACCATGTTTGCCAATTGCAGCAGGCCAGCGCCGTAGCTTACCCGCAGACGGTCAGCGAGCGAGATCAGGCCCTGGTTCATCAGCTCCAGCGCGCGACCGCTTTGCGCTGCGGACAGCCGATCGGCACTCGCGCGATTGCCGTGCACGCCCTCCAGCGCGTATTCTCGTAGCGCGCGCACATACTCGATCACGGCCTGCGAGGCGGTGCCGCCGATTTCCAGCAGCTTTGCATCGCCGCCTTCTCCCACAACCAGCGCGTTGCCGCCGCCGCGGATCAGCTCGCCGTCCGGTGCCGCAGGCTCACGGACCAGAAGCAACGGATCGGAGGAGTATTTCAGGCCTCGTCCGGCCTGCGAAAGCTGATAGTCGATCTCGATGCCCGTCTCGATAGCGGCGGCGAAGGTGCAGGCGCCGTCGATGCTGTCGTCGAGCGCCCCGGTGTCGCCGGGCAGGTTGCGGATCCAGGCGATCGGCACGAAACCGAGCCCATGCCGCACACTGCGCGCGTCGTCGATGTGCGCAGGGAGTTGTGCGTCCCGCACCGGCGTCGGCACGAACCAGGTTTCGGCTGCGTCATCCCAGTTGCGCGCGAACCAGTACAGGCTGTCCGGTTCGCAATCCGGATAGCCGCGCTGGAAGAGGACGCTGCCCATGACCTTGTATCGTTCGGTGACACCCAGCAGCCGGTCCGGCTCCTGCGGATCCCATTCCGGAGTCAGGAACTTGGTGTCCAGCACCCTGAAGAAGACCCGGCCGCGCAGCACCCGCATCCAGATCGCAACGCTGCCGACGCTGCCCGCGCGAGCAGCGGCTAACATCGTTCCGTTGAGGCCGGACTCACGCGACACGTCGCCCAGCACGCTGCGCACTCGAGCATCGGGCGAGTCGATGGCCGGAAAGTGACCGTCGCCGAACAGCAGGCTGACCGAGTTCATCCACGACGATGCGCGCCAGCGGATAACGCACGCTGGGCCGTCGCTTGCGCAGCGGAACGTATTCCCCTCCGGCGCTGCGCTCCTCGTGGAACTCGTACGGCAGTACGTCATACAGACGGCCGTCGAGCACCCGCTGCAGGATATCCAGTCGGCGTACCCGTTCGCCGTAATCGGCATCGCTGCCGATCTGCATGCAGATCGTCTCGAACATTACGGCTCCTTCGATCGTTCGGCGTCTCGCCGATCAGCGGCCGAGCAGATCCAGCCGCAAGCGGCGCGGCTCGCCGCCCGAATCCTCCAGCAGTGCGAAGGCGCGCGCCAACGCGTCCACCTGGTCGTCCTTGCGGCCATGCGGAAAGTCACGCAACTCATCGAGCAGCGAAGCGGTCCAGCGCGCGCGCAACACCGCCAGTCCGCCGGATTGCACCTGCGCGCTGACCGGCCCAGCGCGGGTCATCTTGCTGCCGCTCTCGGGGCTTGCCGCCACACGAAAGCCCGCAAGCCGGCGCTTCAGGTGCGCAACCTGCTGCACGCCAGCCTGGCCGGGATCCTGCGGCAATCCGATCGGCACCCGACACCCATCCGCCTCGGCCGTGGCAATGATCGCCTGTTCCACGGCCAACGGACCGCCGCGCAGGCGCACGACATCCAGGACGCACACGCCCGGACCCACGCGTCCGAGCTTTAGGCCCACGGTCCAATCCGGGTCGCCGCCTTCTCCTGCCTCCGTCGCCGCCAGATCCCAGGCCCGCACCGCGCGATCGCAGGGCGGTTCCGCGTCAAGCAATTCGATATGCTCAGGCCGGAACAACGTGCCGGCATCCGGCCGCGGCCGCTGCTGGAACAGGGCGTGCCACATGCGTTCGCCCACCGCACGGCGCTTGCGCGCCAGCAGATCGCCGCTCTCCCATTCCGGCCAGAGCGGCTCGCCCGCCCCGCGCCCAAGCGGATCGTCCGCCTCGGCCAATGCCGGCAGGCACAGGGTTTTCCAGCCATCCTGGCCGGCAAGCAACCGGCCTGCGAGATCGTCCTCGTGCCAGCGCGTCATGACCAACACGATGCGTCCGCCCGGCTTCAGCCGGGGCAGCAGGTCGGCCTGCGACCATTGCCACAGCGCCTCGCGGGCCGCGGCGCTGTCCGCCTCGGCGTGGCTCTTCACCGGATCGTCGATCAGCACCAGATCGGCGCGTCGCCCGACGATCGGGCCGCGCACGCCAGCAGCGAAATAGCCGCCGCCGTTCTCGACACTCCACTGACCCGCCGCGCGCTCATCCCGCGCAAGCCGCAGGCCCAGCAGCTTCGCATGATCCGCGACCAGTGCCCGGGCCCGCCGGCCGAATGAATGCGCCAGCGCCTCGGTATGGCACGCGGCGATGATGCTGTGCCCGGGGTGGCGATGCAGCCACCAGCCGGGCAGCAGCACGCTGCAATAGGTCGATTTCGCGCTGCCGGGCGGCATCGCCACCAGCAGACGGTCGATCCGGCCATCGGCCACCGCCCGCAAATCCTCCAGCAGCAGGCGGTGATGCGCCGCGGGCCGCAACGGGTCGAGCGCAAGCCCCGCCCACTCCAGCAGGTCCAGCGAGGAATCGGCCGCGGCCGCGCGCTGATCTGCTGCACGCTTGCGCTCGGCCAACCGCACCCCCGGAAAGCGAAACGGCGGCCGCGGAGCTTGTTGCCCGCACGCCGCCGATCATGGGTGAAACCTTACAGGAAAATGGTCCGTCTGGTCAAGGGAAAAATGCCTTTCTCTAAGGCTCTCTTTCCTGGTCGCGGCCAACGCTTACGCATGCGCAGAAAGACCGTCGAAAGCAGCAGGTTCGCGCCGCGCCCGCCCACGACTTACCATGCAGGGCCTTAATAGCGCCATAATTGCCCCGTGCGCCAGCCGAGTCCGCGCACGTCGTTTCTGGCAGCCTCAAGCCCGCTGATCTACACATCCGCTCTGTTCGATTGCAATACGGCCGGGCGACGCTGTCCGCCCCGATCGGCTCGTCTGGAAATTTCAGGGTTGATCTTGCTTGCCAAGGTCTGTTTTATGCGCGGCTGTTCGAGCCGCCAAATGCCCTGTGCTCCGAAGGTCGCCCATCTCCCCGATGCGGCGGGACCACTTGGCCAACAACGACGAAGGACGACACATGATCGCACGCGCGACGCTGGCCCTGATGCTGGCCTGTCCCTCGGCGACGGTTCTGCTGTGCCCGCACGGCGCCGCTGCCCAGACCGCATCGCCCAACGCCAGCAAGCGGGAGAAGGCAAGCAGCCTGAACCGCCGAAGTCGCTCCTTCGCGCACCGCGCCACCACCCGGCGTGACGCGCCGGTGGTTTCGACGCTCTATCCCGGTCCAGTGGTGTCGGCGCTCTATCCGGGGGTTCTGGCAACCTACAATGACGGGCTGGCCTATGACACGCCGCGCGGGCCGGACGGGCGTGGGGTGGCGCTCGCGGTTGCTGCTCGTCCGATCCCGCTTGCGGGCATTCATCGGCAGGTGGGCCTCGCCAGCTGGTATGGCGGCCGGCGCTGGCAGGGTCACCTGACCAGCAGCGGCACCCGTTACGACGAGAACCAGCTGACCGCCGCCCATGCCACGCTGCCGCTCGGCAGCGAGGTTCGGGTGCGACTGGTCGGCTCCGATCGCGAGGTCGTGGTGACCATCACCGACCGCCCGGGCACAAGACGACGTATCATCGATCTGAGCCGCGGCGCCGCGGCGGCGCTCGGCATTCTGTCGCAGGGTATCGCCGAAGTCTCGCTCGAACCGCTCTGACGCAGCCCGATCGAATTGCGACAGCCGCTCAGCCCTGGGCGTCGCCCGATCTCAGGGCCGCGCGATTGAGGCCGGCCCAGAACAGTAGGATGATCGTCTTGGCATCGACGATCTCGCCGCGCGCCACCATCGCCAGCGCCTCGTCCAGCTTCGGCTCGATGATCGTGATGTCCTCGCCCTCATGCGCCAGGCCACCGCCGGGGCCGACGCGATCGGCCACGCCGTAGCTCGCCACGAACAGCGCCACCCGCTCCGTCAGGCTGCCCGGACTCATGAACGAGTCCACGACCAGGCGCGGCCGCCGGACGCGAACCCCGGCCTCTTCCTCCGCCTCGCGCGCGATGGCTTGTTCCGCGGTGCGCCCGGCGGCGTGGTGGTCGTCAAGCATTCCGGCCGGCACCTCGATGGTCCAGCCCGCTTGCTGGGCTCCCACCCCGGACGGCGACGGGTTGATGTAGACGGGAAACCGGAACTGCCGCACCAGCAGCACGCAATCCCGTTCCGGATCGTATAACAGGATGGCGGCCCCGTTGCCGTGGTCATAGGTCTCGCGCACCAGGGTCTGCCAGCGTCCGTCCCGCCTGCGGAAATCGATCTCGGTCCGCCGCAGGACCGAGAAGCCGGTGCGCGCGACCTCGTCCGTCCGCAGTGTCCGAACCCCCTCACCGTCGTCACGTGCCGCGGCAGCATCCTGCATCCGTTCGCCCCATGGGTCAGCTATCGGCGCAGTGTGCGGCAGCCGGGCCTGCCGCACCACCCGCCCCTCAGGCGGCCGGCCGCGCTGTCAATGCCAGTCCCTTGACGATCCAGCCGATCCCCTCCGCGTGCCACCGCTGCACCGCCCGGTGATCCGCACCCAGGAGGCCGCCCAACCGGCGCCAGCTGAACAGGTGCCGCTCCGTCGTCGGACTAACAAGAGCGCGGGCACCCACGATGCGCCGCAGCACATGCCGATCCGCGGGAATGAGGCCGAGCCAGCTCCAGGCCTGATCCATTGCCTCGATGCGCGCCGCCGAGGGTATGGGCAGCCGCAACCGCTTGCCCGGAGCGGCCTCGTCGAGTTCGCAGGCCGCCCGCACCACCTCCAGCGCCGAGGATCTCATCCGCGTCGAGTATCCGGTGTTGGGAAGACTCAGCAACGTGTGCCCGGCATCCTCCAGCCGGGCGACGACAAAGGCCGCGTCGATCGCGTCGGAGGGCCGTTGCAGGACGGAGTCCTCCCGCGGCAACGACCTGGCTCTCGGTGTGCATGGTCAAGAGTGCTGCCCCCGCAGTGTCGGCGCATCCCAGCCGCTGTTGCCCCAACCTGGCCACGGGGTGTCCTCCAGGCAGGTGCCGGCGACCAGCACCGACCAGGCCCGCGGATCGCCAGCCGGCAAGGGCGCGCGCGCCGCGTCACTCTCGGCTGCGCTGTTCGGTTCATCCTCTTGAAGATTTGTCATGCCGCCTCCCTAACGCTCACACGTTAGAACAGATGACCTTTCTATGTCAATTATTTTAACGTTGAACCGTTAGAAAAATTGACCTATGGTCGAGCGATGGAAGAGGATGGGGCCGGGGCGCGCATTCGCGCGGCACGCATAGCGCGCGGCATGACTCAGGCGGAGCTGGCCGCCTGCATCGGGGTCAGTCGCAGTGCCGTGGCGCAGTGGGAAACCGACCGGGCCGGGCAGGTGCGCGGCAATCTGGCCCGGATCGCCGACATTCTGGGCGTCTCGACCGACCATCTGGTAGGTGGCAAGCCCGCGGGCGACCTGCTGCCGGCGGATGCGACCGAATTGGCCCTGCTGCGCCTCTACCGCGCCTGTGAACCCGGCGACCGGCAATTGCTGCTACGCACCGCCATCCGCCTGGCACGCGCGAAGGGCACGGCTGGCTCCGGAGAGGCTTAGTCGGCGTAGTCCTCGCCGCGCGCGTCCAGCAGCCGCCGCATTTCGGCGAAATGAACGTGGCCGGCCTCGGTGTAGGCCTCCCAGCCGCGCGCCGTCGCCTCGGCCACATCGTCGGGAAGCACCGCGAGCTCGCGGCCGGATGAATAGGCGAGAATGAGCGTGCGGCACGCCCGTTCCAGGTAGTAGAGATCATCGAACGCCTCGGCGACATTGGGCGCCACCACGATCACCCCGTGGTTGCCCAGGATCATGCGGCGCTTGTCGCCGATGATCCGGGCCAGCCGCTCGCCCTCCGCGGCGTGATCAGCGATCCCGCCATAGTCGAGGTCGATCGCCACCCGCTGGAAATACCGCGCGGTGGTCTGGTCAACCGGCAGGATGCGCGGATCGGCCAGCGCGGCGAGGGCGGTCGCATAGGGCGAGTGGACATGCAGCACGCAGCGCGCCTGCGGCACCAGTGCGTGCAGCCGGCCGTGAATCCACCACGCGGACGGGTCCGGCGCGTCCGGCCGCTCCATCGTGGCGGGGTCGTGCGTGTCGAGCGCCAGCAGGTCAGAGGCGCGGATGCGCGCAAAATGCATCCAGCGCGGGTTCATCAGGAACCGGCTTCCCGTGTCGTCGGTCGCGAGACTGAAATGATTGGCCACCGCCTCGTGCCAATCATTCAGCACGGCAAGGCGGAACGCCGCCGCCAGCTCCACCCGCAACTGCCACTCATGCGCATCGCGCGTCGGCCGCAGCGTCGTCACAGACATGGCAAACCTCCTGTGGATTGACTTATTGTGACACTCTCGGCGGCAGGATCAAGCGCGGGGACGGGAGAGGCGGAGATGGCGGCTGCATCGGAACGAGCCCCGTTGGACGGAGCATCCGGCGTCCTGGCTACACTGATCGCCGAGCGTCGTCCCGGCCACGGGCTGCCGCGCGGGTTCTATCATGACCCGCGCATCCACGCGCGCGACCTCGCCCGCATCTTCCACCGCCACTGGCTCTGTGCCGGCCACGCCAGCCAGGCAGCCACCCCGGGCGACTTCTTCCTGGTGCGCATGGAGGACGAGCAGGTCATCATCGCCCGCGACGCCGGCGGCTCGTTGCACGCGCTGCTGAACGTCTGCCGACACCGGGGAGCGGAGGTCTGCATCCAGGCGGCGGGATCAACCCGCTTCTTCACCTGCCCGTATCATGCCTGGACCTATGCGCTGGACGGATCGCTTGCGGCGGCACGGCACATGTCGCCGGATTTCGACGCCACGGCGCACGGGCTGCGCCGCCTGGCGTTGCGGGAGGCGGCGGGTCTCGTCTTCATCAGCTTCGCCCCGTTGCACGGCGCGTCGCCCCCGCCCTTCGATCAGGTCGAGCGCATCCTCTCGGCCAGCGTCGGCCGCTACGGCTGGCGCGAGGCGAAGGTGGCGCACCGCGAGACCTACGTGGTCGCCGCCAACTGGAAGCTCGCCGTGGAAAACTACGTCGAGTGCTATCATTGCAGCCCGAGCCATCCCGAATACAGCAAGCTGCACGCGCTGGAGCAGCCGGCACCGCGCATCGCCCGGCTGAATGCCGCGATGCAGCAACGCACGCAGGCGCTGGGCGTGGATATCGTCAGCCTGGACCGCTGGTTCGGCGATGACGGCGGCGAGGCGATCGACTGCTTCCGCTACGCGCTTTATGACGGCGTCAAGACCGGCAGCGAGGATGGCTCGCCCCTGGCGCCGCTGATGGGCGGCTTCACCGATTATGACGGGGGCGCCACCTCAATTCATGTCGGAGGTGCGAGCTTCCTGCTCGCCTATCCCGATCACGGCGTGATCTACCGCTTCTGGCCGCGCGGCATCGATCGTTGCGAGATGGAGTTGCTGTGGCTCGTGCGCGACGACGCGCGGCCGGGCCAGGACTATGATCCAGATCGGCTCACCTGGCTGTGGCGCGTGACCACCGAGGCGGACAAGCGGATCATCGAACACACCGCGCGCGGTGTCGCGAGCGCGTTTTTCGAGCCCGGTCCGCTGGCGCCGATGGAGGCGAACGAGCGGCGCTATCTGGATTGGTATCTGCGGGAGGTGGCGACCGGCTCGTAGAGCACGGCATGTGACCCCGCCCCATCAGCCAGGCGAATCCTCCTCCAGATCGAGACCGCCGAGCTGTCCCCAGAGTGCCGCCAGCTCCGACTGGCGCTGCGTCGCCGTTTTCGCGAACACGCGATGCAGATGCGTGCGCACGGTGGATGGCGCCACGCGCAGCAGCCGCGCCGCGGGCTTCACGCCGTTTCCGTTCGCGATCAGGCGTGCCACCGCTCCCTCGACTTCGGTCAGACCAAAGGTCGCCCGGAAATGGCGCGCCCGGGCAGGCTGGTCCCCCGCCCCCGGCTCGCTGACCAGCACGATGGCGACCGCCGGGGCGGTCGGCAGCCAGTCCGCCTCGACGCGCCGGGCAACGGGAGCCACGGTCACCGATAACGGACGGCGCTCCGACGATCGCTCAATCTGGAGCGTGCCGCCCGACGAGGTCTTTGCCGGGCCGGCGGCCATGCTCAGGACCAGTCGCCGCAGCGCCGCCGTGTCGGCCGATCTTGCCGCGCGCAGGCCGTTCGCATCGACGCTCAGGCCGTCAGCCTGGCGGAGCAGCCGTTCACCTGCCCTGTTCGCATAGACGACCGAAGAGTGGGCTGTCACCATGAGCACGCTCTGCGCGACGCGATCCAGCGCCTCGGTTGCCGCGTGCGCCCGAAGCGTGGCGGCCGCCAGATGCGCCCGCACCCGTGCCGCGGCGGCAAGATGCGGCAGCAGCAATCCGAGCAGTGCCCGCTCCTCGTCGTCGAATTCCTCGGCCCGGGCAGAGCGGCCCAATATCAAAAGCGTCGATGCACCCGGCTGCCGGCTCGATCCCATCATCAGCGACGATGTATCGTTCGGCAGGCAGAACTCGTTGTGCATCGCTGAGCGAAGCAATTCCGGCCGGGGAACGGCCATACGGTCCGTGTACACGCCCGGCGCGGCACGCTGCACGAAGGACGTGATGGGATCAATCAGCCGGTAGTGCTGCGCATAGGCGGCCCAGGCCTCCGGTGCCAGCCGAACCAGATGGGCGGGGGGAGCATCGCCCGGCCCATCCGGAAAGATCACACCGCCACCGCTGCTGCCCAGCAGCTCAGCCACCTGCTCCAACGCCCGCGGCCACGCCGCCTCGTCGAGCGCGGCATCGTAGATCGCCTGAATGGCGGCGAGGATCTGGTCCAGCGATGGCACGGCGCAACTCCCCATCCGCGGCTACGAATAGGCACAGTTGTCGGATAAAAGTCGGCGGGGCGCGGCGCAACCGAGGTCGGCTTGGCTGATATCGCGATTATCCTAGCACGCGATCATTATACGATTGTCAACTTTCTGCGACGGAGTGGCCGAAAGCTCGACGCGGCGTCCATCAAATGATGGACGCGGACGTGGTCGAAGCAACCCCCAATGGGCATGGAATGGCCGCAAGATACCCGCAGAGCGTATCTCCGGCCGCTCCTAACGCTGTCTCTGTTCTTGGGAAACGTTCATCATGAAACATCCGATGTTGCGGACGGCTGGTCTGCTGGGGGTCGCGGCGGCTGCGGTGTGCTGCACCGCAACCGCCCAAAGCGCCGCCCCGGGCTCGAGAACCGCTGCGGGCGTCTCGTCCAACCCGACACCGATCAAGCATGTCATCATCATCATGCAGGAGAATCGTTCATTCGACAGCTATTTCGGCACCTATCCCGGCGCCAACGGCATCCCCCGAGGCACCTGTGTGCCGATCGACCCGACCCAGCCGGGAAGCGGCTGCGTCCGGCCGTTCCATGACCCACGCGACGCCAACGCCGGTGGTCCACATGGGGAGGACAGCGCGCAGTTCGATCTCGACGACGGCATCACAACGACGAAGATGGACGGCTTCATCTACACCCAGGCCCACAGTCCGCTATCTATCTGTCAGAACGTTAGCAGCCGGCTGCAGTGCGCCAACTTCCTGGACGGCGTCGCCCGTCACGACGTGCTTGGCTATCACACGGCCGAGGAGATTCCGAACTACTGGAGCTACGCCGAGCACTTCGTCTTGCAAGACGAAATGTTCGAGGGCGTGCGGGCATGGTCGGTTCCGTCGCATCTCGACCTCACCAGCGAGTGGGTCGCGAACTGCCCCGACCCGAACAACGTCGCCACCTGCAGGACATCAAACAAGGTCGGTCCGATCGTGCAATGGCCCTGGGCCAATCTGTTCCAGCTCCTCGACAAGTACAGCGTTTCCTGGAAGTATTATCTGGGCAGTGGGACGGAACCGGACTGCGAGGATGACGAGATGACCTGTGCCCCGCAGGTGCAGGTCTCGCAGGTCGGATCGTTCTTCAATCCGGTCCCCTACTTCAAGTCGGTACGTGCGCAAGGTGCGCCTTACCTGGCGGCGCACAATCAACCGATCGATCAGTTCCTTGTCGACGCGGAAAGCAACACGCTGCCACAGGTCGCCTGGGTGGTACCGTCCAACGAGTATAGCGAGCACCCGCCCAATGGCGTCACGGCAGGGATGGAATACGTCACCTCTCTGGTAAACGCGGTGATGTCCTCGCCGGCGTGGAACAACTCGGCAATCTTCATCTCCTGGGACGATTGGGGCGGGTTCTACGATCATGTGGCGCCCCCGAATGTGGACGTCAACAGCGATGTCTACCCCATTCAAGGCTTCGGGCTGCGTGTGCCCGGACTGCTGATCAGCCCCTTCGCCAAGCGAGGACTGATCGACCACAACGTGCTGAGCACCAATTCCTATGCAACCTTCTTCGAGGATCTCTTCATGGGCGGAGCACGGCTCGAGCCGGCGGCGCTCGGCGCGCCGGATAGTCGCCCTGACATCCGCGACAAGCTGCGCAACGTCACCTTCGTGGGGGGGCGCATACGCAGAATTGGCAGCCTCATGGATGAGTTCGACTTCACGCAGACACCGCTGCGGCGCTTGCTGCTGCCTACGCATATCCCCACCGGCATCACGGCGATCTGCTCAGCCGACGACAGGGTGCATTGCACTACAGGTACCGTATCATTGTCGTGGAACGCCGTGGCAGCGGGCGGCGTTCCTGGTCCGTTCACCTACCACATCAGGCGCGATAGCACGGAATTGGCGCAGTGCGTAACGAGCGGAACCGTCTGCACCGACACGCCGGGCACGGGCGTCCACCTGTACCGCATCTACAGCGTCAGTTCGGGCGGCGTGGCCAGCCCGCTTTCAGCTGCGGTGGAAGCGGACGTGCCGTGAACGGATAAGGCGTAGGGCTAGGCCGGCTGGCTCGCCCGCCGGCCTAGCCTGTACCGGCGAACACTTCCCGGCAGCGGAAGCGGGGCATTTCTCAGGATGGAGTATGAGCATCGTCGTAACCGGCGCCCGCAACGCTCGCAACGGTGTGGTGGACCACCATGACAACGTGCGTTTCCAGGCCTCAATCCGCGTCCGTGATGTCGCGAGCTGCGCCTACATGCAAGCGCATGATTGAGGCCCGGAGCCGTTCGGCTTTGGCTGCCTTGGCTGGGCGGCCTCGGAAAGTCGCCGATAATCGGATTTCGCTCGAATTCACGTCGGGGCGCCAGCTTCCTGCTCGCTTTTCCCGATCACGGGGTGATCTACCGCTTCCGGCCGCGCGGCATCAATCGTTGCGAGATGGAACATTACCCGATCAGGACTATGATTCCGATCGGCTCACCTGGGTGTGGCGCGTGACCACCGAGGCGGACAAGCGGATCATCGAACACACCGCACGGGGTCTCGCGAGCGCGCTTTTCCAGCCCGGTCGGCCGGCGCCGATGGAGGCGAACGAAACGCGCTACCTGGAATGGTATTTGCGCGAGCTGGCAACCGGAACTTGGGCGCGGCCCGCAACACACTTGTCGGAAGGGCGACCGTGCAGGATAGTCGCTCCCGACCGTATGAGCTGACTGCCTCTATGCCTGCGATAGCGAGGGGGATTGCCGCCATGAAATACCCGACGGTACGAGTATCCGCCGTGCTGGGCATCGCGCTTGCAACCGCCTGCGGGGGCGCTCACGCCCAGAGTCCCGCGCGAGGATCGCAAGCAGCCGTGCGCGCTGTCAATCCGACGCCGCTCCGGCATGTCATCATCATCATGCAGGAGAACCGTTCGTTCGACAGCTATTTCGGCACCTATCCCGGCGCCAACGGCATTCCTCGCGGCGCCTGCGTTCCGATCGATCCGACACAGCCGGGCAGCCGGTGCGTGCGGCCGTTCCACGATCCGCACGACGCCAATGCCGGCGGCCCGCACGGGCCCGACAGCGCCCAGTTCGATCTTGATGATGGCATCACCAAAGACCTGATGGATGGCTTCATCTACGCCCAGAAGGACGCGGCCATCACCATCTGCCAACGCCCCAACAACGCGCTGAATTGCGCCAATTTCACCGATGGCGTCGCCCGCCACGACGCGGCCGGCTACCACACCGCCGAGGAAATCCCGAACTACTGGGCCTACGCCCAGCATTTCGTGCTGCAGGACGAGCTGTTCGAGGGCGTGCGCTCGTGGTCCGCCCCGTCGCATCTCGATCTGACCAGCGAGTGGGTCGCAGATTGCACCAACCCGACCGACGTCACGACGTGCCAGACCTCCACCGCCCCCCGGCCGACCGGCTCCCACGCGGTCGGCGTCCAGTGGCCCTGGGCCAATCTGTTCGAGCTGCTCGACAAGTACAACGTGTCCTGGAAATACTATCTGGGCACCGGCAGCGAGCCGGATTGCGACGACGACGCGATGACCTGCGATCCGCAGCAGCAGACGCCGCAGGTGGGATCGTTCTTCAACCCCGTGCCCAACTTCAAGTCGGTCGCGGCGAAGGGCAAGGCCTATCTGGCGGCGCATAATCAGGACGTGAACCAATTCCTGGTTGATGCCAAGAACAACACCCTGCCGGCGATCTCCTGGGTGGTTCCGTCGGCCACCTACAGCGAGCACCCGAACAGCCGCGTCACGACCGGCATGGAATACGTCACCTCGATGGTGAACGCGGTGATGGCGTCGCCGGCATGGAGCAGTTCGGCCATCTTCATCTCCTGGGACGATTGGGGCGGGTTCTACGACCACGTGGCGCCGCCGAACGTGGACATGAACGGCACCGCCTATCCGATCCAGGGCTATGGCCTGCGCGTGCCCGGCCTGCTGATCAGCCCCTATGCCAAGGCCGGTCTGATCGACCACAACGTGCTCAGCGTCGATTCCTACGCCACTTTCTTCGAGGATCTGTTCCTGGGCGGCGCCCGGCTCGATCCGGCGGCTCTCGGCGAGCCGGACAGCCGGCCCGACATCCGCGACAGCCTTCGCACGGTCACCTTCGTGGGCGGACGTGTTCGCAAGGTCGGCCAGCTCATGGACGAGTTCGATTTCACCCAGGCGCCGTTGCCGCCTTTGGTGCTGTCCACGCATATCCCGACCGGCATCACCGCGATCTGCTCGGCCAACGATTTGGTACACTGCACCAGCGGCACCGTGGCCTTGTCATGGACCCCGATCGCCGCCGGCCAGGTGCCCGGCCCGTTCACCTACCACGTGCAGCGCGACGGCACCGACATTCCGCAATGTGTGACCACCGCCGCCGCCTGCACCGACACGCCCGGCAGCGGGGCGCATCTGTATCGCATCTACAGCGTCGACGCGCAGGGAACCGCCAGCCCGCTCTCGGCCGCCGCCGAGGCCGACGTGCCGTAGATCGAGGCGGCGTCCCGGGCCGCGGTCAGCCCAGTCGCCTTCGGATCGCCCGTAGCGGCCCGGTGAGCCTCCAGGAAAGCGAGCGCTCCTGCGCGCGCATCCGCGCCTGGAGTGCCGCGAGCCGCCCCTGTGTCTCGGCCAGTTCCCGACTGAGGCTCCGCAGCCGCTCGGCATGTTCCTCCTGGGCGCGCGCCGCCTCCGCAAGCCGCCGGCAAGCGGCCGATCCCGGCAGCGGGTCGCGCAGGCTCGATTGCACGTCACGCCAGCTTCGTTCCGCCTCGGCCGGATCATCGCACGGCGTCAGGAACGCATAGAACTCCCAGATCGGCGGGTTCGTATCGACCATTCCGGCGCACGCCAGGCGAAGCAATCCCAACCCCGCCAAACGCTGCATCAGTAATGCGAAGGTCGTCGGCCGCACCACCCAGCAATGCACATCGAAATACCGAT
The DNA here is from genome assembly GCA_963838805.1 of uncultured Pseudomonadota bacterium. GTDB lineage: Bacteria > Pseudomonadota > Alphaproteobacteria > Acetobacterales > Acetobacteraceae > CAVRQM01. Next base: position 275,122 of record CAWISK010000005.1, read on the forward strand.
CCGGCAGATCGCGCGCCCAGCCGGCGGATTCCACCGCGACCGCGAAACTGTGCTGCGGGACGATCTTCGACAGGTCGGCGGTGCCGGCATAGATGGTGCGCGCGTCGATGTCGGGCGCCACATGCAGGCGGAAATCCAGCACATCGCGCACCTGCGGCCGCCGGGCCCGCAACACCCAGGCGGTCAGCAGGTCGATCAGCCGCGTCTCGTCGCGCAGCGCATCGTGCGAGAACCGCGCATCCGGCAGCGCCAGGCGCAGCTGTCCGCCGGGCCGCAGCACGGCCCGGATTTCCGCGAGCCACGTCACGAGATCAGGCACATGCTCGGCGACATGGCTCGCCATGACGTAATCCACGCTCTCGCCGCCGAGACATTCCGCCAGCGACTGCTCGCCCCAAACGGCGTCCACCTCGACGATCGCGGAAACATCCACTCCCGGATTCGCGGCGTAGGTGGCGCGCAGGTCGTCGCTGCTGGCGTGATCGACATAACGGACGGCACCCTCGGACTTGCGCACGAGCGGATCGGCCAGCGGCCCGATCTCCAACCCGCTCAGCCGCGCGATGTCGAGTTCCCGCCCGCATCGTGCAGGCCCGCGATCGCGACGTCTCCTGGGCCGGGGTCATCACTGGTTCTCCTACGGGCTTCGAAGCAGGTCTGCCAGTTCGGTGATGTCTGCACAATTTGGCGGCATATCTTAATTTGCGACAATTCTCAATTTTGGTCCGGTTTATCGTTGCGGAGTTTAATCCTCTGTTGATATCCTCCGGGCAACGAAGTGGCGGATCATGCGGGTGCGGCAATGACGACAATGACCTGGCGCGGCGCCTCCGGCGGCTGGAGCGATCGTTTGTCCTGGCAGTCGTTCCAGGCTCCCGGTAGCCTGGATACCGCGACGTTCTCGGCCGGCGACGGCAGCACTGCGACGCTGGACGGCACACAAGCGGTCGGCGGCGTCCGGTTCGCAGCGGGCAGTGCCGCCACCCTGCTTGTGCAAGGGAGTTCTGATCCTTGGGAGCACGCTCGCGCTCGCCGCCGGCACGCTCGACATGGCCCCGGGCGGCGTCATTGAGGGGGGAACCGTCGATCTCGAGGGCGGCAGCCTGATCGCGGCCGGAGGTGTTGCCGACGGTGTTACCTGGCTGGGAGCCTTGGGCGACGGCCTGGCGATCACGGCAGCGACCGCCACCGCGACCCAGGCCGCCCTCGGCAGCCTCGATGTGGCCGGAGCATTGATCCTGGAAGGCGGCACCTACGATGCCGTCGATGTCCTCGCATCAACCTTCACCGGCGCGCCGATCCAGCTGGACGCGGCAAGTGGGGCCACCGTGACACTGGGCAGCACAGCCGGCCTGTTCGCCAGCGCCGACGATCCCGCGCACGAGGCCCAGGTGCCGCCCGGCGTCGCCGGCCTGACGCTGGGCGGCACCGGCAGCTTCGTCAACGCCGGCCTGATCGTCTCGGACCTTGCCGCCACCTATGCCCCGCTCACGATCGACGCGGCGGGTTTCGTCAATAGCGGGACGATTGCCCTCGACACCACCACCGTTCCTGATGAGCAGCAGAGCTTCACAATCTATCAGGGCCGGTTCCCTCACACCGTCACCCTCACCTTCAACACCACCTATGCCCCTGGGCTGATGGAGGCTGCGTCGTCCTTCACCAACACCGGCACGATCATCGGCCAGGGTGCGACGATGGACGTGACCGGCGCCAGCTTCGCCAATGCCGGCACCATCTCTCTCGGAACGGCGCAGGCCGAGACGCCGGTCGCCACCACCACCCTGGCCTATGTCGGAACGATTACGCTGGGCTCGACGCTCGACATCGCCGCCAGTGTCACCTCGTTCAGCAACACCGGCACGCTCGACGCGCGCTTCATTGAGTTCGACAACAGTTTCGGCCTGTCGCAGCTTGGCACGGTGCATGGCGCCGTCCTGTTTCGCGGCACGCTCGATTTGGGTGGCGGCACGCTCGACATAGGCAAACTCGATCCGACCGGCAGCTTCACCTTTGCCGGCACAGTCAAGAACGGCACGCTGATCCGCGACGGCGGCAGTCTTGTCACCGCCGGCGCCACGCTGCTGGGCGTGACCGTGCTGGATCGAGGCACCGGGCGTCATTCTCGACGCCGCCTCGGGCAGCGTCACCCTCGGCGCCAGCACGACCGAACTGGCCTACACGACGGCCGCCGGAATCGAGCAGATCAGCGTCACGGCGGGCGCGGTCGGGACCACCGACCTGATCGGCGCGCGCGCGCCCGGCACGCTCAGCTTCGGCGCGCAGACGACGATCACCGACACGGTCGCGGGCAGCACGCTCGACATTGGCGGCGCCGGCACCTTCAGCGACGCGGGCCAGATCACGCTCGACGGCGCCACGCTCGGCATTGCCACGCTGGACGGAACCGGCACCATTTCCCTGGCCGATGGCGCGGCGCTGCAAATCGGCGCCCTTGCGCCCACCAGCGACATCACGATTGCGTTCGGTGCCGGGGACAACCTGCTCAGCCTGCCGGCCGGCGCCTCCGGCGTGAACGGGCTCGGGCTGATCCTGGCGGGGCTCCGGCCGGGCGACCTGATCGACTTCACAGGCCTGTCCTCCAACCCGCCTCCGGGATTGTTCGGCAATCCCGGCGCCGCGGTGCAGAGCGGCACGCTCGATGTGCAGTCCGCCTCCGGCGTCCAGGCCAGCGTGGCTCTGGACGGCGCCGGCACCGGCCTCGCCTTCGCCGTCACCAGCGATGCCAGCGGGGGCACTCTCGTCACCGTCACCTGCTTCCTGCACGGCACCCGCATCGCGACACCGGACGGCGAGGTACCCGTCGAGACGCTGCGCATCGGCGACCTGGTGCTGACCGGAGGCGGGATTGCCCGGCCGGTGAAGTGGCTGGGCCGACGTTCCTACCCAAGGGAAATTGTCGCGGCCCAACCGCAACTCCGCCCCGTCCGCCTGGCTGCCGGCTCGCTGGGGCGCGGCCTGCCTCGCCGCGATCTCTACGTGTCGCCGCTGCACGCCCTGCTGCTCCCCGCACCGCATGGAGGCGAGGTGCTGATTCCGGCCGGCGCCCTGGTCAATGGACGCACCATCACCCGCGCCGATATCGCGGCCGTCTCCTACGTCCATATCGAGCTGGAGATGCCGGACGTGGTCTGGGCGGAGGGCGCCGCGGCCGAGAGCTTCGTCGATTGCGACAGCCGTGCCCTGTTCGAGAACGCGGCCGAATTCGCCGCACTCTATCCCGGACACACCGCGCCATACTGGCAGTTCTGCGCGCCACGCATCGAGGATGGCTGGCGTCTGGAGGCGATCCGCGCTGGCCTGCCCGGCGAAGCGGCGCCTGCGGGCGCGGGCGGCTCGCTCGGTTGGCATATCGACCGCCACGAGGACGGGCGTATCGAAGGCTGGGCGTTCGACCACGCCGATCCGTGCTATCCGGTGCGGATCGAGCTGCTCACGGAACGCGAGCAGGTCGGCTGCATCATCGCCAATCGCTACCGCATCGACCTGGATCACGCCGGGCTGGGTCATGGCGGCTGCGGATTTGCTGTGGCGCTGCCGGAGCTGGACGCCGCAACCTTTGCGTCGATCCGGCTGCGTACTCTTGGGGGCGGCGTCATCCTCACCCGCTGAGGGCCGTCATCAGGGCGGGCTTGCGCACCTGCCCCTGGCTGGCTAACGGTCCCCACGCACGATGCGCCCCGGAGACCTGGCCGATGCCGCCCGCCCGCCTGCGCCTAAAGATCATCAAGGACGCGACGATCGAGCAGGACGACGCGCCAGCGCCGGCGAGCGCACAGCTCCGCGCGCTCGACATGGCGATGCTGCCCTTTACCGTCTACCTGCGCATCGAACTGCCGGTAGCAGAATCCCCTGCGCGACCGTTGTTCCTCCACCTGATCGGGCGCCCGGGCGCGCAGGGGCGCCCCAACACACTGTTTCGTCGCGACCCGCCTGCCCGACCCGCCAGCAGCCAGCCCTGCACGGCGAGCGCGACGGGTGTTGCTGGTGCTGGCCGGGGACGAGATACCGGATGGGCGCTACCGCCTGGCGCTGGTGCGCGATCGGCAGCACATCGCCTTTGCCGATTTCGTGAAGCGTCCCGATCAGGTGCGGGTGCTGGGCCGTGGCGAACCGTCACCGCCGGGGGCCCCGATCTCGCCGCTCCTCATTTCAGGCACGCACAAATCCGGCACGACCTGGCTGGAAAAGGTGATCGATGCGCACCCGGACTTCATCGTCTTGCACGAGGCCAATACGTTCAACATCTTCGACCAGCGCGATTTGCGCCGGCTCATGGCGGCTCGCCGGGAGCACTTCCAGCACAAAAACTACATACGATGGCTCAACCCTGAATTCGACGCTGGCGACTTCAGCCGCTTCCTGCAGATCGGCCTGGCTCGGGAACTCATGATGCGGCTTGGTCGCGCCTGGGGCTCGCGCTATGTCGCCGATCGGACCCCAGGCTATTCCGGCCTCTATCCGCACCTGCCGCGCTTCTGGGCGGAGCTGCGCATCGTCCACATCGTCCGTCACCCGCTCGACGTGCTCGCCAGCCGCCTGTTCCACGAGGCCAACCTGGACCGAAGCGCCACGCAGAAGGCGGATATCGCGCGGCCGATGCTGCAGGCATTGAACGCCAAGCTCGACAGCGGCGCGCCTATCGAGTCCGGCGGCTTCGTCTCCGACGCCGACGTGTCCGGCGACACGCTGCGCGGCCTCATGGCCGACTGGCAACGCGATCAGGAGAACTACCTGACGGCCGTCCGCACCACACCGGACTGGCTGCACCTCGTCAAATACGAGGATTTGATCCGCGACTTCGGTGCCGAAACGACCCGAATGTTCGCCTTCATCGGCACCGATCCGGCGCGGACCGATATCGCGGGGATCGAGCGCCGCACGACATTCCAGGCCCTCTCCGGAGGCCGCGCTGCCGGTGAAGCCGACGCGCGCAGCTTTTTCCGCAAGGGCGTGGCCGGCGACTGGCGGAATCTCTTCTCCGTGAAGCAGGCCCGGACGCTGTGGGAACCGATCGCCCGAACCACCGCAGCCTTCGGCTATTCCCTTGATTGAGCGTGTGCCCCTCATGACCCAGCGCGATGTTGCCGCGCCCCCGCACGGCCAGACCAAAACGCCAATCCGCCTGCCGATCAAGGTCATCAAGGACGCCGTCCACGACCTTGATGGTCGCGCGCCACAGCCGCGGCCGCGAATACGGGTGCTACGCACCGCGTTCCTGCCGCTGAACGTGTATGTCTGCATCGACGTGCCGCTCGGTGCAGACGAGACCGACCCAGAGGCTTCGAACGAGCTGCTCAGTCTGCACTTGGCCCAGCCGCTTGGCGCCGACGCCAAAATGCAGCTCATCGGTGTCGCCGGCCTGCCCCCGCCGGTGAAGCCGGCGACCCCGCGCGAGCGGCATCGGCGATTGCTGGTGCTCTTGAGCTGGCCCGAGGCACCCGACGGCCGATATCGCCTGTCGCTGGTGCGCCGCGGGCAGCATCTTGGCTTCGTCAACATCGCCAAGCGCAGCGAACAGGTGCGCGTGATGACAAAGACGGCAGCCGAGAGGCCCCGCTATGTCGCCCCAGTGCTGATTTCCGGCACACCCAAATCAGGTACGACCTGGCTCGAGAAAATCATCAACGCGCATCCGGACTTCCTCGTCCTGCACGAGGCGAACACGCTGAGGATGCTCGACGCTGCCGTTCTGTCGGAGCAGCTCAAGAACCAGAGGGAGTTCTACCGCACCCGCTTCATCCCGTGGATGCCGGTCGAGTACGATGCCCAGGACTTCGCGCGCTTCTTGCAGATCAGCCTCGCCAAGGAGCTGATGGCCCAGCTTGGACGCGCCTGGGGTGCGAGCTACGTCGCCGACCGCACTCCCGGCTACGCGGCCCTGTACCCATTCTTCCCTGATCTGTGGGAAGATCTGCGCGTCGTCCACATCGTACGGCATCCACTGGACGTGGTGACAAGCTGGCTGTTTCATGAGGTGAACGCCGGCCGTGACCTGGACCGGCCGCTGCACCTGCCTCGCCCGGTCGTGAACACGCTGAACGCGCGGCTGGATGCGGGCGAGGAACTCGGCGCCGGAGATTTTGTCTCGCTTGAGGCCGTGGCTGAAGGGGCGTTCAACTATTTCATCAGACTCTGGCAGCGCGACCAGCAGGCCGCCCTGAACGCCGCGAAGCGCAGCCCCGAACAGTTCCACCTGATCCGCTACGAGGATCTGTCCCGCGACTTCGTCACCGTAACGCAGGGAGTCTTCAACTTCTTCGGCACCGACCCGGCCCGTACCGACGTCCGCAAGATCGAGGGCAGCACATCCTTCCGCGCCCTGTCGGGCGGGCGCGACGTGGGCGAAGCCAACACGCGCAGCTTTTTCCGCAAGGGGATCGTCGGCGATTGGCGCAACGTGTTCTCGCCGCAGCAGGTCGCCACCCTCTGGGAGCCGGTGGCCGAGGCCGCCGCCGCCTTCGGGTATACGATCGACTGAGGCTGCGGTACAGGTTGCTCGTGGGTGCGATGGTCAGTGGCGTGCGTCGGATCGGCTTGCTGGGCGGGGGCGTCATCGGCGCCGCCTGGGCGGCGCGCGCGGTACTGCACGGCATCGACGCGGTCATTTGCGACACCGACCCCGAGGCGGAACGCAAGACGCAGGCTGTCGTGGACAATGCGCGGCGCGCCTGGAGCCGGCTGACCCTGGCACCACTACCCGCGCCCGGACGCTGGCGCATCGTCACCACGCGTCGAGGAAGCGGCCGAGGACGCCGATTTCGTCCAGGAGAGTCTGCCGGAGCGCGAGGATCTGAAAATTGCCCTGCTCGCCAGAGCCGAGCGCGCGATGGGTCCGGACACGGTCATCGGCAGCTCGACGAGCGGGCTGCTGCCCACGCGCCTGCAAGCGGGGCTGCGGCATCCCGAACGCTTCGTGGTGGGGCATCCCTTCAACCCCGTGTACCTGATGCCGCTGGTCGAGATCGTCGGCGGCAACGCAGACCAGCGAGGACGCGAAGCAGCGCGCCGCCGCTTTCTATCGCGCGATCGGTATGCGCCCCCTGCTGCTGCGGCGCGAGATTGATGGCTTCGTGGCGGACCGGCTGATGGAAGCGCTGTGGCGCGAGGCGCTCTGGCTGGTCCATGACGACATCGCCACGGCCGAGGAGATCGACGATGCGATCCGCTTCGGCCCCGGCCTGCGCTGGGCCTTCATGGGGACGTTCCTGATCTACCGCATCGCGGGCGGCGAGCCGGGGATGCGGCACTTCATGGCGCAGTTCGGTCCCAGCCTGGAATGGCCATGGACCAAGCTCATGGACGTCCCGAAACTCGATGACGCGCTGCTGGGCAAGATCGTGGCGCAATCCGACGCGCAGGCGTCGCATCGCGGCATCCGTGACTGGGAGACGCTACGCGACGACTGTCTCGTGGGCATCCTGCAGTCGCTGCGCAGCGAAGGCTTCGGTGCGGGCGAAGTGCTGGCCGCGCACGAGCAAGTGCTGGCGGCATCCCAGCCACCGGCCGATGACACGGCGAGTTGGCGCGGCCAGGTCGAGCCTGGCTGGATCGATTATAACGGCCACATGACCGAGAGCCGTTATCTGCAAGTGTTCAGCCACGCGACCGATGCGCTGCTGGCCCGCATCGGCGCCGATGCCGCCTATGTCGCGCATGGCCACAGCTACTTCACCGCCGAGACCCACATCCTGCACCGCGCCGAGCTGCGGGTGGGCGAGGCACTGCACGTCACCACGCAAATCCTGGCCGCCGATGACAAGCGCATCCATCTCTTCCACAGCATCATGCGCGATGCCGACGATGCCGTGGCCGCCACCGGCGAGCAGATGCTGCTGCACGTCGATCTCGGCACGAAGCGGGTGGGCGCCGCCCTGCCTTCCGTCCTGGAGCGTTTGCGCCCGCTCGCATCCGCCGATGCGGCACGCCCGCGTCCCGCTGCTGCCGGACGCGGCATCGGCACGTCCGCACGCGCATGAATTTCGGTCTGACGCAGGAGCAGGAGCTCATCGTCTCGACGGTGCGCAGCTTCGTCGAGAACGAGCTGTATCCGCTCGAGGCCGAAGTGGAGCGCACCGGCGTTCTGCCGGACGAACGCGCGCGCGACATCCAGCGCAAGGTGATCGAGCTGGGCTTCTACGCCCCCAACATCCCCGTCGAGTTCGGCGGCGGCGGACTCTCGGCACTCGAATTCGCGCTGTTGGAGCGCGAGCTGGGCCGCACCAGCATGGCGCTGAACCATTGGTGGGGGCGTCCGTCGAACATCCTCTGCGCCTGCGACGACGAGCAGCGTAAACGCTATCTGCTGCCCTGCGTGCGCGGCGAACGGATGGATGCGCTGGCAATGACCGAGCCAGACGCTGGATCGGACGTGCGCGGCATGAAGTGCCATGCCGTGCGCAGCGGCGACGACTGGATCGTGAACGGCACGAAGCACTTCATCAGCCACGCTGACGTCGCCGATTTCGTCATCACCTTCATCGCCACCGGCGAGGAATCGTCCGGCCGCAAGCGCATCACCTGCTTCCTGGTGGACCGTGGCACGCCGGGCTTCGAGATCCGCCCCGGCTATCACAGCGTCAGCCATCGCGGCTACCACAACTGCATTCTCACCTTCCAGGATTGCCGGCTTCCCTCGGCGCAAATCCTCGGCGAGGAGGGTCGCGGCTTCGAGGTCGCCAATACCTGGCTGTTCGCAACCCGCATCACCGTCGCCGCAATGTGCGTCGGCCGCGCCCGCCGCGCCTTCGAGCTCGCACTCGACTATGCCGCGCAACGCCGGCAGTTCGGCCAGCCGATCGGCCGCTTCCAGGGTGTCGGCTTCCAGCTCGCCGACAGCATCACCGAGATCGACGCCGCCGATTACCTGACCCTGGCCGCCGCCTGGCGGCTCGACCAGAACCTGCCGGCCAATCGCGAGATCGCCCAGGCGAAGCTTTACGCATCGGAGATGCTGGCCCGTGTCACCGATCGCGCAATTCAGGTGCATGGCGGCATGGGCCTGATGGACGACCTGCCGCTGGAACGCTTCTGGCGCGACGCGCGCGTCGAGCGCATCTGGGACGGCACCAGCGAGATCCAGCGGCACATCATCGCCCGCGAGCTGCTGCGTCCGCTCGGCGCATGACGCTCGACCGATTGCTGCGCCCGCGCAGCATCGCCGTCATCGGCGGCAGGCCAGCGCAGGAGGTGATCCGGCAGAACGACCGACTCGGCTTCGCCGGCGAAATCTTCCCCGTCCACCCGTCCCACACGACGATCGAGGGCCGCGCCGTCTATCGCAGTCTTGCCGATCTGCCGTCGCCACCCGATGCGGTGTTCCTGGCGCTGAACCGCCATCGCACCGTCGAGACCGTGCGCCAACTGGCGGCGATGCGGCGCGGGCGGCGTCGGTCTGCTACGCATCTGGCTTCGCCGAGGCGGGCGAGGAAGGGGTCGCACTCCAGCACGCACTGCGCGAGGCGGCGGGCACCATGCCGGTACTCGGGCCGAACTGCTACGGCACGCTCAACTATCTCGACGGCGCGGCGCTCTGGCCCGACCAGCATGGCGGGCGTCGCGTGCCGCGCGGCGTCGCCCTCGTCACGCAATCCGGCAATATCGGCCTCAACCTGACCATGCAGAGGCGCGGTCTGCCGATCGCCTATCTCGCGACACTCGGCAACCAGGCGGTGATCGGCTTATCGGCGATGATCGCAGCCCTCAGCCAGGACGACCGGATCACCGCCATCGGCCTGCATATCGAGGGCATCGACGACGCGGGCGCCTTCGCCGAGGCGGTGGCGCTGGCCGCGCATCGCGGCATTCCCGTCGTCGCGGTCAAGACCGGTGCCTCCCAGGCGGGGGCCGCCCTGACACTCAGCCACACCGCCAGCATGGCCGGGCCTGATCTCATCGCCGATGCGTTCCTGCGCCGGGCCGGTGTCGCGCGCGTGCGCACGCTGCCCGAACTGATCGAGACGCTGAAGCTGCTGCACGTGCATGGCCGGCTGCCATCCGCCGACATCATCTCGATGAGCTGTTCGGGTGGCGAGGCCGCGCTGTTCGCCGACCGCGCCGAGGCACGCCGCGTGCGGTTCCGCCCATTCAGCGACGCCGAACGCCAGACGGTCGAGGCCACCGTACCCGCTCTCGTCACCGTCTCGAACCCGTTCGACTATCACACCTTCCATTGGGCCAAGCGCGACGCGCTCGCCGCCACATTCGGTGCCGTCATGCGCGCGGATGTGGCGCTGACCATGCTGGTGCTCGACTTCCCGCGATGCGACCGCGCCAGCGACGCCGACTGGCTGACCGCGGCACACGCCCTGGCGGACGCCGCGCGCACGACAGGCCAGCGCGCGGCGGTGGTCGCCACCCTGCCGGAATGCTTGCCCGAGGATCGGGCGGAGGAGCTGATGGCGCTCGGCATCGCGCCGCTCTGTGGCCTCGACGAAGCGCTCGCCGCCTGCGAGTCATCCGTTGCTCGCCCGGCGTGCCCGCCGATCACCACACCGTCGCCGCGCGGCCATGCCATTCTGCTCGACGAGTGGGATAGCAAGCAGCTTCTCGCCCGTCATGGCGTCCCTGTGCCGAGGGGGATGCGCGCCGCCAATGCCGCTGCCGCATCGGCCCCGTCCTATCCGGCCGCCGTGAAGGCGCTGGGCCTCGCGCACAAGACTGAATGCGGTGCCCTTCGCCTCCATCTCGCCGACGCGCCGAGCGGTTACCGATGCGGCAGAGGCGCTGGCGCCGCTCGGCCACGGCCTGCTGGTCGAGGCGATGGTGCAGGGCGGCGTCGCCGAGCTGATCGTGGGCATCGCCCGCGACGCGCTCGGTCCCTGTCTGCTGCTCGGCAGTGGCGGCGTGCTGGCGGAACTGGTGGGGGACCGCGCGATGCTGATGCTCCCCGCAAGCGCCGAGGACGTGGCCGCCGCCATTGGCTCGCTCAAGGTGGCGCATGTGCTGGCTGGCCATCGCGGCCGCCCGGCGGGCAATATGCGTGCCGCTGTCGCCGCCGTGCTGGCGATCCAGGACGCGGCGCTCGCGCATCTGGACCGCCTGCTGGAACTCGACGTGAACCCGCTCATTGTCACGCCGGACGCGGCGTTCGCGGCCGATGCGCTGATCCGCCTTGTGGAGCCGGACCATGCCTGACCCATTCTCCGTCACCCGCCAGGACGGCGTGTTCACATTCACCCTGCATCGCGGCAAGGCGAACGCCATCGACGCCGCCACGTCTCGCGCGATGGGCGAGGCGTTCGCCGGATTCCGCGACGACCCGGCGATGCGCGTCGCCCTCGTCATCGAGCGGCAATGAAAGATTCTTCTCGGCCGGCTGGGATCTGAACGCGGCGGCCGGCGGCGAGCCGCCGGATGCCGAGTACGGGGTCGGCGGCTTCGGCGGCTTGCAAGTCCTTCCCGGGCTGAACAAGCCGGTTATCGCCGCCGTCGGCGGCCTGTGCGTCGGCGGCGGCTTCGAGCTGGCGCTCTCGGCGGACCTCATCATCGCCAGCACCACCGCCCGCTTCAGCCTGCCGGAAATCAAGGCCGGCACCCTGGCCGATGCCGCGACCATCAAGCTGCCGCGCCGCATCCCCTATCACGTCGCGATGGACATGCTGTTCACCGGGCGCTGGATGGAGGCCGACGAGGCTCGCCACTGGGGCCTGGTCAACGAGGTGGTGAAGCCGGAGGCGCTGCCGACCCGCGCCACGGCACTCGCGCGGCTCCTGGCCGAGGGTCCGCCGCTGGTCTTTGCGGCCATCAAGGAAGTGGCGCGCGAGACGGAGGCAATCCCCTTCGAAACGGCACTCCTGCGCATCATGGCGCGCAAGTTCCCGAGCGTGGCGCAACTCTACGACAGCGAGGACCAGCTTGAGGGCGCCCGCGCCTTCACGGAGAAGCGCGCGCCGGTGTGGAAGGGGCGATAGGCTCGCGCGGCCCCGCCGCCGGCTTCACCTCCACGCTCGCCGTGGTTCCGGCCACCAGGCGCACGCCCGGCGGCACGTCGTCGATCGCCACGCGCACCGGCACGCGCTGCGCCAGGCGGACCCAGGTGAACACCGGATTGACGCTGGCAAGCCCGCTCGATCCGGATGCCGCGTCCGGCGGCTGGATGCCGCGCGCCACGCTTTCGACGTGGCCGTGCAGCGGCTGCTTTACGCCCATCAGCCACATCTGGGCCGGATCGCCCTTCGCGACGCGCGGAATCGTGGTCTCCTCGAAATACGCATCGACCCAGAACGACTTGGCATCGACCAGCGACAGCGCCCGCGTGCCGGCCTGCACGTAGTCGCCCCGCTGCAAGGCAAGGTTCGTCACCCATCCGTCCACCGGCGAGCGGATCTCGGTGCGCGCCAAATCCAGCTCGGCCCGGTTCAGCCGGGTGATCGCCGCGGCTGTCGCGGCGGCGGCCATCGCCGCCTCCGAGGTGGCCTGCTGCTGCTGCTCGGCCGAAACCGACAGAGCTGACAGTCGCTCGCGTCGCCCCGCCGTGGCACTCTTGAACGCCTCGTTAGCCTGCGCGCTCTGCACATCCGCGCGCGCGGCGGCAAGTGCTATGCGGTAGTCGGCGGACTCGATTTCGAACAGCACGTCGCCCGCATGCACGAACTGGTTGTCCGACACAAGCAGTTTCGTGACCTGCCCCGCGACTTGCGGCGCAACCGTCACCAGATAGGCCCGAACCCGACCGTCGCGCGTCCAGGGGAACGTCGTGTACACCTGCCAGAACCGGAGCCCGAGCACGATCGCCGCCGCGACCACCGCCCAGGTCAGCACCACGCGCAGCACGCGCCAAATCCGGCCCATCACAGCCCCAATGCCGGCATGCCCCAGGCTGGCATGCCCCAGACCGGCATTTCCAGACCGGCATGCCCCACACCGGGGCACCGCCGATGCGCAGACCGATCAGGCTCAGCATGATGACGTATAGCGCAGTGAAGAACAGCGCCGGATGCCACAGATACGGCAGCAGGCCCAGCGCATCGGCAAGTTGGCGAACGAACAGCCACACCAGCGCACAGCCCAGCATCACGATCGCCAGCGGTGCGATATAGGCGCCGAACAGGTCGATCTGGTCCAGCGGCAGCATTAGGCCGGCTCCTGCACGCCGAGCCCGGCCAGGAAATGCGGATGCGAGTCCACCGCCTCGCTGATTTCCTGCCGCGCGGCCTCCAGCCGCATCGTGTCCGCCGTCGAGGTCACTGCGCGGGCACGCAACCGCCGGGAACGCAACACCTCGTGCCCAACCGACAGCGCGGCCAGGATCTGCGCGTGCTGCTGCAAGCTCGCCTTGGCCGGCAGTTGCACCAGCCGCGTATAGAGCCGCCGCGCCCAGCCGTGCTCGTCCAGTCGCCACCGGCCGCCCATGAGCCGTCGCAGATCCCGCCGCGTCCCCGAGAGCGCACGGCTTGTCCGCAGCGCCGGCGTCAGCGGCGGCAGCCAGCGATAGCCGGCCGCACCCAGGCTCGCACCGGCCATGATGGCGATCGCGGTGTTGAGGAAGCCGGCATAGTCGTAGCTGATTTCGTTCGTGGGCGAGAACAGCGGCATGAAGTTCGCCATTGCACCGAACGCGATGGCGGCCCGCACGGTGCCTTGCCGCAGACCGACCGCCGCGGCGGCGACCACGAACAACACTCCACCGACCACGACGGCAAAGGCGCCGTAGCCGTCAAACCCCCAGCCCTGCACAAGCGGCAGCAGCGCGAACTTGGTGGCACCGGCCGCCAGCAGCGACAGCGTGCAGCCCACCGCCATGATCGCGGCACCGCTGAACGCCGCCTCCTCGCGCAACGCGTACACCATCACGACCACCATCGCGAAGATCACGAACACCGGGCCGGAATCCCAGCCAGTCAACACCCAGGCCAGCGCCGCCGCGCCAACCACCATCATGGTCCGCAGCCCGTTTGTGACCGCGGCAAGCGGGTCAGTCACATACACGGCGCGGTGACCCGGCTGCGGCCGCGCGTGCAGGGGATCGCGCAACAGCGTGGTGCCATCATGGGCGCGGGCCAGCCCCAGCAGGCCCTCTCCCAGCCGGTCGGCCAGCAATCGCTCCGAAACGTTGGCCGCCGGCTCCGCCAGCAGCGCCTCCCCGGCGCCGTGCCATCGAACCGGCGTTGCGTCCGCCGGCAGCACCGCCGCAAACTTGGCCAGGATCTCGGCCGGCACGCGCCTCTCGGCCGGCGGCAACGCGCGCACATGCCGCTCCAGCGCTCGCCAGCAGGACAGCGCCGCGAACAATCCTCCCAGCGCCGCGCGCAGCTCGCCCACCCGCGCGCGCAAATCGTAGTTCTCGCCGATCGCCTGGTCGATCACGGTGTCCAGCGCCGTCACCTGGCCCACCAATGCGCGCCTGCGGTCGCGCTGCCGGTCCAGCGGTTCGGGATCGTCCCCCAGCACCCCGCGCATCCCGTCCAGCACCTGTCCCGCCAATGCTTCGATGCGCTGCGCCAGCACGCCGCGCTGCCGTCCAAGATCGGTGATCGAAAACACGACCGTCGTACAGACGATGCCGATGGCGATGGCACTCCCGCGTGCCACCGCCAGCAGGAACACGCCATCCGGTGCGGCCACCGCGTCCATCGCCACGATCGCCGCCGTATAGCCGGCCAGCATCGCCGCATAGGAAGCGAACCCGGGCAGGAAGGTGGAGACGAAGCTGCACACGCCCCCCCACACCACCAGTCCGCCCAGCACGCCGATGCGATCCTGCGGGAAGGCCGCATACAGCAGGATCGCGAACACCGCGCCGACAAGGGTGCCCAGCAGCCGAAACGACCCCTTGCGCAGCGACGCCCCCAGCACCGGCTGTGCCACGATCACGGCCGAGGTCGCGGCCCAGGCCGGCTGATCGATTTGCAGGGCAAAGGCGACGTACAGCGCCAGCATCCCGGACGCGGCGGTACGCAATCCGAACAGGACCGGGCTCATCATGCGGTCGGACATCGCCTTCGGTCAGAGCAGTGCCTGCGCGCACGCCTCCAGGATCGCCTCGGAGTCCAGGCCGTACGCCGCGTACAGATCAGGCAGATCGCCACTCTGCCCGAAATGATCCGGGCCCAGCGGCACGATCCGTTGCCCGCGCACGGCACCCAGCCAGGCGTGCGACGCCGGATGGCCGTCCAGCACCGTCACCAGCGCCGCATTGACCGCCAGTGGCGCCAGAACGCGCTCGATATGCGACACCGTTCCGCGCGCGCCGCCACGGCGCGCACGCGCCGCATCCAGCCAGCCCGCATGCAGGCGATCCGTGCTTGTGATCGCCAGCAGTCCGGCCTCGGGCACTTCAGCGCGCAGCTCCGCGAACGCCGCCTCCGCCTCGGGCGCCACCGGCCCCTGATATGCAATCGCGATCGGCGCCCCCTCGCGCGGCGCTACAACCCAATGCGCGCCGGCGATCACCGCGGCCTCGTCCAGGCTCCGATCGGGCTGCACCAACTGCCGGGTGGACAGCCGCAACCAGGCCGCCGAACCCTCGGGCTGCTGCATATGCCACAGCGCGTGACGCATGAGGATCGCCAGCTCGTCCACATGCGCCGGCTCGAAGCTCGCCAGCCGGTCCAGCGCCATGCCGAGCAGCGGCGTATTGACCGACTGGTGCTGCCCGCCCTCCGGCGCCAGCGTGATGCCGCTCGGCGTCGAGACCAGCAGGAAGCGGGCGTCCTGATAACAGGCGTAGATCAGCGCATCCAGGCCGCGATTGACGAACGGATCGTACACCGTGCCGATCGGCAGCAGCCGCGCTCCGTGCAGCGGACCCGCGAGGCCGGCCGCAGCCAGCAGCAGGAACAGGTTCTGCTCGGCGATGCCCAGCTCGATATGCTGGCCCGAAGGCGTCATGCCCCAGCGCTGCGCGCTGGCGAGCTTGGCGTCGCGGAACACGTCGTTGCGGGTATGCCGGTCGAACACGCCGCGCCGGTTCACCCAGGGGCCGAGATTGGTCGAGACCGTCACATCGGGGCTGGTGGTGACGATCCGCTTGGCCAGCTCCTGCGCCTCGCCACGGCCACGGCCGATCTCGGCCAGGATTTCGCCGAACCCGGCCTGCGTGCTCAGCTTGCGTCCCGCGGCGGCCGCGAAAGGCAGCCGGTCCGGCACCGCCACGATCGGTGTGGCCAATGCCCGGCCCTGCGGCGTCAGCGGTTGGGCGAACGGCACGCTGGCCACCAGGGCGCGCAATTCGGACTCGCTCGCGTCCAGACCCTCGAATTCGTCCCATTCGTGTCCCTGCCGGATGCGCATGGCGGCGCGGAACAGCTCCATCTGTTCCTTGGTCATCAGCCCGGCGTGGTTGTCCTTGTGCCCAGCGAACGGCAGACCCATGCCCTTGATCGTGTAGGCGATGAAGCAGGTCGGCTGATCGCCGCCGGCCTCGGCCGCGCGCAGCGCCTCGATGACCGTCTCGATGTCGTGGCCGCCCAGATTGGTCATCAGCGCGGCCAGCTCGTCGTCGGACAGCGGATCGATGATGGCGCGCACGTCGCGGTCGCGGCCCGAGATCGGCCAGCACCGCCGCCCGCCACGCGGCACCCCCCTGAAAGGTCAGCGCCGAATAGAGGCTGTTGGGACAGTCGTCGATCCACAGCCGCAAGGCCTCGCCGCCCTTCCGCGCGAAGGCCGCCTCCAGCTTGCGGCCGTATTTCAGGGTGACGACGTTCCACCCCATGTCGCGGAACAGGCCCTCGATCCGGCCGAACAGCCGGTCGGGCACCACGCTGTCCAGGCTTTGCCGGTTATAGTCGATGATCCACCAGACATTGCGGACATCGTGCTTCCAGCCCTCCAGCAGGGCCTCGTAGATGTTGCCCTCGTCCAGCTCCGCATCGCCCGCAATGGCGATGTGCCGTCCCGGCGGGATGTCGGAGCGTCCGAGCCCGTGCAGCCGCACATAATCCGCCATCAGCGACGAGAAGCTGGTCAACGCCACGCCCAGCCCGACCGAGCCGGTGGAGAAATCCACCTCCGGCCCGTCCTTGACGCGGCTCGGGTAGGACTGCACCCCGCCCAGTTGCCGCAAGCCCTGCATCTTCTCGATGCTCTGGCGGCCGAACAGGTGGTTGATGGCGTGGAACACCGGCCCGGCATGCGGCTTCACCGCCACCCGGTCCTGTGGCCGCAGGATCTCGAAATACAGCGCCGCCATGATCGAGATGCACGAGGCGCAGCTCGCCTGGTGGCCGCCGACCTTCAGCCCGTCCCGGTTCGGGCGGATGTGGTTGGCGTTGTGGATCATCCAGGATGAGAGCCACAGCAGCTTGCGCTCAAGCTGATGCAGCAATGCCAGGCGGCGCTCATCGGTGATGGGCCGGCTGGGGGGTACCATCGGTGCGTTCATGGCGGCTCTCCCGGACGGCCAAAGCTATCGGAAAACCGCATCGGGCGCGAGGCGCGCATCGGCGAAGGCGGCCGGCAGCGCGCCTTGCAGGTCCTCGGCGATCATGTGCGGCCCTGCGTGGACAGCGGCCCGCCCATGCACCCAGACCGCGGCACAGGCCGCCTCCCAGGCCGGCATTTCCTGGGCGAGCAGCGCCGCGACCAATCCCGAGAGCACATCGCCAGCCCCGGCCGTGGCCAGCCAGGGCGGTGCTGAATCGTTGATCGCCACCCGTCCATCCGGCGCGGCAACCACCGTGTCCGATCCTTTCAGCGCGACCACGGCACCCGTGCGCGCCGCTGCACGCCGCGCCGCCGCGGGTCGGTCCGGTCCGATGGCACCGAACACCCGGGCGAACTCGCCCGCATGTGGCGTCAGCACGGCAGCCCCGCGCAGGCGTTCCGGCTCATTTGCGCAGATGGTCAGTGCGTCTGCATCCACCACCACCTGGCGCCCGGCGCACAGCAGCATCGGCAGCGCGGCCTGCGCATCCTCCGCGCCAAGACCCGGCCCGCACACCCACACGCTCCGCCGTCCGTCCTCCAGCAACGAGGCGAGCGGCGCGTCCGTGACGATCGTCCCCGGCTCGCCCGTCCGGTAGATCTCGGCCCCGTGCCGCGCCGCGATCGTCACCATGCCGGCACCACCGCGCCGTGCGGCCATCGCCGCCAGCCGCGCCGCGCCGGTCATGGCCGCACCGCCCAACACCGTCACGTGGCCCCGGCTATATTTGTGGCCCTCCGCCCGCGGTTCCGGCACCGACCACAGGGACGGGCCATTGCGGAACGCCCGTACCGTCACGCGCCCCAGCGCCTCCGCCGGCATGCCGATATCGGCCAGCAACACCGGGCCACACAGCTCGCGCCCCGGCAACAGCAGATGCCCCGGCTTGCGGCGAACGAACGTCACGGTGAACTCCGCCCTCGGCGCGAAGCCGCGCACCTGTCCGGTGGCACCGTCCAGCCCGCTAGGCACATCCACCGCCACGAGGCGCCGCGCTGCACGCAGAGCCGCCGTCACCCCCCCGTCGAGGTCGCGCGACAGCCCGGCGCCGAACACGGCGTCGATCACCAGATCCGCCCGTGCCGCCTCGGCCGCATCGAACGGCACCGTGACACCGCCCCAGGGCAGCGCCAGCGTGGAGAGTGCGGCGACCGCCACCGGCCAGCCCGCCGCCTCGAGCAGACGGGCCGCCGCCACCCCGTCGCCACCATTGTTGCCCGGCCCACACAGCACGAGGGCCCGGCATGGGGCCAGCCGCGCCCGCACCGCGCGCGCCACTGCCCGCCCGGCGTGCTGCATCAGGGCAGACACCGAGACGCCCATCTCCGGGGCCGCTCGATCCACCACGGCCATCTGCGCGGGCGTCAGCAATTCCGCCTGTCCGTCCATCCCCTCCCCCCGGCTGTTACGCGCCGTTTCGCGCCGCAACATGGTCGCAATATGCCTGTAACGCCGGGCGTGCTATCGCGTGGACCGCAGCCATGACCGCACGCCGTCATTCCGCCCGGTGGGCCGCCTTCGCCGGCTCCGCCGTCGCCCTCGCCGGTTGCAGCCTGGCCCCCCCCTATCAGCGGCCCGTAACCGCCATTCCGGCGGCCTATCGTGCGACCCCGGCCAGCGAGGCGAAAGCCTGGCCGTCGCCGGAATGGTGGCGCGGCTTTCGCTCGACCGAACTCGACGGCCTCATCGCCGACGCGCGCCTCTATGACTTCGACATCCTGGCCGCCATCGCCCGGGTCCGCGAGGCCGACCAGCAAGTGCGCATCGCCGGCGCCCCACTGCTGCCAAGTGCCACTCTGAACGGGCAGGCGCAGTACACCCGCGAGGGCCTCGGCACGCGCCGCAGCACCTCGGGTGCCTTCTTCGGCAGTCCCGGCAAGAGCCACTATTTCGACGTCCGCAGCTACGACGTGCTGCCATCCGTCAGCTACGAACTCGACTTCTGGGGCCGGCTGCGCGCCACCCAGGAGAGTGCCGAGGCCAGCGCCCTGTTCAGCCGCTACGACCAGCAGACGGTGGCGCTGACCGCCGTCACCTCGGTCGCCACCACCTACTTCACCGCCCTCGCCTATGAGGATCGGGTGGCGGTGGCCCAACGCAACCTGCGCGACGCCGAGGAGATCCTGCGTGCCATCCAGGCCCGCGAAAGCGTGGGCACCGCTTCGCTGCTCGATGTGAGCCAGCAGCAGGCGCTGGTGCAAGGGCTGCAGGCCGAGGTTCCCGGCCTGCGCAGTCAGGCCGAGCAGGAAATCAACGGCCTCGCCATCCTGGTCGGCAGGCCGCCGGAACAAATCGACGTGCCTCCCGGCACCCTCGCCACGCTCGATCTGCCGGAGGTCTCTCCCGGCCTGCCGAGCGAGTTGCTGGAACGCCGCCCCGACATCGCCTCGGCAGAGGCGCAGCTGGTCGCCGCCAACGCCGATATCCGGGCGGCACGGGCCGCGTTCTTTCCGCAGATCACCCTCACCGGAGAGGCCGGCTGGGAGAGCACGGCTCTGTCCAGCATCATCAGCCCCAGCTCCGCCCTGCTTCAGGTCGGCGCCAGCCTCGCCCAGACCATCTTCGACAATGGCCTGAAGGGCGGCCAGTACCAGCAGGCCCGCGCCCGCTACGACGAGTTGCTGGCCGACTACCGCAAGGCCATCGTCCAGGCCCTGACAGACGTGGAGAACGCCCTGGTCGCCTACCGCTATGCCACCGAGCAGGAGAGGCTCGAGGCCGAGGCGGCCGCCACCGCCCAGCGCGCCGCCGACATCGCCCGCGCCCAGGTGGAGGCCGGAACCAGCGACATCGTGACGGCCTTGCAGGCGCAGACCACGCTATTCACCGACCTCGACTCGCTCGCCCAGATCCGGCTCAGCCGCTTTGTCGCCTTGGTGGACCTCTATAAGGCACTGGGCGGTGGTTGGACCCGCGCGGATACACCACCGCCGCCCAGCACCATCTATCATGGCGTCCTATGACCCCATCACGGATTCCCGAACAGGTCAGTAAGGAGCCAAGCGTGCCATCCGATATACCGCAACCAGTCGTTTCTACCCTCACGCGCGCCGCTATTTTTCTCGTCGTGACTGTGAACTCCGGAGCGGAACACGATGCCGCGGTACGAACCTTGTGTGGTGATCTGGCCGCGCTTCTACGCGCGGTGGGCTTTCGTGACCTTGAGGGCCGGCTGTCATGCGTCATGGCATTTGGTTCTGACGCATGGGACCAACTCTTCGGAGCGCCGAAGCCGCAAGACTTGCACCCGTTTCGTGAAATCCGTGGCCGCCATCATGCCGTGGCAACGGCGGGCGACATCCTCTTTCATATCCGCTCCATGCGTATGGATCTGTGCTTCGAACTGGCGACGCAGATCATGTCGCGCCTCCGCGGCGCGGTCTCCACGGTCGACGAAGTGCACG
The DNA here is from genome assembly GCA_963838805.1 of uncultured Pseudomonadota bacterium. Lineage (GTDB taxonomy): Bacteria > Pseudomonadota > Alphaproteobacteria > Acetobacterales > Acetobacteraceae > CAVRQM01. The sequence goes on from CAWISK010000005.1 coordinate 295,915, forward strand.
GGTTTACCTACTTCGACGATCGCGACCTGATCGGCTTCGTCGATGGGACGGAGAACCCGGTGGAGCAGGCCGCTCTCGACGCCACAATCGTCGGCGAGGAGGACGCGGCGTTTTCCGGTGGGAGCTACGTGATCGTACAGAAGTACATCCATGATCTGAACGGATGGAACGCACTGGCCATTGAGGAACAAGAGAGAATCATCGGTAGAAAAAAACTGTCCGATATCGAGCTCGACGATGCCGTGAAGCCAATATCGGCCCATAACGCCCTGACTACGATCGTCGAGAACGGTGAGCAGTTGGAGATCGTGCGCGACAACATGCCGTTCGGTGATATCGGAAAGGGAGAGTTCGGTACCTATTTCATCGGGTACGCGCGGTCCCCGCGCAGGATCGAGCAGATGCTCGAGAACATGTTCGTTGGCCGGCCACCGGGCAACTACGACCGGCTGCTGGACTTCAGCCGCGCCGTGACCGGCACGCTGTTCTTTGTGCCGTCGGCGACATTCCTGGAAAATGTCGTGACAGGGGAAACGGCGCCACCGACAGCAGGCCCGCCCTCGGAAGAGCCTGCGGCTGTGGACAAACCCAAATCGCGATTGGCTCCGCACGACGGTTCGCTCGGTATCGGTTCTCTGAAAAAAGGGGCAGGACATGACTAATCTCCATCGGGAACTCGCCCCAATCTCCGACAAGGCTTGGGCTCAAATCGAAGAGGAGGCGTCCCGCACCCTCAAGCGCCACCTGGCGGCGCGGCGTGTCGTGGACGTGCAAGGCCCGAAAGGGCTCGATCTCTCGGCTGTCGGCACAGGTCATGTCCACCAGATCCAGGCACCTGGCGACGGGATCCAGGCTTCGCAACGCGAGGCGAAAGCGCTCGTCGAATTGCGCGTTCCGTTCGAACTCACGCGCCAGGCAATTGACGACGTGGAACGCGGCGCAACCAATTCAGACTGGTCGCCGGTGAAGGACGCGGCGCGCAAGATCGCCTTTGCCGAAGATCGCTCCGTCTTCGATGGTTACGCCGGAGCGGGGATTCAGGGCATTCGTGAGGGCAGCAGCAATCCGGTGGTGGCGCTCCCTTCGAATGTGAGGGGCTATCCGGGCGCCATCGCGCAGGCGGTGAGCCAATTGCGGCTTGCTGGCGTCAATGGACCGTACGCGCTTGTACTCGGTGCAGAGGCGTACACCGCCGCCAGTGGGGGAAGCGACGAGGGCTATCCGGTCCTTCACCATATTGAGCGTATGGTGGATGGAGGGATTGTCTGGGCGCCCGCCATTGAAGGCGGGTTCGTCGTCACGACCCGCAGCGGTGATTTTGAGCTTGATATCGGTCAGGACATCTCCATTGGTTATCAGAGCCATTCCAGTTCAGTCGTTGAACTGTATTTCCTCGAGACCTTCACTTTCCGGCTGCTGACAACCGAGGCTGCCGTGGTGCTCACGCCTGGGGACGTGGTCCTGGCGCCTGGGGAAAAGTAAAGATGGGCGCATCGCTGACCCGAGACAAGATCGCCAGCACCCGCCAGGGCCGCCGCAGCACGCGCGCCGCGGCGGTGCTGATCCTGCTCCTGCTCGGCGCCGGCGCCGGTTGGTGGTTCGTGCTTCGCCCGCGCGCGACCGGGCCTACGGGTGCCGCCGCCCGCCATGCCGGAAACGAGCCCATCCCCGTCCTGGTCGCCACCGCCCAGACGCGCGATGTGCCGATCTATCTCGACGGGCTCGGCACGGTGCAGGCCTCTCAGACGGTCACCGTCAAGCCGCAGATCGACGGCAAGCTGATCGACGTACTGTTCCAGGAGGGACAGGACGTGAAGAAAGGCGATATCCTGGCCCGTATCGACCCGCGTGCCTATCAGGCGGCACTCGATCAGGCGGTCGGCAAGAAACAGCAGGATGAAGCAAGCCTCGCCAACGCCAGGCTCGACCTGGCCCGCTACCAGAAGCTCGTCGCGACGAAGTACACCTCCGCCCAAACCGCCGACACGCAGCGCGCCACGGTGGCTCAGGACGTGGCACAGGTGGTGCAGGATCAGGCGGCGATCGAGACGGCGCGCACCAATCTCAGCTACACGACCATCACAGCACCCATCGACGGTCGTACTGGCCTGCGCCAGGTCGATCAGGGCAACATCGTCCATGCGGCCGATACCACCGGCATCGTTGTGTTGACCACGCTGCGGCCGATTGCCGTGGTCTTCACGCTGCCGCAGCAGCAACTGGCGCAGGTCACGGCAGCGATGGCGGCAGGGACGCCCGACGTGACGGCGCTGCCGCAGGACGTTTCGATGCGCCCCAACGCGGCACCGCTCGACCACGGCACGCTCGCGGTGCTCGACAACCAGGTGGACAGCACCACCGGCACCATCAAGCTGAAGGCGCTGTTCCCGAACGAGAAGCTTCACCTCTGGCCGGGCGCCTTCGTAACCGTGCGGCTGCATGTCAGCACCGACAAGGGTGCGACGGTCGTGCCGGAGGCTGCGGTGCAGCGCGGCCCGCAGGGCGCCTATGTCTATGTCATCGGCCCTGACCTCGTGGCGCAACGCCGCGACGTCACGATCGCGCACGAAGATTTGTCGGGCGCCGCGGTGCAGATCGGCCTCAAGCCCGGCGAGCGCGTGGTGGTGGACGGAGCTGCACGGCTGACCGACGGCGCCAAGGTCGCCATCGCCCAGCCGCCCGGCGCGGTGCAGCCGGCACCGGCTAGCGCGGCGCGGCCGAGCCACCGCCGCGCACCGGCGGTCTCAGGCGCCAGTTGAGCATCTCCGCACCGTTCATCGCCCGCCCGATCGCCACGAGCCTGCTGGCGATCGCCATCCTGCTCGCGGGCCTGCTCGGCTACCGCGCGCTGCCGGTTTCCGCACTGCCATCGGTGGACTTTCCAACCATCCAGGTCACGACCGAACTTCCCGGCGCCAGCCCCGACACGGTGGCCACCCTCATCACCGCACCGCTGGAGCGGCAGTTCGGCGAGATCACCGGCCTCGCGTCGATGATCTCGACCAGTTCGCAGGGCACGAGCCAGATCACGCTGCAATTCGTGCTCGACCGCAGTATCGACAGTGCGGCACAGGACGTGCAGGCGGCGATCAACGCCGCGGGTGGCACCCTGCCGCAAACCCTGCCCTACCCACCGGTCTATTCCAAGGTGAACCCCGCGGATGCGCCGATCCTGACGATTGCGCTACAATCGGACGCCATTCCCATCGATCAGATCAGCGACGCGGCCGATACGCTGCTGCAACCGAAGCTGGCCGAGATCCCCGGCGTCGGCCGCGTGACCGTCCAGGGCAATATGCGCGCCGCCGTGCGGGTGCGCGTCGATCCCGGCCGCCTCGCCGCCTATGGCCTGTCGATGGAGGACGTGCGCAACGCGCTCTCGGCCGCTAACGCCAATGGTGCGAAGGGCAGCTTCGACGGCCCGCGTCAGGCGGTGGCGATCGGTGCCAACGACCAGATGCTCAGCGCCGACGCCTATCCGGCGCTCGTGATCGCCTACCGCAACGGCGCCGCGGTCAAGCTATCCGATGTCGGCACGGTGGTCAGCGGCATCGAGAACGACCGCGTTGCCGCCACCTATCGTGGCAAGCCGGCGGTGGTGCTGGACATCCAGCGCCAGCCGGGTGCCAACATCGTGCAGACGGTGGACCTCATCAAGCGCGCCCTGCCCGAGTTGCAGCGCGCCATCCCTGCCGCCATCAAGCTGTCGATCGTCGCCGACCGCACGCAAACCATCCGCGCCAGCGTGGCCGACGTGCAGGCGACGCTGATCCTGTCGGTCGTCCTGGTCATTGGTGTGATTTTCCTGTTCCTGCGCACCTGGCGCGCGACGCTCATTCCCGCCGTGGCCCTGCCGCTCAGCCTGATTGGCACATTCGGCATCATGAGCCAGTTGGGCTACGGTCTCGACAATCTCTCGCTCATGGCGCTCACGGTCGCCACCGGTTTCGTCGTGGACGACGCGATCGTGATGATCGAGAATATCGTCCGCTTCATCGAGGCCGGCGAAACGCCGATGCGGGCGGCGCAGAAGGGTGCGGCACAGATCGGCTTCACCATCGTCTCGCTGACCGTCTCGCTGATCGCGGTATTCATCCCGCTGCTGTTCATGGGCGGCGTGATCGGGCGACTGTTCAGCGCGTTTTCCGTGACGCTCTCCATCGCTGTCGTCGTCTCGGCCGTGGTGTCGCTGACACTCACGCCGATGATGTCCGCGCGCCTGCTGCGACCCGCATCAGAGGAGCACCCGGGCCGCATTGCCCGCGCGTTCGAGGCGGCGTTCAATCGCACCCTTGGCGCCTACCGCCGCAGCCTCGCCTGGTCGCTGCGGCGGCAGACGCTGATGCTGGTGATCGCGGTCGCCACCCTGGCCGGCACGGTGCTGCTCTATCTCGTCGTGCCGAAGGGCTTCCTGCCGCAGCAGGACACCGGCCTGATCGTGGCCGTCACTCAGGGCGAGCAGAGCATCTCCATCCCGCGCATGGAAAAGCTGCAAGCCCAGGCGGCCGCGGTGGTCCGCGCCGATCCCGCGGTGACGGACGTGGTGAGCTTCGTGGGCGCAGGTGACATCAATCCCACGCCCAATACCGGAAGGCTGACTATCGTCCTCAAGCCGCGCCGCCAGCGCAGTGCGAGTGCAGCCGAAATCGCCGCACGGCTGCAGCCGCGTTTGGCGGAAATCCCTGGCCTGTCGGTCTTCATGCAGCCGGTGCAGGACATCCAGATCGGCACCCGCGTTTCGCGCACGCAATACCAGTACACGCTGGTCGATACCGACGCCGCGGAACTGGCGCTCTGGGCGCCGAGGCTGCTGACCGATTTGCAAGCCGATCCACGCCTGCGCGATGTCGCGAGCGACCAGCAGAACGACGGGTTCCGTACCAACATCGTCGTCGATCGCGCCGCCGCCATGCGTTTTGGCGTCACCATGCAGGCGGTGCAGGACGTGCTGTATGACACATACGGGCAGCGTCAGGTGGCGACGCTGTTCGCGCAAGCCAACCAGTACCGCGTGGTGCTGGAGGGCGATCCCGCCTGGCAGGCAAACCCGACATCGCTGCTCTCGCTGCGGGTGCCGGGCGGCCCGGTGAAGGCCGGCGGCACGAATGGCGCAACTGGCCCGACCACCAGCACGACCAATAGCACGACTTCGGAGACGAACCCCGCCGCGACGACGAGCACGAACACAGCCGGGATGACCGCGCAGGTACCGCTCACCGCCATCGCACATCTGGAGCGCACCACCGCGCCCCTGGTCATCACCCATGACGAGCAGTTCCCGGCCGTCACCCTCAGCTTCAATCTCGCCCCGGGCGCCGCGCTGGGCGATGCGGTCCAGGCCGTGCAGTCCGCCGAGCAGGCGATCGGCATGCCGCCCACCGTGACCGGCACCTTCTCGGGCGACGCGGCGGAATTCCAGACCTCGCTCGCTTCCGAGCCGTGGCTGATTTTGGCCGCGGTGGTCGTCATCTACATCGTGCTGGGCGTGCTCTACGAAAGCGTGATCCACCCGATCACGATCCTGTCCACGCTGCCGTCCGCCGGCATCGGCGCCCTGCTGGCGCTGATGCTGGTGGGCGCGGACCTGTCGCTCGTGGCGCTGGTCGGCATCGTGCTGCTGATGGGCATCGTCAAGAAGAACGCCATCATGATGATCGACTTCGCGATCGAGGCGGAGCGCACGCGCGGCCTCGATCCCGAGGCGGCCATCACCGAGGCCTCGCTGCTGCGCTTCCGGCCGATCATGATGACGACGGCCGCCGCCCTGCTCGGCGCCCTGCCGCTGGTGGTGGAACGCGGAACCGGCTCGGAACTGCGCTTTCCGCTCGGCGTCACCATCGTCGGCGGCCTGCTGTTCAGCCAATTGCTGACGCTTTACACTACGCCCTCCATCTATCTTGCCTTCGAGCGCCTGCGTGCGCGTTTCGGGCCGGCACCGCGCCCGGTTCCCGCCGAGTGAATTTCTCCGCCCCCTTCATCGCGCGCCCCATCGCCACAATGCTGCTGGCGCTGGGCCTGCTGCTCGCCGGCGCGCTCGCCTACCGCTTTCTGCCGGTCGCTCCGCTGCCCAGCGTGGACATTCCCACCATCGTCGTGTTCGCGAGCCGTCCCGGCGCCAACCCGGAGACAATGGCCACCTCCATCGCCGCTCCGCTGGAGCGCCGGCTTGGCGAGATCGCCGGCGTCACCGAGTTGACCTCGATCAGCGGCACCGGCACGACCACGATCATCGCTCAGTTCGACATCAACCGCGACATCGACGGTGCCGCGCACGACGTGCAGGCGGCCATCAACTCAGCCGCGACCGATTTACCGTCCGACCTGCCGACGCGCCCCTATTTCCGCAAGTTCAATCCGGCGCAGGCGCCGATCATGACCCTGGCCCTCACCTCCGACACGCTGTCGATGGGGCAGGTGTACGATGCGACGGACAGCATCCTCGCCCAACGGCTCAGCCAGGTCGCCGGCGTGTCGCAGGTACAGATCAACGGCGCCGAGAAGCCGGCGGTGCGCGTGCAGCTCAACCCGGCGGCGCTGGCGGCGGCTGGACTCTCGGCCCAGGATGTCGTCACCGCGATCCGTGCCGCCAACGTCGATGGCGCGGTCGGCAGCCTGGATGAGCCGAGCCACGCCGAGACGCTGGCGCTGAATGGCCAGATCAGCCACGCGGCCGACTATCGCGGCCTCGTGCTCAAGACCGATGGCGCCGCGACCACGCGCCTGTCCGATGTGGCGACCGTCGTGGACGGGCTGGCGAACAGCCGCCTCGCCGCCTGGTCGGGTCAGCAGCCGGCAATCCTGGTCAGCATCACCAAGGAAGCCGGCGCCAACGTCATCCAGACGGTGGACCGCATCCGCGCGGCGCTGCCGCAACTCCTGTCCTACATGCCGCCAGGCATCAAGCTCACGGTCATTGACGAGCGCACCGCGACGATCCGCGCCAGCATTGCCGATATCTCGGTAACGCTGCTCATCACCGTGGCGCTGGTGCTGATGGTGGTGCTGCTGTTCATGCGCCGGGCGGTCCCCACGATCGCCGCCGGCATCACCATTCCCCTGTCGATCGCCGGCACGCTCGCGGCGATGTGGTTCTATGGTTTCTCGCTCGACAATTTCTCGCTCATGGCCATCACCATCTCGGTTGGCTTCGTGGTGGACGACGCCATCGTGATGATCGAGAACATCGTCCGGCACATGGAGATGGGCGAGACGCCGATGCGGGCGGCGGTGCGCGGCGCGCGCCAGATCGGCTTCACCGTCATTTCGATCAGCGTCTCACTGGTCGCCGTGTTCATCCCGCTGCTGTTCATGGGCGGCATCCTGGGACGCCTGCTGCACGAATTCGCCACCACGCTGACCCTCGCCATCGTCATCTCGGCCGCCGTCTCGCTCACCGTGACGCCAATGCTCTGTGCCCATTTCATGGCCCCACCTGCGGCCGGCCATGCGCGCGGGTTCGATCGTCTGTTCGAGCGCGCGTTCAGCTCCGTTCTCGCATTTTACGCCCGCACGCTCGACTGGGCGCTGCGCTGGCGCTGGCTGATGCTGGGCGTGACACTCGCGACCGTGGTGCTGACCGTCTGGCTGTACGGGCAGGTGCCAAAGAGCTTCATGCCGACCGAGGACACCGGGCTGATCCAGGGCAGCACGCTCGCCAGCCCCGACATCTCCTTCACGGCGATGGAGAAGCGCCAGCGTGCTGTGGTCGATGTGCTGCTGCATGACCCCGCGATCGCGACCGTTGGCTCGACCGTCGGCGGCTCCGGCTTCGTGCCGCAGCTCAATCGCGGCAGCCTGACCATCAGCCTGAAGCCGCTTGCCGAACGCAAGCTTTCGTCCGAGCAGGTGATCGCGCGCCTGCGCCCGCAGCTTGCGAAGGTCGGCGGCGTGCAGACCTTCCTGTATTCGGCGCAAGACCTGCGCGGCGGCGGACGCCAGGGCGGCGCCAACCAATTCGTGCTGATCGACCAGAACCTGGCCGAGCTGCGCACATGGGCCGTCCGGCTCGAGGACAAGCTGCGCACCGTGCCGGGACTCGCCGACGTCAGCAGCGACCAGGACCGCGCCGGACCGCAGGTCACGCTCGAGATCGACCGTACCGCCGCAGCCCGGCTCGGCGTCACGGTGGCGGCAATCGACGACGCCATGTCCAATGCCTTCTCGCAGCGGCAGGTCTCGATCATCTACACGCAGCGCAACGAGTACCTGGGTGGTGGTCGAGGCCGACCCCGTGCTGCAGACCGACCCGTCCTATCTCAACCGCATCTTCGTTCCCAGTAGCAGCGGCGCGCAGGTGCCGCTGGGTTCCGTGGTGGGGCTGACCTATTCGACCGCGCCGCTCGCGGTGCGCCATCAGGGCCAGTTCCCGGCGGCGACGCTCAGCTTCAACACGGCTGGCAATACCTCGGTCGGGCAGGCCATGGCCGCCATCCAGCAAGCGGTCGCGGAGCTGCGCATGCCCCCCACTGTGCGCACCGACTTCGCGGGCAACGCCCGTTTCCTGGCCGACAGCCTCAAATCCGTGCCGCTGCTGATCCTGGCCGCGTTTGGTGCCATCTACATCGTGCTGGGGGTGCTGTACGAAAGCCTGGCCCAGCCACTCACCATCATTTCGACGTTGCCATCAGCCGGCCTCGGCGCGCTGCTGGCGCTGTTGGCGACCGGTACGGATCTCTCGGTCATCGCCATCATCGGCATTCTGCTGCTCATGGGCATCGTCAAGAAGAATGCCATCATGCTGGTCGATTTCGCGTTGGAGCAGGAGCGTCAGCACGGGCTTGCCCCGCGCGCCGCCATCCACGCCGCCTGCCTGGAACGATTCCGGCCGATCATCATGACGACGCTCGCCGCCCTGCTCGGCGCGGTGCCGCTGGCGGTCGGCAGCGGCACCGGCGCGGAACTGCGGCGCCCGCTCGGCATCGCCATTTGCGGCGGGCTGATCGTCTCGCAACTGCTGACGCTCTACACAACCCCCGTCGTCTATCTCGCGTTGCAGCGCCCCGGCCGCCGCCGCGCTACGCGACTGGCGCCGGCTGGCTGATCTCCTGCTTCTCGGGGGCCGGCTCGACCACGTTCTCCTGTGGCGCCTCGGTCGGCTTGTCGCCGCGCAGCTCCAGCGCCGCGCTGATGAGCGAAATGTGGCTCAGCGCCTGCGGGAAATTGCCGATCTGGCACCGCTCCGCCGGATCGTATTCCTCGGCCAGAAGCCCCACATCGTTGCATAGGCCCAGCAGCCGCTCGAACAGCGTTCGTGCCTCCTCCAGCCGGCCCTGCCGCGCATAAACCGCGGCGAGCCAGAAACTGCACGCAAGGAATGCGCCCTCCCCAGGCGGCAGGCCGTCCGAGGACTTCTCCGTATCATAACGAAGCACAAAGCCGTCCACCAGCAGCTCGCGCTCGATCGCCGCGACCGTGCCGACGATCTTCGGATCGTCAGGCGACAAAAATCCGAACAGCGGCGCCAGCAGCAGACTCGCATCCAGTGTGTTGCCGCCGAACGTCTGGGTGAAGCTATTGAGCTTCGCGTTGAAGCCCTGCTCCAGAATTGCCGTCATGATCTGCTCGCGCACCGCGCGCCAGCGGTCCAGCGGCGCCTCGTGGTGGAACTGTTCGGCGCTCTGGATCGCCCGGTCCAGCGTCATCCACGCCATGATCTTGGAAAAGGTGAAGTGCTGGCGTCCGCCGCGCGTCTCCCAGATGCCGTCATCCGGTTCCTGCCAGATCGACGCCAGATGCTCGACCAGGCCAATTTCCAAATCCCAGCTCGTGGCCGGCGTCACCAGCCCGCCGACGCGCGACTGGTGCAGCGCGTTCATCACCTCGCCGAAGATGTCGAGCTGCAGCTGTCCGGACGCGGCATTGCCGATGCGCACCGGGGCCGCGCCCCGATAGCCCGGCAGCCAGGGCACCTCCCACTCGTCGAGCCGCCGTTCCCCGGCAATTCCGTACATGATCTGCGTCTGCGCCGCGCTGCCGGCGATGCTGCGGTGCAGCCAGTCGCGCCAGGACTGCGCCTCGTTGTAGTAGCCGTTATGCATGAAGGCGAGCAGCGTCAGCGTCGCATCGCGCAGCCAGCAATAGCGGTAGTCCCAGTTGCGCGAGCCGCCCAGCCGCTCCGGCAGGCTTGTCGTGGGTGCGGCCACGATGCCGCCCGTCGGATGATAGGTCAGCGCCTTCAACGTGAGCAGGCTCCGCCGCACTGCCGCCTCATAGGGGCCGCGATAGGTGCCGCGCTCGCCCCATCGCCGCCAGAACGCTTCCGTCTCGCGCAGCACCGCCACCGGCTCGATCGGCGGCGGCGGCTTGAAATGGCTGGGCGCGTGGGTCAGCACGAAGGCCAGCCGCTCGCCCTCGCGGATCGTAAAGTCCGCGTCGGTCGTCATGTCGCGCCCCTCGGTCGGCATCGGCGATCGCAGCACCACCATGTCGGGTCCGGCGATCGCCACGACGCCCTTCCCCTTTGTCCAGCCGCCGCACCCAGGGAATCGTGCTGCCGAAATCGAACCGCAGCGCCAGGCTCATCGTCATGGCGACCTGCCCGCGCCGCCCCTCGACGATGCGCACCACCGAGGAATGACGCTGCCCGATCGGCATGAAGTCGATCAGCGCCGCCTCGCCCGCCTTGGTCCTGAACACGGTTTCCAGAACCAGTGAGCCGTCGCGATAAGACCTCCGCGCGGCCGCGCCGGCATCCGTGGGGGCCACAAGCCAGCGTCCGTGCTCGGATGTTCCGAGCAGGGCCGCAAGGCAGGCCGCGCCGTCGAAGCGTGGCCAGCACAGCCAATCGATGCTGCCAGCGCGGCTGACCAGGGCCGCCGTCGTGCAATCGCCGATCAGCGCGTAATCCTCGATCGGCGCCGGCCCATAGGCCTTCGCGGTGCCGTGGTCAGCCACTGTGGCCGAACGCGCGTCCGGTTTCGGTCGGGCAGGAACAGGCCGTGTCGGGGACCACCGAGCGGTCAAGTGGGCAGACGTAGCCGCCCGCGTAGCAGTTCGGGCCTGCGGATGGTGCTGCGGCTGGGGGCGCCCCGGCTGACGGCGGAGGGGCGTAATAGGCAGGCGGCGGGGCGTAATAGACCGGGGGTGGTGCGTAGTAGACAGGCGGCGGAGCATAGTAGACGGGGGGTGGCGCGTAGAAAGGTGCTCCGAAACCGAAGCCCAGCCCGATCCCGACACCGCCGCCCCAGCCGCCATGCCAACCGTCATGCCAGCCACCGTGCCAACCGCCGCCCCAGCCGGAGTGCCAATCGGCGTGCGCAGGGGCCGCCAGCCCTGCGGTCGCGATCACCACCGCCGCAATTCCTGCCCGCTAGCATAGTCCGCATGGCCTGGGTCACCTCCAAAATGTCTTTCCTACCCGCCGAAGCCGCGCCCGTGACAACGTGGCACCCACCCCGCGGATGCCCGCCCGCCAGCATTACGGCGAGGTTGCGCCGAACAACCTTGACTTCGCCAGTGCATTTCCTGATATCCGCCCCAGGGAGCGCGCCGTTGACGCCGGGCCCCTTCGGCGCGTGCGCGGCTCGGTCGCGCCGCATACACCAGTCGCGTCCACGGAAGCACGCATAGTTTGACCGATACCATCCCGTCTCCCGACTCCACGAACGCGGCCGAGGGCCTCGTCGAGGCCCCTTCACCTGAGCCGGAGTCCGACATCACTCCAGCCCCTTCAGCAGTGCCGACGGACGAAGCCCCCGAGCCGGAACAGCCGGACCGGCATGGCATGGCGGCGGACGGGTTCGCAGAACTCGGCCTTTCGCCCGAGATCCTGCGCGCTGTCCGGGAGATGGGCTACACGACGCCCACGCCCATCCAGGTGCAGGCCATCCCATCGGTCCTGATGGGCCGCGATGTGCTCGGCTGTGCGCAGACCGGCACCGGCAAGACCGCCGGTTTCACCCTGCCGATGCTCGACATCCTTTCCGGCACCCGCGCCCGCGCGCGGATGCCGCGCAGCCTGATCCTGGAGCCGACGCGCGAACTGGCCCTCCAGGTCGCCGAGAACTTCGTCAAATACGGCCAGTACCTGCGCCTGACGCACGCGCTCATCATCGGCGGCGAGAGCATGTCCGATCAGCGCGACCTGCTGATGCGCGGCGTCGATGTGCTGATCGCCACCCCCGGCCGGCTCATCGACATGTTCGAACGCGGCGGCATCCTGCTCAGCGACTGCCGCGTGCTGGTGATCGACGAGGCCGACCGGATGCTCGACATGGGCTTCATCCCCGATGTCGAGCGCATCGTCTCGCTGCTGCCGGCCAGCCACCAGACGCTGTTCTTCAGCGCCACGATGGCCCCGGAGATCCGCAGGCTCGCCGACGCCTTCCTGCAGAATCCCAGGGAAATCACCGTCAGCCCTCCCGCCTCGGTGGTCACCACCATCACCCAGGCCATGACGCTGGTCGCCGAACACGACAAGCGCGAGGCGCTGCGGCGGCTGATCCGCTCGGAGGACGTGCAGAACGCCCTGATCTTCTGCAACCGCAAGAAGGACGTGGACATCCTGTTCAAGTCGCTCTCGCGGCACGGGTTCTCGGTGGGCGCGCTGCATGGCGACATGGCGCAGCCGGTACGCTTCGCCACGCTGGAGAAGTTCAAGGCCGGCGAATTGCGCCTGCTGTGCTGCAGCGACGTGGCGGCGCGCGGCATCGATATCGGCGGGCTGTCGCACGTGTTCAATTTCGACGTGCCGATCCACGCCGAGGACTACGTCCACCGCACCGGCCGCACCGGCCGCGCCGGGCGCGAGGGCCGCGCCTTCCTGCTGGCCACGCCCGAGGAACGGCTGGCGGTCGAGGCCATCGAGAAGCTGATCGCCCGGCCGATCCCCAGGATGCAGATTCCAGGGCTGGACCCGGTCGAATGGGCCGAGGGCGACGGAAAGCGCCGGCGCCGCAGCGCCAAAATCACGGGCAAGCCCGAGAAAAAGAGCGAACGGACAGCCAGGAAGGAAGAGCACAAGCCCGCCGTCCGGCCCGAGGCCAAACGGTCCGACCGCAAGCGTTCCACTACCGCTCCCGCCGAACCGGCAGCCCTTGTGGCACGGGTTGCCGAGCCGATGCCAGCGGCGCCGCCGGCTCGAACGGGCCGGCGTGACGGCCGGCCCTCGCCCGCCGCCGAGCTTTCCGCTGCCGCCGTAGTCGGGTTCGGCACCGACACACCCGCCTTCATGCTGGTTCCCGCTCGCCGCCATGCGCGGGCCGAGCGGGGGACGGGGGATTCGGAGCAGGCGGGGTGAATGCCGCCTCCACCTCATCGCGTCCAGCCTTCCGCTGGGACGACCCGCTGCTGCTCGAATCGCAGCTGACCGAGGACGAGCGCGCCATCCGCGACGCCGCCCACGCCTATTGCCAGGGCCGCCTGTTCCCCCGCGTGCTCGACGCCAACCGGCACGAGCATTTCGACCGCGACATCTTCCGCGAGATGGGCGAGATCGGCTTTCTCGGTGCCACACTCGACAGCCACGGCTGCGCCGGCGTCGGCTATGTCGCCTATGGCCTGATGGCGCGCGAGGTCGAGCGCGTGGACAGCGCCTATCGCAGCGCCTTCTCCGTGCAGTCCAGCCTGGTGATGTATCCCATCTGGGCGTTCGGGTCGCAGGCGCAGAAGGATCGCTGCCTGCCGCGCCTGCGCAGCGGCGAATGGGTCGGCTGCTTCGGCCTGACCGAACCGGATGCCGGCTCCGATCCGGCCTCGATGCGCAGCCGCGCGCGCGCGGTCGATGGCGGGTTCGTGCTGAACGGCACGAAAACCTGGATCACCAATTCACCGCTCGCCGATCTGTTCGTGGTCTGGGCCAAGGACGATGCCGGCGACATTCGCGGCTTCCTGCTCGAACGCGACATGAAGGGCCTCGCGGCGCCGAAGATCGAGGGCAAGTTCAGCCTGCGCGCCAGCGCCACCGGCCAGATCGCGATGTCCGACGTGTTCGTGCCGGCGGAGAACATGCTGCCCGGCGTGCGCGGCCTGCGCGGTCCGTTCTCCTGCCTCAACAATGCCCGCTACGGCATCTCCTGGGGTGCGCTGGGAGCCGCCGAGTTCTGCTGGCACGCGGCGCGCCAGTACACGCTGGACCGGCAGATGTTCGGCCGGCCGCTGGCGGCCACGCAGCTGGTGCAGAAGAAGCTCGCCGACATGCAGACGGAGATCACGCTCGGCCTGCACGCGGCCCTGCGCGTCGGCCGATTGCTGGAGGAGGGGCTGGCGACACCCGAGATGATCAGCCTGTGCAAGCGCAACAATTGCGGCAAGGCGCTCGACATCGCGCGCGTCGCGCGCGACATGCATGGCGGCAACGGCGTGTCGGACGAGTACCACGTCATCCGCCACGTGATGAACCTGGAAGCGGTCAACACCTACGAGGGCACGCATGACGTGCACGCCCTGATCCTCGGCCGCGCGCAGACCGGACTCAACGCATTCGGAGGCTGAGCGCAGCGGCGACGCTGCCGGAGCCGGCTTCGCAACCGGTTCAGCCGCCCTGCCGCCATTTCCGCGCATGCGGCGGCTGTCTGATGCAGCACTGGCCGGATGCGGAGTACGCGGTCTGGAAAGCCGGCCAAGTCGCGGCAGGCCTGACCAGAGCAGGATTTTCGACCGCCGTCTCGCTCTCGTCGCGCACGCCTCCGCATCGCGTCGCCGCATGGACCTCGCGTTGAGCGCGAGGGGCCGGGCACGATTCTCGTCGGCCTGCATGCGCCGCGCTCCAAGGCTGTCATGGACCTGCGCGAGTGCCACGTTCTCCACCCGACACTGTTCGCCTTGCTGCGCGCCGTTGCGGACGTTGCTGCCGACGCTGCTCTGCATTCCGCCGCGACGGCGGGCGCGATCGTGAATCTGCTCGACAGCAGGCCCGGACCTGCTACTGCGCCTCGATGGGCCCGGTCACGGCTCGGCCGACCGGACGCGCCTCGCCGCTTTCGCCTCTGCGCATGGCATCGCGCGTATTGCCTGTGCCACCGGCCAGGGCGCAGCCGGAGATCGCCTGCCAGCTCCGCCCCGTCTCTCGTCACTTTCGCCGGTGTTCCGGTCGCCCCGCCGCCCGGCGCCTTCCTCCAGGCGTCGTGCGAGGGCGAGCAGGCCATCACCGATGCCGTGCTGGCCGGCCTGCCGGACAAGCTCGCACGGCGCGCCTGGATCGCCGAACTCTTCGCCGGCTGCGGCACGCTCACCTTTCCGCTCGCCAGGCGCGCGCGTGTCGTCGCCTACGAGGGCGACGAGGCCGCCATCCTCGCCCTCCGCTCCGCCGCCAATGCGGCAGGGCTGGCCGGGCGGGTCACCGCGACCATCGCGACCTGGCCCGCCGTCCGCTGCTCGCGGCGGATCTCGCCGGCTGTGCGGCCGTGGTGCTCGACCCGCCCCATGCCGGCGCACTGCCGCAAGTGACCGAACTCGCCCGCGCCGGCGTGCCGCGCATCGTCTATGTGAGCTGCAACCCGGCCGCCCTGGCGCGTGATGCCGCCGTTCTGCACGCTTCCGGCTATCGCCTGCTGGCGGCGACTGCTATCGACCAGTTCCTCTGGTCAGCCCGCGTGGAGAGCGTCAGCGTGTTTGCCCGATGAGTCTTGACGATAGCGCCCGAATCACCCGAACCACCCCGATATCGCACCGTTGCTGGCGGCCTCGGAAGCGTTCTCCGCCTCGCTCTATCCGCCCGAGAGCAATCACATGGTCGGGCTGGATGCGCTGCTGCGCCCGGAGGTGACGTTCCTGGTGGCGCGCCTGGTCGGACGCGCCGTCGGTTGCGGCGCCCTGGTGGGCACGGGCGAGGGAATCGCCGAACTGAAGCGCATGTTCGTGTCCGACAGCGCGCGCGGCCAGGGCGTCGGCCGCGCCGTGCTCGCGGCGCTGGAGGAGCGGGCGCGCGCCCAGGGTATCCGCCTCATCCAGCTCGAAACCGGTCCCCAGTCGCTCGGCGCCTTGGCCCTGTACCGCGCCGCCGGCTACGCCGAGCGCGGCCCGTTCGGCGCCTATGCGCCGGACCCGTTCAGCGTCTTCATGGAAAAGCGCCTGCCCCCGCGGCCTTGACCGGCCCACCCCGACGCGCCACGTCAAGCCATGCCCAGATCGGACATCATCGACGTCACTCTCGACGGCAGGGTGCTCGGGCCGGAGCCGACCCCGTTCTCGGCGCGGTTGCTGCGTGGCGCCATCATCGTCGCCGTGCTGCTCGGCGCCGCTGGGGTGGCCTTCCTCGCGCTGTGGCTGGCGCTGCTCCTGATCCCGATTGCGCTGGCGGCGGCCGGAGTGGCTTGGCTCGCCTGGCGCTGGAGGCTGTGGCAGGAGCGCGGCTGAGAGCTACTCGGCGGCGAGCCGCGTCGCTCCCGCCAATCCCCAAGCCTCCGCCAGCAGCGCATAGGACCGCCGACGCGCTTCCGGGTCGTGCGTCGTGCTCAGCACCGCGACCTCATCCGCGACCAACTCATCTGCGAGCGCTCGCAGTTGCGCCGCGACCTGCGGCCCGGTCCCAAGGATCGCCCGCTGCCGCACCCGCGCCAGCCGCGCGCGCTCCGCATCGGAATAGACCTGCCCCGCCGCCGCTTCCGGCGAGGGGAGCGGCTCGAACACCCCACGATCACGCCCCAGCCGCCATGCGGCGCGCGAGCCGAACTGCCATTCCGCTTCCGCCTCGGTGTCGGCCGCCAGCGCCCAGACGCACACCCCGGCGAGCGGCTCGGGAGTGGTGGGCACTCGGCTTGTAGAGCTCTCGGTAGAGAGCAAGTGCCTCGGCCGCACCCGCGCCATCCGTGATGAAATGCGCGAAGCAGTATGGCAGGCCAAAATGGGCCGCGACCTGCGCGCCGTAATCGGAGCTTCCCAGCACCCAAACTTCCGGCACGCCCGGCCCGCGCGGCTGCGCGGTCACGCTTCGGAATGGATGCCGCTCATCCAGCGCCTCGCCCGCCAGCCACGCCAGCAGATCGCGGACCTGTGCAGGGAACAGCTCGGCCGCCCGTTCCGCGTTGGGGTTCAGTGCGTGCGCGGTGAGCCCATCCGAGCCCGGCGCGCGGCCCACGCCCAAATCGATTCGGCCCGGTGCTATCGCCTCCAGCACACGGAACTCCTCGGCCACCTTCAGCGCGGCATAGTGCGGCAGCATCACGCCGGCGCTGCCGACGCGGATGCGCTGCGTGGTCGCCGCGATGGCGGCGATCAGCACCTCCGGCGCGCTGCCCGCAACGCTGTCGCTGTTGTGGTGCTCGGAGACCCAGTAGCGATGATACCCCAGCGCCTCGCAATGCCGCGCGAGCGCCAGGCTCTCGCGGATCGACGCATCGGGCGATCGGCCAGTGACGATCGTGGACTGGTCCAGCACGGAGAGGCGCATCGGCAGGTCCCGCTTCAGAAGCTCACATAGCCGAAAGTGGCGCGCAGCAGCGCATAGACCAGCCCGCCCACCAGAAACCCGACCAGCGTGTCGTTGATGCGCACGGATTGCAGATCGCCGCCCGCCCGCAGCTCCAGCTTCTCGTGATCGTGGCACCCTACCAATGCATCACCACCTCGGCGATGAAATCGGCCAGTTGCACCTGGCCCCGGCAGCAGCCGGCCGGTGATCGCCTCGGCGGCCCCCTTCAACCGCGCGCGCCGGGATCGGACTCGAGCACAGTGCCCAGATTGCCGAGGGCGCCGGCGATCAGCGCCTGCGTGCGGCCACCCGGCCGCGCCGCGTCCTGCTCAGCGCCAGCCGCAACCGCGACCAGACACCCCATATCCAGGCTTGCAGGCTCGGTTGTGCGAACACCCGGCGCAGTGTGCGGCCGATTTCGGCTGCGCGTATCGGTCTCGCCACACCCGCAGGCGTTGGAGAAGTTTCGATCGGATCAGCGAAATTCGATCGTGTGCTCGATCACGTGCTGCAGCGAAGGCGTGTCCGGCGATGTCAGGCTCATCTTGAGCCGCAGCCGCCCACCGGCACCGGCGCCTTCGCGCACGACACGCTCGATCTCGCGCTGCGAGGTGACGCCGACTTCCTTGAGGAACTTGCGGAGCGCCATGTTCAACTGGTCCTCATCCACGGGCCATCTCCTGTTGACTGCATCGGCGAGCGAAGCCAGGCGGCGAGAGGCATCCCGCCGTCCACGAGGCCGGCCGAGGCCGGCACGCAGCGCGGGGCCGACGGCTTCCTATAGCATCCTTTCCGTAGCGCGGCCCATCGACGCTCAGCCGATCACCTGCATCACCGCCTCGACCGCGCGGCCGGCATCACACCGGACGCCAAGGCGACGCAATGCCACGGCAAGTGCGGTCACGGCGATGACGGCATAGAGGGGTTCGGCCGTGGACCCCATATGGCCAATCCGCAGCAGCTTGCCGCGTGTCTCGCCGCGCCCATCGGACAGCACGACGCCCAGGCTGTCGCGTGTCGCGGCAAGAATATCGGTACTGGTCACGCTATCGGGGATGCGCAGCGCCGTGGTCGTGGGCGACGCGATCTCCTCGCGCGCCGGCCATAGCTGCAATCCCAGGGCGCGCACGCCCGCCCGGCACGCGCGGGCCGTGAGTGCATGGCGCTCCCAGACCGCTTCCGGCCCCTCGTCGAAATAGAGATCGATAGCCGCGTCCAAGCCGTTCACCTCGGCGATCGACGGCGTGAAGGGGAACGGCTCGCCGGCCCGCCAGCTGTTTTCCCAGTCGCTCAGGCTCAGCACCGAGGCGCGCGGCGCGTTCGGGTTGGCGCGGATCTGTGCCCAGGCGCGTGGCGAGACGGCCATGATCGTAAGTCCCGGCGCGCCGCCCAGGCATTTGCCGGGGCCGGTGATAAACACGTCCGCGGAACAGTCATCGGGATGGATGTCCATGCCGGCAAAGGACGACACCGCATCCACCAGCAGCAGCGCGCCGTGTTCGCGGACGATGGTGCCGATCTCGCGGATCGGGTTGATCGTGCCGGAGGGCGTGTCGTGATGCACCACGCTGACCAGCTTCGTCTCCGGCCGCTGCCGCAAAGCGTCGGCAACACGCTCAGGGTCCACCGCCTCGTTGAACGGCACCACGACCTCGACCACCTCGCGCGCGTGGCGCCGCGCCCAGTGGGTGAAGCCTGCGCCGTACACACCGGACACGAGGTTCAGCACCAGGTCGTCCGGGCCGATCAGCGACGCCGCCGCCGCCTCGATGCCGGGCGCCGGCTCGCAATGCAGGATCAGCGCCGGCTCGCTCGCCCGCAGCGCCCGCGCGGTCTTGCGCGCGAGGGCCTCGTAAAACTCCTGGAACGCGATGTCGTAGTCGTATGGCAGCGGCCGCGACATGGCCCGGCTGACCGCTGGATAGGCGGACACCGGACCGGCCGAGAGGATCGCGACCGGGTCGCGCAGGCGATTGCCCATCGAGATCATCTCCTGTTGCATCACGGCACGGCCGGCGGCAGCGGCGCGCGGCCGCGGATCAAATCCGATGCGCGCTCGGCGATCATCACGACGGGCGCGTTGATGTTGCCGCCCGGCAGGTCGGGCATCACCGCTGCATCGACCACGCGCAGGCCGTCGATGCCGCGGACGCGCAGCGCCGGATCGACCACCGCGAGCGGATCGCCATCGGTGCCCATGCGGCAGGTGCCGGCGGGATGGTGGACAGTGATGGCGGTCTTGCGGACATGCGCATCGATCTGCTCGTCGCTTACGCAATCCGGTCCCGGGGCGATCTCTCGGTCCACATACGGGACCATCGCCGGCTGTGCCGCAATCTCGCGCACCATCCGCACCGCGCGGCGCAGCGTGGTCCAGTCGCGTTCCGTGCCGAGGAAGTTCTGGTGGATGCGCGGCGCCGTTGCGGGATCGGTGGAGGCGAGGCTCACGCTGCCGCGGCTTTCCGGATGGATCAGCACGGTGCGCGCGGCAAAGCCGTCCGGAAACGCTTGCTTGATCGGTGCCAGGTACGGCCACGCGCCCAGCGGAGCGGCGGTCAGCAGAAGCTGAATGTCCGGCAACGTGCTGTCGGGGCCGCTACGCAAAAATGCCGTAAGTCCGCCGGGTACATCCGACGCGAAGCCGCTCCCCGGCGCATAGGCCCGCGCCAGCGCCCAGGCGATGCGGTCGTAGCGCATCATACGGCGGAACGGGCCCGGCTGCTTGCGGTGATACATCACGATTGCCGAGACGTGGTCCTGCAGGTTGCGCCCCACGCCCGGCAAGCGCCACACGCACCTCGATGCCATGCGCGCGAAGCTGGTCGGGATCGCCGACGCCCGACAGCATAAGCAGTTGCGGCGAGTTGATGACTCCGACGGCCAGGATCACCTCGCGCGCCGCGCGTGCGAGGTGATCCTGGCCGTCACGCAAATACTCGACGCCCGTTGCGCGACCGTTTTCGATCAGGACGCGCGTGGTCAGCGCGCGGACCTGGACCGACAGATTGCGCCGCCGCAGCGCCGGGCGCAGGTAGGCGGTCACGGCACTGCACCGCCGCCCGCGCCGGATGGTCATCTGCAACGGGCTGAAGCCTTCCTGATTGGTGCCGTTGTAGTCTTCGGTCCAGGGATGCCCCGCCGCCCTCGCGGCCGCGAAATAGGCGGGCACCAGCGAGTCCTGGTAACGGCAGCGTTGTACCGTAATCGGGCCATCACCGCCGCGCGTGGTGCTCGCACCGCCTTCCCAGGATTCCTGGCGGCGGAAATACGGCAGCGCGTGCGCATAGGACCAATCAGTCAGGCCGTATTGCCGCGCCCAGCGGTCGTAGTCGCCGGGATGGCCACGCACATGCGCCATTGCGTTGGTGGACGATGACCCGCCCACGACCTTGCCGCGCGCGCACTCGACACGGCGGTTGTCAACATTGGCCTCGGGCTCGCAGAAATACATCCAGTCGTGCAGGCGCTTCTGCAGGATCTTGCCCCAGCCGAGCGGGATGTGAATCCAGGGATCGCGGTCCCAGCCGCCTGCCTCAAGCAGCAAAACCTTGCAATCCCGGTCCTCGCTGAGCCGTGCCGCGAGCGTGCAACCCGCCGAACCCGCGCCCACGATGACGTAGTCGTATTCCTCAGCCATGCGCTGCCACACGCTTGAGGCCGCGCTGGTCTTACGTCTCGCTGTCGCACGCGTTCCGGCGCTGTGCCCTCCCGATGCTGCAGCCGAGCGACGCGCTCAACCCGTGACGCGCGCCTATATGCAAGCGGGGTATTCGCTTGGCGCACCGTCGCTCGCCTCGCATAACATCGGATCGCTTGCCGGTGTCACGGCCAATACGCTCACCATAAGCGACGGTCGCCGAGCGAGCGTGGCAGATGCCTACCTGTCCCACGCCGCGCGTCGGCCGAATCTTTCGGTGATGACCGGCACGGTCGCGGAGCAATTGCTTATCGAGCGCGACCATGTGCGTAGCGTTCTGGTCCGCTGTAACGGGGCGGAGATGCTGCTGGAGGCCGACACGATCGTGTCCTGTCTCGGCGTAATCGCCTCGCCGCTTCTGCTGATGCGCTCCGGGGTAGGCGAACCGGAAGCGCTCGCGCGAGCCGATGTGCGCTGCACGCATGATCTGCCGCAGGTCGGCCGGAACCTGCACGACCACCTGCTTGCGGCCGGAAACGTCTATACGTCGCGCCGCCCGGTGCCACCGTCGCGGCGACAGCACTCCGAGTCGCTGATGTATCTGCACGCTGACAATCCCGCACGCGCCCATGGAGCGCCGGATAGCGTGCTGGCCTGCGTCGTGCTGCCTGTGGTGACGGAGTGCTTCGCGGCTCCACCAATCGGCAGTGCCTATACGATCATGTGCGGCGCCACCCATCCGACCAGCCGCGGCGCGGTGCAATTGAGCGGCCCGGCCGCCGCCGACACGCCGATCATCGATCCGGCGTATCTTACGACCGAGCACGACCGCACCACCTTTCGTCGCAGTCTGCGCCTGGCACGGGAGGTCGGAGGCGCCATCGCATTGAACGAGTGGCGGGCGGAGGAGAGGCTGCCCGGAGCGTCCGTGCAGTCCGATGCCGACATTGATTTCTTTCTCGCCCGCGCCGCCATGACGCATCATCATCCGGTCGGCACCTGCGCTCTTGGCACCGTTGTCGATGCGAATTTGCGCGTGCACGGGCTGGACAATCTGTTCGTCGTCGATGCCTCGGTGAGCCCGCGCATCACCAGCGGCCCGGTGAACGCCGGCGTGGTGGCCATCGCGGAAACCTGGGCAGGCGATTTCTGGAACCAATCGGAATTGCGCACGGAGCAAGCGACATGAACAAGCTGGACGGCAAGGTGGCACTGGTCAGCGGTGCCGCGCAGGGGATCGGCCGCGCCATCGCCGAGCGACTGGCCCGAGACGGGGCGCGGTTCGTCATCGCCGACCTGAATCGCGATAAGGCCGCCGAGGTGGCTTCGGCCTGCGGCGGCGGCGCCTTCGCGCTGTCCTGCGACGTCAGCGATCCGGCTCAGGTCGGCGCGCTGTTCACGGCAGCGGGACAACGGGCCGGGCGGGTGGACGTGCTGGTGAACAACGCCGCCATCGTCCCGTTCATCGCCTGGGACGAGGTCGACCTCGCGCATTGGCAGCGGATCATCTCGGTCAACCTGACCGGCACGTTCCTGATGTGCCGCGCCGGTTCGGACATGATGCGCAGGCTTGGCACGCAGGGACGCATCATCAACATGTGTTCCAACAGCTTGCTCGCCGGGACTCCCAACATGGCGGCCTACGTGGCCTCGAAGGGCGGCGTGTTCGGGCTGACGCGGGCACTCGCGACCGAACTCGGGAAATACGGGATCACGGTCAACGCCATCATGCCGGGCCTCGTCGCCTCCAAGGGCGCGATGGCAACACCACACAAGGACTCGTTCGAGTTCGTCGAGATGCTGCAGGCGCTGAAGGGCCACGGCCGCCCGGAGGACATCGCACCGGCGGTGGCGTTCCTCGCCTCGGACGATGCACATTGGATCACCGGCCAGACGCTGAACGTGGATGGCGGCATGGCGCGCTGGTGACGGTGAGCGTTCCGGCCGTTGTCTGTCAGCCCATATAGACGCCGCCCGTGACGTTGATCCCCTGCCCGGTCATGAACCGGGCGGCATCGGAGAGCAGAAAGACGACAAGACCGGCGACATCCTCCGGCTCCTCCAGGCGGCCGAGCGGCGTCTGCGCCACGTACTCTGCCACCACCGCTTGCGGGGTCATGCCACGCAGCCCGGCTTCCCACTCGACCTCGCGGCTCTGCATGCCGGTGCGCACGAAGCCTGGGCAGACGGCGTTCACCCGGATGCCGTGCGGGGCCATCTCCCGCGCCAGGGCCTGTGTCCAGCCCAGCACGGCGAACTTGCTGGCGGAGTAGTGCGCCAGCAACGGCGCCCCCACCTTCGCCGCCAGCGACGCGGTGTTGCAGATCACACCAGGGATCCGACGCTCGACGAAATACCGGCATGCGGCCTGATTGGTCAGGAAGACGCCGCGCGCATTGACGTTGAAGTTCAGATCCCATTCGCGCTCGGTAAGGTCGATGGCGCGGCTCATGGTCGAGACGCCGGCATTGGCAACGAGGTAGTCCAGCCTCCCCCACTCCGTGGCCCGGCGGAAACCGTCGCGCACGCTCTCGCCACTGCTCACGTCCATGCGCAGCGCGCTGGCGTCGCCGCCCAGTTCGGCCGCGGTCCGCTCCGCCGCTTCCTGATCGATATCGGCCACCACGACTCGGACACCGTGACCGGTCAGCGCAGCGCCGATCGCGCGCCCTATTCCCACCGCCCCGCCCGTGACCAGCGCGGTCTTGCCGTCGAGATCATGGCCAATCCTGTCCACGGACCCTGTCTCCGTCAGAGCTCGGCGGAACGATAGCGGCGGCGGCCGCACTGTCAAACGCGATCGGATCGTCAGTTCGTTGCACGTCGGCGCGCCAAGGCGCTAACTGGTATCCCGCCGCCGGAACTGCCGCGGATCATCAGAGGAACCATCGTGCATGTTCGATTTCTTTGACGGCAAGAAGAAGGTGGTGATCGGCATGGTGCATCTCGGTGCCCTGCCCGGAACGCCGCTGTACGATGCGGCCGGCGGCATGGCGCGGATCGTCGAGGATGCCATTGCCGACCTCGACGCACTGCAGGACGGTGGCATCGACGCGGTGATGTTTGGTAACGAGAATGACCGGCCATACTCGCTGAAGGCGCCTATCGCTTCGGTGGCCAGCATGAGTGCCGCGATCGCCGCCGTCAGGCACGCCATCCGCGTGCCGTTCGGCGTGAACTACCTGTGGGATCCGGTCGCGAGCGTGGCGATAGCCGCCGCCACCGGCGCGCAGTTCGTGCGCGAGATTTTCACCGGGGTCTATGCCTCCGACATGGGGCTGTGGGTGCCCGATTGCGAGGGCGCTCTGCGGGCCCGCCGCGATCTCGGCCGTCCCGACCTCAAGCTGCTCTACAACATCAATGCGGAATTCGCCGCCTCGCTCGACACGCGGCCGGTTGGGCTGCGCGCCCGCAGCGCCGTATTCTCCTCGCTCGCCGACGCCATCCTGGTCTCCGGCCCGATCACCGGAACGGCAGTCGATCAGTCGGAGTTACGCATGGTGCGCGACGCGGTCAAGGACGTGCCCGTGCTGGCCAATACCGGGGTCAGCGACGCCAACGTGGACGATGTGCTGGCAATCGCGGACGGCTGCATCGTCGGCACTTTCTTCAAGGTGGACGGCGTGACCTGGAACAAGGTCGATCCGGAGCGCGTGCGCCGGCTGATGCGGCGCGTGGACGCGCTGCGCTGAGCCGGGGCCGCCTGCGGTGAGCTACGTCGTCGGCCTGGATATCGGCACGACCTCGACCATCGGCATCCTCATCGAGCTGCCGGGGCGCATCGTGGCGCTGGCCTCTCGCCCTGTGGCGCTGCACGCGCCGCACCCGGCCTGGGCCGAGGAAGATCCCGTGCAATGGTGGGACAATACCTGCTCGATCACGCAGGAGTTGCTGGCGGCCGAGCCGCGTGCGCGCGGCGCCCTGGCCGGGATCGGCGTCGCGGGCATGGTGCCGGCGATGGTGCTGCTGGACCGCGACGGCACCCTGATCCGCCGCAGCATCCAGCAGAGCGATGGGCGTTGCGCCGCCGAGGTCGCGGCCTTGCGGCAGGAGGTGGATGAAGCGGAGTTCCTGCGCGCCACCGGCAACGGCATCAACCAGCAGCTCATGGCGGCAAAGCTGCGCTGGCTGGAGCGCCACGAACCGGACAATCACGCCCGCATCGCCACGATCTTCGGCTCGTACGACTACATCAACTGGCGCCTGACCGGCATCCGCGGCGTGGAACGCAACTGGGCGCTGGAGTCAGGCTTCATCGACCTCGCCAGCGGCGCGGTGTCCGACCGGCTGGTGGCGCTCGCGCATCTGCCGCCCGGCACGCTGCCGCCAATGCATCCGGGCCATCATGTCATCGGCCAGGTCAGTCCCGGCGCCGCATCGCTGACCGGCTTGCCGGCGGCCCTGCCTGTGGTGGCGGGGGCGGCCGATCATGTCGCCTCGGCCTATGCCGCCGGGATCGTGGCCGAGGGCGACGTGCTGCTGAAGTTCGGCGGCGCGGGCGACATCCTGCTGGCGACCGCCGAGGCGCGGCCGGACCCGCGCATGTTCCTGGACTACCATGTGCTGCCCAGTCTGTTCATGCCGAACGGCTGCATGGCCTGCACCGGCAGCCTGCTGAACTGGATCGTGCGCAATTTCACCGGCGGCGCGGTGTCCGGCGTCCCTGCACCGCACGCCCACCTGGACCGCATGGCCGCCGAAATCCCGGCGGGCAGCGACGGCGTGTTCCTGCTGCCTTATTTCCTGGGCGAGAAAAGCCCGCTGCACGATCCGCACGCGCGCGGCACCTTATCGGGCCTCAGTCTCAACCACGGCGTCGCCCATGTGTGGCGGGCGGCGCTGGAGGGCACGGCACTCGCGTTCCGCCACCACGTCGAGGTGTTCCGCGAGATCGGCTATCCGGTCCGGCGCCTGCTGGCCTCCGATGGAGGGGCCGGCAGCGCGGTGTGGATGCAGATCATGGCCGATGTCGTGCAGGCGCCAGTGCAGCTTCTGCGCGCACATCCCGGCTCGTGCCTGGGCGCGGCCTGGGTCGCCGCGATGGGGACGGGGGTGGCCAGTGACTGGGCGGACATCGGGCGGATGGTAGGGCAGGGAAACCTGATCGAGCCGCAGCCACGACACGCCGCGCAATATGATGCGCAATACGCGCAGTTCCGGGCACTCTATGAGCAACTGTCGCCGTGGTTCGCGCGCAACGCGGCTGCCGCCGGATAGCCGGGCTGTTCCCGAGCCGAGCCTTGGGGCATCATGCGCGGTGGAACAGGCGGATCCCTTGATGGAGGCTGCCCCGTGAGTGCCGTCATGTCATCGCCGCCCCAGCAGGGCGAGAGCCGCGCGCTGGCCGATCTGCTGGAACAATGTCGGGGTTTCAGCTGCGAGTTCGGACATTGCCTCGCCAACCACTTGCCGATGATGCTTGTGGCGCTGGCGCGCATGGGAGCATCGGGACACCGGCTTCGCGCCTGCTTCGAGCGCTATCGCGACACCAACCAGCTCCGCTCGCCCCCACCGCCCGGAGGTGCGATCACCGAGGCGAACTGGACCGCGCATCTGGGCGAGCGGGATCGCGAGGCAGATTTCCGTGCCTTCTTTACGGATCAGGTCCGGCGGTCAGGGTCGGACTCCGTGCAGCGGCGCGCCCTGTCCGTTCTGGTGCCGGGGGTTGCTGCCAGCGCGCTGCACGCACTGATGCGCCTCGCCTATGCCAACATGATAGGCAGCGACGACGAGGTGGCGACCGCCCTCGGCTATTGGGCGGCCACGCACCTGACGCTGGCCCCGCTTGGCGGCGCGGCGCCGGACACGCATGATCCGACGGAAATCCTGCGGCGGCTGTCGGAACACCGCGAACTGCTGGATATCCGGCCCGAAACGGATTTGCTCTGGCACGCCATGCGGGCGGTCGGGCGGGCGCCCGTGTTCGCGGCGGTTGCCGATGGGCTGGCCACGGATGACCGCTCGCTTGCGAGGTTCGCGGCGGCTTCTCTGGCGCTGTTCGCCGGAGCGTTCGACTTCTGCTCGCTGCACGCGCTGACGGGCACGCATTGGGTGCGGCTGATCGCGCCCGGCATCGCCGACCGCCCGCTGCTGCTCAAATACTATTGGCGGGCGATCGCGGCGGTGTATCCGAAGATGGGCATGCCCGCGCTGCCCTCGCCCGAGGCGCTTGAGGCGATGCGGGCGATGCGTTGCCCACCCTGGCTGGAGATCGTCGAGGCGGCGATCGCGTCGGA
Organism: uncultured Pseudomonadota bacterium; assembly: GCA_963838805.1. Lineage (GTDB taxonomy): Bacteria > Pseudomonadota > Alphaproteobacteria > Acetobacterales > Acetobacteraceae > CAVRQM01. Next base: position 323,135 of record CAWISK010000005.1, read on the forward strand.
CGACGAGCATGACGTGAGCCTGGTCTTTTCCGCGCGCGAGGAGGAGCGTGCGTATGGCGATCCACTGTATCGCGTCGTGGCCGCGCGGCGAGTGGGATTGATCGGCGCATGAGCGGATCGGCGCTGCTGACGAATGGCCGACTCGACGACGGACGCCTTGTCGATATCGCAGTGCAGGATGGCCGCATTTGCGCGATCAACCCGGCCGTCGAGCCGTCGCCGGGCGCGCGCGATGTGGGTGGCCGGCTGGTCTGTCCCGGTTTCGTGGACGGCCATATCCATCTCGATAAGACCTTCGCCGGCACACCTTGGCGCGCGCATGTCGCCGGCGACAGCGTGGCAGCGCGCATCGAGGCCGAAAAGCACGAGCGGGCGCAGCTGGAACTGCCGACAATCGAGCGCGCGGCGGCACTGGTGCGCCAAGCCGTCGCGTTCGGCACCACGCGGATGCGCTGCCATGTCGATATCGACCCGGAGGTCAGGCTCGCGAACCTGCACGCGATTCTCGAGGTTCGCCAGCGCTTCGCCGATGTCGTCGACATCCAGATCGTGGCGTTCCCGCAAAGCGGCATCTGCGGCGCGCCCGGAACCGCGGATCTGCTGGACGCGGCCGTAATCGACGGCGCCGATCTGGTGGGCGGGCTCGACCCGGCCGGCATCGACCTGAATATCGGCGGCCATCTGGACGTGATCTTCGGCATCGCCGAACGGCGCGGTGCCGGCATCGATATCCATTTGCATGATGGCGGCGCGCTGGGCGCCTTCGAGTTGCGCGACATCGCCGCACGGTCACGGGCACTGGGGATGCAGGGGCATGTCGCGGTGAGCCACGCCTTCGCGTTGGGCGAATTGGACGATGCCGCCTTCGCCGAGACCGCCGACGCGCTCGCGGAAAGCGGTGTCGCGATCATGACTAACGGCCCCGGCCCGGTGCCGATGCCGCCGGTGCGGCGGCTGCTGGCGCGCGGTGTGACCGTGTTCGCGGGCTCCGACAACATCCGCGATGCGTGGTCGCCGTACGGCAATGGCGACATGCTGGAACGCGCCATGCTGATTGGCTACCGGCAGGGTTTTCGCACCGACGAGGCGCTGCGCGTCGCCTTCGACATGGCGACACTCGGCGCCGCGCGGGCGCTGGGGGCGCCATACGGCGGCGTGGCGGTGGGTGAACCCGCCGATCTCGTGGTGCTGGATGCCACGCACGTACCCGAGGCGGTGGTGCGCCGACCGGGTGGCCGCCGCGTGTTCAAGCGCGGCGTGCTGGTGGCGGGCGATGGAGTCGATCTGGACTGAGCGGCGGACGAGGCAACATTCGGGGGGAGTCATGGACGGACATCCATCGCGGCGCCTGGTGCTGGGCGGCGGTGCTGCGCTGGCATTGGCAGGTACGGCGCGCGCCGGCGCGGCAAAGCCGTATGACGGGATGACGCTGTCGATCGCCTCGACCAACGACCAGTTCGGCCCGGCAATGGTCAAGCTGGCACCGGCCTTCTCGGCGCAGAGCGGAATCACCCTCAGGATCGACATCCTGAGCTACCCCGAGTTGCTGACCAAGGTGACGGCGGATTTCATCGGCGGCACGCAGGGCTATGATCTGGTCACGACGGACATCGTCTGGACCGGGCAGTTCGCCGAGTCCGGCTGGACTGTAGCGCTCGACGACTGGATGAAGCGCGACGCCGCCGAGATCGAGCCGGATGACATCTATCCGGTGCTGTTGTCCTCGCTCGGTGGCTACAAGGGCCGTCACATCGCCTACCCGTTCGCCGGGTATGCCAATGTGCTGGCGCTGCGCACCGATCTCTACGCCCGCGCCGGCCTGTCCTTCCCCGCCACGATGCAGGATCTGGTGGCCGCCGCGGAGAAACTGACCGATCGCGCGCACGGCGTGTACGGCTGGGTGGCGAACGGCCAGAAGGGACCGGCGGTGGCGCAGGACTGGATGAACTACAACGCGCAGATGGGCGGCTCCATCCTCGGCGCGGACGGCAGGCCGGCGCTCGACTCGCCCAGCAACGTGCAGAGCCTCGCGGTGTACAAGAAGTTGTTCGACGACACGGCACCGCCGGGCGCTGTCGATTACGACTGGGGCGGCCGCGAGGAGGCGTTCCGGCAGGGGCTGGTGGCCAACATGCAGACCTGGTCGGTGGGTGCCGCCGATTATGGAGATCCGGCGCGGTCGAAGGTGGTCGGGAAATTCGCGATCACGCTGGCACCGACCGGCAAGGGCGTGCCGCCAACCTACGGCGTGGGCGGCTGGGGCATGGCGATCAATGCCGCGATCCCGGAGAAGAAACAGGAGGCGGCCTGGAGTTTCATCAAGTGGATCACAAGTCCTGCCGGCCAGAAAGCGATGGCGCTGGCCGGTGCCGGCGGAGTGATCCGCCGCAGCACGACGCACGACCCCGATCTGCTGAAGCGGTTCCCGTTCTATACCGTAATCGACACCTCATTCGAGCACGGCAACGGCGAGTTCCGCCCGCGCATCCCGCAATACCCGGAAATCCAGGACATGCTCGGCACTGCAGTCAACGCCGTGCTGGTCGGCAACGCCAGCCCGCAAGCGGCACTGGCATCGGCGCAGCTTCAGGCGATCAAGCTGTTCTGAAACAGTGACGCTCACGCTGCGGCGGCGGCTGTTCCTGCTGCTGCTTGGTTTGCCGGCGACACTGTATGTGCTGGCCATAGCCGGCTTGCCGATCGCACAGGGCCTCTACTACAGCCTGTTCGCCTATAATTTGCAGCGGCCCTGGCAGCGGCATTTCGTGGGTTTGGGCAATTACGCGGTGCTGTGGACCGACGCGACCACGCGACGGGCGTTCGTCAACACGCTGGCGTTCACCATGGGCGCCGTGGGCCTGGAGTTCGTGGCCGGCCTGGCGCTGGCCCTGCTGCTGTGGCGCGACAGCCGCTTCAACCGCGCGGCACTCGCCCTGCTGCTGGTGCCGGTCACGCTCACGCCGCTGGCGGTGGGGCTGATGTTCCGGGGTCTGCTGAACGCGGATTTCGGCTTGATCGGCTACTACGCCCGCATCTGGGGCATCAGCAGCGAACACGGATTTCTCGCCGATCCCAGGACCGCGCTCGCGACCTTGGTCGCAATCGACGTCTGGGAGTGGACGCCGCTCGTTGTGCTGATCCTCTCCGCCGGCCTGCGGGCGATCCCGCAGGAGGCGCTCGAGGCGGCGGCGATCGACGGCGCGCGCGGCTGGCGCCGGCTGTGGCTGGTCGTGCTGCCGATGATGATGCCCACCATCCTGCTGGCGCTGATGCTGCGCGGCATGGATGCGTTCCGTGTGTTCGATTCGGTGTTCGCGACCACGCAGGGCGGACCGGGCGATGCCACGACCACGCTGATGTTCCACGCGGTCAAGGTGGGCCTCTCGTTCTTCGACATCGGCGCGGGTGCCGCCATCTCCAATCTGATGATCGTCTGCATCGCCCTCGGGACGGCCGCCTTCGTGCTGCTGATCCGGCGCGCCAACGCGCGTCTGTATTGATGCTGCGTCGGCTGGGGGTGGTCGCCGCGCTGATCGTGTTCCTGGCTCCCGTCGCATGGCTGTTCACGACCGCCTACAAGCCGGCACGCGACATCTTCAGCCTGCCGCCGACGCTGTTCGGCGGCGGCTTCACGCTCGACAATTTCCGCGCCATCGCCTCGCTATTCGACCTGCCGCGGCTGCTGCTCAGCAGCCTCGTCATCAGCCTGGGCAGCACGGCACTGGCATTGTTGCTGGGGGCGCCCGCCGGCTACGCGCTAGCCCGCGCGGGCGGGCGCTGGGCGAGCGGGGTCGCCACCGTGTTCCTGGCGGTGCGGCTGGTGCCGGCGGTGGCCACGCTGATCCCGTTTTACCTGCTGATGCGCGATGTCGGTCTGCTCGGCACCTATTGGGCCGTGGTGCTGGTGGACGCGATGCAGAGTGCCGCCTTCGTGGTCTGGATGATGGCCGGCACCTTCCGGGCCGTGCCGCGGGAGGTCGAGGACGCGGCGTCGCTCGACGGCAGCAGCCAGTTCGGCATCTTCCTGCGCATCGCCCTGCCAATGGCGCTGACCGGCTTGGTGACATCCGCCCTGTTCTGCATCCTGTTCTCGTGGAACGACTTTCTCTATCCCGCTTTCCTGACCACGCTGCGGACCAAGCCGCTCTCCGTCGCGCTGCTCTCGGCCTATGGCACGCAGGACATCACCTGGGGCACGATGGGCGCCCTGGCCCATCTCGCGACCTTGCCAGTGGTGGCGATGGCGCTGCTGCTGAACCGCTATTTCGTCCAGGGTGTCGCGCGCGGCGTGCATTGAGTGCCTCAGCCTAAACCACCGCCGGTGATTGCGGCAAGGGGTTTGTTCGCGCTATGTTCTCTTTATGCCGATGCCCACAAAAGATCGGATCGAGGCGCTGCGGGCCACCCTGGCCGGACGCTCCAGGCCTGGCCGAAAGGCGGCCCCGTCACTCCTGACCGGCCTTTCGGACCTGGATGCGCACCTGCCCGGCGGCGGTCTGGCCTGTGCCGCGCTGCACGAAATCGCGGGAATCGGCCCGGAGGTCGAGCACGCAGCCGCGGCCACGTTGTTCACCGCCGGATTGTGCGCCACGGCCGGGGGGCGGGTGCTCTGGGTGCTTCAGCAGCGCGACCTGTTCGCCCCCGCCTTGGCCGGTGTGGGACTGCATCCGGACCGGGTGATCTATGCCGAGGCCGGGCGGCCCGATGCCGTGCTGCTGGCGCTGGAGGACGCGCTGCGCCATCGCGGACTGGCCGGCGTAGTCGGCGAACTCTCCGGCCCGCTGACGCTCACAGCCTCGCGCCGGCTGCACCTGGCCTGCGAGGCGATCGGCATTCCGGCCTTCCTGCTGCGGCGCAGCCGCCGCCATGATGATCCCGCCCTGGCCGCGCCCAATGCCGCCACCACGCGCTGGCGGGTCGCCTCCCTGCCTTCGACCCCGCCGCTCGCGCACGCGCCGGACGTGCCGGGGCTGGCCCGGGCGCGCTGGCAGCTCGATCTCATCCGCTGCCGCGGCGGCGAACCCCGTTCCTGGATCGTGGAGGCGTGCGATGCGCAGGGTCGTCTCGGTCTTCCTGCCGAGTTTTCCCACCGACCGGAAGCGGCGCATCTCCCCCGACGCGCCGCCGCCGGATAGGCCACTCGTCACCGCCCGGCATGACGGGCACCGCCGGGTACTGGACGCGGTCTGCCCGGCCGCCCGCGCGCTGGGCCTGCGTCCCGGCCAGACCGCGGCACACGCGCAGGCGTGCATTCCCGGCCTGCACGTAGCCGAGGCCGATCCGCAGGGCGACGCGGCGGCGCTGCTCCGTCTGTCGCATCTCTGCCTGCGCTACGCCCCGCTCGCCGCCCCCGACCCGCCGGACGGGCTGTGGATCGACGCCACCGGGAGTGCGCATCTGCATGGCGGCGAGCCGGCATTGCTGGCCGATCTGCGAGCCCGCCTGTCCCGCGCCGGGTTCGCCGCCCGCGCCGCCCTGGCCGATACGCCGGCAGCTTCACACGCCCTGGCCCGGTTCTGTACCCGAAACGAAACGGTGCTGCCGCACGGCGCCGATCCGCGCGCACTGCTCGACGATCTGCCGGTCGCCGCCCTCCGCCTGCCGGAAGACATGCTGACGGCTCTGCGCCGCGTCGGGCTGGAGCGGATCGGCCAGCTCGCCGCCGCCTCGCGGGCGCCGCTGGCCCGCCGCTTCGGCCCAATCCTGCTGCACCGGCTGGACCAGGCGCAGGGCCGGGTGTTCGAGCCGATCGAGCCGGTCCTGCCCCCCGAGGCGACCGCGCACCGGCTGGCCTTCCCCGAGCCGCTGCTGACCGCGAACTCGTTTGCCGCCGCCATTGCCATGCTGGCACGGCAGGTCTGCGCGCGGCTGGAACAGACTGGCCAGGGCGCAAGGCGGCTCGATCTGCTGTTCGAGCGCGTGGACGGTTCCTGGCAGGCGATCCGTGTCGGTACGGGGCGCCCGGCCCGCGACGCGCGGCATCTGGCGCGGCTGCTGGAGCAGCGGATCGAGACGATCGATCCCGGACCCGGCGTGGAGGCGATGCAACTGCACGTCACCCTGGCCGAGACGCTCGGCTGGACGCAGGCGGACAGCGACACGCCAGGCGACCATCCGGGCCTCGCCGAGCTGGTGGACCGGCTGGCCGGACGGCTGGGCGAGGACCGGGTGTATCGCGCGGCGCCGGTAGCCAGCCGCATCCCCGAGCGCAGCCTGCGCCACGTGCGGCCGCTCGCACCTCCGTCGCGCGCCACCTGGCCCGCCGCCCTGCCGCGACCGACGCGGCTGCTCGATCCGCCGCAGCCGGTCGAGGCGCTGGCACTGCTGCCCGACCATCCGCCGGCCGCCTTTGTCTGGCGCCGCGTGCGCCACCGCGTCCGCCGCGCCGACGGACCCGAGCGGGTGCGCGGCGAATGGTGGCGGCGAGACGCCGAACTCTCGGCGGTGCGCGACTATTTCGCCGTCGAGGACGAGGCCGGGCGGCGGTTCTGGCTGTACCGCAGCGGCGACGGCGTGGACCCGGCCAGCGGCACTCTGCGCTGGTTCCTGCATGGGTTGTTCTGATCGGGACGCTTTTCTCAACCGCGTGCCCGCCGCGCCGCGGCCACCGCGATCGCCTCCCGCCGCGCCTCTCGATGCACCTCGCCGATCTGCGCCTCGTCCGGATCGCCCAGGCGGAAACGCATGTACCAGGGGTCGAGCAACAGCGTCTCCGGCACGTAGAAATGCTCGGCCAGGAACGCCACGCGCGAGAGCTGGTCGGGGCGGACATGCAGCCCCTCCCAGACATGGCGATCGAACTGCGCATGGCAGGCGAAGCGCAGATAGCTGGCGCCCAGCACATAGGCGGGAACGCCCAGTAGCAGCGCGTCGAACGCGACACAGGAGCTGATCGTCAACAGCCGCTTGCAGTGCGCGACGAAGCGCACCGAATGATCCGACGTGTCGATGCTCCCGAACGGATGCGCGCCACCCAGCCGCAACCAGGCATTGGGATGCTGGCGCAACAACACCGCATCTGGCGGGAAGACCTGCCGCGCCTTGTAGAGCAGGCGCGGCATTGTCCACCCGAAACCGTCCGGCGGCCCGTTGCTGTCATCCTGCAAGGCGACGCCGACCTCGAAATGCCGTTCCTGTGGCGGCGCGGGAGGTTCATGCAGCAGCTCGGCCTGCAATTCCTCAAGGCTTGCATCGGCTGCGGCGACACACCGATCGAACCGCCGCTCCGCCTCGGAGAAGCCGGTTTCGCCCGAGAAATCCAGGGCAAAGCTCTCGTACCGATAGGCCGGCCCGCGAATGGGCGACGGCTCGATGCGCATGATCCGCAGGTTCAGGTAGCGGGCGACATCCTCGAGCGAGCGGTCCGCCCCTACCGTGACGATCGCCGTGATCTGGCCCGCCTCGGCCAGCGGCGAGAGCGCCGTGAACAGAAACTCGCGATATTCCTGGAACCCCTCTTCGATCATCGCCCGTTCCAAATCGAGCGTGGTCGGGAAACTGTCGCTGATGCGGCGCACCAGCGCGGCCGGCACGGTCAGGCGGCCGGCAGCGGCGTGGGCACCGGCCGGCAATCGACCGAACGAATTGCGCACCCAGTCCCCGTGCGCAATCGCATCGATGTCGCCCACCTGCCACGGCGCCCCCAGCAGCACGACATCGGCCAGCGGGATGCGTGACAGCGCGGGGATGGCGAGCCAGGCCAGCCATTGCGGAGCCGCCCTGATGGGAAGCGGGCAGAGATTGATGATGAACATGCCCCGATTCCGCGATCACCCGACCGGCTCGGGGGCGGACACGCGCAGATCCAGCACCACATTGCCTTCGCCATCAATCTCGACGCGGAGCGCCCGTGGATCGTACCAGGTGCGGATGGCCGTCCCGAACCGACCCGCCCAGCCGAGCCGGGTACTGGCCGGTGCGCAGCCCCGCCAAGCCCACCCGGCAGTGCAGCCCCGGCCTCCCTGCAATGATGCGGCCGAAATGCGCGCCGAGGTCGGGGCGCGCGCGCCGGTCAGCGACGAAGCGCCGGTGCTCGCCCTCCTGCTCCAGCAGGAACCAGCCCTCGCTCGGCGCAAGCCCGTCATTCGTGTCGAGCAGCCAGCCATGCACCGCGTAGGTCTCGCCGGGCGCCAGGACGGCGCATAGATGGTCTCCGTCGCGTCCGACGGCGTGCCCGAACAGCGTGTCGAGGCATCCTTCCAGCCCGGCGGGGGCCTCTTTCACCGGGTCGGCGGCCGCCATGTCCACGCCACCTGCGAGCCCCTCCGGCAGGTCGGTCCAAACTCGCAACAGCACGGTCACATCGACGGGGCTTTCGCCCTCGCCTTGCAGCGGATTGGCGACCACGAGGCGGGGACTGATGCCGGGCGCCAGAAGCAGCGTGGGCCCGCCCTCGGCCGCCAGCAGGGAAGCCGCCGACCCGGGAGCGACGCTCTCGCGCAACTGCGCGCCCTCGATCAGCATCGTGTCCTGGGCACCGCCGCCCCGTGCCCGTCGCCGCAGCACCAGCCCGTCGAGCGCCACCAGCGCCGGGTGCTGTGCGGCAAACTCAAGGTCAAGGAACGGTCCGGCGCTCGCCGGGCAGCACCAGGTGACGGCGCTGCGATGATACAGGTTCAGCGCCGCCTCCTGGAACCCGGAGAATCCCTCCGTGGCGTCGGCGCCATCGGGCGGGCCGCCGTGGCCGAGGCGGCAGCGCAGCAGCACGCCGCTTCCGGTCGCCACCAGATCGGGCGGCTCGGCGCTGCGCAACGCCGCCAGCGCCTGGGTCCGCAGGCGCACCGCCTCGGGCGCCGACAGCGCCGCCGGCCAGTACGTGTGTCCGAATCCTTCGTCGAGCAATTGCCGCGGCGTCAGATAGGTACTCATGCAGTCGAAGACGGCCGGGCAGATCGGATCCAAGGCGCCGCCCGCGCTGTTGTCATCGTGCATCCAGCCCGCGAACAGGGTGCGGCCGTTCTCGTGCGGCGACAGGCAGAAGCGTGCCACCGCGACCCTGGCGGCGTGCCGCCATTCTTCATCGTCGCCGAGCAGCAACTCATCCGCCATCGCCAGCTCGCAAAAATCGCGCACGCCTGCGCGGATCTGTGCTGCCTGCTCGCGCTGCAGCGGGCTGATCGTATCGGCGGCGAGGATCGGCTCTCCCTGTTGGGTGTAGTCGATCACGGAGCCTCGTGCCGGCGTGAAAGCCTGCTCGAACACCTCAACGCTGCGCAACGAGCGCTCCGCCAGCGGATAACTCTCGCGGCCGTCGAACAGATAGCCGCCGATCCTCGCTCCGCCGGCAGCGCGGTCGAGCGCGGCATCGTTGACGGCGAAATACAGGCCCAGCAGCGTGTGCCGCGGCAGGTCGAACATCCGCGCGAGCCGCGCCTGGATCGAGCCGCCCCAGCCGATATCCAGCACGGCGACATCGCGTAGCGCCGGATCGTCGAGATCGCCCAGCACGCGGCGCAGATGGCACGCCAGCCGCTCGCGCAATCGCAGACCGTGCGAGCGAGCGCGCTCGCGCAGGGCGGGACGGGTGTCGATATGCTCGAACAGTTCAGCGGCGAGCAGCGGATCATGCGCCGATACCAGGACACCGCGCAGCGTCGCGGGAAAGTCGCGCCTGAGCAGGCCCAGCCGAGAGGCGAACATCTCAAGCGGCACGCCCTGGCGCGTCGGCACCAGCGCCTCGAACCGGTCACGGTGCCAATCGGCAAGATCCGCCCCCGCCAGCACCGCGCGCGACACGCAGAGCGGCGCCGTCGGGCGCTCCCCCACCAGCGCGTCGTACAGCTCGATGAGCGGCAGGCCCTCGCGAGCCAGCCCCACAATCAGCGGCGAGTCGTGCCGCCGCGTCTGTTCGCGTACCCAGCGCAGGTAGCCCAGCACCGCCGGGCCGAACACGGTGGCTCCAAAGCCGCGGTAACCCAACTCCTCGGCGGTTTCGCCGCGCAGCAGGGCGGCGTGGCGCAGGCTGGTCATGGTGCCGTGCGTGCGCTCGCGGCGGTGCAACTGTGCCGGCGCGCATGCCGGATCGGCCATCAGCTTGCGCTCGCCGGCCACGATATCCCAGCTCGTGCTGGTGCCGTTCGGCAGCAGCATCGCCCGCATTCCCCGGCGCTGCGCCGCCTCCACGTCGGCATGGTAGTTGTCGCCGAAATGAACGGCCTCGTGGGCTGACCGGCCCACGGTTTGCAGCATGATGTCGAACAGCCCGTCCGTCTTGCCGGTGCGATGCTCGCTGGAGGCGAACACGCGCACCTTCGGCGGCAGCTTGTGCAGGATCCGCAATTGCTGCGCCGAGAAATACGTATCGGAACAGACGACGCAGATCCGGCCGAGCTTCAGCGCACGGGCCAGCAGCCCGTCCGCCACCGGATTGGCAAAGATGTTCTCCCGCTCGACCGCAAGCTCGGCGCGGGCGGCGTCGGCGCATTGCGCCGGGTCGTCGAACAGAAAGGCCATCTCCGTGTAGATCTGCTCCAGCGTCACCTCTGTCCCGCCGGTCGCCTTCTGCCGTGCGCTCCGCTCTGCCGCCTCGCGCTGCTGCGCGAAGCGCCGGGCGGAGACGAAGCCGGACAGGGTGCAATCGTGCAGCAGCCGCTCGCCCACGCGCATGAAGATGTCGGTCGGCCGCACCGCCTGACGCTTGACCAGCGTATCGAAAAAATCGAAGGAGACGACGTGCGTGCCCGGCTGCTCGATGGCCGACAGGGCAAGGCGTTCGTACGATAGCGGCGCCTCGGCCGTTGCCGGCCGCGCGGGCGCGCGCACTTTGGACGGTTTCATTTTGATCCCGTGACTGCGTCACCGGGAGCATAGGCAGGCAAGGTTAACCCGAAATTGCGCGTCGGCTCACAGCGCCAGCCGCAGCCACGCCCCGAGCTCGCCCACCACGCCGCGACGGAAGGCGATCACGCAGGCGACGAAGATCACGCCCTGCGCCACCGTCACCCAGGCGCCGAGCGGCGCCAGATACGTCTCCATCGCCACCAGCACCAGCGCACCCACCACCGGGCCGAAAATGGTGCCCATGCCGCCCAGCAACGTGATCAGCACCACCTCGCCCGACATCGTCCAATGCACATCGGTCAGTGTCGCGATGCCGAACACCAGCGCCTTGGTGCCCCCGGCGATGCCGGACAGGAAGGCCGACAGCACGAAAGCCAGCAGCTTGTAGTCATCGGCCTTGTAGCCGAGCGAGATCGCCCGCTGCTCGTTCTCGCGAATCGCCGTCAGAACCTGTCCGAACGGGGAATGGATGATGCGCTGGATCAGCAGGAAGCCGGCCAGGAACACGCAGGCCACCAGCGCGTACATCGCCAGATCGCTGTCGAGCCTGATGAAGCCCAGCAGCGGCGCGCGCGGGATCAGCTGGATGCCGTCCTCGCCGCCGGTGAACGGCGCCTGCACGCAGAAGAAATAGACCATCTGCGCCAGTGCCAGCGTCACCATCGCGAAATAGATGCCCTGCCGGCGAATGGCGATCCAGCCGAATACCAGCCCGAGTGCGGCACCCACGGCACCCCCGAACAGGATCGAGATGCCTGCCGGCCAGCCCCACATCTTCGCCGCATAGCCGGTGGCGTAGCCCGCCATGCCGAAGAACGCGGCGTGTCCGAAGGACAGCAGCCCGCCCCAGCCGATCAGCAGGTTGAAGGCGCAGCCGAACAGGGCGAAGCACAGCACCTTCATCAGGAACACCGGATAGAGCACCCACGGTGCCACGACGATCAGTGCCAGCATCAGCACGAACCCCGCCTGAAGCGGGTCCGGGGAGCTTCGGCGCCTCATCTCACGCGGCACGGCCGAACAATCCGGCCGGGCGGACCAGCAGCACCAGCACCATGATGACGAACACCACGGTCGCCGAGCCTTGCGGGTAATAGACGCGGGTCAGTCCCTCGATCAGCCCCAGCGCGAACCCTGTCAGGATCGAGCCACCGATCGAGCCCAGTCCGCCGATCACCACCACCGCGAACACGACGATGATGACGTTCGACCCCATGCCGGGATTGACCGAGGAGATAGGCGCCGCCAGCACGCCCGCGAACCCCGCCAGCGCCGCGCCCGCACCATAAGTCAGCATCACCAGGCGCGGCACGTCGACGCCAAAGGCCTGCACCAGCCTTGCATTCTCGGTCGCAGCCCGCAGCGTGGCGCCGAGCCGCGTGCGCTCGATCACCAGCCATGTGGCAAGACAGACCACCGCCGAGGCCGCCACCACCCAGATGCGATAGGTCGGCAGGATCATGAAGCCGAGATTTGTCGGGCCGGCGAGTGAAGCGGGGATCGGATAGGTCACACCGGAGCTGCCGAACCGGTTGCGCATCAGCCCCTCGATGACCAATGCGCAGCCGAAGGTCAGCAGCAGGCTGTACAGCGGATCCAGCCCCTCAAGCCTGCAAATCAGCGTGCGGTGCATCAGCACGCCCAGCACGCCCACCGCGAGAGGCGCCAGCAACAGCGCCGGCCAGTAGCCAATGCCAAGATAGGCCAGCAGCGCCCAGGTGGCGAAGGCGCCCAGCATGAACAGCGCGCCATGCGCGAAATTGATCACGCCCAGCAGGCCAAAGATCAGGGCGAGGCCGAGCGACAGCAGCGCGTAGAACGCGCCATTGATAAGGCCAAGGGCCAGCTGCCCATACAGCAGCAGCAGCGGCTTGCCGAAGATCATCACCACCGCGAGTTGCTCACGGTGTCATTGCGAGGAGCGCTTGCGACGAAGCAATCCAGGCGGGCGGCACGGAGGCGGCCGCCCGGATCGCCGCGGCGCTGCACGCCTCGCGATGACGTAAAGCGTCCAGCGCGGAAACCAGCTCAGGCCTTCACCAGCGGACACCCGCCCTGATCCATCGGCCGGAACGCCTTGTCCGCGGGCGTGGTCGCCAGCAGCGTGTAATAGTCCCACGGCCCCTTGCTCTCGCTGGGCTTCTTCACCCGGAACAGGTAGCAGGGGTGCAGCGCGCGCCCGTCCTCGCGGATCTTGCCGGGGCCGAAAGCGTCGTCGTCGGTGGTAATGGCCTTCATGCGTGCGACCGCAGCCGCCCCGCTGGCCTTGGCTGCCGCCACGCCCATGTCGGCGACCGCCTTCAGGTAGTGCAGCGAAGCGGCATAGCTGCCGGCCTGCACCATCGTCAGCCGCCGGTCCGGCGCACGCGGCTTCATGCGTGCCGAGAACGCCCGGGTGCGGTCGTTCAGGTCCCAGTAGAAGGTGGAGGAGATCAGCAAGCCCTGCGCCGTCTCCAGCGTCAGCGCGTGGATGTCGCTGATGAACACCAGCAAACCGGCCAGGCTCTGCGTGATGCCGAACTCATGCGCCTGCTTGATGCTGTTGATGGTGTCGTCGCCGGCATTGGCGAGGCCGATCACCTTGGCGCCGCTCGCCTGCGCCTGCAGCAGATAGGAGGAGAAATCGGTGGTGCCCGGAAACGGATAGGCAACGCTGCCCAGCACCTTGCCGCCCTCGGCCGTGACGAAGCTCGTGGTGTCGCGCTGCAATGCGTGGCCGAACGCATAATCGGCGGTGATGAAGAACCAGGTGTTGCCGCCCGCCCGAACCGCCGCCCCGCCCGTGGAGTGCGCCAGCATCCAGGTGTCATAGGTCCAGTGGACCGTGTTGGCGTTGCATAGCTTGCCGGTGAGGTCGGAGGTCGCCGCCCCGGAATCGGCGAAAGCCTTGTTCTTCTCGTGCGTGACGCCGGACACCGCCAGCGCCACCGCCGAGTTCGGCACGCCGGTGATGAAATCCACGCCGTCGCGGTCGTACCATTGCCGCGCGATGCCGGCGCCGATATCCGGCTTGTTCTGATGGTCGGCGGAGACCACCTCGACCGTGATCCCTTTCGCGGCCACGCCGGAATCCGCCACCGCCTGCTGCACCGCCTGCACCGAGAGCGGGCCACCCAGGTCGCGATACGGACCGGACATATCGGTGAGCATGCCGATCTTCACGCTCTGGGAGGCGGCCCGGCCACGGGCGATAGGCAGACTGGCGGCCGCGGCGGCGCCCAGCACGGTGCGACGGTTCACTAGCATCGAGACGTTCCCTCCTCCGAGTGCGACTGATTGCCCCGCGCCATGGTCAGACGCCGAGATAGCGGTGCAGGTTAGCCATGCTGGCCTCGACTTGCGAACCGGGGATCATGTCCACCACCCGCCCATGCTCCATGACATAGTGCCGGTCCGCCAGGGTGGCGGCGAAGCGGAAGTTCTGCTCGACCAGCAGCACCGTCAGGCCGCGCTCGCGAATGGCGCGGATGGTGCGCCCGATCTGCTGCACGATCACCGGCGCCAGCCCCTCCGTCGGCTCGTCCAGCAGCAGCAGCCGCGCCCCGGTGCGCAGGATGCGGGCGATCGCCAGCATTTGCTGCTCGCCGCCGGACAGTCGCGTGCCCTGGCTGCGCGCCCGCTCGGCGAGGTTCGGGAACAGCGCATGGATGGCCGGAAGATCCAGGCCGCCGGGTGCGACGACCGGCGGCAGCATCAGGTTCTCGGTGACGTTGAGCGAGGCGAAAATGCCCCGCTCCTCCGGGCAGAAGCCGATCCCGGCGCGGGCGATCCGGTCCGGCCGCTCGCCCGCGAGCTCCCGGCCGCGCAGGCGCATCGAGCCGGTGGCGCGCGGCACCAGCCCCATGATGCCGCGCAGGGTCGTGGTCTTGCCGGCGCCGTTGCGGCCCAGCAGCGTCACCACCTCGCCCTCCGCCACGTCCAATGTCACGCCATGCAGCACATGGCTCTCGCCGTACCAGGCGTGCAGCGCGTCGATCGCCAGCAATGGGCGTGCGTCAGCCATGATCGGTGCCGAGATAGGCCGCGACCACCTCGGGATCGCGCGAGACAGTGGCGTAGTCGCCCTCGGCCAGCACCCGCCCGCGGGTCAGAACGGTGATGCGGTCGCACAGCCCCTCGACCACCGAGAGGTTGTGCTCGACCAGCAGGATGGTCCGTCCCTGGCGCACGCGCCGCACCAGCGCCACGATCCGGCCCACGTCCTCGTGCGTCATGCCGGCGGTCGGTTCGTCCAGCAGCATCATCGCGGGATCGAGCGCCAGGGTGGTGGCGATCTCCAGTGCGCGTTTGCGGCCGTACGACAGATGCGCCGCCAGGGTCTCCGCCGCGTCGTCCAGCCCCACCTCGGCCAGGAGCGCCCGCGCCCGGTCGTCGAGGCCGGCAAGCACGCGCTCCGAGCGCCAGAAATCGAAGCTGCCGCCGCGCGCGCGCTGCAACGCGAGGCGCACGTTCTCGCGCGCCGAGAGATGACCGAACACGGCGGAGATCTGGAAGCTGCGCACCAATCCCAATCGGGCGACGCGGGCGGGCGCCATTCCCGTGATATCGCGACCCTGGAACCGAATGGCGCCGCTGCTGGGGGCAAGGAAGCCGCTCAGCAGGTTGAAGCAGGTGGTCTTGCCCGCGCCGTTCGGCCCGATCAGGGCGTGGATGCTACCGGCGGCGACCCGCAGATCGACGTCCGCCACGGCCACGAAGCCGCGAAAGGCGCGGGTGAGACCGGTTGCTTGCAGGACGCAGTCGCCCGTGTTGCTGCGCGGTGGCGAACCAAGCTGGAACGTGCCTCCCGAGGTCCGGGACAGCGTGGCACGGGCGGCGAGGGGTTCCAGGGACGGGACGGACCGACGGGGATAGGCGGAGGGCTGAGTTTCCGCTACGCCGCGCCCGTAACGAGCCTCTCCGGCAGGATCGGCAGGTCGCGCACCCGCCGGCCAGTCGCCGCGAACACCGCGTTGGCGACGGCCGGGGCGACGCCGGTGGCGCCGATCTCGCCCAGGCCCTTCGCCCCCAGGGGGCTTGCATGCAGGTCCACCTCATCGACGAAATGGATCGCGACGTCGCCGGGGATGTCGGCGTTCACGGGAATGGCGACGCCGGACAGGTTCTTCGACAGGAAGCGGCCGAGCACTGGCTCGTGCTGGCTCGCCTCCATCGCCGCCATGCCCCAGCCCCAGACGATCCCGCCGATCATCTGGCTGCGCGCAGTGCGCGGGTTGATGATCCGCCCGACCGCGTAGCTGCCGACGACACGGCGCAGACGCAGCAACCCGAGATCCGGATCGACACCCACTTCCACGAACACGGCACCGAAGGTGCGGATGGAATAGGGCGTGCCGGAGCCACCTTCCTCGAACGGCGCACCGCCAGGCAGGTCGAAGCTGCCATCGCCCACCACCTCGTCCAGCCCGGCCTGTCGCATCGCCTCGGCACCCGGCGGCAAGTTGGTGAGGCGGGCGAGCTTCTCGCGCACCTCCCGCGCCGCCGCCAGCACTGCCGAGCCGGTGCCCATCGTGGAGGAGGAACCATAGGTCGGGCCGCCCTGCGGCAGGTCGGTATCGCCCGCCTCCAGGCGCACAAGCGCGGGATCGAGGCCCAGCGTGTCGGCGGCGATCTGCGGCATGATCGTGTAGGTACCGCTGCCGATGTCGTGCGTGCTGGTCTCCACCACGGCACTGCCGTCGCGCAGCAGCCGCACCCGCGCCTTCGCCGGGAAGCGGAAATTGCCCATGCTGCAACTGGCCATGCCGTGGCCGATCAGGAAATCGCCGTCGCGCGAGCCCCGGCGGCGCTCGCGCCAGCCGAACAGCGCCGCACCGTCCTCATATGCCTCGCGCAGCTTGTTGGACGACCAGGGCTTGCCGGTGACCGGATCGGCCGGCGCGATGTTGCGCAGGCGCAAATCGAGCGGATCCACGCGAAGCGCGTGCGCCAGCTCGTCCATGGCACTTTCCAGTGCCCAGATGCCGGGGCCTTCCACCGGTGCGCGCATCGGCGTCGGCTGTGTCACATGCGCGCGCACCACGCGCTGTCGCAGCTTCATGTTCGGCACGGCGTAGAAGCTGCGCGAAGCGGCCGTCGCGAACTCCACGAAATCGTCCGTGATGGAGGTGATGTGCGCGACCTCGTGGCGCAGGCCCTGCAAGGTGCCGTCCGCATCCGCGCCGAGCGCGACCGTCTGGCGCATCAGCGGCTGATAGCCCACGTTGGAATACATCTGCGCGCGGCGGCAGACGAGCTTCACCGGCCGGCCCGCGACGCGCGACGCGGCGACGGTCAGGATCTGGTACGGCCAGACATAGCCTTTCGAACCGAAGCCGCCGCCGGTGTGCTTGCAGATCACGCGCACCGTTTCGGGTGCGAGGCCGAACTGCGCGGCCAGCACCATCTGCAAGCTGGTCGCGTGCTGCACCGTCGACTGCACGACCAGCCGCTCGCCGTCCCAGGCGGCCAAGCAGGCATAGGGCTCCATCGCATTGTGATGCCGCGAGGGCTGACTGTATTCGGCTTCGACGCGCGACGCCGCCGAGGCGATCGCCGCATCGGCGTCGCCCTTGTCGAGTTCCGGCTCCATGAACAGCATCGCCCGCGCCGGATCGGGCGGCACCGCTTCGCCATCCACGCCCTGGAACGCGGTGCCCGCATACTCGGCGCGCACCAGCATCGCGCCGTGCTCGGCGGCTTCCAGCGTCTCGCCCAGCACGATGGCGATGGGCTGACCCTCGTGGCGGATCTCGTCATCCTGCATGGGCAGGACCGAGACCGCGACGGGCGGCGTCGGCGCCGGCAGCTTCGGCATGTCGCGTGTAGTCAGGACGCGCGCGACTCCCGGCACCGCCAGCGCCGCCCCGGTGTCGATGCGCGACACGCGGCCGGCGGGAATAGTGGCGCCGACCAGTACCGCATGCAGCATGTCCGGCGCGTCGTGATCGGCGGTATAGCGCGCGCGGCCTGTGACCTTGTCCAGGCCGTCCGGGCGCGGCAGCGGTTGTCCGATGCTGTTCATGCCATCCTCGCGGCCATGTCGAGCGCACGCAGCGCCGCGTTGCGCGCCAATGGAATCTTGTGGGCATTGTGCGACAACGGACGCGCGTCGGCGAAACCAGCGGCGATAGCCGCCCGCATTTCGGGCGAGCCGATGCGCGTGCCAGCGAGCAGCCGCTCCGTCGCTTCCAGTCGCCACGGACGAGCTGCCACCGAGCCGAGTGCCACGCGCGCAGCGCGGATCGTGTCGCCGTCCATGTCCAGCGCCACGGCGGCGGAGACGGTGGCGTATTCGTACGACTCGCGTTCGCGCACTTTCACATAGGCGGAGCGCCGCGCCGGCGCCGGCAATTCGATCGCCACGATCAGCTCGCCCGCCTGCAGCACGTTGTGGCGTTCGGGGCCGTCGCTCGGCAGCGTGTGAAAGAGGCGGGCCGGGATGCGCCTGCCGCCCTCCGCCCGCTCGGTCACGATCTCCGCGTCCAGCACCGCCAGCGCCACGGCCGGATCGGAGGGCTGGACGGCCACGCACTCATCCGTCCAGCCGAAGATCGCGTGCCGGTCGTTGATGCCATGCCGCGCAGCGCAGCCGGAGCCTGGCGCGCGCTTGTTGCACGGCAGATCTTCCTCGGCGCGGTAGTACGGGCAGCGCGTGCGCTGCACCGGGTTGCCGCCGATCGTGGCAAGATTGCGCAATTGCGCGGATGCCGCCTTCAGGATGGCTTGCGACAGCACCGGATAGTCGCGCATCACGGCCGCGTGTTGCGCGGCATCGTTCAGTCGCACCAGGGCACCGATCCGCAATCCGCCATTGGGCAGGGTCTCGATCGCATCCAGCCCGGCGAGGCGCGAGACGTCGATCACATGCGCGGGTGCGGCGAGGCCAAGTCGCAGCCAATTCAGCAACTCCGTTCCGCCTGCCAGGAACATCGAATCTCCGGCCGCACCACCGATCACGGCCTGTTGCACGCTGTCAGCACGTTCATAGGCGAAAGGCAGCATCAGTGCGCCTCCCGCCTCGCTTGCCGCGCGCACCGCCGCCACGATCTGCGGATAGGCCGAGCAGCGGCAGAGATTGCCGCTCATCCATTCGCGAATCTCGGCATCGGTGGCGGTGTGCCCCTCGTCAATGCAGGAAACCGCGGACATGATCTGGCCCGGCGTGCAGAAGCCGCACTGGAATGCGTCATGGTCGATGAAGGCCTGCTGCACCGGATGCAGCCTGTCGCCCTCGGCCAGGCCCTCGATCGTCGTCACCCGCCGCCCGTCGCAGGAGGCGGCCAGCACCATGCAGGCATTCACCCGCCTGCCGTCCAGATGCACGGTGCAGGCACCGCACTCGCCGCTGTTGCAGCCCTTCTTCGTGCCGGTCAGACGCAGGTGCTCACGCACCAGATCGAGCAGGCTCGTGCGCGGATCGAGTCCGAGGCTGTGCGTGGTGCCGTTGACGTCCAGAGTGATCGAAACGGCAGCCGGGAGTGCGTCCGGCGATGCGGAGCCGCTCATGCGAGCTATTCCCGTTCAGTGGAGAGGACCGGCAGCCTACCCGACGCGCGGGCGGTCGGCCAACCCGGAAATATGTCCGGGCATGGAGGCGCTCGGATCAACCCTTTCCCTCCCCTTTTGGGGAGGGTGGCGCGGAGCGCCGGGTGGGGTCGGCGCGCGTCAGACTGCCGCTACGCCGCCGCCTCCTCCGCCCGCCGCTCGAACCGCTTGCGCTCGTGCGGGTCCAGGTAGCGCTTGCGCAGCCGTACGGCGCCCGGTGTGACCTCCACCAGCTCGTCGTCCTCGATATAGGCGATTGCCTGCTCCAGGCTCATCCGTCGCGGCGGGATGAGCAGCATCGCCTCGTCCTTGCCGGCGGCGCGGATGTTGGTGAGCTTCTTTTCCTTGATCGGGTTCACGTCGAGGTCGCTGCCGCGTGAATGCTCGCCCAGGATCATGCCCACGTACACCTTGTCGCCCGGATCGACGAACAGCGTGCCGCGCTCCTGCAGGTACCACAACGCGTATTGCACCGCCTCGCCATTCTCGGTGCTGATCAGGCTGCCGTTGCGCCGCCCCTCGATCGGCCCCTTCCACGGGAAATAGCCGAGGAAGCTGCGGTTCATGATGCCCGAGCCGCGCGTGTCGGTGAGGAACTCGCCGTGGTAGCCGATCAGGCCGCGCGACGGCATGTGGAAGGTCAGCCGCACCTTGCCGCCGCCGGACGGGCGCATGTCCTGCAATTCGGCGCGGCGGCGGCTCAGCTTCTCCACCACGACGCCGGCATACGGCTCGTCCACGTCGGCCAGCACTTCCTCGAACGGCTCCTCGCGCCCGCCATCGGCGGCCTCGCGGGTCAGCACGCGCGGCCGGCCGATCGCCAGCTCGAAGCCCTCGCGGCGCATCGTCTCGATCAGCACGCCAAGCTGCAACTCGCCGCGTCCGGCGACCTCGAACGCCTCGGTCTCGCGGCTCTCGCTGATGCGGATGGCGACGTTGCCCTCGGCCTCGCGCAGCAGCCGGTCGCGGATTTGCCGGCTGGTGACTTTCTTGCCCTCGCGCCCGGCCAGCGGACCGTCATTGACGCGGAAAGTCATGGCGAGCGTCGGCGGATCGACCGGGATCGCGTGCAGCGGCTCGGTGATCTCCGGGGCGCAGAGCGTATCCGGCACGGTGCCCTCGGTCAGCCCGGCCACGGCGATGATGTCGCCGGCCTCGGCCTCCTCGATGGTGACGCGTTCCAGGCCGCGGAAGCCCATCAGCTTGGTCAGCCGCCCGGTTTCGACCACGCTGCCGTCGTCGCGCAGCACCTTGAGCGGCATGTTGAGCCGCGCCCGCCCCTGCTCCAGCCGCCCGGTCAGCACCCGGCCCAGGAAATTGTCATAGTCGAGGATCGACGCCACCATCGCGAACGGCGCCTCACGGTCCAGGGCGGGCGCCGGCACATGCCGCAGCACCAGGTCGAACATCGGCGCCAGGTTTTCGCGCGCGTCATCGAGCGACGCCACCGCCCAGCCCTGCCGGCCCGAGGCGTAGAGCATCGGGAAATCGAGCTGCTCGTCGGTGGCGCCGAGGGCCGCGAACAGGTCGAACACCTCCTCATGCACCTCGTCCGGCCGTGCGTCCTGGCGGTCGATCTTGTTGACCACGACGATCGGCTTCAGGCCCCGCGCCAGCGCCTTGCCGACCACGAACTTGGTCTGCGGCAGCACGCCCTCGGCGGCATCGACCAGCACGATCGCGCCATCGACCATGCCCAGGATGCGCTCCACCTCGCCGCCGAAATCGGCGTGGCCGGGCGTGTCCACGATGTTGATGCGGGTGTCGTGCCAGATGACCGAGGTGCATTTGGCCAGGATGGTGATGCCCCGCTCGCGCTCCAGATCGTTGCGGTCCAGCGCCCGCTCGGCCACCTGCTGGTGCTCGCGGAAGGCCCCCGACTGCTTCAGCAGCTGATCGACCAGCGTGGTCTTGCCGTGGTCCACGTGGGCGATGATGGCGATGTTGCGGATGTCCATGAGGGGCTTTGCCTTGTGCGCGCACGAGAGCAGCCGGCGCGCCGTATCGGCCCGTCGTGCTGCGCCGCACACATAGGCGATCACCTGCCCGGTTGCGAGCAAAAAGCGCCGGTTGGTGCCGCCGGCCGCCGGCGCCCCTATTCTCGTCCCCTGCTACTTGGCGTGCCCGCGCCAGCCGGCGCGAACGCAAAAGCGGCCCGCCAGGGATGTCCCCGGCGGGCCGTTGTGAACCGGGTTCCCGGTCAGCCGGTCACTGAGGTGTGCCCGACCCGCCTGAGGTACCTTTCGACCCCGACGGCCCGCCACCCGCGCCGGTGGCAACCGGACTGTTCACCGGCGCCTGCTGAAGCTGGGTCGGGCCCTGGCCGATCGTGCCGCCCGGGGCGGCCGGCGGCGTGCCCGTCTGGCAGGGCGGCGTAGCGCAGCTATTGTAGATGCGGCTGTTCTCGGCCGCATTCGCCCCGGTCGGCGGCGCGCCCATGCCGCCGGAGCTCGGGGCCGGCATCGGCTGCATTGTCGCGGCCGGGGCCATTCCACTGCCCATCGAGCCGTTCTGCATCGAGCCACTCCCCATGGTGCCGCTGCCCATGCCGGGGCCGGCCATGGCCGTCTGGATGTTCTGCAGCACGCCGGCGCGGTCACCCTTGCTCAAGGCGATCCGCGCGTTGCGAATGGCATCCACCTGCGCGCCGTTATCCGGCGTGTTGCCCTGCCCCTGCGGCACCGCGCGCGTGAGCAGGCGGGTCTCCGCCTGTTCCAGCGACTGCTGTGCGAGGCCGGTTCTTCCGGCACTCACGGCCCGCTGCGCCGCCTGGAGAAGCTGCTCGTACGTCAGGTCATAGCCGGGCGTCGGCAGCGCCGGCGCGATATGCGAGCGCGTGTCCGACGCCGTGATGTTGCTGGCGCTGGTCGATCTCGGATTGTTGGGCGAATTGCCGCTGAAGTTCTGGGCAAGACCCGTGCCCCCCAGCGCCAGCACGGCCGCGGAGGCGAGAAGCAGAGTGCGCATGAGTGTCATCCCTGTACCGGTGAGGTTTTGCCGCGCGCACGTGCGCGCCAACCCTGCAACGGTTTGCCGGGCCGGCCGGTTGCCCTGCGCGGGTTACAAGGACGTGAGATTTTTGTCGGCCGCCTCTCGGCCCCGCGCCGGGCAACCGGGCGTCAGGCGGCCAGAGACCGCAGTTCGCCGCCGAGATCACGCTGCGGCCGGGCGCCGAAATGGCCGATCACCTCCGCCGCCGCCACGCTGGCCAGCCGCCCGCACGCGGCCAGCGACCGGCCGGCGACCAGTGCCGCAAGGAACCCCGCCGCGTAGGCGTCGCCGGCACCCGTGGTATCCACCACCCGCACCGGTTCGGCCAGGATCGGCACCGTCTCCGCCCCCCGCACGACCAGGCTGCCGGCCTCGCTGCGGGTGAGTGCCGCAAGCCCCACTTCCGCGCGCACCCGCTCGGCCGCGGCGTCGAACGAGTCCAGCTCGTACAGGCTGGTGATCTCGGCCTCGTTGGCGAACAGGATATCGACATGGCCCGCCACCAGATCGCGGAAGGCCGCCCGGTGGCGATGCACGCAGAAAGGGTCGGACAGTGACAGCGCCACCCGCCGCCCGGCCGCGTGCGCGGCGGCGGCAGCGGCGCGGAACGCCGCCTGCGCCGCCGGCGGGTCGAACAGGAAGCCCTCCAGATAGAGGATCTCCGAGCGGGCGATCACGTCGCGATCCACCTGCTCCACGCCGAAGCTGGTCGAGGCGCCGAGATAGGTGTTCATGGTCCGCTGCCCGTCGGGCGTCACCAGCACCAGGCAGCGGCCGGTGGGATCGCCGCCGGACAGCGGCGCGGTCGGGAAATGCACCCCGGCTGCCCGCATGTCGTGGCGGAACACCTGGCCCAGCTCGTCATCGGCCACCCGGCCCAGATAGGCCACGCGCGCGCCCAGCGCCGCCGCCACCACCGCCGTATTGGCGCCCGAGCCGCCGCCGCTCTGCTGGCCCGCCGGCATGGCCGCGTACAGCGTCCGCGCCCGCGCGGTGTCGATCAGCGTCATGGTGCCGCGCGCGCAGTCGTGGCGGGTGATGAATGCCTCGTCCACCGCCGCGATGACGTCCATCATCGCATTGCCGATGCCGCATATGGCGAACCGGGCATGGCTGGCGTCGGCGGCTTGCGTGGACATGAGCGGCGCTCCGTGTTAAGGGCTGCCGCCTATCACCCCCCTTTCCTGCCGGCAACTTGCCCCATGTCCCCGCTCACCCCCGCCTTTCGCGCCATCGCCCAGCTCGACGATCCGACCTTCCTGGGCGTGGTGCTGCGCAGCGTGCTCTGGGCGCTGCTGCTGTTCGCGCTGCTGGCGTTCGCCATCGAGCAGGCGGCGCATGGCTGGCTCGGCATGGTGGGCTGGCTCGCCGGAGTGCTGGGCGGAGTGGGTGCCGCGCTGCTGGCCTATCTCGCCTTCCTGCCCGTGGTGGTTCTGGTCGCGACCCTGTTCGCCGACCGCGTGGCTACTCGGGTCGAGCAGCGCTTCTATCCCGGCCTGAAGCCGGCGCGCGCGGCGCCGCTCGCCTCGCAGCTCTGGGACGGTCTGGTGCTGGGCGCGCAAGTGCTGCTGCTGCAATTGGCCGCTCTGCTGCTGGCACCGTTCCTGCTCGGCGCCTCGCTGCCGCTGGGCTGGGCGATCGCCGCCTGGGCGATCGGCCGAGGCCTGTTCGCCGCCGTGGCGATGCGGCGGCTGCGGCGCGGCGAGGCGCTGGCGCTGTACCGCGCCCGCCGTGCCACGGTGGTGTTCCAGGGGCTGCTGATCGCCGCCGCGAGTCTCGTGCCGGTGCTCAACTTGCTGGCCCCGGTGCTGGGCGTCGCCTGCATGGTCCATGTGCTGCACCAGGGCGCCGATCGGAACCAGCGGAGCTCAGGGTTGTCGGTGCCGACCGCCACGTGTTAGGCCCACCGCCCACGTCATAGAAGCCGCCTGTTCATTCCTCCGAGGGAGGGCTCCGTGTCCGTATTCAAGCGCCGCAAGCCCGAGGATCCTGGCACGCGCGAGATCAGCGCCGGCCAGCATTCGCCGCGTTTCGGCGCGCCCGAGACTACCTCCCAGCCCGCCGCGGACACCGGCCTCGGCGTGCCGCCGTTCCGACCGGCGCCACCGGCGAGCTCGCCGCTCCCCGGCCCCCCCACCGCTTTCAAGGAGTCTCCAATCATGGGCCGTTCCCCGTTCTCCGCAGCACCGCCTCCCTCTCCGGCGCCCAACCCCTCGCCGAACCTCTCGGCACCGCCGCGCCCGGCCATGGCACCGGGCGCCCCGGCCGCCCGCCGCGAACCGGGCGAACGCCGCACGCTGGTCGTGGGCCGCGGCATCAGCCTGCAAGGCGTGGTGCAGGATGCCGAGCGGCTGGTGGTCGAGGGCACGGTCGAGGCGACCATGATCCACGCCGTGGAGCTGGCGATCTCGCCGGGCGGCGTGTTCAAGGGCGAGGTAGAGGTCGAGGATGCCGAGGTTGCCGGCACCATCGACGGCACGCTGACCGCGCGCGGCAATCTCAACGTGCGCGCCACCGGCAAGGTGCTCGGCACCGCCCGCTGCCGCCGGCTGCAGGTCGAGGATGGCGGCCAGATCACCGGCCGCATGGAGATGCTGACGGAAACCACGCGCGCCGCCGAGCCGGTCCGCAGCGAAGCCGCGGAGTAGGCCCTGGGGGTAGCCCCTGGGAGCAGGCCCTGGCCGCCGCTACGCGCCGACGTAGCGGCGCGCGTAGCGGTGGCCGAGGCTGGTCAGCAGCTCGTAGCCGATCGTCTCGGCCGCCGGCGCCACTGCGTCGAGCGGATTGCCCGGCCCGATCAGATCGACCAAGTGTTCCCGGCAGGATCGGCGGACCTTCGTGGTCCGTCACATCGACCGTCAGGCTGTCCATCGACACGCGCCCCACGATCGGCAGCCTCGCGCGGCCCAGCCACACGGCGCCGCGATTGCTGAACCCGCGCAGGAACCCGTCGGCATAGCCGACCGCGACGGTGGCGATCCGCCGTTGCGTGGCGGCCCGGAACGTGGCGCCGTAGCCGACACCGGTCCCCGGCGGGATCGTGCGCGATTGCACCACGCAGCCTTGCAGGCGGACCACGGGCGCCATCGGGTTCGGGCCGGACTCATTGGGTGCGACTCCGTACAGCGCCGCACCGGGTCGCACCAGGTCGAGATGATATTCCGGCCCCAGGAAGATGCCGGACGACGCGGCAAGGCTCGCCGGTGCCGCCGGCAGCCTGGCGCGCAGCCGGTTGAAGTCCGCGAGCTGAGCCGGATTCGCCGGGTCGTCCGGACGGTCGGCGCAGGCGAGATGGCTCATCACCAGCCCGATCCGCACACCGCGCAGACGGTCGGCATCCCCGGTCAGCGTCTCGACATCGGACGCCGACAGGCCGAGCCGCGACATGCCCGTGTCGATGTGCAGGAACGCAACAGGGCCCGAGTCCCGCCCCGCCACCGCGCCCTGCCAGCCGGCAATCTGCTCGAGGCTGTTCAGCACCGGGATCAGGCCGTGTTCGTGGAACAGCCTCTCGGTGCCGGGGGGCGGCCCGTGCAGCACGACGACAGCCGGCCCTGATCCCAGCAGGCCGCGCAGCACGACCCCTTCATCGACATGCGCCACGAAGAACGTGCGGCAGCCCGCGCGCCGCAGCACCGGCGCCACCTGCTCCATGCCCAGCCCGTAGGCATCGGCCTTGACCACGGCGGCGGTCTCGGCGGTGCGTCGCACGCGCGCGCAGCACCTCGAAATTGCGCCGGATCGCCGCGAGATCGACGGTCAGGATCCCGCCCGCGCGCTCAGCCGCCGCGTCCATCAGATCGCCCTTACCAGACCACCATCGACCAGCAGGTTCTGCCCGGTGATATAGCCGGCCTCGTCTGACAGCAGGAAGGCGACGGTGTCCGCCAGTTCCCGCACCCGTCCATAGCGGCCGGCCGGGATGCGCGGCACGATCTCCGGCACCACCGGCAGGCTGTCGAAGAATCCTGGCAGCACGGCGTTCATGCGGATGTTCTGCCCCGCGTGGTTACGCGCGAACATCTTGACGTAGCTCGCAAGCGCCGCGCGAAACGCGGCCGAAAGCGGGAACATCGGATCCGGCTCGACCGCGGCATAGGACGAGATCGCGACCACCGCACCGCCGCCTTGTTTCTCGAACTGCGGCAGCAGCAGGCGCGCGAGCCGCACGGTCGGCATCAGCAGCAGATCGAGTGCCGCATGCCAGTCCTGGTCGGAAATGGCGGTCAGCGCGCCCTTGGCCGCGTGGCCGGTACTGATCACCGCCCCGTCGATCCGGCCATGCGCCTGCAACCCCCGCTCCATCAGACCCTGCAGATCGGCGGCCTGGGCGATGTCGCCGCGCACGGCGATGGCCCCCAGTTCCGCCGCCACCGCTTCCACCCGCTCCGAGCGGCCGAACAGCACGAGTTTCCAGCCACGTTGTGCCAGCGCGCGCGCGGCCCCTGCACCCAGGCCGGAGCCGGAGGCGGTGACAATCGCCACTTTCCCATCGGGATGGTTCTGCATCATTCAGCCTCCTTCGCACGGCGCGCCGATTTCACTCGCCCGGATCGTCGCGCTGGCGTTCTATATCCGCGGGCCGAGCCGGCATAGCACCAGGAGCACATATGCAATCTTCGTATCTCGTAGCCTTTCTGGGCGTGGGGGCCGTTCTTCTGCTGGCGGGCTGCGGGCCGACCGCCGAACAGCAGGCGGCGATGGATGCGGCACAACGCGCCGCCGACCAGCAGAAATGCACGGGCTTCGGCTTCGCGCCCGGCACCGATGCCTTCGCCCATTGCATGATGGGGATCGCCTCACAGCGCGACGCCCAGGCAGCCGCCGACCGCCGTGCCGCCGCAGCGCGGGCGGCCGCGGACCAGCGAGCCAAGGATGCCATCCAGGCGCAAAAGGACGCGGCCGACCGGGACGCCTGGGACAGGAAGACCGGCCAGGGGAAATACTCGTCGTCTTCGTCCCCGGGCGGTTCGACCTACCCGCTGCCGAGTGCTGCCGCGATCCCCGGCATGAACTGCACCGGCACCGGCGACGAGGCAACCTGCGATGCACGGTGAATCCCGGCGGCTTCAGGCGGCCTGCCGCCCTTTCGACAACGCCAGCACCAGGATGATGATCAGCCCGGTCAGCACGTAGCGCAGTCCGGCGCCCACCCCCAGCACGTTCAGCATCGTCACGATCAGGTACAGGAACAGCGAGGCGGTCCACACCCCGGCCACCGTCGCCTGGCCGCCGGCGATGCTGGTGCCGCCCAGCACCACGACGGCAATCGACATCAGCAGGAAATCCTCGGCCATGTTCAGCGACGCGCCGCCGGAATAGGCGGCGAGCAGCAGTCCGGCCACGGCCGCCAGCACGGCCGAGATGACATAGACGGCGGCGATCACGGCCGGGATCGACACCCCGGCCAGATAGGCGGCGCGCGCGTTCTGGCCGATGGCGAGCACGGCCCGGCCGAAGGTCGATCGCGCGAGCAGCAGCGCCACCAGCCCCGCCACCAGCAGGAACAGCAGCGCGATCACCGGAATGCCGCCCACGCGCGCCAGGCTGAACTCCAGCAGCAGCGGCGGCGGCTTCGCGGTCGAGCCGCGCGAATAGGCGATCGTCATCGACTGCATGATGAATCCCGCCGCCAGCGTCGCGATCATCGGCGGGATGCTGAAGCCGCGGATCAGCACGACGTTGGTCAGGCCCGCGCACAGGCCCACGCCCAGTGCCACGGCGATTCCCACCGCCAGGCCCGCGCCCTGCGTGTGCATCACGCCCATCGACAAATACCCGGACAGCATCATCACCGAAGGGATCGAGAGGTCGATATTGCCGCCGCCGGTGGAGATGACCAGCATCTGGCCGATGCCCACGATGACGTAGAACGTGGCGAAGCCCGCAGCCGTGCTGAGCGTGGCGCCGGCACCGCGCCCCTCGACGCTTGCGACCGTCAGCGCCCAGACGACGACCGCGCCCAGCAGCGACCAGATCCACGGATTGGCGTCGAGCCATCGCCTCATGCGGGCCGCCTGCGTTGCAGTGCCCGGGTACCGAGCACGACGATCAGGATGGCGCCTTGCACGCTGAGCTGCCAATCGGTCGAGACATCCATGAACGAGAGCAGCGAGCCGGTCAGCAGCATGATAAAAGCGCCGACCACCGCACCCACGGGCGCCACGATGCCGCCCACGAATTCGCCGCCGCCCACGATCACCGCCGCGATCGACAGCAGCGTATAGGGGCCGCCAAAATTGGCATCGCCGGTCGTGTTCAATCCGGTGAGCGCCAGCCCCGCAGCGACCCCGAAAACGCCGGCCAGTCCATACAGCGCGGCGCGCGCGGCCAGCAGCGACCATCCCGCGCGCCGTACCGCCTGCGGCGTGCTGCCGATGCCGCGCAGCACCACGCCGTAGGACGAACGCATGAACAGCCAATGCCCCAGCAGCGCCAGCAGCACCGCGACCACCACCGGCAAGGGCACGAGCGGCGGCTCGAGCCGCACCAGTGCCGCAAGCCAATCCGGCGACGCACCCCCCGGCTCCGGCAGTACCAGCAATGCGAGGCCCAGCCAGACGAACGAGGCGCCCAAGTGTCACGACGATCGACGGCAGCCGGCGCAACTCGATGAACGCGCCCATCCCGGCATAGGCCAGCACGCAGCCGGCCAGGACCAGGCCGCCCAGCAGCGGCCGCTCCGCCACCACAGTTGCCGACAGGCAGTTCACCAGGCCGATGAAGGCGCCGAGACCCAGATCGATGTCGCTGGCGGCGATCACGCAGAGCTGCGCAATCGAGGCCAGCATCATCGGTATCGAAAAGCCGAGCAGCAGCCGCATCCCGTTATAACTCAACGCGCGCGGTTGCATGACGCAGATCGCCACCAGCATCGCCGCGAGTGCCACGGCCGGCAGAACCGCGCTCAAGCCGCCGCCGCCGATGCGGGGAACGCGCTTAGGTACCGTGATGGCCGCAGCACTCATCTCAGGCAGCATCCGCATGAATGGGAGGTGCCGTTTCCGCAAAGGACGCGCGCAGCACCCGTTCCTCGGTCAGTGCCGCGCGGTCGATCTCGTCGGTGATGGAACCGCGATAGAAAACATAGATGCGGTCGCAATGCTTCAGCTCGTCGGTTTCGGTTGTGTAGAGGATCATGCAGGCGCCGCGTTCGGCAGCTCCCCGGATGGACTCGAACAGCTCGCGCTTGGTGCCGACATCGACTCCGCGCATCGGATCGTCCAGCAGCAAGATGTCGGCACCACTCGCGAAGGCGCGCGCGATCAGCACCTTCTGCTGGTTGCCGCCGCTCAGGCTCAGGATCGGATTGCTCATGTCCGGCGTGCGGATGCCGATCCGCTGCTGCCATGCACGGGCCAGCTCCGCCTCCCCACCAGGGCTGACGAGGCCGCCGCGCGCGAGCCGCCGCAGCGAGGCGATCGTGAGGTTGCGGCCGATCGACCAGAGCGGGAACACGCCCTCGCGCGGCCGGTCGCCGCTGACATAGGCGACGCTGCCATGCACCTGGACCGGCCCGCGCCCACCCCGCGCCGCCGCGAAGACGCGCAGCAGCATGTCGCGCTGACCATGCCCGTCCAGACCGGCCAGGCCCACCACCTCGCCCGCATGGGCGGCGAACCCTGAGGCACCCTGCGAACGCACCGAGACGCGCAGCGCCGGTGCCGCCGCGCGCGCGACCGTTGCGTGTCCGGCCACCTCGATCGCCTCGCCGGTCAGGCCCATCCGTTCGACCAGTTGCGCGTGCGACAGGGTGTGCGGCCGCTCCCGCGCCACCACGTCGCCGTCGCGCATGACCACCACCCGGTCGGTATGCTCCAGCACCTCCGCCAGCCGGTGCGAGATGAAGATGCAGGACAGTCCGCGCTCCGCTGCACGGCGCGTGAATCGCATGAGCTGGTCGGCCGCCTGCGCTCCCAGCGAGGAGGTCGGTTCGTCCAGGATCACCAGGCGGGGCGTCTGGCCGGTTTCCGTGAAGGCGCGCGCGATCTCGACCATCTGCCGCTGGCCGATCGGCAATTGCCCCACCAGCGCATCGGTGCCGATCCCATGCCCTGGGAAGATGTCGTCCAGTGCCGCCCCGATCCGCCGCCGCGCGCGTGCGGGCCAGCCGAAGCCGCGCAGCCCGTGGTCCAGGATGCGCATGTTCTCGAACACGCGCAAATTCGGGCACAGCGACAATTCCTGGAACACGCAGCGTATGCCCAGCGCCTGCGCGCGCCGCACGTCGTAGCCGGCGGTCTCGTCGCGCCCGGCGACGGCGATGCTGCCGTCATCGGGCGCCAGCGTGCCGGCCAGCACCTGCATCAGCGTGCTCTTGCCGGCGCCGTTGTGCCCGACCAGGCCGAGCGTCTCGCCGGGGAGGATCTCCAGATCGACCCCGGCGAGCGCCCGCACAGCTCCGAACCGCTTCGCGATGCCGGACAGCACCACCGAGGTGCCGGAGCCGCTCATGCAGTGCGGCTCCGCCTCACATATCACCCGCCTTGGCCACCGGCGATGCCGGCAGCGGCGCGCCCGCCGCATTGGCGTCGATCACCTGCGCCGCCCAGGCCTGCGTATAGACCGGCGTTGCCACCGCACCGTCCGGCATCACCTTCAGCCACGCATCCAGATCGCTCTTCTGGATCACCGGCAGCGGCAGATAGATTGTCTTGGGCACCTTCTTGCCGGCCAGCACCTGCTGCGCCACCCAGAACGCCACCGACGCGCAGCCCGGCGCCGAGGACAGCGAGAACGTGTCGTAATTGGCGTTCTGCGTCAGCAGATCGTGCCACAGCGACAGTTCGTCCTGCCGGTTGCCGAAGATGATGAGGGGCGTCGGCCGCCCGGCCGCCTTGAACGCCTGGTAGGTGCCCCAGCCGTCGCCGCCCTGGGTCACGATCGCATCGACCGGGGGCAGGCTGGGCAGGATGCTGGCCACTTCCTTCTGCGCGATGGTCTGCGTCCAGTTGCCATAGACCGAGCCGACCACCTTGATGCCGGGCGATTTGGCGAACTCCTCGGTAATGCCCTTGTGGATATCGGCATCCACCGAAATGCCGGCGATGCCGCGCACCTCCAGCACGTTGCCTTTACCGCCCAGCTTCTTGGCGACGAAATCCGCTTCCTGACGGCCCATGCTGGTGTAGTCATAGGCCACCTTGTAGGCGCAGGGTGCGGTGGCCAGCCCGTCGAACACCACCACCACGATATGCGCGTCGCACGCCTCCTGGATGACGCCGTTCAGCGCCGTGGGCGAGGCCGCGTTGATGACGATCGCGTCCCAGCCTTCGAGGATCATGCTTTGCAGCTGGTTGGCCTGCTCTGGTGCCGAGGCATTGGCGTTGACCACCTTGGCGGCCTTGATGATGCCGGCCTTGATCGCATCGGACGTGGCGCGATCCCAGGTCTTCAGCATCTGCTGACGCCAGGAATTGCCGGCGTAGGAGTTGCTGAGCGCGATCCGCTTGCCCGAGGTGTCGCCGGTCGCGACCCCGGTCTCGGCGGCGAAAGCGGAAGCGCCACCCAGCATGGCGGCAAGCCCGAGTGCCGCCGCCAGATATCGCGAAATCATCGATGCCATCGGTTTCCTCCTGTTGTTGTGCAGCCGCTTGCTCGCGGCCTTACTTGTCGTACTCGCTCAGCATCTCGAAAAACCGCAACTCGACCTCCGCGGCGAGAAACTCGTCGTGGCGGGCGAACCATTCCTTCTGGTACGGCAACGCCAGGTGGCGGTCGAGATCTGCCCTGGTCGTCCAGTTCTCGTAGAAATAGAACACGTTCGGATCGTCGCTGCTGGCATGGAAATGGTAGTCCACGCAGCCCGGCTCGGCACGCGATTTCGGCACGAAGGATTGCAGCAGCGTCATCAGCTCGGCCCGCTTCTCGGGCCGCGCGCGCAGGGTCGCGGTCAGGGTGCAGCGCGGGGTCATGGTACCTCCCTCCGGTTTGCCGCGATGCCGCTCAGAACCCGGCCTTGTCCACCGTGTCCTTGGTGAAGATCAGCGGCTTGCCATAGACGATCTCGCCATTCTGGCCCACCGTGTAGGTGCCGATCTTGCCGGCCTGGAACGTCTCGCCCGGCTTGCCCGCGAGCTTGCCGGCCAGCTTCAGATGCGTGGCATAGACCGCGAGATAGCCGAGCTCATACGGGTTCCACAGCGCGAACGCCTTCTCCGAGCCGTCCGCCAGATAGCTCTTGATCGCGCTCGGCAGCGCGAAGCCCGTCGAAAAGACCTTTCCGGCGCGCCCGGTCGCCTCGATCGCCCGCGCCGCCGCCGGCGCGCTCACCGCCGAGGACGAGATGATCACCTTCAGATTGGGATGCGCCTGCATCAGATTGACGGCGACGTCGTAGCTCTTGGCCTCGTCATCGGCGGCGTATTGCGTGTCCACGACCTTGAACACCTTGTATTTCGGATCGGTCTGGGTGAGCTGGGTCATGATGCGGATATGCGCCATGTGATTCGGCGCGGTGGGCGAGGCCGCGACGAAAGCGATCTCGCCGCCCTGCGGCGCGTCCAGCAGCGCGCAATCCAGCATGGTGCGCGCGGCCTGCTCATAGGAAAGCTGGTTGACGAACATGTCGCGCGCGGGCAGCGCCGCGTCCGCGTCGAACGTCGTCACCACGACCCCCTGCTTGCGCGCCTGTTTCAGCACCGGCGCCACCGCGTTCAGGTCGATCGCCGCGAGCAGGATGCCGTTCGGCTCCTGCGTCAGGAAGTTCTCGAGCGTCTCCACCTGCAGCGAGACATCGGCATGGTCGGCACCCGCGTACACGAACGTGTCGCCCAGCTCCTTCGCGGCATCTCGCCCGCCCTTGGCGGCGGCCTCGAAATACGGGAAGCCGGTCCATTTGGGGGTCATCATCAGCTTGAAACCTGAGTCCTTGGCGTGCGCGCCCGAACCCAGCGAAAGCAAAGCGACGGCGGCGACTGTCGCCAGCAGCGTCGAAAGCTTGGAGGTCATGGCTGTTTCCCTTTGTTGTTCTGTGGCGGCAATCAGGATGGATAGCGTCGCTCTGCCGGACGGATGCGGCCCGCGTTGCCAAGCTCGATCACGTAGCCGAAGTCCTTTTCGGTATCGAGGTAGTAATGCTCGTCGTCGTCGAACTTCCCGCTCTGGATCACCGGATAGCCGCGCCGGGCGAAATCCTGCACCGCCTTGGCGCAGTCCGGGTAGTACAGCTTGATGTGGTGCAGTCCCTCGCCCTTGCTCTCCAGATGCTCGTCATAGATGCAGCGCCCGCGCACCGGCTGCATCAGCTCGAGCTGCATTCCATTGCGCCAGCTCACGGCGATCAGTGCGGTGTGGGTGGCGGGCTGGCCGCGATACACATAGTCGCGCACCTTCGGCGCCTCGAACTCATAGACATCCCACGGACCGATGCCGAACACCTCCCAGTGCAGCCGCATCGCGCGGTCCAGGTCGCGCACCACGTAGGCGACCTGCATGACATCTCCCTCTTTCATCGTCGCTCCTTCTCTCCGGTGTGAAGCAGACAATCAGGCACGGCGCCTCGCGCGAACGCGGCGCCGCGCGGTCCCGGCCGGGCGCATCGCCGCCAGCGCGCCCGCGGCCAGCGGATAGAGCACGCCCAGCACCAGCAGCGCACCCAGCACCACGGTCTGCGTCGGACCGCCGATATTGGCGAGGCCCATGCCGTTGCGCAGCGTGCCCAGCAGCACCAGCGACAGCACGACGCCCGGCACGGTACCTCGGCCGCCATTGATGTCCACGCCGCCCAGCACCACCGCGGTCACGACGAACAGGATCACGCCATCGGCATTGTCGCCGCGCGCCGAGCCTGTACTGGCCGACCCAGACCAGGGCGGCGAGCCCCGCCAGCGCGCCGGCCAGCGTGTAGGCCTCGATCTTGAGGCGCCGCACCCGCACGCCGGCGATCCAGGCCGCTTCCTTGTTGTTGCCGACCGCGAAGCAGCGCCGGCCGAACGTCGTGCGGTGCATCGCGAACCACATCACCGCGCCGGCAGCGGCAAACAGCAGCAGCGCCAAGGGCACCATGCCCCACACCCGGTCCGAGCCCACCGACAGATAAGCGTCGCTGAAATCGGCGTAGCCGAGGTTCGAGCCGATGATGAAGGCAAGTCCCCGATATGCGCCCATCGTCCCGAGTGTCGC
Source organism: uncultured Pseudomonadota bacterium (assembly GCA_963838805.1). GTDB lineage: Bacteria > Pseudomonadota > Alphaproteobacteria > Acetobacterales > Acetobacteraceae > CAVRQM01. Next base: position 357,554 of record CAWISK010000005.1, read on the forward strand.
CGCCAGCGACGGCAATCCGAGTGCCGCCACCAGCACCCCGTTCAGCAAGCCGAGTACTGCACAGGCCAGCACGACACAGGGGGATCGCCGCCGCCAGCGGCAGCCCGTGCGCGGCGCACCTGCCAAGCAGCACGGTTCCAACCGCGACGATCGAGGCCAGCGAGATGTCGATCTCGCCGGTCACCACCACCGCCATCAGGCCGAGCGCCAGCAATCCCGGCACGATGAAGAAGCGGCTGGAATAGAGGATCTGCTTGAGGCTGAGATAGTACGGCGACAGCTCGGCCGACCACGCGCCGGCGGCCACGATCAGCAGCAGCAGCATGGCCTCCCACGCGGTTGGGCGCAGCCTGCTCATGCCAGGATCCCGACACGTCGCCGCTGCCGCAACGCCGCCCGCACCCTGGCGCGGATGCCGACGTCCACCGCCACGGCGAGCACGATGGCGCTGCCCTGGATGAACATGCGCCAGAACTCCTGCACGCCGAGCAGCACCAGCCCGTTGTCGATAGTCGCCAGCACCAGCGCGCCGATCGCAGCGCCGATCACGTCGCCCGATCCGCCCGCGACACTGATCCCGCCGATCACCGCGGCCGCCAGCGACGACAGCTCCCAGCCGGTCGCGAGGACGACCGTGACCGTGCCGACGCGCGCCGCGTAGAGCAGGCCCGCGAGCCCGCACATCAACCCGCTCAGCGCGTAGGCGAACACGGTGATGCGGCGGATGCGCAGGCCGTTGAACAGGCTGGCCGCCTGGTTGGAACCGATCGCGTAGAGATGCCGCCCGAGCGGAAAGCTGTGCAGGAACGCCGCCACCAATGCCACGGCACCCGCGCTGATGACGACAATGACGGGCATCCCGGCCAGGCGCGCATCCACGCCCGCCAGCATCCAATGCGGCAGCCGGTTGCTGGTGATCTCCCCGCCATGCGCATAGACGTAGATCAGCCCACGATAGATCGACATGGTGCCAAGCGTCGCGATCAGCGGCGACACGCCGCCATAGGCCACGATCAGCCCGTTCACCCCGCCCAGCACGGTGCCGATCGCACCCGCCATGCCGATCACCACGGCAGGGTCGGCATGGACATGCCGGGCCGCGTAGTCGCAAGCGACATAGGCCGCGAGACCCATGATCGAGCCCACCGACACATCCAGGTTGCGCGTGACCAGCACGATGCCCTGCGCCGCCGCCACGATCGCCAGGATCGCCGCGTTGCCCGCGATGACGCTGATGTTCTGGCCGGTCGCGAACTTCCCTGACAGCACGGAGAACCCGGCGCCGAGCAGCAGCAATGCGGCGAGCACGCCCACGAACCGCACCCGCAGCAGGGCCGCAGCGATGCCCTCGCTAGGCCGCTGCACGCGCCATCTCCCGCGAACGGGTCGCCGCACGCATCACGGCCTCCTGCGTCGCCTCCCCGCCCGGCAGCTCGGCCACGATCCGCCCCTCCGCCACCACCAGGATGCGGTCGCTCATCGCCAGCAGCTCGGGCAGGTCGGAGGAGATCAGCAGCACCGCCATGCCGGCCCGCGCCAGCTCGTCGATCATCGCGTGAATCTGCGCCTTGCTGCCGATATCGACGCCGTGCGTCGGCTCATCCAGGATCAGCACGGCGGGTTCGGTCGCGAGAAACTTCGCGAACGCCACTTTCTGCCGGTTGCCCCCCGACAGTGCCGCCACGATCTGGTCGAGGCCGCTGGTGCGGATCCTGTAGGTGGCGACCGATCGTTCGGCGAGCCGCCGCCCGGCGGCGCGATTGACGACGGACAGGCGCGCGAGCCGGCCGATGATCGGCAGCACGATATTGTCGCCGACCGGCTCCGGCATGATCAGCGCCTGTCGGTCGCGGTCCTCCGGCAGATAGGCGAGCCCGGCCCGCAGCATCTGCCGCGGGCTGCGCGGCACGATCGGCCTGCCGTCCAGCATGACACGCCCCGCGTCCGGCGGCGTCATCCCGAAGATCGCCTGCGCGATCTCCGAGCGTCCGGCGCCGACCAGCCCGCCCATGCCGACCACCTCGCCCGCGCGCAGCGTGAACGACACCTCGGCGAAGGCGCCCGCGAGCGTCAGCCGCTCGACGGCAAGAACCTCGCCTCCCGGCGGCAGCGCCTCGCGCCGCGCGAACAGCGACGCCAGCTCCCGCCCGACCATCATCCGCACCAGATCGGCGCGATCGACCTCGGACATCGGACGGGTCGCGACATGGCGCCCGTCGCGCAGCACCGTCACGTCGTCGGCGATGCGCTCCACCTCCTCCAGCCGATGCGTGATCAGCAGGACCGAGCCGCCCCGCGCGCGCAGCGTCCGCACGATGGCGAACAGGCGCTCCGCCTCGTCGGGCGTGAGCGAGGCGGTCGGCTCGTCGAGGATGAGCAGCCGCGTATCGACGGTGAGCGCCCGGGCGATCTCCACGAATTGCAGCTCGGCGACACTCAGCGAGGCGATCAGTGCCCGCGTGTCGATGGCAACGCCAAGCGTCGCGAGCGCGGTCGCTGCGGCCCGATGCATGGCGCGCCGGTCCACCATGCCCAGCGCGGTTCTGGGATAGTGCGCGAGGTGAATGTTCTCGGCCACATCGAGATCGGGAAACAGCCGCGGATCCTGGTACACCGCCGAAATCCCTGCCGCGCGCGCCTCCAGCGGATTGCCGAAGCGCACGTTGCGTCCATTCACATGGATTTCGCCGCTATCGCGCGGCACGACGCCCGTGACGATCTTGACGATGGTGGATTTGCCCGCCCCGTTCTCCCCCACCAGCGCATGCACGCGCCCGCGCCCGACCGCGAAGCTGACATCATCCAGCACGCGCGACGCACCGTAGGACTTGCCGACGCCCTCCAGAAGCAGCACCGCGTCGGTGGGCACGCTTTCCGTCACTGGCACAGCTCCCTGCGGCGTGTCGGTGTCCGGGATCAGATCGTCTTCAGCATCCCGCCATCGACGAAATAGGTGGACCCCACGGAATAGCTGGCACGCGGCGAGCACAGGAAGACGAAGAAGCTGGCCACTTCCTCGGGTGTCGCGAAACGGTCGATCGGCGCGTGTTCGCGGGCGACGCCTTTCAGGTAGCCCTCCCAGTCGCCGCCGCCGTCAGCGGTCAACTGTTTCGCGGTCTTGACCCAGTCCGGCGTCAGCACCAGGCCGGGATTGACCGCGTTCACGCGGATGCCGTCCTTGATCAGCTCGGTCGCGAGCGATTTGCTGAACATCACCAGCGCCGCCTTGGTGACGTTGTAGATCGGCTCGTACCACAGCGGCTGGCTGGCGCAGATCGAGGCATTGTGCAGGATCACGCCGCCGCCGCGCCGCTTCATGCCCGGTGCGAGGCCGCGCGCTAGCCGGACTGCCGCCATCACGTGCAGGTCCCAGGTACGACTGCCACCTCTCGTCTGGCGCCTCCAGCACGGTTTCGTTGCTGCCCGTGCCGGCGTTGTTGATCAGGATGTCGGCGCCGCCGAACTCCCGCTCGGCCGCGGCCACGAGTTCGGCGCATCCGGCGGCACTCGCCACGTCGCAGGGCACGGCCGCGGCGCGCACGGCATGGCGCGCGGTGATTGCGGCGGCAGTGGCGGACAGCCGCTGCTCCTGCCGCGCCGCCAGCAGGAGGTTGACCCCCTCCGCTGCAAGACCTTCGGCGATCGCGAGACCGATGCCGACACTGGCGCCGGTGATGACCGCCACCTTGCCCCGCAGCCCCAGCTCCATGCGCCCCTCCCCGTTTCGCCCGTGGTCCGAGGCCGCGCGCCACTGGCTGCCGGGCCACCGCCCGGCTCGGACGTCGCTCGCGAGACTGCTAGGCTGTTTGCGGATAGCTAGACATGCTCCCTGCCAGCCGTCAATCAATGTTGGCGACGGTCGGAACGCCCCTTCAGAACGCCCCTTCAGAACACCGGCGCCCGTGTTCCCCCGCGCCGCATGTCCTGCTCCGCACGCATTGCGTGCTCGGGTCCATAGGTGGCGGCGATCACAGGCAGGATGCGCCAGAAGAACGGCACTCCGGCGGGGTTGGACAGCAGTAATTCCTTCTTCACGAACGGCACGCGGTAGCGTGTCAGCAGCGGTTCCCAGAACACGTGCTGCGGGTTGCGTCCGATGCCGCTGCGCAGGTCGGACAGCAGCTTCAGCGACCAGGCCATCGCGGAATCGACATAGCCGCGCTGCGGGCGATCGAAGTATCCGACTTCCGCCGGCAGTGCATCGTGGTATTCAGGCAGCGCGCGCAACTCGTCGAGCGGACGCGACGCATCGGCCAGATGCTCGCGCACCAGTTCCCGGTAGGGGGCGAGCACCGCCATCGTCACACCACCATCGGCCACCAGGATGCGCGACAATCCCAGTTCGCCCTGTGTCACCACCGCGTCACGCTCGTTCGGATAGGCGTAGGTGGCGGTAAAATGCCGGAAGGCCTCGCCATGCAGGCACGATCCCGACAGCGTGAAGAACGACGATTGCAGGTGATAGCCGCGGTCCCAGCTATCGGTCAGCGCCCAGAAATCGACCCCGGCCTGCGCCTGATGCGCCAGTATATGGCTCAGATCGTCGAACGGACCCAGGAAGCTGTCGTTGCAGAACAGCACATGCTCCACCTGCGCCAGCCGCCCGCGCAGCAGTTCCAGCGTGAGCAGCCACGACGCGATGTCGCGCCCGTGGTCGGACCGGCGTACCAGCCCCGCGATCTCTCCCTTCGCCAGCTCCGCGCGCGCGGCCTCCGCCTCGGGACTGGAGTTGACCAGCACCGTGCGATAGCCGCGCGCCGCGAGTGCCGCCAGCATGGCGCGATGCGAATGCGTCAGATGCCGCCCGCGCTGATGGATCGCGAGCAGGGCGACGCGGCCACCCGCCGCCTCCTCGCCGAAGATCGGCCCGCTCGCCTCGCACGTCGCCAGCAGCGCCTCCACGGAGATCTGCGCATTCTCGTCCTCCGCCGCGGCTTCTGGTGCGCCCTCCCGCTTGCCGCGCGATATCAGCAATGTCTGAAAGCGCGCGCGCGCCGCTGCCAGGGCCGGTGAATCGGCCAGCGGCAGCAGCTCCTCGACGTAGCGCTTCAGGAAACCGACATCGGTTTCCGGACCTGGCGGGTTGGGCACCAGCGGCTGCTCCGCCCCTTGCACCGATAAAATGAGATTCTGAAACGAGTTCGCCGCAAAGCTGAAGGCAAAGCCATAGGCGATGTCGAACCGGTCGACCGCGGGTGAGCGGATATGCGTGAAATACTCGATCACGTCCGGCCGGTGGAACATCACCAGGGGTGCCGTTCGCCTCTCGCCCCGGCGCACATGCACGTCCGGCTCGTCGGAGGGCTTGCGCACCGCCCAACCGACGACGAAGCAGCGCCCATCCTTGATCTCGGCCATGTCCAGATGGAAGGTCGGCGGCGGACGCGGCGCCGCCTCCTCCTTGATGCCTGTCCCGGCCGGCCGCTTCATGCCTGCGGCTTACACCCGTTCCAGCGCGTCGTTCAGCCTGCCGCCCTTGATCAGCCGGTCGAGAACCTGAAGCCGGATCAGCGGCGACTGACGGAAATTGCGGTCGGAAAAGCCCATTGCCGTCAGTCCTTCGCGCAACTCTGCGATCGACTGTGCCAGCGTCACAAGCGGCTGGTGATGCGGCGCCAGCTCGCCCCACAACGAGAAATCGACCTGGTACGAACGGGTGTCGGCCGGCGCGTTCAGGTTGATGCTGACCGAGGTGCCGGGCACCGCCTCTGCCACCGCCTCTGCCAGCTGGCGAACCTGATAATTGCGCTCCTTCGAGCCGACATTGACCGCGACGAATTGCGGCGCGTGATCGGCGGCGCTGATCGCCCAGTCGATCGCCCGCGCCATGTCGGCAACGTCGATCAGCGGCCGCCACGGCGTGCCGTCCGACAGCACCGTGATCTCCCCCGCCGACAGCGCGCAGGCCACGAAATCGTTCAGCACCAGATCGAGCCGCAGGCGCTGACTCCAGCCGCAGGCGGTGGCGAAGCGCAGGCACACCGCGCGCATCCCGCCCAGATCCATCTGCTTCAGCGATTGCTCGGTGGCGATCTTGCTGCGCGCATAGGCGGTGAGCGGGTTCAGCGCGTCGGTCTCGCGGCGCGGACCGCCGGCGGCGGCTCCATACACGCTGCAACTGGACGCAAAGACGAAGGTCCGGACGCCGGCATCGCGCGCGGCGCTCGCCACCGCGACGCTCGCCTGGTGATTGATCGCGTCCGTCACCGCCTCGAAGCGGTTGCCCATCGGATCGTTGCTGATGGCCGCCAGATGCACCACGGCGTCCACGCCGTCCAGCAGCGATGCCGGCAGCCGGCGGACATCGCCGAAATGCTGCGCATCCAGCTGCGTCTCCGGCAATTGCCCGTGATCGGTCAGGCTGCCGCTGAAAAAGCCGATATCGTAGCCGATCAGCTCGATGCCGGGATGCGTCTCGCGCAGGTGACGGACCAGCACCGGGCCGACATAGCCCATGTTGCCGGTGATCAGGACTCGCATTGGGGCCACTCCTACCAGGTTTTCCAGGGCGCGTTGCCGGAGGCCCACAACTGCTCCAGCTGCACCTTGTCGCGCAGCGTGTCCATCGGCTGCCAGAAGCCGTGGTGGAAATACACCGTCATCTGCCCTTCCTGCGCCAGCTTCTCCATCGGCTCGCGTTCCCAGATCGTCATGTCGCCCTCGATGTAGTCGCCCACCTTCGGCGACAGCACGAAATACCCGCCATTGATCCAGCTCCCGTCGCCGCGCGGCTTCTCCTCGAAGCCGATCGCCCGCTCGCCCTCGTGGCGCAGCGCGCCGAAGCGTCCCGGCGGCTGCACGGCTGTCACGGTGGCAAGCCTGCCGTGCTCGCGATGCAGCCGGAGTCCGGCCCCGATATCGACATTGCCGACCCCGTCGCCATAGGTCAGGCAGAACGCCTCGTCGCCGCTGACATAGGGCAGCACCCGCTTGATGCGACCGCCGATCTGCGACTGCTCGCCGGTATCGACCAGCGTCACCGTCCACGGCTCCGCACTCGCCTGATGCACCTTCATGCTGTTGTCGCGCATGTCAAAGGTCACGTCCGACATGTGCAAATAGTAGTTCGCGAAATACTCCTTGATCACATAAGATTTATAGCCGAGGCAAATGACGAAGTCATTGATGCCATGCGAGCTGTAGATCTTCATGATGTGCCACATGATCGGCTTGCCGCCGATCTCGACCATTGGCTTCGGTCGGACGTTCGTCTCCTCCGACAGTCGCGTGCCCAGTCCGCCTGCCAGGATTACCGCCTTCATCGCAGCGTCAGCCTCCGTTGACCACCATTGCGGCCTGCATAGACGACATCCCGGCCGCGAGACAGTCCGGCCTCGTCAATCGCTTGCTACAAATTGATGATCGTGCTGCACCCAGGCGTCCGCCCCGACGCGACGCACCCCGATCGGGCCCGGCTCACCGGGCCCTTCCGGCCGGAACAGGGCACGCCCGGCCGCTCTCGAACAGGACGATGCGGCCCCCGATCACTCTGTCGCCCTGCACCATTCTACTCCAGCATCTGATCGGCGAGGCGGGTCATGCCGCGCAGCAGGCGGGCGCGGTACTCGGCGCGGATATGGTGCCCGGCATAATCCAGGACGCAATCGCCCCAATGCGCGTGGTCGCCGCCCGGCCGGCGCGGCGTGCGCGCGATCTGGTCCAGCGCCGCGCCATAGGTGTTTCGGCTGTCGAATTCGCGCGCGAGCGACCGCATCGTGGCCGCCCGCTCCGCCACCAGGGCAGGATTGCCGGCGACGCCATCCAGCACCGCGCGGTAGGAGCGCACATCCCCGGCATCGACCACGAAGGCATGCGCCCCCTCCGCCGCCTCGCTCGAAAGGTCGCCGCGCGTGTTGATCACCGGCACGCCGGCCGCCAGATAGTCCAGGAAGCGCAGGCGGTAGCTCTGCCAGTTTTCCAGGCTCGGCTTGTTGACGTTGAGCCCGAGATCGCTGCTGGCCGTGTACGCGCGCACCCGGCGCGCCGCATCGTCCCAGTGGTTGTACACGGTGATGCGGTCGCCAAGCAGGTCGCGAAACCGATACAGCAGCGCCTCGGTCTTCTCGATATAGGGACCGTGGTCGATATTGGTCGGCTGCAACAGCCCCATCACGAACAGCCGCAGCGTGCTCTGCGGCATCGCCTCGCAATGGTCGCCGAACGCCTCGAGGAAGGTGTTGAAATCGGTCCAGCGCCAGACACCGCCGGCATTGATGATCGCCAGCTCGCCGTCACGCAGCCCCATCTCGGCGCGCGTCGCCGCCACGTCGGGCGTGACGCGCCGCTCCTCCTCGACGATACCGAGCGGCGAGACCAGGATGCGCTCGGGATAGGGCCACTTGGCCATCAGATTGTAGAACACGTGCAGGATCTCGGCCATGCGCGCGTTCTGCGTCAGGATGAAGTCGATGTTGTAGCGCACTGCGGTGATCAGATCGAACACGTACTGCGCCGGGAACCGCTCCGGGCTTTCGACGAAATGGATCGCCGCATGAATGGCCACGATCTTCGGATGCGGGAATTGCGCGCGGATGTTCAGCGCCTCGGGGAACACCGCGGCCACGATATGCGGCCTGACCTCCGGATAGGCGAGCGGCTCACGATCCTGCTGCCAGGTCGGATAGACCTGACGCACGACCCAACTCGGACGGGTCGTGGCATCGAGCTGTGCCGCGCTCAGGATCACCGTCCAGCCGCGCCGCAGCGCCTCGTGCGCGAATTGGAACAGGTTCTTGTCGTGACTGAACGGCGCCTGCGGCGGCTGCCCGTCCGCGAGATAGGGAAGCGTGATCTGGTCTATCAGCAGCAATACGCGGGTTTCCATCCCGCCTGACTCGCCGCTCATGGCCTGCTTCCGGCGGCGCGGCGCGGCCGGGACGCCCTGGCTGCCCTGGCCCCTGTCGCACCGGGCGTGGGTGTCAGCGCCAGCTCCGCGCGCGCGCGCTCCGCCCAAACGGCAGCCGGCGCTGTCGGCTGGCTGCCGTTTGCCAGCGACTCGAACACGCCGCGCGCCGCCGCCGCCTCGCCCATGCGGCTCAGCACCACGCCGGCATGGAACCGCGCCGCCCCGCGGCGGTCCGCCTCCGCCTGCATCAGCGCGGGCGCCAGCGCGTATGCCCGCTCCGCCAGCACGGCACTCAGCTCGAAGCACAGCAGCGCCTGGGTGGACGGGCCAGTGCCGTTCAGGTGCAGCATCCCGGACTGGTACAGCAGCGACGGCGCGCAGATCGGCGCGCGGCCGAGCAGCGCCTCCAACGTGTCCTGATCCGCCGCCGTGCGCGCCGCCTCGACCGAGGCGGCCAGTGCTGCCGCGAGACGGGCTCGCAATCCTGCGGCCGTCGGCCCAGTCGCCGCGCGACACCGCGCGCTCCAGCACGCTCACGAGCAGCGCCGCCCGCATCGATCCGTCGCGCGGCAGGGCCGCGAGACGCGCCGCGAGATACGCGTCCAGCACCGCCTCCGCAGCCGCCCCGGTCAGCGCCGCCGGGGGGAGCGATCGGCGCGCAGCACCCCGCCCGCCGCCGTAACCTCGACATCCGCGAAGCCGGCGCGCCTCAGCAACAGGCGCAGGCCGACATGGCTCGGGATCAGCACCTGCTCGGGTCCGGTCAGGCGGCGGACGGTCATGGCGTCCTCCGCCGCATAGAGCGTGGCCGCGTCGGCGGCCGACAGCAGCCAGCGTGCATCGGCCGCCGCCCGCGCGCGACGCCGCGCGCAGCAGCGAGAGCGGATCGGCACTGCGCTCCAATGCGCCCTCGCACAGCAGCACGGAAAAGCCGCCCGGTGCGTTGAGCCGCTCCACCTCCTCGGCTCCGCCGCGGCGCAGATCGGCACCCAGCACCTCGGCACCCAGCACCGGCAGCGGGCCGGAATCGACGCCCGCCGCGGTCCAGCCTGGCCGCCGCGCCACCATGTCCACCGCAAGGCCCATGCCGCAGCCGAGATCGAGCAGCCTGCCGCCGCGCCGACCGGCAACGGCGCGCGCCACTCGCGCCGCCTCCCGCGTCAGATCGGCCGCGTATTCGATCCGGTATCGCCGCGCGAAGCCCGCCACGACAGCGGTTTCGGCGGATGGCGGATGGAACTGGTGGCTGGCGCACGCTCGCGCACAGATACAGGGTGCGCCCCTCGGCCCGCAGCACGCCCTGCTTGGCTCCCGCGGCACCGCAGGCAAGGCAGGCGAAACTCGCGATCTCCGGCTTGGCGTAGCCCAGCCACACCAGATCCGGCCCGGCCGGCCGGCGCAATCGCTCGATGGACCAGCGGGCTGCCAGGATGGCGCCTTCACGGTCCCGATCGCCTTGCGCATCACGATCGGCCGCGATCTCCGTCATGCCGCGGCGGGTTCTCCCGTCGGCTGCCCACGCGCCGCCACCACGTCGCGCAGCCCGGCATCCAGGCCGATGCGCGGCGCCCAGCCCGGCAGATGCGCAAAACCCGCCCAGGGCTGCATCACTTCGCGCGGCCGGTAGGGGCGGCCGCCCCAGACGATCGGCGGCGCCCGCCGCATCACCTCGCCGATTTTCGTGGCCAGCTCGCGCAGCGTCACGCGCTCGCCCGAAACGCCATAGATCTCGTGCCCCTCCACTGCGCCATCCAGCAGGCGACGCGCGGCGGTCACGAAGGCGGCGGCCACATCTTCGACATGCACGAGGTCGATCACCTGCTCGCCGGGCGACATGGCGAGTTCGGCACCCTGTTCCGTGGCGCCGATGATCAGATCGACGATCTTGCGCCGCTCGTCGTGCGGCCCGTACGTGTCGAACAGGCGCAAAGTGATCGCCGACATGCTGTCGTCGGCACGCGCCGGACAAAAGCAGGCGAGCATGTCCTCGGCCGCCTGCTTGGTGGCGGCGTAGATGTTGAACGGGCTGTACTCGTCGCCCGTCGTCGTCTGCCAGCTCGTGCCGGTGTTGACGAAGCGCCGCACCCCGGCCGCGCGCATCGCCGCCAGCAGCAGGGTGGGAAACGTGACATTCGCCTGGATCATGCGCGTCAGCTCGGATGGCTGCTCGCCGCCGCGGCTCACCGACGCGACATGGATCACCATGTCAGGGCGAACCCGCGCCACGATGCCCGGCAGCTCGTCATAGGCGGCGCCGCAACGCGCCACCTCCACGTCGTCGGCCACGCCCACGCGCATCAGCTGATCCAGCCGCGAGGCGGCCTGCGCCAGCACCGTCACCGCGAACCCGTCCGACAGCAGCCGTCGGGCAAGACGCGAACCGACGAAGCCGGTGCCGCCGGTCAGCAACACCGAAGGACGCGGACCGCTCATCGGCCGCCTCGCGGACCAGGGCTACGTTCCGCTATCGAAAGTTCGCCGGGTCGTAGTCCGACCAGCCCTGATCCTTGGGGGACACGATCTCCGGCGTGATCGGCCATTCCACGCCCACCGCAGGATCGTTCCATCGCAGTCCTCGCTCGCGTGCCGGATCGTAGAATTGCGAGGACAGATAGATGGCTTCGGTATCGTCGGCAAGCGTGATGAAGGCGTGCGCAAATCCCTCGGGGACATACATCATCAGCCGGTTCTCGGCCGTCAGCTCGTGCCCGTACCATTGCAGGCAGGTGGCCGAATCCGGCCGCGTATCGACCGCCACATCGAACAGCGCGCCGCGCACGCAGCGCACCAGCTTGGCCTCGGACGACGGCGCCAGTTGCAGGTGCATCCCGCGCAGGGTGCCGCGATTGCGCGACAGCGAGTTGTTGATGTTGACGAAACTGCCGATCAGCCCGGCCTTCTCGAACTCGCGGCTGTCGAACATGCGGGCGAAGAACCCGCGATCGTCACCGAATGGCTTCGGCGTCAGGATATGCACGCCGGCCAGCCTCGTCTCCTGGATATCCACGGTTCGGTGATACTCCCCTCACGGCCGTTCGGATCGGACGGACGCTGATCCTGCCCGACGCTTCGTTAACATGCCGCCCGCCTCCGGCAACAGGCCATCCCGCGCGGTGCTGCCGGTGATTCACGAGGGGGGCGCCAGCACGGCGCGCGCCACACCGCCCCAGCGCACCCGCCCGGCCACCCCGCAGGACGGGCAGACCGGCCGCCAGCCCGCCAGCACGGTGCCGCACGCCTCGCAGTGCCAGGCCGGATCGGGCGACGCCGTCGCGGCGCGGCGCAGCGCGTCCCGCTGCGCCAGGCGCCCGGTTTCGCTGTCACCCCGTTCGGCCGCTTCCAGATCGGCCAGCAGCACCCAGACTCGGCGCTCGTCCAGTGTCCGCCGGGCCGCCTCCAGATGCCGTCGCGCCTCGCCGGTCAGCCCGGCCTCCAGATTGACCCGCGCCAGCAGCAGATGGCTCTCCGCATCCTCGGACCGCCCGGCCGCGAGCTTTGCCGCCACGCGGACCCGCTGCATCGGCTCGGTCACGGGGGCCAGGGCCAATGCCGCGAGATCCGGCTGCGGGCCGGCCGTCCAGGCCCGTGTCAGCACGTCGAGCGCGCGGTCCTCGCGCCCGGCGGCGCGCAGGCGTCTCGCATAGGCCAGCGCGGCCGGGGCAAAGCCCGGATGGTCGCGGAACGCCTGCTTGGCAAGCTTGCGGCCCTGGTCGGCGTCCGTCTCGGCTTCGGCCTGGGCGGTCAGATAGTCGGCACGCGGCGCGTCGGGTGCGGCCAGTGCCAGGGCCTGCCGCCAGTCGCCGCCGCGCACCGCCAGCCGCTCGCGCTCCTCGCGCAGCCAGGTGCCGCCGGGATGGGCGATCTCGGCCTGCCCGGCGAGCCGCGCCGCCTCCGCCCAGTCCTCGCGCGCCGCCGCCTGCCGGTACAGGCCGCGCAAGCCCAGCAAAGCCGCGTCCTCGCGATCCGCCAGCTTGCGGAACAGCTCGGCCGCACCTGCCTCGTCGCCCGACAGCCGTGCCGCCTCGGCGGCCAGCAGCAGCGGCTGCGCGCCATCGCCCAGCAGCCGCCGCGCCCGCCCGGCCTCGCGCCGCGCCGCCGCCGCGTCGCCCGCCGCGATCGCCACCAGGGCGCGGGTGCTGGAGGCGTCGCCGGCATCCCGCCTACGCCGCGCCCGCCAGAACCCCACCCGGCGCGGCGCGCCCAGCACCCAGCCCAGCAGCCGCAGCAGCGCCAGCAGCACCAGCACCAGCACCACCACGCCCACCAGCGCGAGCGGGGTCGCCGTCTCGATCGTGTATCCCGCCAGAGCGACAGTGACACTCCCCGGCAGCCCGGCCAGCCACCAGGCAAGCGCCACCGCCGCGACGCCGAGCAGGATGATCCAGAGGACGAGGCGCATCAGCCGGCAGCCGCAGCACTGGCCAGAGCCGCGCGCGCATCCAGCAGCGCCTGCGCCTGCTCCCGCCACGGCGCCATCGCCCGGGCGGCGGCGGGATCGAGCGCGTCGAGGTCGGCCACCGCCCCGGCCAGGTCGCCGGCATCGAGCCGCGAGCGGGCCGCCGCGAGCGTCGCCGTCGCCGGAGCGCCCACGATGACGCGATTGCCCTCGCGCACCGTCACCAGCGACTGCGCCCGCTGCCACATGCGCTGCGCGAAGGACAGGCCGCTTTTCGACGGCTCGCTGGCCGAGGCCGCCGCCTGTGCCGCCTGCGGGAACGACAGCCGCAAGCCGGCCTCGGTCGGCGGCGGCGTGGTCGCGAACCGTGCCAGGGCGGGCGGCGCGCCCGCAATGGTGCCGAGCGGCTTGCCAGCCGCCAGATCCGCGGATGCCTGTTGCAGCCGCTGCACCCGCGCCGCGCGCTCGGCCGAGCTGTGGGCTGCGGCCTCGGCCGCCTGCGCCTGCTGCTCGGTCGTCTTCTGCGCGGCGGCCAGGGTCTCGATGCGCGCGGCCAGGGCGGGATCTTCCGGCTTGGCCTGCGGCCGCTGCTCCAGCGCCGCGATGCGGGCTTCCAGCGGGGCCAGATCGACGGATTGCGCGGCCGGGCGATGCTCAAGCGCCGTCAGCCGGTCCTCGATCGGGCGTAGATCGACCGGCGCCGACATGGGCCGCGCCGCGAGGCTCGCCACCTGCTTGCGCACGTGGTCCAGCGTCGATTCGACCGCGGCGAGACGCTGCGGATCGACGTCGGGCTGCGCCGCGACACGCGACTCCAGCGCGATCACGCGGCGTTGCAGCACCACCCCCTGCTGCCAGGTCCATGCGAGGCCCGCGAGCAGGACCAGCAGCGCCACGACGACCAGCGCCGGCAGCGCCGAGGCGCGCCTGCGCTCCGGCGCGGTCTCGGAGGGCGCCGCATCGGGTTCGCGCACGGGTTCCGCGGGCGTCTCGCCCGGCTCGTTCAGCTCAGACATGCCAGCAACTCGTCCTGGTTCGGGCGCGATGCAACACGGATGTCGCGCCACGGCAAGGGGGCCAGCGGCCCCGCCGCCGCCTGCGAGATCGCCGCCGCGACGACGGCGCGCAGCGCCTCGACCTGGCCCGCGCGACGCAGTGCCGCGGCAAAGGCGCTCGCGCTGGCCGGCGAAAAGAACAGGGCGGCGGCGACGTCGCCCTGGCGCAGCGCCGCGCGCGCAGGCTCCGGCAAGTGCCGCATCGGATGCGCTGCATACGTCACCCGGCGCAGCACGCGGAAGCCGCGTCCGCGCAGCCTCGTCTGCAGTGCCATGCCCTGGCCCGCACCGCAGGCCAGCAGCAGTGGCGCACCGCGCTCCGCGCAGCTTCGTGCCACCAGCTCGTCCAGTGCCGCCGCATCGCCGCCGGCACTGCCCACGTCGCGGAACCCCGCCGCCCGCGCACGCTCGGCCGTCGCGTCGCCCACCGCCAGCAGCCGCACGCCATGCAGTTGCGCCGGCAACCCGGGCAGGGCATTGCCGCTCGTCACCAGAATCGCCTGCGGGCGCCATTCCGGCGTCGAAGACGCAGCGGACGATGCGCGATCCGGATGGCCGGTGCCAGGACCGGCCGCCAGCCGAGCCGCTCCAACCGCTCGGCCGTCTCGCGCGCCTCGGCTTCGGGGCGCGTCACCAGCACCGCGCGGCCGGGCACGGGCGCCATGCCGCCGCTCAGGCGAAGATATCGGCCGGCGATTCGCGGCGGAGCGCGCGGCCCAGCTCGGCGCCGATCGCCGCCGCGTCCGCGGCTGCTCCCTCCAGGCTGCGCTTGCACAGGAACGAGCCGTCCTCGCGCGCCACCAGCCCGGTCAGCAGCAGCCTTCCGTTCGGCAGCAGCCGCGCATGGCCGCCGATCGGCGTGCGGCACGACCCGTCCAGCTCGGCCAGCAGCGCGCGCTCGGCGGTGGCGACAGCGCGGGCCGCGGCGATCCTCGATGCCGGCCAGCATTTCGCGCAGTGCCAGGTCGGCCTCGCGCACGGTGATGCCGACAATTCCCTGGCCGGCGGCGGGCACCATCATCTCCGGGTCGAGCACGACGCTGGCCGCGTGCTCCATGTCCAGCCGCCGCAATCCCGCGAGCGCCAGCAGCGTGGCGTCGCAGGCGCCGGACGCGAGCTTGTCCAGCCGCGTCTGCACGTTGCCGCGCAGGGTCGCGATGCGCAGGTCGGGCCGCGCGTGCAGCAACTGCGCCGCCCGGCGCACCGAGCTGGTGCCGACCACGGCCCCCTCCGGCAGCGCCGCGAACGGGTCGGCCGGATCGGCCTGCACCGCCGCCGGCAGGATCAGCGCGTCGCGCGCATCCTCGCGCGCCAGCGTGCAGGCCAGCGCCACGCCATCCGGCAAGGTGGTCTCCAGATCCTTCAGGCTATGCACCGCGAAATCCACCCGGCCCTCGGCCAGCGCCTCGTGGATCTCCTTGGCGAACAGCCCCTTGCCGCCGATCTCCGCCAATCTGCGATCCTGCACCGCATCGCCGGTGGTGCGGATCGGGTATTCCTCGAACACGTCCATCTGCCGCAGCACCGGACAGAACTGGCGCAGCGCGGCCAGAAACGCGCGAGTCTGCGCCAGCGCCAACGGCGAGCCGCGCGTGCCCACGCGCAGCGGCAGCGATCGCTGGTGCGGGCGGGGCGGTGACACGGGGTGGGCGGCGGACATGCGGCTGTCCTAGAACCGTGGCCGGATGATGAACAGATGGAACCCGCCGTGGCGGAACTGACGGCCCCCGTGCTGGGCATCGAGTCCTCCTGCGACGAGACCGCGGCGGCGGTCCTGGCACCGGACGGGCGCGTGCTGGCCGAGGCAGTGCGGAGCCAGACGGACCACGCGGCCTATGGCGGCGTGGTTCCGGAACTGGCCGCGCGCGCGCATCTGGCGGTCCTTCCCGACATGGCAGCCGCGGTCATGCGACAGGCGGGCATCGACTGGGCCGGCCTGGGCGGCATCGCCGCGACCAGCGGCCCGGGCCTGATCGGCGGCCTGATCGTCGGCAGCGGCTTCGCCAAGGGCGTGGCCCTGGCGCACCGCTTGCCCTTCGTGGCGGTGAACCACCTGGAGGCGCACGCGCTGACGCCGCGCCTGCCGGGACTGACGCCGGGCGGTGCCGCGTTTCCCTATCTGCTGCTGCTGCTGTCGGGCGGCCATTGCCAGTGCGTCGCCGTGCTGGGCGTCGGCCGCTACGAACGGCTGGGCGGCACCATCGACGACGCGGTGGGCGAGGCGTTCGACAAGGTGGCCAAGCTGCTGGGCTTGGGCTGGCCCGGCGGCCCGGCGCTGGAGCGTCTGGCGCGGGCCGGCGATGCCCGCCGCTTCGACCTGCCGCGCCCGCTGCTCCGCCGGCCCGGCTGCGATTTCAGCTTCTCCGGTCTCAAGACCGCGGTGGCGCGGCTGGTGGAGGGCTTCCCGCCCGGCCCGCTGCCCGCGGCGGACGCCGCCGATCTGGCCGCCTCGTTCCAGGCCGCGGTGGCCGATGTGCTGGCCGACCGCGCCGATCACGCGCTGGCCATGTTCCGGCAGGCGCATGGCGGCAACCGGCTGGTCGTGGCGGGCGGCGTCGCCGCCAACGCGGCGATCCGCGCGGCGCTGGAGCGAACCGCCGCATCGCACGGCTTCGGCCTGAGCGCCCCGCCGCCGCGGCTCTGCACCGACAATGCGGTGATGGTGGCCTGGGCCGGGATCGAGCGGCTGCGCCTGGGCCTCGCGGACCCGCTCGACCATGCGCCACGGCCGCGCTGGCCGCTCGCCGAACTGCGCGCCGGGTGAACTACCGCCACGCCTTCCATGCCGGCAACGCGGCCGATTGCCTGAAGCACGCGCTGCTGGTCTGGCTGCTCCGGGCGCTGTCGCGCAAGCCGGCACCGTTCTTCGTGCTCGACACCCATGCCGGCGCCGGCCGCTACGATCTGGCGAACGGCCCGGCCAGCCGCACCGGAGAATGGCGCCAGGGCATCGCCCGCCTGCTGGACGACCCGCCGCAGCCACTCGCCGATTATGTGGGCCTCGTGCAAGGACTGGGTCTCTATCCCGGCAGCCCGGCGATCTGCCGCGCCTTGCTGCGCGCGGATGACCGCCTCGCCTGCTGCGAACTGCATCCCGAGGAGGCCGCGAACCTGCGGTCCGCCTTTGCCGGAGATCGGCAGGTGGCGGTGCATCACCGGGACGGCTACACGGCACTCGGCGCGCTGCTGCCGCCGAAGGTCGAGCGGCGCGGGCTGGTGCTGATCGACCCTCCCTACGAACAGCCGGATGAGTTTGCCCGCGTGGCCGAAGGATTGCGTCTGGCCCATACCCGTTTTCCCACCGGCACGCTCGCGGCGTGGTATCCGATCAAGCACCGCACCCCGGTCCGCGCGTTCCACGAGGCCGTGCAGGCAAGCGGCATCGCCGACGTGGTGACGGCGGAGCTGTTCCTGCGCGAGCCGCTCGACCCCGAGCGGCTGAACGGCAGCGGCTTGCTGGTGGTCTCGCCGCCCTACCTGTTCGAGCAACGGGTACCGGCGATCCTGGACGCCCTGCTGCATCGGCTCGGCAGCGGCGAGGCGGGAGCCGGCACGGCATTGCTGCGGCTGGTGGCGGAGCGGCCGGCGCCATGATGCGCGGCATCGTGACGGTGGGCGGCTGGACGATGGTAAGCCGGCTGCTGGGCTTCGTGCGCGACATCCTGATCGCGGCCCTGCTGGGTGCCGGTCCCGTCGCCGATGCGTTCTTCGTCGCCAACCGGCTGCCCAATTTGTTCCGCCGGCTGTTCGGCGAGGGCGCGTTCAACGCCGCCTTCATCCCCTCCTTCGCCGGGCTGCTGGCGACGGACGGATTGAAGGCGGCGCAGGATTTCGCGAGCCAGGCGGCGTCGGTGCTGGCGTTCTGGCTGCTCGGCCTGACCGTGCTGGGCGAAATCTTCATGCCGCAGGTGATGACCGTGCTGGCGCCGGGCTTCGCCGCGACCCCCGCGAAATTCCAGCTCGCGGTGACGCTGAGCCGGATCACCTTTCCCTACATGCCGCTGATCTGCCTCGCCGCCCTGCTGTCGGGCGTGCTGAACGGGCTGGACCGCTTTGCTGCCGCGGCGGCGGCGCCGGTGATCTACAATGTGACCTCGATCGGCTTCATGCTGGGGCTGCTGCACGTGCTGCCGACAGCGGGCCATGCGCTTGCCTGGGGCGTGACCGTTTCCGGCGTGCTGCAATTGCTGCTGCTGATGTGGGCGGTGCGCCGCGCCGGGGTGCGGCTGAAGCTGCCGCGCCCGCGCCTGTCGCCCGCCATGCGGCGGCTGTTGCGGCGCATGGCGCCGGGGCTGCTGGGGGCCGGCGTGACGCAGCTCAATTTGTCGGTCGATGTCATCATCGGCAGCCTGCTGCCGGCCGGCACGGTGTCGGTGCTGTACTACGCCGACCGCATCAACCAGCTGCCGCTCGGCACCATCGGTGCGGCCGTCGGCACGGCGCTGCTGCCGACCCTGTCGCGCCAGGTCGCCTCCGAGGCGCCGTCTGTCGCCATCGCCACCATGAACCGGGCGCTGGAATACGCGCTGCTGCTGACCTTGCCCGCGGCCCTGGCGCTGCTGGTGGCAGCGCACCCGATCATCGCCGTGCTGTTCCAGCGCGGCGCCTTCGACGCCCATTCGGTCCTGCTCTCGGCACAGGCGCTACAGGCCTACGCCACCGGCCTGCCGGCGTTCGTGCTGGTGAAGGTGCTGCTCAACGGCTTCTTCGCGCGCGGCGATACGGCGACGCCGGTGAAGCTCGGCATCGCCTGCGTGGGCCTGAACCTCGTCCTGAACCTGCTGCTGATGCGCCCCTTGCAGCATCTGGGACCGCCGCTCGCCTCCTCGATCGCCGCCTGGGTCAACGTGGCAGGGCTGGGGCTGATCCTGGCCCGGCGCGGCCAGCTCGCGGCCGATGCGCTGCTGCGCCGGCGCGTGGCGGGGATGCTGCTGGCCGGTGCGGCCATGACTGCGGCACTCTGGGCGATGGAGCTGGGGCTGGAGCCGCTGTTCCCACGGCCCGGTCTGCGCTGGGCGGCCCTGGCGCTGCTGGTCGGCGCGGGAGGCGCCGTCTATGGCCTCGCCGGGCAGGCCTTGGGGGCGTTTGACGGCCGAATCGTGCTGGCGCGCCTGCTGCGCGGCCGTCGCCGCGTGGCGGGGGCGGGATAGGGCTACGACGGATTCGCCTCTGCGAGATCGATATCGCGGGTGCTGCGCGCCGGCAGCACCAAGCGGGCGTACAGGCCCCCGAACGCGCTGGTCTCGAGCGTCAGGGTGCCGCCATGCGCCTCGACGATGGCCCGCGCGAACGAGAGATTGATCCCGTCCTGCCCGGCCGCGCCCTCGCCCGGCCGTTCCGGCGGCGGATAGGCGATGCTGAGCGGGCCGCCGCCGCGCGCGCCCACCAGGATCTCCAGCCCGCCATCGCTGCGTCGCGTCGTGGACACGCGCACCGACCCGCCGGCCGCGGTGCCGCGCAGCACGCTTGCCACCAGATGATGGATCACGTGCTGAAGGCGCATCCGGTCAACGCAGATCGCGGTGCGCCGGCGCGGCAGGCTCGATTCGATATCGACGCCCAGCCTCACGCTCGCCGAATAGGCCGAGCGCATCGCGGTGCGCATGATCTCGTCGATCGGCACCCATTCGATGTCCAGCGACACCTGCGGCAGCACGGTCTCGGGATGTTCGGCGGCACCGTCCACCAGCGTCATGACGTAGCGCGACAGCTTGACGATCTCCTCGGCGGCGTCGCGCGCATCGGCACGACCATTGCCCCCAGGGGTCGCCTCCGGCGGGTATGTCGGGGCGGCCTGGCCGTTAGCGCGACCATTGGGCCGCAGCGTGTCGGCAAGATCGCCGATGGCATGCAGCGGCTCGCGCACTTCCTCGGCGAGAGCCGCGAGGCCGGCCGCTCGCGCCGTGCTTGCGGCCTCGGCCGCCTGCTTGGCCTGGCGCAACTGCGCCTCCGCGTGCTTGCGGTACAGCACGTCGAGATAGACCGACAGGGCCGCCTCGACCAGTTCCTGGTCGCCCGGCTCGAACGGCCGGCTGACATTGCTCTCGGAGCGGTTGCCGATCACCAGAGCATGGCCGCTGCCGCGATCGTAGGACCACAGCACGTAGGGCACGCCCACCGCCGCCACCACGTCGCGGGCCGCCGCGTCGAGGTTGGTCTGCCCGGTCGTGTAGAGGAAGGGCGGCGGGGCCGCGATGGTCATCGGCGCGTTCAGCGCCATGTCGGCCAGGCCGATCGCCTGGGCCACCAGGAAGGTGCCGCCGCCGATCGGCTCCTCGCGCAGCAGCAGCGCGCGATCGCACATGGTGTTGTCCACCAGCAGCTCGAGCATCGGACCGCCGACATCCTCGGTGGTGAGCGCCAGGTCGCCCAGCCGATAGGCCTCGCGCAGCAGCTTGACCACGGTGCGGCTGCGGCGCGCTTCGCGGAAGGCCTGGCTCTGCTCCTCCTGCAGGCGCAGCAGGCGGGCGCCGAGATCGTTGCACTCGCGGCGATAATAGGCGAGCTCGCGCGACCAGCCGGTCGAACCGTCGTCCATCAGAAGTCGCAGCTCAGGGTGGTCAGCACGCCGGTCCAGTCCAGCGGGCGGCTGTAGCCGTTGAAGGGCGCGATCTCCACCCCCGAATAAAAGCCGATCAGCGGGGTCGAAAGATCAAGCCCGCGCAACACCATTTCCGCCTCCTCGGTGGCTGCCCCGCTTCGCCCGCTCGCGCGGCCGGCACAGTCGATATACATAGTTGAGCAGCCGCCTGCCCTGCGGCGTCGCCCGGTTGGCCGCGGCTACCCCGTCGCGCACCGATTGCAGCATCAGGGAATTGTCCCTCGACATGATCTGCACCATCGTCCCTGGCCGGAAATCCGGCTCGAACAGCGTCACCGAGCCGCGCTCCCGGTCCGAGGCCACAATCAATCTGTTAACATACATGTTTTCGTCATAGGGCGCGAAGGGATCCCCCTGCTTCTCGCCTAAAGTTGCGAGCAGGGTCAGGTTATGCCCCTCCGGACCGCCGAGCGAAACATTCAGCATTCGTTCTATCACCGAAAGCGCCGGCTCGCCATCCAGCTCGAACACCTCCGCACCCTCGATGCGGGTGATCTGCATGAAGGTGCTGACCGGGCCGGCAGCCATGCAGAACCACGGTCGAGGCATGCACCCGCGGCGGAAACACCAGGGCCACCGCCGCGTGCTTCAGCACCTCGTCGCCGACGAATACCCAGCCATCCGACAGGTTCATGTCGGTCAGCAGGCCGCCGCCGATCAGCTCGACATGCTTGCCCCCCAGCCCCTCATGGAACCCGTCGAGGATCGAGCTGGCCGGGTGCAGGCGCAGCGGCGTGCTCGTCGCCACGCTGTCGAAGAACAGCAGCACCAGGGCGCCCGGTTCGGCCACCGCGGCGACCCGGGCGCCGAGAGCCCGGCCGGCTTCGATCTCGCCCTCGAGCAGGTCGGTGTTGAACACTGGACGCGGCGTTATTCCGGCATCGGCGAAGGCCAGCACCGCGAGTTCCAGCCCGCTATAGCCGAAACCCTCGGCGGCGATGGCGCCGGCGGCTGAGCCGCCCACCACAGGCACCGGCCCATAGGCGCCGCGCAGCGCCTCCAGTACCAGCTTCGGATCATGCTTGCCGCCGCAGAACACCACCAGCAGCGTGGGCGCGATCGTGCCGAACTGGGCCACGCATTGCGCAACGGCGGCCGCGGCCTCGAAATGCCGGGCATACGCCACCCGCAGGGCGAACTCCGCCGCCCCGGCGGACGATCGGGGCGGGCGCTCCGCGACCGCGCTGGCGTGCCGGTTCGGCTCGGCTGTCTCCGCCATGACAATTCCTATCCGGGCTGTCTCGTGCGGGGCGGCATTCTGTCACACTGCATGCCGCTCCAACATGAGTCATGGGCAGGACATTCGTTTTGACGATCATTTAACGCAGAAATAACGTAACTCCCACGGATTGACGAGTTTCTTCGCGGAAGCGGCGCCTCGCACTACAATGTCGTAATGTGGAACGCACGACGGATGAACGGCGGTGTTTCCGCCCGAGCACACGCCCAGCCGAGATTTCGCTGTCCCGCACTGAAAGGAAGACGTGATGACCTACCAGCCGAGCGACCTCGCGGACGCGGTCGCCAGCCTTGAGTTCGCCTCCATCGGCGATATCTCGGGGCACACCCGACAACCCCGCGCTGTCATGGCCGAACGCCTGCCGGAATGGATGCAGCCATTCCTGACATGGCTCACCGCCAGGCCGCGCTCAGGCGAGCCGGTGCGCGAACTCTCTCCTACGTACTTCGTCGCGGTCGCCCTCGTGCAAACCATAGCCGGCGTGGCGCTGAGCTGCCTGGCCCTGCATCTGCCAATCCTGCCCGCCGCGCTCGTCCTGTTCGCGGGTCTGTTGCTGGCAAGTTCCGGACTGGGATTGTTCCAGGTGGTCGTGTTCCATCATTGCTCACACGGCACGGTCTTCAAGTCGCGCCAAACAAACATCCGGGTCGGACGACTGATCTCAGCTCTCCTGCTGTTCAAGCACTTCGATATCTATAAATCGGAACATATGCTGCACCACAATCACAAGAAGTTGCTTACGGAGGAGGACGAGTTCGCCGATTTCGTGTTCGGCATGTGCGGTCTCGAGGCCGCCCTGCCGAAGCGCGAGCTGTGGCGGCGGGTGCTGGTGAACCTGGTCTCTCCGGCGTTTCACGGGCGCTTCCTGCTGCGTCGCGTCCGTGCCGCCTGGTGGTCGCACGACCGGCTGCACAATGCCGTCGGCATCAGCGCATGGACCGCGCTGGCGGGGCTCGCGATCACGACTGGCCATCTGCCGATGCTGCTGGTGGGCTGGGTGCTGCCCGTGACCGTGCTGCTGCAGGTGGCAACGGTGTTCCGCATCCTGTGCGAGCACCGCTTCCCGGAACCCGAGATGATCCTCTCGCGCGGCAAGGACTTCGCCTCGCACGCCACCGCCGGCGTGTTTCCCGGCTCGGCCCCTCCCCAGGTCTCCTGCCGCTCGGTCGCGGGGGCCGCGCGCTGGCTCGCCTGGTGGGCCGACATGCTGACCGTGCAGCTATTCGTGCGGCTGTTCGTGCTGGTGGGCGACGCACCCTGTCACGACTTCCACCACCGCCGCCCGGCCAGCCGCCGCTGGACCAGCTACATCCAGGCGCGGCAGGCCGATCTCGACGCAGGCGCCCCGGGATTCCGCACGCACTACCAGGAGAGCTGGGGCCTGTTCCGCGCGGTGGACGAGAACCTGGCCAGCCTGTCGCGCACGCCGCGCGGGTGGTGGGACCGTGGTCCCTGGCTGCACCCGCCCCAGCCTCCCCTAACGGAGACTCCTCCCCCAGCTGGGAGGGTGGCCCAGGGCCGGGTGGGGTCGGCCGTCAGAGCCTTCGCCCGGTATCAGACACGCTGGCGGCTTCTCAGTGCGGCCGCCAGCGTGCCGTCGTCGAGCACATCGAGCGCACCGCCGATCGGCACGCCATGCCCCACGCGGGTCAGTGCCACGCCTGACGGGGACAGGCGCTCGGCCAGCCAGTGCGAGGTGGCGGCGCCATCCACCGTAGCCCCCAGGGCAAGGATCACCTCGCGCACGCCGCCCTCCTCCAGCCGCGCCAGCAAAGGTGCCACGTTGAGATCCTCGGGCCCGCTGCCGGCCAGCGGAGAGAGCGTGCCGCCCAGCACGTGATACAGGCCGCGATGCACGCCGGAGCGCTCCAGCGCCCAGAGGTCGCCCACGCCCTCGACTACGCAGATCAGGCCGCGGTCGCGCCCCGGGTCCGCGCAGATGGTGCAGGGATCGGTGCTGTCCAGATTGCCGCAGCGTCTGCAGGCGCGCACCGCCTGCGCCGCGTCCGTGAGTGCCCGCGCGAGCGGCAGCATCCGCGCCTCGGGATGCTGCAACAGCCGCAGCGCAGCACGACGAGCGCTGCGCGGGCCGAACCCCGGCAGCTTCGCCAAAAGACCGATCAGCCGTTCGATCTCGGGACCGCCCAAGCGCGCGGCCTCCGTGGCTCAAATCCCTCGCGTCAGAACGGCAGCTTCATGCCGCCGGGCAGGGCCATGCCGCCGGTGACCTTCTGCATCTCCTCGGCCGCCAGCGCCTCCAGCTTGCGCCGCGCGTCGGCATGGGCGGCGACGATCAGATCCTGCAGCATCTCGGTCTCGGCCGGATCGGCCAGCTTGGGGTCGATCCGCACGCCGCGCATGTCGCCCTTGCCGTTCAGCGTCACCGTGACCATGCCCGCCCCGGCGCTGCCTTCAAGCGTCATCGCCTCCAGCCGCTCCTGCATCTCCTGCATCTTCTGCTGCATCTGGCCGGCCTGCTTCATCAGGCCCGCAAGGTTCTTCATGGCTCACTCCTCGCCGTCACTGTCATCGTCGGGATAGGCCTCGGCGGCCGCGCTGTCGGGGGCCAGTCCGTAGGCGTCCACCGCCGGATCGCGCACCGCTTCGACGCGGGCGCCGGGAAACGCCTCCAGGATAGCGCGCACCAGCGGGTGTTCGCCGGCCAGTTCGCGGCGCGCGGCATCGGCCGCCTCGCCCTGTGCTGCCAGGGTCGCCTCGCCCGCATCGGCCGACAGGACGATGGTCCAGCGGATGCCGGTTGCGGCCAGCAAAACCGATTGCAGCCGGGAAGCGAGGTCGCGTGGCGCCTCCGGCTCCGGGCGCAGCTCGATGACCGGGGCGGCAAAGCGGACCAGATGCACGGAATGCACCAGATGCGCGTGCAGGCTCGGTTCGCGGCGCGCGGCCACCAGGGCCGCCACCTCGCGCAGATTGGCGGGCAGCTTCGGTGCCGCCTGGGCGCGCGGCGCCGGGTCGGAGACTGCCGGCGCGGGCGCAAGCATGGCACCCCCCGCGACAGCCCGGGTGCCCCCGCCATTGCCGGTGGGTGCCGCGCTCGGCGAGGCGCCGGCCCGCGCCGTCCCGTCCAGCCGGCGTACCAGTTCGCCCGGAGTGGGCAGTTCCGCCACGTGGCACAGCCGGATCAGGATCATCTCGGCGGCGGCGCGGCGATCGGGCGCCTGCTCGACCTCGCCGATGCCCTTCAGCAGCATCTGCCAGGCGCGGCCGATCACCGCCATGTCGAGCTGATCGGCGAGTGCCGCGCCCCGCGTGCGCTCCGCCTCGGGCAGTTCGCGGCTGTGGCGCAGGGCGGGGATGGATTTCAGCCTTGTCAGCGTGTGCAGCAGCTCCAGCAGATCGGCCAGCATCACGCCCAGATCGGCGCCTAGCTCATGGGCGCGCGCGGTGATGCCCAGCGCGTCGCCCGGCCTGCCGGCGACTACCGCCTCCAGCAGGTCGAACACGGCGCCCCGGTCGGCCAGGCCCAGCATGTCGGCCACCGCCTGCTGGCTCACCGCGGCTCCGGCGGGGGCTTGCGCAATCGCCTGATCCAGCAGGGACAGGCCGTCGCGCACCGAACCGTCCGCAGCGCGGGCGATCAGCGCCAGCGCCTCCGCCTCCGCGGCCACGCCCTCGGCCTCGGCGACGCGGCCGAAATGGGCTTCGAGGTCGGACGCGGGTACGCGGCGCAGGTCGAAGCGCATGCAGCGCGACAGCACGGTGACCGGCACCTTGCGGATTTCCGTCGTGGCGAACACGAACTTCACGTGCGGCGGCGGCTCCTCCAGCGTCTTCAGCAGCGCGTTGAAGGCGTTGCGCGACAGCATGTGGACTTCGTCGATGATGAAGACGCGGGTGCGCGCCTGGATCGGCCGGAATCGCGTCGCCTCGATGATCTCGCGCACGTCATCGACGCCGGTATTGCTGGCGGCGTCCATCTCGGTCACGTCCGGATGTCGGTCGGCCAGGATCGCCACGCAATTGGGACAGACGCCGCACGGCTCGGCGGTGGGGCCGCCCTGCCCGTCGGGTCCGGTGCAGTTGAGGCAGCGGGCGATGATGCGCGCCGTCGTGGTCTTGCCCACGCCCCGCACCCCGGTCAGCATGAAGGCGTGCGCCACGCGGTCGAGCGCGAAGGCGTTGCGCAGGATGCGCACCATCACCTCCTGCCCGATCAGGTCGGCAAAGCTGGTCGGCCGGTATTTGCGCGCCAGCACGCGATAGGCGGCTGCCGCCGGCCCGGATGCGGGGGCAGGCAGGGCGGGTTCGCTCTCTCGGAGTGGGATCAGGGCCGAACAGGCTCATGCGCGGCGTATGGCCCGGCCGCGGCGGCGGCGCAATCAGGTTGCGGGAGAGGCGATTGCGAGTGGGAGACCGGACAACGACCCGGATGGAAACTCGCTGCGGCTGCTTCCTTCCGGACCTGACCGGGTTGGCAAGGCATCCGTCCGCCGCCGGCCTCCCGCGCGCAATATCATGCGCCGGGCGGTCGGCCGCAAGCCTAGCGGACGAGTGTCACGAGTTCGCTGTAAGCCGCGAGGCTGCGATCCGAGGTGTAGAGGCGGCACGGATTGGCAATCGCTTGCGCCACCAGCAGCCGATCGAAAGGGTCGCGATGATGCATTGGCAGATGTTACGATCGTTGCGGCCGTGGCCGCGGTCAACAGGCAGCTCCGGTAACCGGCTGCCTGGGCGAGACTCCAGCACCTCCTGCGGGTGATCGGCGAAGTCCGGCTGCGCCAGGCGATACTTGATCGCGAGCTCCCAGACGTTCATGGGCTGAAGAACACCGCGTTTTCGCGGTCGTTCGATCTCGGCGATCGCAAACGTCAGCGAGCCGGCGCGCCGCCGTGTCCAGCGCCCAGATCAGCACATTGCGTGTCGAGAAGGATGTTCACGCGCCATCCTCGAACATCGTCCGGATCTCCTCCGCGAACATCGTGTCGAAATCGTCCGTGCCTTGAGCTGTCCCTTAAACTTGCCGACCTTGCGCTGCTCTTGCGTTCTGCCGCCAGCGGCACCAGCCGGGCCATCGGCTTGCCGGCCTTGGCGATGATGATCTCCTCGCCGCCGCGGCCTGCTCGACCAGCCGTGAGAGGTTGGTCTTGGCTTCGTAGATATTGACCATACCCATCGTTGCCTCCTTGACCAACCTGGTCAAGATAAGGCGGGCGCGGTCTCGTCCGCAAGGTTTGCCGCCACGGCGCCTGCGTGGCAGGTTCGCCCGCCCGCCATGCCCGACATCCTCGCCTCGCGCCCCAATGCCTATACCGGCAGCCCGCTCGACCGCGCCTCGCACCGCCGCACGGACGCGGCGTGGCTGGACGGCGGCGCTCGCCGATCCGGCATCGCTATGGGCACCGGTCTGGCGCAGCCACAATCTGATGCGGTGGGTGGCGGAGGACCAGCCGGAGGCCGTGCTGCTGGCCGGCGGGACCGGGGCGGTGCTGCGCGAGACAGGCGGTGCCTGGGCTTTTCTCGGCATCCATGCGAGCCGGCCGCTATTCGCGGTGGACTTGTCGGCTGCGGACGATCCGGCGAGCGTGATCGCGGAATCCGTGGGCGTCTTCGCCGATCTGCGCGCCACGGCGGGCCTGCTGCCGGCGGGCGAGGCGGCGATCCTGGCGCATGCGCGCGGGCTGATGCACTGGCGCGCCCGGCACGGCTTCTGCGCCAATTGCGGCAGCCGCACGCAGCCTGTCAGCGCCGGCAACGTCACGACTCTGCCCCTCCTGCGGCACGCAGCATTTCCCGCGCACCGATCCGGCAGTGATCATGCTGGTCACGCGCGGAGATCGCGCGCTGCTCGGCCACTCGGCCCGCTTTCCGATCGAGACCATGTACGCCACCCTGGCGGGCTTCGTCGAACCGGGCGAGAGCCTGGAGGAGGCGGTGGCGCGCGAAGTGCTGGAGGAGACGGGGGTGCGGGTCGGGCGGGTCACCTATCACAGCAGCCAGCCCTGGCCGTTCCCGGCCAACATCATGCTGGGCTTCTATGCGGAGGCGCTGACCGAGGCGATCACCCTCGACGACGACGAACTGAGCGACGCACGCTGGTTCACCCGCGACCAGGTGCGCCATCCGGAGGCGCATGGCTTCTGCACGCCGCGCCGCGACAGCATCGCCAGCCGATTGATCGAGGACTGGGTGGAAATCGGTATGAAACGGATGATGTGGCTGGTGCTGCTCGCTCTGTCCGGATGCGCCGGGTCGCTCGGCGGCGGCGCGTCCTCCGACGCGGCGCTTGCCCAGTGCCAAAGTCGTGCGCTCGACGACCCGGCCGTGCAGACGGCGATAGAGCATGCCAACAGTCCGTTGCAGGAAGTGCGGGTGCCGGGCGTGCGCGAGCAGCAATTTGCCATGCGCCAGGCCGTGCAGCGCTGCATGGCGGCAAAGGGCCTGGCGCCGAAGGGCGGGGTCGAGCCGGTCAACCCGTATTGACGGACAGCGCACCGCCGCTCGCCACCATCGGCTACGAGGGCACGACGATCGGCGCCGTGATCGCGACATTGCTGGCGGCGGGCGTGCGCCATCTGATCGACGTGCGCGCCGTGCCGCTGTCGCGCAAGCCGGGGTTCTCCAAGCGCCAGCTCGCCGCCGCGCTGGACGAGGCTGGTTTGCGCTATACCAATCTGCGCGGGCTCGGCACGCCGAAATCCGGGCGCATCGCCGCCCGGCGCGGTGATACCGCGACCATGCACCGCATTTTTCTCGCCCACATGCAGACGCCCGAGGCGCAAGCCGATCTGGCGCACGCGCAGGCCATCGCCCGCGAGGCTCCCGCCTGCCTGCTCTGCTTCGAGCGCGACGCCCTGTCCTGCCACCGGATGCTGGTAGCCGAGGCGATGCAGCCGGAATCGCTCGTGCATCTGCACGCGCCATTCCCCTGAGAGGCTCACGCCACGCGGGGGATTGATCGTTCCATTGCCGCCGTGTATCGTTATAGTTCGCCGTGGCGTACTGCGGCTGGACTGCCTCGCCTCGGCGCAACAAGGTGGGGAGGAATACGATGCCAACGCCGCTGGACGTCCGCGCCGTCGGGCCGGATCGTCGCACGCTCATTCGTCTGACCGGCATCGGCGCGGTGGGGCTGCTCGCTTCCCCAGCCGTGCTGCGGCACGCGCGCGCCGCCAACACGCCGACCGTCGTCAATTCCATTCGCTCGCTGACCAACCCGTACCACGCCACGTGGAATCGCGGCGGGGCCGCCTTCGCCAAGTCGGTCGGCGCCGAATACGTCACCCTCGTCACCGAGGGCGACAGCGAAAAGGGCGTCTCCGACATCAAGGCCATTCTCGCCAAGACCGGCGGCAATTGCTGCATCAACGTCGATCCCAATGACAGCCCCGATGCGCGCCCGATCGTCGAGGCCTGCAAGGCGGCCGGCGCCTATGTCGTCACACAGTGGAACAAGCCCAACGACCTGCACCCGTGGGACTACAACCCGAACTACGTGGCGCACATCTCGTTCAGCGGCGTGCCGTACGGCAAGGCGATGGCCGACGCGCTGATCAAGGCGATCGGCGGCAAGGGCGGCATCGTGGCGCTCGGCGGCATCGAATCGAACATCCCGGCGATCGAGCGCAAGAAGGGGCTGGACCAGGCGCTCGCCGCCAATCCCGGCGTCAAGCTGCTGGATTTCCAGGTCGCCAACTGGAAGGCCGAGGAAGCGCACGACAAGGTCAGCGCCTGGCTCACCCAGTTCGGCGACGACATCAAGGGCATCTGGGCCGCCAACGACGACATGGGCCTGGCCGCCGTGGAGGCGCTGCGCGCGGAGGGTCGCGCCGGCAAGCGTGCCGGTGACCGGCATCGACGGCACCAAGCTCGCGGTCGAGGCGATCATGAAGGGCGACATGGCCGGAACCGTGGCCTGGGATCCGTACTGGCAGGGCGGCATGGGGCTGTCGCTCGGCTTCCACGCCAAGACCGGCGCGTTCGACCCATCAACCCAGCCGAAGGAGCACCGCGAGTTCTACGGCCGCGGCACCATCGTCGTCGCGGACAACGCGAAGGACTACTACGACAAGAACGTCGTCCACCAGGAGCAGATCGACTGGAACGACCTCTGGGGGCGGGTCACCGGCCAGATCCAG
The DNA here is from genome assembly GCA_963838805.1 of uncultured Pseudomonadota bacterium. Taxonomy (GTDB): domain Bacteria; phylum Pseudomonadota; class Alphaproteobacteria; order Acetobacterales; family Acetobacteraceae; genus CAVRQM01. The sequence continues at coordinate 387,787 of CAWISK010000005.1, forward strand.
TACGGCTGAGGGGCCGGGGATCGCCGAGATTTCGTGCCCGCTTCGGTGACGATCGCGGCGGCGGGCGGGCGCGGCGGTGCCGCGATCCGCCCGCGCGTGCGACTGGCGACATGGGCGCCGCTGCTGGTGCTGCTGCTGCTGTGCGGCGTGATCGCCGCGATCAACCCGCGCTTCCTGTCGTTCGGCAATTTCGTGCGCATCACTCAGGCGGCGATGATCCCGCTGGTGCTGGCGATCGGCGCCACCTTCGTCATCCTGATGGGCTCGATCGACCTGTCCGTCGAAGGTGTCGTGGCACTCGGCGCGGTGCTGACCAGCCTGCTGGTGCAGAACGGCGCCAACCAGCTCGATCTCGGGCTGTTCGGCGTGGCGGTCGTGCTGCTGACCGGCGCGCTGGTCGGGACTGGTCAACGGCGTGATCCATGTGCGGCTGCGCATTCCGTCCTTCATGGTGACGCTCGGCACCTGGTTCGTCGTCGCCGGCATCGCCAATGCCGCCCTCGGCGGCATCGCCGTGCGCATCAACGATCCGCTGGTGCGCGGCCTCGCGTTGCAGCGCGCGCTCGGCTTTCCCTGGGGCGTGTGGGTGGCGCTGGCGGCGCTGACCGTGGCGTGGTTCATCCAGGACCACACGCGGCTCGGCCGCTACATGTACGCGCTGGGCGGCGGCGAGGAGCTGGCCTCGCTGTCGGGGATTCCCACGGCGCGCGTGCGTATCCTCACCTTCACGCTGGCCGGCGTGTTCTACGCGCTGGGCGGCGTGCTGTCGGGCGCGCAACTTGGCCTCGGCAATGCGCAGGTCGGCCAGGGGCGCCTGTTCACCGCGATCACCGCCGTCGTCGTCGGCGGCACGGCACTCTCGGGCGGCGAGGGCGGCGTGCTGCAAACGCTGGTGGGCGTGCTGATCGTCACGGTGCTGGCCAACGGCATGGTGCTGATGGGCATCTCGCCCAGCATCCAGACGGCGGTGCAGGGGCTGATGATCATCGTCGCGGTGGCGCTGTCGATCGACCGCAAGCGCCTGCGGATCGTCAAGTGAGCGCCGCGGCCGTCTCCGTGCTGGCGACGCGCCACGTGACGAAGCGCTTCCCCGGCGTGCACGCGCTGAAGGATGTCAGCGTCACGGTGGGCCAGAACGAGGTTGTGGGCCTGGTCGGCGAGAACGGGGCCGGCAAGTCCACGCTGATGCGCATCCTCGCCGGCGTCTATCACCCCGATGACGGCCAGATCCTGCTCGGCGGCCAGCAGGTGCGGCTCGCCAGCGCTGCCGACGCGATGCGCCACGGCATCGGCATGGTGTTCCAGGAGCAATCGCTGCTGCTCAATCTCAGCGTCGGCGAGAACATCTATCTGGGCAACGAGACGGCGTTCACCCGCTTCGGCCGCATCGACTGGCGGGCGCTGCACGCGGCCGCCGCGCGCCAGCTCGCCAAGGTCCAGCTTGCCATCGACCCGCGCATCCGCGCCGCCGACCTCGATTTCGCGACACGGCAGATGGTGGAGCTGGCGAAGGCGCTGACGCTGGAGGAAGCCGCGTCCGGCCATCTCGTCATCCTGCTCGACGAGCCGACCTCGGTGCTGGAGCAGGCCGACATCGACCTGCTGTTCGCGCGCGTGCGGGCGCTGAAGGAGCGGGCCTCGTTCATTTTCGTCTCGCACCGGCTGGACGAGGTGCTGGCGCTGAGCGACCGCATCTACGTCATGAAGGACGGCGCCGTGGTCGCCGACCTGCCGAGTGCGGGCGCCGATATCCGCCATCTGCACAGCCTGATGGTGGGGCGCGGGCTGCAAGCCGAATACTATCGCGAGCAGTTGCAGCGTCCGCATCGCGAGAAGGCCGTACTCGAAGTCCGGGATCTCGGCCGTGCCGGGGCCTTTCACGAGGTCAACTTCACGCTGCACGAAGGCGAGATCCTGGGGATCGCCGGCGTGATCGGCTCGGGCCGCGAGGAGCTGACGCGCTCTCTCGCGGGCTTCCTGCCGCACGATGCCGGCAGGCTCGTGGTCGGCGGGCGGGAGCGACGTTTCGTGTCGCCCGCGCAGGCGGTAGATTGCGGCATCGGCTATCTGCCGCGCGAGCGCCGCACCGAGGGGCTGGTGCTGTTCCTCTCGGTCGCCGCCAACATCACGCTGGCCAGCCTCGGCCGGCTGATGCGCCGCGGCCTGATCGACGCGGCGCGGGAGGCGGCGCTCGCGCGCGACTGGGTCGGGCGGCTCGGCATCCGCACACCCAGTATCGACGCGCTCTGCCTCAACCTCTCGGGCGGCAACCAGCAGAAGGTCGTGCTCGCCAAATGGCTGAACGCCCAGGCGCGCATCCTCATCCTCGACCACCCCACGCGCGGCCTGGATGTCGGCGCCAAGGAGGAGGTGTACGAACTCGTGCGCGCCATCACCGGCGAGGGCATCGCCGTGGTGCTGACCTCCGACACGCTGGAGGAGACGATCGGCCTCAGCCACACCATCCTCGTGATGCGTGACGGTGCCATCACCCATCGCGCCGATGCGCGGCCCGGCGCCAAGCCGCCGCAGCTCGATCTGATCGAGCACATGGTCTGAAGCATGTTCAAGCTGACCGAATGTGGCGCCGCTGCCCCACGCTTGTCATTGCGAGGAGCGCAAGCGAGGAAGCAATCCAGGCCCGCCGCAACCTGCCGCCTCGTCTGGATTGCCGGAGCCTGTCCTCGGGCTGGCCAGGCCAGCCCGTGGCCGCCAAGCGGCGGCTCGCAATGACGCTGTCACCCCCGCGCATCGACCACCTGCGCCGCTGGCTGCCTTTGCTGACGCTCGTCGTCCTGGTGCTGGTCGTCGGCGTGCTGCAACCGGAGTTCCTGGCGCCGGAGACGCTGCTGCAACTGGCGGGCGACACCGCAGTGCTGTTCGTGCTGGCGAGCGGCGTCAGCTTCGTCATCATGACAGGCGGCATCGACCTGTCGATCCAGGCGATGGCGTCGCTCGCCAGCGTGATCGTGGCGCTGACGGTGGGGCGCCTCGGCTATGGCTGCTTCGTGCTGGCGGTCGTGGCCGGCGCGCTGGCCGGCTGGCTCGGCGGGCTCGCGCATGTGCGGCTGAAGATTCCCTCGTTCATCGCAACGCTTGCGACCGGCGGCGTGCTGGCCGGCATCGCGCTGGTGATCTCGCACGAGCGCTCGATCACGCTGAACGCGGCGGGGCGCACCTATCTCGGCTGGATCACCGGCACCTCGCTCGGCATCCCGCACGAGGTCATCATCGGCGCGGTCGTGCTGCTGCTGGCCGATCTGGTGCAGCGGAGCACGCCGTTCGGCCGCTACATCACCGCCATCGGCGCCGGCGAGACGGCCGCCTATGCGTCCGGCGTCAAGGTCGGGACGGCAGAAGGTGTTGGCCTTCGTCATCTCCGGCGCCTTCGCGGCCTTCGCCGGGGTGATGCTGGCCGGGCGCCTCGCCAGCGGTTCGCCGACGCTGGCCAACGAGCTGCTGCTGCCGGCGATCGCCGCCGTCGTGGTCGGCGGCACCTCGATCACCGGCGGCGTCGGCAGCATCTGGCGCACCCTCGTCGGCGCCCTGATCATTCTGGTGGTGCGCACCGGCATGACCTTCGTGGGCGTGAACATCTTTGCCCAGCAGATCGTGTTCGGCGCGATGCTGGTGTTCGCCGTGGCGGTGACGATCGACCGGACGAAGATCCCGGTCGTGAAGTGAAGGCGACCGACAGCGCCGTGAGGATTGGGAAACCGTAACCCGCGGGACAAGCCGCGCCGATGCGCGCCGCCCGAGAGTCGCTGCCACTCGCCACGCAGCGGAGGCACACATGATCCGAATCGTCGCATCGGCCGTCATCGGGACGGTCCTGCTCGCCGGCGGCGCGGTCCGGGCGGACCAGGCCAACCCCGGTGATATTCCCGATACCCAGGTGTTCGTGGACTACCAATCGCCGCTCGGCTTCTCGATCAAGGTGCCGGAGGGCTGGGCGCGCACCACCACGGCCGACGGCGTGACCTTCGCCGAGCGGTATGACACGATCGCGGTGCGTGTCACGCAGGCACCCGCGCCGGGCAGCACGCATCGCGCCTACAGCTCGGTGTCGGCGGCCAACCCGGTCACCGGCAAGACCACGCGGCTCGAGAACGAGCAGTACCAGTTCTGGAACGCCGGCCGCCTCGCCACCCTGACGCTCTCGGCGCCGGCGGGTGCGGATAACGCGGACCAGTGGCACCTGATCTCGCACAGCTTCCGATGGAACTGAGGGCCGCCATCGAGGCGGTGGACGTCTACCGCTTCTTCCATGCCGGCGAGGCGGAGACGCTGGCGCTGCGCGGCGCCAGCCTGCGCCTGTGCGCGGGCGAGCTGGCGGCGCTGGTCGGTCCGTCGGGCAGCGGCAAATCCACCCTGCTCGCCTGCCTCGCCGGGCTCGACGAGCCGGATGGCGGGCATGTCGCACTCATGGGCGAACGCCTGACCCGTCGCCCCGAGGCGGAGCGGGCGCGCCGGCGGGCGGCGTCGATCGGCATGCTGCTGCAATCGGGCAATCTGTTCGAGGGGCTGACGGTCGAAGGCAATATCCGCCTGCAACAGCTTCTCGCGGGCCGGCCGGACGCGGCGCGCATCGACAGGCTGCTGGGCAGGGTCGGCATGAACGATCGCAGGCATGCCCTGCCCGGCCAGCTCTCGGGCGGCGAGGCGGCGCGCGCCGGGCTCGCGGTGGCGCTGGCCGCCACGCCCGCGGTGCTGCTGGCCGACGAGCCGACCGGCGAGGTGGATGCCACGACCGAGGCGGCGATCCTCGACCTGCTGGAAGAGAGCTGCCGCGAGGGCATGGCGGCGCTGATCGCCACCCACAGCCCGGCGCTGGCGGCCCGCGCAGACCGGGTGGTGCGGATCAGCGACGGAAGGATCGAAAATGGCCGCGACTGACCAGCTATCGCGTGGTGCAGGCTTGATCGCGCCTGCCGCCGCTTCGGACAGGGCGAGGCGGCCGTGGATGCGCTGCTGCCCGCCTCGTTCAGCGTGCAGCCGGGAGCGCGCATCGCCCTGATGGGGCCGTCCGGCAGCGGCAAGTCCACGTTGTTGCACCTGCTGGCCGATCTCGACCGGCCGAGCGGCGGCAGCATCTCCTGGCCGGGTCTGGGGCGCGCCGGCACGCTGCGGCCGGAGCGGATCGGCATGGTGTTCCAGGTGCCCAACCTGTTGCCGATGCTGACCGTGCTGGAAAACGTGCAGGTGCCGCTGCTGCTGGCGGGACACGGTGCCGAGGCGCCGGCCCGCGCGCGCGAGGCGCTCGGCCTGGGTTGGCCTCGGCGATCTCGCCGACAAGCTGCCCGGCGAATTGTCCGGCGGCCAGGCGCAGCGCATCGGCATTGCCCGCGCCCTCGCCGCCCGACCGGCATTGCTGCTGGCCGACGAGCCGACCGGCCAGCTTGATCATGCGACCGGTCAGGCGGTGTTCGATGCGCTGCTGGCGGCATTGGACGGGACTGGCACGGCGCTGGTCGTCGCCACCCACGACCCGAGCGTGGCGGCCCGGCTGGACGAGGTCTGGCGCATGGCGCACGGGCAGCTCGTCCGCCAGCCGGAGGGGGCGCCGGCGTGATCGGCCTGTGGCTGAAAGCCCTGCTGGCCAGCCGGGCGGGACGGCTGGCGGGCGCGGTGCTGGGCGTGGGGTTGACCGTGGCGCTGATTGCGGCCGTCGGCACCTTTACTGTTTCGGCCTCGCGCAGCATGACGGCGCGCGCCATTGCCGGGCTGCCGGTCGATTGGCAGGTGGCGCTGCCTGCCGGGTCCGATCCGGCGCCGGTGGTTGCCGCCCTCGACCGGGCCGCGCCGCATACCGCTCTCGCGACCGTGGGCTACGCCGATGCGGCCGGATTGCGCGCGACGACCGGGCGCACCGAGCAGACCACCGGCCCGGGCAAAGGCCGTGGGGCTGCCGTCCGCCTATGCACGAAACGTTTCCCGGCCAGATCACGCTGCTGCTGGGCAAGGCGGACGGCGCTTGCTGGCGCAGCAGACGGCGGCGAACCTCCATGCCGGGGTCGGTGACAGCGTCACGATCGAGCGTACCGGCCTGCCGCCGGTGCAGGTGACGGTGGCCGGCGTGGTGGCGCTACCCAACGCGGATTCGATGTTCCAGATCCCCGGGCTGCACGCCGGCAGCGGGCCGCAGGCGCCGCCGGACAATGTGGTGCTGCTGCCGATGGCGCAGTTCCATGCCCTGTTCGACGCGCAGGCGGCCGCACAGCCCGCCTCGGTGCGGCTGCAATTGCATGTGCGTCTGGACCATACCAAGCTGCCGGCCGATCCGGGAGCGGCGTTCCTGGCCGTGACCCATGCCGCGAACAACCTCTCGGCGCGCACTGCGGGGGCCGCGGTCGTCGCGGACAACCTGTCCGCCCGCCTCGCCGGCGCCCGCTCCGATGCGCTCTATGCGCGCGTGCTGTTCCTGTTCCTGGGGGCGCCGGGCGCGGCCCTCGCGGTGCTGTTCACTCTCGCCGTGGCGGCCTCGGGTGCCGCGCGTCGCCGCGGCGAGCAGGGCCTGCTGCGCGTGCGCGGCGCCTCGGTGGCCCGGCTGCTGCAATTCGCCGGCCTCGAGGCAGGCTGCATCGGGCTGGGCGGCGTTGCAGTCGGGCTGCTGCTCACCGTGCTGGCAAGCCTCGCCTGGTGGACGCTGGCGGCTTTCGGCGCCGCCCTCTGGTGGGTCGTGGCGGCTTGCGTGATCGGCCTGCTGCTGGCCGCAATAGCCATCCTGCTGCCGGCGGCCCGCGACGCCCTGGCCAGCACCGTCGCCGCCGCGCGCGGCGGCACCCGGCCGCGCGCGCCGCTGTGGCAGGGCCTGTTCGCCGATCTGGTGCTGCTGGCGATCGCCGGGCTGGTGTTCTGGCTCAGCGCCAGCGGCGGCTATCAGGTGGTGGTGGCACCCGAGGGCGTGCCGCAGACTTCGGTTCACTACGAGACGTTCCTCGCCCCGTTCTGCCTGTGGATCGGCGCGGGATTGCTCGCGATGCGGCTGACCCGGCTCGGATTGCGGCGGGGCCAGCCGATGCTGGCGCGGCTACTGGCACCGCTCGCGGGCGCGCTGGCGCCCGTGGTGGCGGCCGCCCTGTCGCGGCAGCGCGACCTGCTGGCGCGCGGCGCGGTGCTGGTGGCGCTGGCCTTCGCCTTCGCCGTCTCGACCGCCGTGTTCGACACCACCTATCGCGGCCAATCGCATGTCGATGCGCAACTGACCAACGGCGCGGACGTCACCGTCACCGGCACCACCGCCGCCCCGGCCGGTGCCAGGCTGGCACAGCTCGCGGCGCTGCCCGGTGTCGCGGCGGCCGAGCCGATGCTGCACCGCTACGCCTATGTCGGCGCCGATCTGCAGGACATCTACGGTATCGACCCGAGCCGCATCGGCCGCGCCACGCCGATGTCGGACGCCTATTTCGCCGGCGGCACGGCGCGCGCGGTGCTGGCGCGGCTCGCGGCACGGCCGGACGGCGTGCTGGTCTCGGCGGAGACGGTGCACGACTTCCAGCTCAACCCTGGCGATCTGCTGAACCTGCGGCTGCAAGGTGCCGATCACGCCTATCACGTCGTGCCGTTCCATTATGTCGGCATCGCCCGCGAATTCCCGACCGCACCCAAGGATTCCTTCCTGGTCGCCAATGCGCGCTACATCGAGCAGGCGACCGGCGTGAAGGGTGCCGAGCTGGTGCTGCTGCGCGCGTCCGGCAATCCCGCCGCCGTCGCCCAAGGCGCGCGGCGCGTGATGGCCGGGTTGCCGGGGGTGAAGGTGACGACGCTCGATCAGGCGCAGGCGCTGATCAGCTCCAGCCTGACCGCGGTCGATCTGCGCGGCCTGACGCGGCTGGAGCTGGGCTTCGCGGTGCTGATGATCGCGGGCGTGAGCGGGCTGGTGCTGGCGCTCAATCTGGCCGAGCGGCGGCGCAGCTTCACCATCCTGGCCGCACTCGGCGCGAAGCCGTGGCAGCTCGGCGCCTTTCTCTGGAGCGAGGCGCTGGCCGTGCTCGGCATCGGTGCGGTGGCCGGGACGGCGCTGGGTTTCGCCGTGGCCTGGGTGCTGGTGCGGCTGCTGAACGGCGTGTTCGACCCGCCGCCCGAGGCGCTGGCGGTGCCCTGGCTGTATCTGCTGCTGCTGGTGGTTGCCGCCGTGGCCTGCACGACCGCGGCGGTGCGCTCCATGCTGGTCCTGGCGCGGCGGCGAGACACGGCGGCACTGCGGCACGGCTGAGTGCGGCACTCAACTGCTGCCGATCAGCACGCCGGTCGCGAACACCAAGGCACCGCCGATGCCCACCTGGATCGCCGCCGAGAGCGGCGGCGATTCCATGTATTTCCAGCGCACCCAGGTAATCACCGACAGCTCGATCACGACCACCACGATCGCCGCGATCATCGCCGGCCAGAAGCTCGGGATCAGGAAGGGCAGCGTGTGGCCGATGCCGCCCGCGGTGGTCATCAGCCCGCAGATCAGGCCGCGCACCAGCGGCGCGCCACGCCCGGTCAGGCTGCCATTGTCCGACAGAGCCTCGGCGAAGCCCATCGAAATGCCGGCACCCACCGAAGCCGCCATGCCGACCACGAAGGCGTCCCAGGTGCGGCCCGTGGCGATGGCGGCGGCAAACACCGGGGCCAGGGTGGACACCGATCCGTCCATCAGCCCGACCAGGCCCGGCTGGATCTTCTGCAACAGGAAGGAGCGCCGCCGCGCCTCGTCCTCGCCCTCGCGCACGGTCTGCGGCAGCTTCTCGGCCACCAGCCGGTCGGCGGTATGCTCGTGCGCCTCCTCGGCCACGGCCAGATCGCCCAGCAGCTTGCGGATCGAGGCGTCGGAGGTGCGGCTCGCGGCACGGCGATAGAAGCGGCTGGTCTCGATCTCCATGTCGGCGGCGTGGCGGCGCATCGCATCCAGGCCGCGCCGCTGCACCTGCCAGACCGGCTTGCGCGGCACGAAGCCGCGGATGTCGGCACGGCGCACCAGCGGGATGTGGTCGCCGAATTTCTGCACGTAGAGGTCGATCAGCGTGCGGCGATGCTCGTTCTCCTCGCCGGCCATCTCCCGGAACACATCGGCGCTGGCCGGCGCCTCGGCGCGCAGGCTCTCGGCGAAATCGGCGTAGATGCGGCCGTCCTCCTCCTCGCTGCCAATGGCGAGCGCCAGGATCTCCCGTTCGCTGAGGTCGCTGAAGTCGCGCACGGCGAACACTCCGTCTGAATGGCGTGGCACCTCCCACTATGCGGGAGCGGGGCGGAAAATCCAGGCGGGGCGGCTCCGCCGGTCTCAGTGCCGGAAATGGCGCATCCCGGTGAACACCATTGCCAGCCCCGCCGCGTCGGCAGCGGCGATCACCTCGGCATCGCGCACCGAGCCGCCGGGCTGGATCACGGCTACCGCCCCGGCCTCCACCAGCGCCTGCAACCCGTCGGCGAAGGGGAAGAACGCATCCGAGGCGACCACGGAGCCGCGCGTCGACAGGCCGGCATCGGTGGCCTTGCGCGCGGCGATGCGGGCCGAATCCACCCGGCTCATCTGTCCGGCACCGATGCCGATGGTGGCATCGTCGCGCGCATAGACGATGGCGTTGGACTTCACGTGCTTGCAGACACGCCAGGCGAACAGCATCGACTGGATTTCCGCCTCGCTCGGCGCCCGGCGTGTGACGACGCGCAGATCGGCGAGGCCGATGCGGCCGGTATCGCGCGTCTGCGCCAGCAGCCCGCCGGCCACGCTGCGCAGCAGCAGCCCCGGCCCGGCCGGGTCCGGCAGGCCGCCGGTCAGCAGCAGGCGCAGGTTCTTCTTCGCGGCCAGCGCCGCGCGGGCCGCCTCGGTCGCGTCGGGGGCCACGATGACCTCGGTGAAGATCGCGGCGATCGCCCGCGCCGTCGCCTCGTCGAGCGTGCGGTTCAGCGCCACGATGCCGCCGAAGGCGGAGACAGGGTCGCAGCGCAGCGCCTCGTGCCAGGCCGCCAGCGGCGCCTCGGCCACCGCCGACGCCGCAGGGATTGGCGTGCTTGACGATCACCACCGCCGGCCGGTCGAACTCGGCCACGCATTCCAGCGCCGCGTCGGTATCGGCGAGGTTGTTGTAGGACAGTTCCTTGCCCTGCACCTGCCGCGCGCCGGCGACGCCGGGACGCGCCGCGTCGGTCGTGTAGAAGGCGGCGGTCTGGTGCGGGTTCTCGCCATACCGCAAGGTCTGGCGCAGCGTGGCCGCGAGCGTCAGATGCGGCGGGAAAATCTCGTCCTGCTGGCGCGCGAACCAGGCAGCGATGGCGGCATCGTAGGCGGCGGTGCGGGCATAGGCGGCGGCGGCAAGCCTGCGGCGCAGTGCCGGCGTGGTGCCGCCCTGGCTCCGCAGCTCCTCGGTCAGCCGGGCATATTGCGCGGGGTCGGTCAGCACCGCGACGCAATCGTGGTTCTTGGCCGCGGCGCGGATCAGCGCCGGGCCGCCGATGTCGATGTTCTCCACGCACTCGTCGAAATCCGCGCCACGCGCGACCGTGGCTTCGAACGGATAGAGGTTGACCACCACGAGGTCGATGGCCGCGATGCCGTGCGCCGCCATCTGCGCCAGATGCTCGGGACTGTCGCGGCGGCCGAGAATGCCGCCGTGGATCTGCGGCACCAGCGTCTTCACCCGCCCGTCCAGGATTTCCGGGAAGCCGGTATGCGCGGACACCTCGACCACCGGAATGCCGGCATCGCGCAGGGCGGACGCCGTGCCGCCGGTGGAGAGCAGCTCCGCCCCGTGCGCGGCAAGGGCGCGGGCCAGATCGAGCAGGCCCTCCTTGTCGGAGACGGAGAGCAGGGCGCGGCGGATCGGGACGATGTCGGTCATGGTCCAGCCTGTCTCAGAAGGTCGCGGGGTGCGTCAACCGCCCTGACCCCACCCGGCGCTACGCGCCTAGCAGGTCCAGCACCCGCCCGACCACACGCGACTCGTCATAGACGGCGCGCGCGCGGGCCACGCCCGCGTCGCCCATGCGCCGCCGCAGCGCCGGATCCGCCACGAGGAGGCGCAGGGCATCCGCGAGCGGGACGACCGCGCGCGGCGGCACCAGCAGCCCGGTCTCGCCGTGGATCACCTGCTCGCGCGGCCCCGGCACGTCGGAGGCGACCACCGGCAGGCCGGTGAGCATGGCCTCGATCACCGACATCGGCAGCGCCTCGAACCAGCTCGGCAGGGCGAAAATGTCGGCGGCGGCCAGCACGGCCGCGATGTCGTCGCGATAGCCGAGCCGGCGCAGCCGGCAGCCGAGGCGGGCGGCGGCGAAGAACGGCTCCAGGCTCGGCTCGTGATCGCTGTCCAGCCGCTCGCCCACGACCCACAGCTCGGCGTCGGTGCCCTCCATAGCCTCCAGCAGTTCGGCATGGCCCTTCGAGCGGACCAGGCGCGAGACGATCACCACCACCACGCGGTCCGCAGGCGTCCCGAGTGCCGCGCGGATGGCTTCCCGCGCCCGCGCGTCGGGGCGGAATTGCGCGGGGTCGCGGCCGTTGCCGACGGCGATGGCGCGGCGTGTGATGCCAAGGCGCCGCGCGTCGGCCGCTTCCTTGGCCGAGACGGTCATGAACACGTCGGTCATGCGGGCGCCGAGCCACTCCATGACCCAGGCGGCGGCGCGGCGCGGCCAGGGGCCGGGCTGGTTGAACAGGAAGCCGTGACAGGTATAGGCGATACGCTTCACCCCAGCGACACGCGCCGCCAGCCGCGCCAGGAAGCCGCTGATCGGCATGTGCCCATGCACGACGTCCGGCCGCTCGGCCCGCAGCAACACCAGCAGGGCGCGGAATGCCCGCCACTGTGCCGCAGGCGACAGGCTGCGCGCGAGCGGCACGGCCATGACCCGGAACCCTTCGGCGCGCACGGTATCGGCGAGCGGCCCCTCCGGGCAGACGCCAACCGCCTCGTGACCGCGCGCGCGCAGGCCTCGCATCAGCGGCAGCAGGAAATGGCGCAGCGCGAAATCGGTATTGGTGATCTCGATGACCTTCAGCGCCGCCCCCTGGTTTGCGCGGACAGGGGCATATCGCGGGCGCGGCAGGCGGGCTAGGCTCGGCATGCCCAGACCCTGCAAACAGGAAACGCCCATGAACGACGCACCGGCCGCGGCTTCGAGCGGCCTGCTGGAGAGACTGGCCCACGGATCGGTGATCTGCGCCGAGGGCTACGTGTTCGAGCTCGAACGGCGCGGCTATCTGCAGGCGGGCGCCTTCGTCCCCGAGGTGCTGACCGACCATCCAGAGGTGGTGGAGCAGCTGCACCGCGACTTCGTGCACGCCGGATCGGACGTGACCCAGGCGCTGACCTACTACGTCCACCGCGAGAAGCTGCGCCTGATCGGCCGCGAGGACGACCTCGAATCGATGAACCGGACGGCGCTGGACATTGCCCGCCGCGTGGCACGCGACACTGGCACGCTGTTCGCCGGCGATCTGTGCAACACCACACTCTACGACCCGTCCGACAGCGCCTCGCTGGCCGAGGTGGACCGCATCTTCGCCGAGGAGATCGGCTGGGCCGTCGAGGCCGGCGTGGACTATTTCGTGGCCGAGACGTTCGAGTGGGGCGGCGAGGCGGTGCGCGCGACGCAGGCGATCAAGCGGCATTCGCGGCTGCCGGCGGTGGTGACGTTCCCGATCATCCGCGAGGAGCACACCCGCGAGGGCTGGAGTGCGGCGGAGACCTGCAAGCGGCTGGAGGACGCGGGTGCGGATGTGGTTGGCCTCAACTGCCATCGCGGCCCCGCCACCATGCTGCCGCTGCTGGAGCAGATCCGCGCCGCGGTGAAGTGTCACGTGGCGGCGCTGCCAGTGCCGTACCGCACCACGCCGGCCGAGCCGTCCTTCATGGCGCTGACGGATGCCTGCTGCGGCGGGCGGCGGGCGTTTCCGGTGGGGCTCGATCCGTTCGTCTGCACCCGCGACGAGATCGCCGATTTCACGCGCCGCGCGGATGCGATGGGCGTCAAGTATCTCGGCATCTGCTGCGGCGCCGGGCCGCACCACATCCGGGCCATGGCCGAGGCGCTGGGCCGCCATCCGCCCGCCAGCCGCTACAGTGCGGACATGTCGCGGCATACGTTCTTCGGCACGGATGCGAAGATCCGGCCGGTGCAGCGGACCTACACCGCGAAGCTGTAGCGGGACTGGCGCGGTCGGTGGCGGATCGCGGAGAGGCGGCATTTGCCATTGATGGCGCGCCGGTGACCACTCCATATGACCAGTCAGGTGCCGAGGGCGGCTTCGTGCGCGTCATTCCTTGCTGAAGTAAGGAATCACCGTCATCCCACCTTCGTGATCGCCCATTTCACATGCTGCGGCCCGTCCTGGTAGCCGGTCAGCACCACCTGCTCGGCCCGGCGCGGTTCGGCACCGCCCAGATACAGGCTCTCCTCCAGCGTCATCCGCGCCCCCTCGGCGCGCAGCCGCCAGCCGCTGCCGGAGGGCAGGCGCAGCAGCACCGCCTCGCCATCCTGTTGCAGGCTGGCATCGACCGACGGGTGCAGATGGAAGCGCACCGTGTAGGGCTGCGGGTTCGCCGCCTCGATCGCGTCCTCGCCGCGCACGTCCTCGCCGCTCTCGGCCAGGTACAGGCGGCGGCGATGCACGGCGCCGAACGGGCGGCGCCAGCCGTCATGGCTCGCCTCCAGCCAATGCGCCCCATTCGCCTCCTGCCGCTGCACCTCGACATGCTCGGGGCGGCGGCCCAGCCCGTGCTCGCGCACCTCGCTGCTGGAGGTGTCGGCCAGCACCAGCGTGCTGTGCGCCGCGCGTGGCACGGGTCGCCTGCCGCCATTCGGGACCGGCGGCGGGGGCGGCGCCGACATTGGTGATCATGCGGTCGCGCCCGACCGACAGCTCGAAAGAGAGCGTGCCGGCATGGGCGAAGCGGTCGAGCTTCGGGCCGGCGGGCGCGGCGCAATCGACCAGCAGCACGGTCCGCCCGGCCTGCAGCCGGTAGAAGCCGCCATCGGTCAGCGCGGACCCGGCACGGCCGGCGCGGCCGGCCTGGTTCAGCACCAGGTCGATCAGAAGCGGATCGGCCTCCTTGCTGCCGTTGAACAGCCCGAGCCCGCCATCGCCGTGCCGCAGCGTGCGCAGCGCCTGCGCCATGCGCTCGATCGCCGAGGGCAGCGCCGAGGGCGAGGCGGCGGCGGCGGATTGCAGCAGGGCGCGGATTTCCACCAGATCCTGCAAGGCGCAAAGCAGGGCGGCCGGGCTGCGCTCGCAATGGCTGCCGTCCGGCAGCACCTGCCGCGCGAGTTCCCCCGGCAGCACGCGCAGCGCCCGGCTGAGAAAGGCGGCGTGCTCGGGCAGCGCCACCGATGCGGCGACGACCCCCTTCAGCGCCGTCAGCGCCCGCCCGTCCAGTTCCTCCGTCGGCAGCATCGCGGCGAGGCTGCGCGCGTCGGTGACGAGGCGGCTCATCAGACGCTGGCGGAACCCGTCATCGGCCGAGGCCGCGAAGAAATCATAGTGGCCGAGCCAGGCGGCGATGCGGCTGCCGCACACGTCCGCGCGCGCGGCCGATGGGATCGGCGGCGGGGGCGGCGATCCAGTCCGCCACCAGGGCGCGGGCGCGCATCCGGGCGGCATCGGTGCCGAGGGCGCGCAGATCGCGCAGCCAGACGAAGCCGTGCGCGTGGGCGCGCATCTCCTCCGACGCGGCGGCGAGCCGGAAGCCGCCCTGCGACTGGTTCGCCGGCAGCAGGCGCGCGGTGCTGCCGGCAAAGATCAGCTCGCCTTTCAGCAGCCCGGCGCCGCGTCCCGGATCGCCGCTCCACGGATCGCGGACGGGCAGCGCCGGCGCGTCCGGCACGCCGCGCAGCCGCAGGCTGGGCAGCCGGGCCATCTGCCGGCGGGCGCCGCGCAGCCAGCGTTCCACGCCAGAGACGATCGGGCCGGGTGCCATCATAGCCGGACCGCCGGCGCGCAGGGCGGCGATCGCCGCCGCCCGGTCCGCGTGCCCGAACACCGCCGTTCCCGCCACCAGCGTGTCGGCCCCGGCCGCGACCACGCGCGGCGCCGTTTCGGGCGTGATCCCGCCATCGACCTGCAAGCGGATGCTGCGCCCGCTCGCATCGATGGCCCGGCGCATGGCGGCGAGCTTGTCCAGCGAGGACTCGATGAAGGCCTGGCCGCCGAAGCCCGGATTGACCGTCATCACCAGCACGCTGTCCACGAGGTCGAGCACGGACATCGCGTGCTCCACCGGGGTCGCCGGGTTGATCGCGACCCCCGGCCGGCAGCCGAGCTTGCGGACTTCCTGCAAGGAGCGGTGCAGATGCGGTCCCGCCTCGGCATGGATCAGCATGTGGTCGGCTCCGGCCTGCGCGAAGGCAGCGAGGTAGGGATCGGCCGGGGCGATCATCAGATGCACGTCGAACGGCAGCTTGGTCAGCGGGCGCAACGCGCGCACGACCTGCGGGCCGAAGGTGATGTTGGGCACGAAATGGCCATCCATCACGTCCAGATGCACCCAGTCCGCACCTTGGCGCTCAAGCGACGCCACTTCCTCGCCGAGCCGGGCGAAATCGCCGGACAGCAGGCTCGGGGCTACGACCAGACCGGACATTGCGCGATTCTAGTGGCCGGGTGCCGTGGCGCACAAGGAAGGCCGCTTGCGGCACGTCAGCGCTTGCGGAAACGGGCGACGAAGAACCCGTCCATGCCGCCGCGTTCCGGCCAGAGGGCGGGCGTGGTGCGCACCCACCCCGCCGGCAGCAGCGCCGCCTCCAGTCCGGGGAGTTCGCCCGCTGCCACCGGGTCGGGGTCGAGCGGCAATCGGCCGAGCGCCGCCTCGGCACGGCTTTCGCCTTCCTCGGTTTGCAGCGAGCACACCGCATAGACCAGCCGCCCGCCCGGCCGCAGCATGGCGCAGGCGGCATCCAGCAGCCGGTCCTGCCCGGCGACGAGGCCCGGCAGGTCGCCCGGCCGTTTCAGGTGCGGCACGTCGGGATGGCGGCGGATCGTGCCGGTGGCACTGCACGGTGCGTCCAGCAGCACCGCGTCCAGCGGCTGGTCCGGCCGCCAGGTTGCGGCGTCGGCCGCGACCAGATCCGCGGCGAGGCGCAGGCGGGCCAGATTGTCGCGCAGCCGCGCCAGCCGTGCCGGGTCGCGCTCGACGGCGATCACCCGCGCGCCGGAGGCGGCCAGTTGCGCGGTCTTGCCGCCGGGAGCGGCGCAGAGATCGGCCACGCGCTCGCCGGCCTGCGCGCCGGAGCAGGCGGGCTGGCAGCATCGCCGCCGCGTCCTGCACCCAGAACCGTCCCTCCTCATAGCCCGGCAACTCGGCGACGCGGGTGCCCGGCGGATAGCGCCAGCCGCCGGTGGGCAGTGCCTCCCCGCCCGGCGGCGGCTCGCTGCCCGGCAGCAGCGGACAGGTCGAGCGGTGCCGGCGCGCTGATGCGCCTCGGCGATGGCGCGGGCCTGCGCCGCCCCAGGCGGCCCAGAGCCAGGGCGGCGTGTCCAGGCGCGGCCCGTCCAGGCCGGACAGCGCCGCGCGCCCCTCGGCCGCGACCCGCCGCAGCACCGCGTTGACCAGCCCGGCGAAGGGCGCGAGGCGCTGCGCCCGGGCCAGTGCCACCGCGGTCGCCACGGCCGCGTGCGGCGGGCGTGTCCAGCAGCAGCAGGCCCGCGGCACCCAGACGCAGGATATGGCGCACCGGCACCGGCGGCGCGCGGCGCAGATGCGGCTCGATCACCGCATCCAGGCTGCCCAGCCGGCGCAGCACGGCGGCGGCGAGGCGGTGCGCCGCGGCGCGGTCGCGGGCATCGGCGGCAGGCAGCGCGTCCAGCGCCTCGTCCAGCGGACGGTGGCGGTCGAGCACGGCGCCGAGCAGGGCGAACGCGGCCTCGCGGGTCGGGTCGGGCATGGGCCGCGTGCTACAGGCGATCCGGCGCCCGCGCCAGCCGGCCGGTTGCCCTGCGCTGCGCGTGGCATCTACAGCACGCCGATGCTCGCGCGCCTCGCCCTGCTGGCGCAACGCCGGCCCCGCGCGTTGCTGGTCGCCTATTGCCTGCTCTGCTGGCTGCCCGGCTGGTTCACCATCCCGGCCACCGACCGCGACGAATCCCGCTTCGCGCAGGCGACGAAGCAGATGATCGAGACCGGCGACTTCATCGACATCCGCAACGGCACCGAAGCGCGCAACCGCAAGCCGATCGGCATCTACTGGCTGCAAGCGATCCCGGCGGCGGCGGCACGCGGGCTCGGAATCGCGCACGACAATCCGATCTGGCCGTACCGCCTGCCGTCGCTGCTGGGCGCGCTGATCGGCGTGCTCGCCACCTATGGCATCGGCCGACGGCTGTTCGATCCGCGCGCGGCGCTGCTGGCGGCGTTCATGCTGGGCGGCTCGGCGCTGCTCGCCGTCGAGGCGCATCTGGCAAAGACCGATGCCGCTTTGCTGGGGGCCACGACGCTGGCGATGGGGGTCCTCGCCCGCGCCTATCTGGCGCCGGAGCGGCTGGGCCGAGGGCAGGCGGCCGTGTTCTGGTTCGCGGTCGGGGCCGGGGTGCTGCTGAAGGGGCCGATCACGCCGATAGTGGCGGGGCTGGCGGCGATCACGCTGGTCATTGCCGATCGCGACGGGCGTTGGCTTGGTTCGCTGCGTCCGCGATGGGGCGTGCCGCTGGCGCTGGTCGTGGTGCTGCCCTGGCTGGTGGCGATCGAGCTTTCGACGCAGGGACGGTTCCTGTCCGACGCGGTGGGCGGCGATCTGGGGCGCAAGCTCGCGGGCGGCGACGACGCGCACGGGGCACCGCCCGGCGCCTATCTGCTGCTGCTATCGCTCACGCTGTTTCCGGCCGGGTTCGCGGTGTTGCGCGCCCTGCCCGATGCGTGGCACGCGCGGCGCGATCCCGTGACGCGGTTCCTGCTGGCCTGGGCGGTGCCGTCGTGGCTGGTGTTCGAGCTGGTTCCGACCAAGCTGCCGCATTACGTGCTGCCGCTCTATCCGGCGCTGTGCCTGATCGGGGCGTCCTGGATCGTGGCCGGCGGGCGCACGCGCTGGCGCTGGCTGGCTGTGGTTTCGGGCCTGCTGTTCGTGCTGGCGGCACTGGTGTTCGGCGGCGGTGCGGTCGCCCTGCCGCTGGTGACCGGCGCCAGCCTGGCCGGCGCGTTGGCGATCGCCCTGCCGGCGCTGCTGGCGGCGGCGCTGGTCGTAGGCGGTCGTCCTGCGGGCCGGCGGCGACACACGGCGCGCGGCCTGGTCGGGTCTGCTCGCCGTGCCGCTGCTGTGGTGGGCGATCCTGGCAGTCGAGCTGCCGAACCTGCCGCCGCTCTGGGTCTCGTCGCGCGTCGCCGCCTGGCTGCACTCGCGTCCGGTCAGCGGCTTCGCCGCCGTGGGCTACGCCGAGCCGAGCCTGATGTTTGCCGCCGGCACCGGCACGCGCTGGCTCGACCCGCGGGCGGCGGCACGGTTTCTGGCACAGGATAGCGGCCGCGTTGTGGCGGTCGCGGAGCGCGACGTCGGCCCGTTCCTGGTCGCCGCCGGCGAGCCGGCGCCGCGCGCCTTTCGCCACCGTGCGGGGCTTCGATTATTCGACCGGCAAGCCCGTGGCGCTGACGCTGTTCGCGGGCGTCACGGCCCGGTAGCGCCCGGGGTACCGATGCGGCTTGACGAAGCCGCCCTCGCTCCGCATTTTGCGCCGCGACGCAGGGCGGGGCTGTAGCTCAGTTGGGAGAGCGCCTCGTTCGCAATGAGGAGGTCGTCGGTTCGATCCCGATCAGCTCCACCACCCTTGCCCTGCCGCCAAGTCCCGGAGAACCCGCCGATGCAGCCCGCCGATGTCCGCAGCATGTGCGCGATCGGGCGAAGGGGGCAGCTTGGCCTGCGCGGCCAGATGCCCTGGGAGGGCAATCCGGGCGAGGAATACCGCCGCGACGTGGAGCGGTTCTGGGAGATGACGCGCGGGCACGTGCTGATCGCAGGCCCCGCCACCATCGCCTCGGTTCCCGAGGGGGCGCGGCGCGAGCGGAGCATCTGCGAAATCCGCTCGCACATGGCGCCCGAGGAAGTGCTTTCCCGCTTTCCCGGCCGGGTGGTGTTCGTGGGCGGCGGGCCGGCGGTCTGGACCGCCTATGCGCGGCTGATCCGCCATTGGGACATCACGCGCCTGCCCTATGACGGCGAGGCGGATCGCTATTTCGACCCGCGCTGGCTGATGGGCGGCTGACCCGCCGCGCAGGCCGGTTGCGACGCACACGGGGCGCCTTTAGGTTGCGCACCCCATATTAAGGCGCCGCAGTGATCACGATTCTCTACCAGATCGTCCAGGAGATCCTCAGTCTTTACAAATGGGCGGTGATCCTGGCCGCCGTGGTGCAGACGCTGATGGCGTTCGGCGTGCTGGACAGCCGCAACCGGATCGTCTGGGCGATCGGCGACTTCCTCTATCGCGTCACCGAACCGGCGCTGCGGCCGATCCGCGGCATGATGCCCAATTTCGGCGGCTTCGACCTGAGCTACCTGGTGTTGCTGCTGCTGATCTGGGTGGCGCAGATGGTGCTCGCGCGCGTGTATTTCGCAGCGATTTCCGGGAGCGTGCAGGGCCTGATCCTGTGACCGCCCGCATCATCGACGGCCGCGCGGTGGCACAGGCGCTGCGCGAATCGGTGGCGAGCCGGGTCGCCGCCCTCGGCTACCGGCCGGGCCTGGTTGTCGTGCTGGTGGGCGACGATCCGGCGAGTGCCGTCTATGTCCGCAGCAAGGACCGGGCCGCCGCTGCCGCCGGCATCGCCGCGCGCACCATCCGCCTGCCCGCGACCACCACCGAGCGGGAATTGCTCGCGACCGTTTCCGGGCTGAACGCCGACCCAGAGGTCGATGCGATCCTGGTGCAGCTGCCGCTGCCGGCGCCGATCCGCGCCCGCGCCGTGATCGAGGCGATCGACCCCGCGAAGGACGTGGACGGCTTCCACCCGGTCAATGTGGGCCGGCTGCATGACGGGCTGCCGACGCTCGCGCCCTGCACGCCGCTCGGCGTGATGAAGCTGCTGGAGGCGACAGGGGTCGCGACGCGCGGTGCGCGCGCTCTCGTGCTGGGGCGCTCGGCCATCGTCGGCAAGCCGATGGCGGCCCTGCTCACGGCGGCCGACGCCACCGTGACGGTAGCCCATTCGCGCACCCGCGACCTGCCGGCGGAATGCCGCCGGGCGGACATTCTCGTGGCAGCCGCCGGGCGGGCGGAAATGGTGCGCGGCGACTGGATCATGCCGGGTGCCGTGGTGATCGATGTCGGCATCAACCGACTGGACGATGGCCGGCTGGTGGGCGACGTGGCCTACGCCGAGGCGGCGGAGATCGCCGGCGCGCTCACCCCGGTTCCGGGCGGCGTGGGGCCAATGACCATCGCCTGCCTGCTGGAGAACACGCTGCGCGCGGCGCTGGCCCGACGGCAGGGGTAGGCGGTTCCGCGTGACCGCCGCCCCGCCCCGCATCCGCCTCGCCCCGGATCTCGAGATCAGCCGGATCGTCACCGGGCTGTGGCAGGTGGCCGATCAGGAACGCGACCGCGGCCCGCTCGACCCGCAGGCCGCATCCTCGGCCATGCTCGACTATGCCAGCGCCGGTTTCGACAGCTTCGACATGGCGGACCATTACGGCAGCGCCGAGCTCATCACCGGCCGCCTTCTCAGGCGCCTGGCGGGGGAGACGCTGCCCACGGTGTTCACCAAATGGTGCCCGGCACCCGGCCCGATGAGTGCGTCGGTGGTGCGCGCGGGGATCGGCCGCAGCCTCGACCGGCTGGGCGTCTCCACGATCGACCTGTTGCAGCTCCACTGGTGGAGCTTCGAGCATCCCGCCTATCTCGATGCGCTGGCGGAACTCGCCGCGCTCTGTCGGCAAGGCGTGATCCGCCATCTCGGCGTCACCAATTTCGACACGGCGCATCTGCGCGTGCTGGTGGGGCAAGGCATTCCGGTTCTGACCAACCAGGTCAGTTTCTCGCTGCTCGACCGCCGCGCCGCCGGGGAAATGACTGCCTTCTGCCATGCGCACGGCATCCGCCTGCTGGCCTACGGCACGCTGGCCGGCGGGCTGATGTCGGAACGCTGGCTCGATCGGCCGGAGCCGCGCGCCGGCGAGATCGCCGATTGGAGCAAGAGCAAATACAAGCGCTTCGTGGACGCGATCGGCGGCTGGGAGGTGCTGCAGGGCATCCTGCGCGCCTGCGACCGCGTGGGCCGGCGGCACGGCGTCTCCATCGCCAACGTGGCGTGCCGCTGGGTTCTGGACCAGCCGGCGGTGGCCGCCGTCATCATCGGCGCCCGGCTGGGCGAGCGGGAGCATCGCGCCGACACGCTGCGCCTGTTTTCCTTCGCGATGGATGACGATGACCGCGCCCTGCTGGACGCGGCACTCGTTGCGGCGGTACCGATCCCAGGCGATTGCGGCGACGAATACCGCCGGCCGCCCTTCCTGACCGCGTCGGGCGATCTCAGCCATCATCTGGAGGCGCTGCCGGGGGTCTATCGGGCGGTGCCGGTCCCCGGCCGCCCCGGCCGGCTGCGGGTGGATTCCGGCAGCGTGTGGGAGGGGATCTGCGGCTATAGCCGTGCCGTGCGGGTGGGCGACCGCGTGCTGGTCAGCGGCACCACGGCGACGCATGGATCGGGGACCGTGGTGTGTCCCAGCCGATCCGGCCGGGCAGGCGGTGCATATCCTGGACAAGATCGCGGCAAGCCTGTCGGCGCTGGGCGCGCGCATGGAGGACGTCGTGCGCACGCGCGTCTATCTGCGCAATGTCGAGGACTGGGAGCCGGTCTCGCGCATCCACGGGCGGTATTTCGGCGAGGTGCGGCCGGCCAATACGCTGGTGGAGGTGGGCCGGCTGGTGGGCGAATACGCGGTGGAGATCGAGGCGGAGGCGGTGGTGGGCTGAGCGACGGCGCAAAGCCGAGCCAGGCCGCCATAGCGATCAGACAAACGACGGGCGCGCCCGTCGGTCGGAGGAACGGGGCGGCGCATTCCGTGCCTCAGGTTTCACAGCGCGAACTGCAGATTGACGCCGCCGAATATCTGCCATTTCGGCACTCCGACGCCGCTGCGGAAAACCGAATATTGCGGCTCGACAAAAGCGTTGATCGTGGTTCCGCCGCCGAGCGACCAGACCTTGCCGGCACCGAAGCCTATCGGAATGTAGTCGGTGTGATTGATGAAATCGAAATTCCACGTTCCTGACGAACGCAGATAAAAGCCCTGCGGCAGATTGTAGGTCACGATCGGCTGCACCGTGATTGAGCGAGCGCAGAGGCGGGCGCCGCCATGATCGTTGACACCAAGAGCAGGACCAGTGCACGGGCGTTGCGTACAGTCACCGTGGGTCTCCGACGTGGTGGCGGGTACTTCATCGCCCTCTCGACATGAGGCCGGGATTGAGCGGCGGCAGCACGCCGCGGCGGCGCGATGGCCGCGCCCGCCCGCGCATGTGGGACCGGATCTCGCGCAACCGGGTTGCGAGCGCGGTCGAATCCGCCGCGGTCCATGCAACGCCGCCGCCAAACAGGGCTCGTTCCAGCCGGGCTATCTCATTCGGCGGAGCGGTGCCCTTTTCAGCGGGATAGAACCTGACCCAGCTTTGCCATGCCTTGTAGATCTCAGGCGGAGTGTCGTGCTGACACGCCTTTGCGCAGCGCCTTGAAGGCGAGTTGCTCGGAATCCGATCTGCCCGCCTCTGCCGGCCGGGATACAAGCAGCCGCCAGAGTCCCGCGACCAGCAGGAGGACAATTGCTACGATCACTGCTCCCCAGATTGGTACGCCCCTGGCGAAGGGAGATGCTCGCGGGGCCTCGTGGCGCACCGCCGACGCTTGCACCACAACTGACAAGGCGGGCCGGCTCAAGGACTCCGCGCGGCGAGCAGCGAGGTTCCACCACGGCTGGATGACGCCCGGCAGCACGAAAGTCCCCGCCCGTTCGAACACATACGTGACGCGGTCGGTGCGCTCGCCCGCTACTTCACCGCGCTCTACGCGATCATTGATGGAAGGCGGATCGACATACGCCCGCACGCCGTCGGGTGCCGAAAAGGTCAGGTTGGCAAGAGCGAGTCCGGGAATGCCCTGGGCGCTCCGCGTGATCGTGCGCGTGAGCGCATCGCCCACATGGACCTTCTGCGCCTTCGGCTGCCAGGTCTCCCGCAAGGTCACGTGATCGGCCGCAACGATCGGCTGCGACGCATCGAGCCCGGGCGGCACCGTTGCCTGCACCGTCTGTTCGGTGCCGGTCAGAGTGCCGGTCGCACCGCCCGCCTGATCCAGCAGCGTGACCTGGACGGGGGGCACGTGCAATGTGCCGGCCCGGCGCGGGTAGAGGTCGAACTCGAAGCGCTGGCCGACATAGGCATGACGGCCGACAGTCTCGTTCAGATTGGTCGCCTGCGATTCGAATCGAAAGACCTGCGCGCCCTCGATTTCCGGCGCCGGGATGCGGGGCGGATGCGGCATATCGCCGGGGAACAGCACGTCCACCAACAGTCTTGTCTGCTGTCCGACAACGACCCTTCCCGGATCCAGGCTGGTGCGCACCAGCACGCGATCCTGTGCCGAGGCCGTTGAGGCGGACAACAGAAGGCCGAGCCAGCAGGCGAGCACGGCCGCGCGCATTATGGCTTTCCCTCCTCCGGGCCGTGCCGGAGCTGGAAGGAAAAGCGGGCGCGCAGGAAATCCGCGGGCCTCGTCTGCACCCGACGCAACCATAGCGCCCGGATCGCCTGGTCGTTCATGGCGGCGCCGATGCCGGCGTTCGGTTCATTTTGCTGCCCGCGCAATCGGTCGCGCCGGTAGGTCTCGTCCGCGACCTGGCTCTGCTTGTCTGCCTGCTCGCCCTGCAGCCGAGCGAAGCGGTCGGCCCGGACCTGCGCCAGCGCACGGTTCGCCACCGCATCGGGCCAGCCCGGACGCATGGCCAACGCCCGATCGTATTGCGCGACCGCTTCGGGATACTGGCCGAGCATGACCAAGGCATTGCCACGGTCATAGGCGGCCTCGGCGCTGTCGGCCTCGGCGAAGCTCGCGGCGGCGTCCTCGAAGCGACCGGCCTTCATTAGCGCGACCCCGCGCCAGGCCGGATCGTCGAAGCTGCTTGCCGCGTGCTGGCCACGGCCATGCGCCAGCAGCCATGCGCCACGCTGATCGGGCGTCGCCCACAACCCTCGCCAGCCGGTAAACAGGGCGGCAATGGCAAGCCCGAGCACCAGGGCGACCCCGATTGCCGCCGTTGCGTGTCGCGCCAGCCGATGAACGATGCGCCTCATCGCAGCACCATCCAGCCACGCCGGAACCACAGCAGCGCCACGAGGGCCAGAAGCGGAACCAGGAACCATCCCATGTCGCGCCACCGCTCCGCCTCGCCGGGGCGCATCACGGCGCGGCTGGTGGCGAGCAGGCTGCGCCCGATCGAGGCTACGTCGGACGTGTCCACCGTGGCCGCGACAAGACGCGCGTCCATCGCTCCGGCCGCCTGGCGCAGCGCTGGTCCCGCCGCGCGTCCGTGCGCAAGCATGGCCAGCAGAGTGACCGGGGCGCCGCCGCGCGGCATGGCACGCAGGCGCGGGAGCTGATCGGGCGCCACCCCGTCGGCCAGCAGCAGGATCGTGCCGCCCTGTCCGCCTTCGGCCAGTACGCTCCGGGCAAGGGCCAGCGCGCTGCCGAGGTCATCGCCCTTGTCCGGCATGACGTCGGGGGCGAGGGCGCGGGCCATATCCACCACGACACCGGCATCGCGGGTCGGGGGCAGAACCAGATGGGCGGAGCCGGCATAGGCCACAAGCCCGGCCGCCTGCCCCGCGTGCAGCTTCAGCAGGTCGGCGATCTTCTCCTGCGCGCGCGCGAGCCTGCTCGGCGGCAGGTCACGCTCCTGCATCGAGGGCGTCACCTTCAGCACGATCATCACCGGCGGCCGGTCTTCCGCGAACGGCGAGGGCGCGCGTTCCCAGGTGGGGCCGGCGATGGCAAGGATCCCGATCGCCCAGGCCGCGAGCAGCGCGTCGGCAGGACGCAGCCAAGCGGTGCCGGTGGCCGGCACGACAAGATGGCGGAGCAATTCCGGCGCTATGGCCGCGCGCCAGCGCAGGGTCGTGTCGCTCCGGCGCCGGTGCATCCACCACAGCACCGCGGCCGGAACGAACGCCAGCAGCCAGAGCGGCCGCAGGAAGTGGAACGCTCCCAGCATCGTCACTCCGCCGGCACGGGCTGACGCCGCCAGCCGGTCGCGCGGGGCAGCAGCAGGACCGCCTGCGTGCCCATGCCGAGGACCACAAGGGCTGCGAGTGGCCACCAGAACAGATCGACACGCGGCCGCGCCGAGATCGTCTGCACCTCGCGCGTCTCGAGCCGATCGAGCCTGCGATAGATGTCGGCAAGCCCCTGGCGATCCATCGCGCGAAAGAAGCCCCCACCCGTGCTGTGGGCCACATCCTGCAATGTCGCCTCGTCCAGCTTGTCCTCGCCCACGGTGCTCGGGTCGCCGATGGCGACGGTGTAGATGGTGATCCCGCGATCATGGGCGATGCGCGCCGCTTCCGCGGGCGGCACCAGGCTCGCCGTGTCGTTGCCGTCGGTCAGCGCGATCATCGTCTTGCGCTTCATCGGACTGTCGGCGAACAGCGTGATGCCGAGCCCGATCGCGTCGCCGAACGCGGTGCGCGGCCCCGCCATGCCGGCCTGCATCTCGTCCAGCAGCTTGCCGCATAGGGCGAGGTCGGTCGTGAACGGGACCAGCGGGAATGCCGCACTGCCGAACACCACCACCCCCACCCGGTCACCCTGGCGGCGGCGCAGGAAATCCGACAGCACTTCCTTCACCGCCGTCACACGGTCCACCGTCCGGCCCGCCGCGTCGGTGAAGTCCGGCGTGTCCATCGACGCCGAGAGATCGACCAGCAGCAACAGGTCGCGCGTCGGCTGCTCGCGGTGCAGCGGCGGCTCGATCTGTTGCGGGCGCATCAAGGCCAGGACGACCAGCAACCAGCCAAGCACCAGCACGCTGGCACGCCAGAACCCCCGGCTGGCAATGGCGCCCCCGGCTCCGGCGCCTGGCCGGTGAGCACGGCCAGGCGCCGGAAGAATGGCACGCGCACACCGGCCCGCGCCTCGGCATAGGGCGGCAGCAGCCACCAGGCGAGAATTGGCAACGGCAGCACGAATGCCAGCCACGGATGCGCGAAGCCGATCACGATCCACCTTTGTCACGGCGATGCCGCGCGATCCAGCGACGCGCCAGCACGGACAACTCGCGCGCCTCGTCGGACGACAGCGGTCGCCGCCCGTCCAGAACGGCGCGGGCGAGCGCGGCGCCGGTGCCCTGTGCGAAACCGCGGAAGCGTCCGGTTGCGTCAAGGAAATCGTCCCACGCGCCGCCGCTCAATCGCGCGACCTGGAGTCGCGGATAGGCGGCCAAAGCGGTCCGCTTGAGCAGAGTGGCGAGAGCGGTCGCCAAGATCGGCGGCGGCGCGTGTTCCAGCCTGCGCAGTTCGGCGAGGGCCGCGCGGCGATAGGCATTCGTCCGCCAGGCACCGAAGGCACGCGCCATGCCGAGCAGGCAAAGGGCGAGCAGGCACGCGGCGACAATCCACCAGCCCGGTTGCGGTGGCCACCATGCAATGGGCGGCGGCAACGCGATGCCGCGCAGATTCGCGAGGCTTGCCGGATCGGGGTTCACAGCGGCGGCTTCCGGGGTGCGAGGCCCGCGCGGATCTGCTCCGCCACGTCGTGATCGGTGCGAAGCGGCAGCACCGGGATGCCGCGTTGCCGGCCAAAGGCGGCAATGCGCGCCTGGCGGCCCGCGAACTCCTGCGCGTGGTCCCGCCGCAGCCGGGCGGCGCCGGTATCGACATCCAGCCGCTCCGCGCCCTCGGCCACCACCACGCGGCCAAGTGACGGCAGCGCCGCTTCCAGCCTGTCATGCACGAAAAGGGAAATGACATCGTTATGCGCGGCGATGCCGGTCACGAGGCGGCGCGTGTCGTCGTCCGCACCTGCCGCATCGGAGATGAGCACCACCAGCGCATCGTGGCGGACCAGGCGCGCGGCCTGGTCGATCGCCTGATTCAGCATGGCGGGATTGCTCGCGGCGCCATCGGCGCGAAGCGCGCTGTTCATCCGGACGATCTCGCCCAGCACCCGCTGGACCGTCCGAATGCCTCGCAAGGGCCGGACCACGGCAATTCGCTCGTCATCGAATACGACGGCACCGACCCGGTCGCCCACTTCGTTCACCCGCCAGGCCGCCAGTGCCGCTGCCTCGGCCGCCGTGACCGATTTCATGGCACCCTGGCTGCCGAAGAACATGGAGCGCCGCTGATCGACCACCAGCAGCACCACCCGGTCCCGTTCTTCCGTATAGACCCGCACATGTGGCGTGCGCTGGCGCGCGGTTGCCAGCCAGTCGATCGCGCGCACGTCGTCGCCGTCCTGATAGCGCCGCAGCTCCTCGAAGTTCAGGCCGCGGCCGCGCAGGCGCGACGCATGTCGCCCGGCCAGCAGGCTATGCGGCGGCTGGCGCGGCAGCAGGCTGTAGCCCCGCGCGCGCCCGCGCAGACGCACGAGATGATCGAGCGTCGCATAGGCGCGGGCAGGAGGTGCTGCCGGATCGGTGCGCGGGCGCGGCACGGCCGGATCACACCGCGACCGCCACCTGCCGCAGCAATTCCTCCACCACGGTACCCGTGGTGATGCCATCGGCGGTGGCGTCGTAGCTGAGTGTCAGGCGATGCCGCAGACATTCGGGCGCCACCGCCTGCACGTCGTCGGGGGTGACGTAGTCGCGACCGCGCAGCCAGGCATGCACGCGGCTGCAATGGTCGAGCGCCAGCGACCCGCGCGGACTGGCACCCAGCGCGATCCAGCGGCCGAGCTTGTCGCCGAAATCGGCCGGGTGCCGCGTCGCCTCGATCAGGGCGACGATATAGGTCTCGATGACCTCCGCCGGCACGATGCGCGCGATCTCGGTGCGCGCCTCCATGATGCGTGCCTGCGGGACCGGTGTTTCCATCTGTCCCGGCGTGCCGGCGATCTCGCCGCGGACCAGCCGCAGCACCTCGATCTCCTCCTCCGGCGTCGGGTAGTCCACCTTGATGTGCATCAGGAACCGATCCATCTGCGCTTCCGGCAGCGGGTAGGTGCCTTCCTGCTCGATCGGGTTCTGCGTCGCCAGCACCATGAACAGGTCGGGCAATTTATGGCGCGTGCCGGCGACCGTGACCTGCCGTTCCTCCATCGCTTCCAGGAGTGCCGACTGCACCTTGGCCGGCGCGCGGTTGATCTCGTCGGCCAGGATCAGATTGCCGAAGATCGGACCGGGACGGAATTCGAAACTGCCGTGCCCGCCTTCGTCGCGATAGACCTCGCCGCCCGTGACATCGGACGGCAGCAGGTCGGGCGTGAACTGGATGCGGCGGAATTCGGATTCCAGCGCATTCGACAAACTCTTGACCGCCCGCGTCTTGGCCAGGCCCGGCAGACCCTCGATCAGCACGTTGCCGTTCGCGAGCAGCGCCAGGACCAGCCGCTCGATCATGCGCTGCTGGCCGATCACCTCGCGGTGAATGCGATGTTGCAGATCCATGATGGTTTCGTGGGCAGAGGCCTGCGACGGCGGTGCATCAGGAATGACCGACTCTCCTCAGCTCTCGGACGGTCGTTCCGGCAGCGGCGCGATGCCGCTGCCGGAGTGTGGAGATCGTTCAGTCGGTACGCGGCCGCAGCAGAGTCTCCATGATCTGATCGATCGTGAAGCTTGCCGCCTTCTGCCGTGGCGGGAATTCCTTGAAAGTTGCCAGAAACTGGCCGGTCATCTGCTGTGCCTTCATGATGAAGAAGGCGTGGTCGAGATACCAGTCCCAATACGTATTCGAGGTAATGTCCGCGCGTTCGAACGGGTCCGTCCGCAGGTTGAAGATCTTTGGTATCCGCAGCTTCACGAACGGCTCTGCCCATATCGCGAGTGTCCCCGGCATGCGCTGCTCCGCAAAGACCATCTTCCAGTTGCCAAATCGCAGTGCCAGAAGATCGCCGTCGTCCGAAAAATAGAAGAATTCCGGGCGCGCACTCTCATGCGTCTGACCAGTCAGGAAAGCAACCTGGTTGTAGCCGTCCAGATGCACCTTGTAGGTACGACTGCCGATCGTGTGGCCAGCCAGCAGCTTCTCCTTGACGTCAGGCATGCCAGCCGCGGCAAGGAAGGTCGGCATCCAGTCCATGGTCTGGAAGATCTCGTTGGTGACAGTACCTGGCTTGATCTTGCCTGGCCAGCGCACAACGGCCGGAACCCGGAACGCGCCTTCCCAGTTGGTGTCTTTCTCGCTGCGGAATGGTGTCGTCGCCCCATCGGGCCAGCTATTGGCGTGCGGCCCGTTGTCGGTGGTGTAGAGAACGATCGTGTTGTCGCCGATGCCAAGCTCGTCGATCTTGGCCAGAACCGTTCCCACGTTCTTGTCATGGTCGATCATCACATCATGGTAGATGCTCTGGTCTGGGCCGGCCTGCCCGACACTGGATGGCTTGGCGTGCGTGCGCAGGTGCATGTGCGTGAAGCATACCCACATGAAGAACGGCTTGTTCGCCTTCACCTGCCGGTCGATGAAATCGGCCGAGCGCGCGGCGATATCGTCGTCGATCGTCTCCATGCGCTTCCTCGTCAGCGGGCCGGTATCCTCGATGCGGCCATCGGCAAAGGAATGGATCACGCCGCGGGGTCCGAAGCGTTTCCGGAATGCCGGATCTTTCGGATAATCGGGCTGCTCCGGATCTTCCTCGGCATTGAGGTGATAGAGATTGCCGTAGAATTCGTCGAACCCGTGATTGGTCGGCAGGAATTCGTCCTTGTCGCCCAGATGGTTCTTGCCGAACTGCCCGGTGGCATAACCCAGTGGCTTCAGCAGCTCGGCGATCGTCGGATCTTTCTCGCTGATGCCGATATCGGCGCCCGGCACCCCTACCTTGGACAATCCGCTGCGGAAGACGCTCTGGCCGAGGATGAAGGCCGAACGACCGGCGGTGCAGCTCTGTTCACTGTAGTAGTCGGTGAACATCAGGCCTTCCTTGGCGATCCGGTCGATGTTGGGCGTGTGATAGCCCATCATGCCGAACGAGTAGCAGCTCAGATTGGTGACACCGATATCGTCGCCGAAGATCACGACGATGTTCGGCTTGCCGGTATTCTGGTTGCTCGCCGTCGTGGCTGCCGCCGTTTGCTGCTGGACGGTGTTCTGCGCCTGGGCATGCCCCGGGGGAAGCAGCGCGCCGGCAGCCACGATCGAGCTGCCGGCAAGCAGCATGGTGCGGCGGCCCAGGGCGCTGCTGTCTTCGTTCTTGTCAGTCATGGCAGCGATATCTCCGTTCTTGCAGGTGGGCTCTTTCAGGTCGGGCGAACCACGCAGCGGAAGCCGATATGACTCATCCCGCTGTCGATCATCTGGGCATGCCGCGCGGCCGGACGATAGCGGCGGCAATAACTCGGCGCACACAGGAATGAGCCACCCTTGACGACGCGGCGCGGGATGCGGATGGTCGGCTGGCGAGGATCGAGGCTCTGTTCCATCACGCCGCCGCGCGGATCGTCCGGCACGCAGCACGGCTTTGCCGCGTCGGGTGGATGCCGGGCGGAGAACCAGTCGGCCGTCCACTCCCACACGTTGCCGATCATGTCGTACAGCCCGTAGCCGTTCGGCGGGAAGGAGCCCACGGCGGAGGTTCGCTCGATCCCGGCCGGACCGACGCGCCGCCATGGGAAATCCCCATGCCAGGTATTGGCCATGATGCGTCCGTCCGGCATGAGATCGCCGCCCCAGGCGAACTCCGCACCGTCCAGTCCGCCCCGCGCCGCGAACTCCCACTCCGACTCCGTCGGCAGGGACTTCCCCGTCCAGGTGGCGTAGGCCTCCGCGTCCTCGAACGCGACCTGTACCACCGGGTGGTCGAGCCGCGCGGCAACCGAGCTGCCCCGGCCTTCCGGGTGACGCCAATAAGCGCCCGGAGTCCAACTCCACCAATGGCGCACATCACGGAGATCCACCGGGCCCTTCGTCCTGCCGAACACCATGCTGCCCGGCTTGAGCATCTCCGGCGCAGCACCCGGATAGTCTCCCGGATTGAGGTTGCGCTCGGCTACGGTCCTGTAGCCGGTGGCCGCCACGAAGGCCGCGAATTGCCGGTTGGTGACGGGATGCGCATCGACGAAGAAGCCGCGCACGCGGACGCGATGGGCCGGTGCCTCCTCGGCGTAGTGATGATCCGATCCCATCCGGAACTCGCCGCCCTCGATCCACGCCATGTCCAGCGGACCGCTCGGAGCGATTTCGCTCGCGGCAGTTCGACTTCTGGAGGCTGCGGCGCCGGAACCGTCACTGCCCGTGTGACTCGGCTGGCTCCCAGCCCGACGCCGGATCGTAGGCACGGATGGCATCGACCACCGATTGCGTGTCCGGCCCGAAATCCCTTTGCAGCACGCGGCCGTCAGGGCCGACCAGGAAGGTCATCACGCCGCTTTCGCGCCATGCCGCAGGCCAGGCGATCATCGCGAAGCCGCCGGTCATCGTCCCGTCCGGCTGTAGATAGCCACGCTCGCCGCCCGGCGCGTGCGGCCCCTGCGCCGTCAGGATGCGGAAATAGTAGCCACGAAACGCATCGCCGGGCTCCCGCCCTTCCAGGAACTCCCGGTTCGCGCTGGCGAAGGACGCCAATGGGCTCGGCCCGGCCTTCGCCGCCGTGGCGGCGTCCCACCACAGCCCATCGGTCTGACCCGACGTGCTCTGCACATATTGCGCGTATTCCGGCGAGCCGCCCGCGCTTTTGCGCGCCGCCGCATAGCTGCGCTCCGCACCCACGAGAGCGCGCAACGTCGCGATCGCGGACAACTCGTCCTCGCCGATGCGGCGGGCCAGGATCTCCTGCTCGCCGGCCGCGGTATCGAACGCCCACTCCCGGCCGCGACGCACCAGCGGGATCGGCATGGGCCACCCGTTGCTGGCGACCAGAACGATCTTGTTCGGACCATCGTGGCGCAGGCCGACCTTCTCGCGCAACATCTCTGCCACATGCTGGCGCATCACGCGCCCGCTGGCCGGGTCGGCTCCCAGGACGAGCGCCGCGTGCTCATGGCCGAACATGTCGAGCAGCTTGCCCGTGTCATCGTCGGCCAGGGCCGCGGCGAGTGCCTGCACCGCCGCCTGTGGAGAGGTGAATGTCTCCTGGCCGGAACCGACGGCGGCCGGCGCCTCGGCCGGTGGCGGCGCGTTCTGCGCGATCGCTGCGGCCGGCGTGGCGCCGAGTAGCGCCGCGACAGCCAGCAGGCCAGCCAGTCGGAACCTGCCGCTAACGGCCATGGAACCGCCCGCCGCCCACGAACCGGTTGCCGGACCGCAGGCTCGCGGCACCACGATTGCTGAAGCGATTGGCGGACCGACCATTCTGGAACCCCGCGAACGCGCCGCCCGACCGCTGGAACGTTGGGCGGCCGGCACCCTGGTTGACGTGCTGACCGCCGCCGAATGACGGACGGTTGCCCGCATAGGTGCCCGGCGTCCGCTGGGCAAGCCCGGCACCAGGCTGGCGGTGCGGGACGGCCCCGCCGCGATTCGCCAGGTTCTGCTGTATTGCCTGTCGCGATGGCGGCGAATGGCCGCCGACCGGAGCCCCCGGCTGACGTCCTCGCGCGCCGCCGTTCCGATCGGCAAGGCCAGGCAACCCGTTTTGCCTTGCCTGCGGGGCCACGCCCGCCGGCGGGCCCGGCGCGATTGGCCAGCCCGGAGCGGATCTGCGCCGCGTTCACCTGGCTGGCCTGGCCGCGCGTGGCAAGCGATGCCCGCTGGCGGGCCGTCGCCGTCCGGTCGGGATGCCAGGCATTCTCCCGGTTCTGCGTTACGCGGTTGTTGAACTGGGCACGCTGCGCGTCGGTCAGTCTCGTGTTATTGATGTTGACGTTGTTGGTGCGGTTGAAGGTGTTGACGTTGCCGCCGCCATAATATCCGCCCCAGCCCCAGTTGCCGCTGTAGATGCCGCGCGTACCCCAGCCGATCGCATATCCGACGGCCGCGCCGAACACCGCGCCAGTGGCGAAGGTGGCGGCCGGACTCGCGTAGTACGGATAGGCTGACGAGTAACCATACGGCATCGGCGCACCGGCCGCGACAGGCGCCACGACCACCTGCGGATTGTACTGCGGCACGTAAATCGTCTGCGGGTCGGCCGATTGTACGACGACCGTCTGGTTCTCCACCTTGACCGACTGCTTGTCGTTCGATTTCAGGTTCCCGGCATCGTAGACGGTCTTGCGGAATGCCTGGATCGCGTTCAGCACGTCCGCCTGCTGCGCCACGACCGCATTGCCAAGCTGCTGCGTCCAGTCGAGATCCTGGTTCATCATGGCGACGACATCGGGATAGTTCAGCAGCGCCACGACCGATGGATCCCAGTCGGAGGGCGGCTTCAGCGACGCGTCGGTCTTGTGTCGATCAAGGAACCGTTGTGCTTCGACAATTTGTAGCGGTTGCGTGGAGGCGGGCAGCACGACCGACAACAGGTCGTCCGGATACAGGGCGATGCGTCCGACGAGCTGCTGCAAGGCCGCTGGCGCGAGCGGCTGGATGTCTGCGGTCGTACTCTGCGTCGCTTGCGCCCTTGCCGCCCGGGTCCAACCGGGCGCGGGCAGCAGCGAAGCGATCACCGTCAGCCCCAGTATAGCCCAGGTACAGCCAAGCGGTCACGGATGGTCGGTCGCATGATCGACTTCTTCGCCGCGGTGACGTGTGCGACCCTAACTGCCGCCGGTTCCGTCGCGCAAGAATTGTTTCTCGCGCCGCGGGCGACCTGACCGCAACCTCACGCGCTGATGATTGGTGAATCGCGCCGGTCACGTAGCCGCAAGCGGGCGCGCGGCAGCTATGCTTCCAGCCGATAAATCCGCCGCGCCGTGCCGCCCCACAACGCGCGCTTCTCGGCTTCGGTGCATCCGGACGTGCGGCGATCCAGCATGGCCACCCAATCCGGATAGGCATGGGTGAACTCGCTCACCGGCCAGTCGCTGCCGTACATGACGCGGTCGAAGCCGAAGCACTCGATGGCGTGCATGACGTAGGGGACGATCTGCGCTTCGGTCCAGGCGGCGTGGTCGGCCTCGGTGACGACGCCCGAGATCTTGCAGACCACGTTGGGCAGCGAGGCCAGCTCGCGCATCTGCCCCCACCACGGCTCGCGCAGGCCCAGTGCGATGGCCGGCTTGCCGATATGATCCAGCACGAACGTCACCTCCGGGCAGCGGCGGGCCAGTTCGATCGCGAACACCATCGCCCAGTGCTTGATGCAGATGTCGAACGGCAGACCGCGCCGGCCCACCGCGCGGACGCCGGCCAGGAAGTCGGGCGCGAGGCAGATGCCCGGATCGACCTCGCCCTGAATCAGCCGGCGGATGCCACGCAGGGATGCGTTCTTCGCCAGCGCCGCCAGATCCTCCTCGACGGCCTCGCCCTTCTCCACAGGTGCGTGCGCCACCATGCCCATCAGGCGCGGGTCCGAATCCGCCAGCTCCTGCACGAACTCCGCCTCGGCCAGATGCTGCCCCGGATCGGCCGCCACCTCGGCGAACACCAGGCCCTCCACCTCGACCGGGCCGCGCGCCGCGTCGAACGTGTCGAGCAGGTTGCGCCGCTCGATCTTGGCACCGCGCATCCAGCCATAGGACAGGCGTTGCGGGTCGTACAGATGCACATGACTGTCGATGATCGGAAAATCCGGCATGGGCGTTTCCCTTTCCGTGCCTGCTTCAGCGGCGCTGGCCCCAGGCAATGAAGCCGCCGACGGCGCCCAGCACGACGGCACCACCCAGCAGCGTCTGGAGCGTAGGCGCCTCGGCGAAGGCCAGCCACACCCAGAGCGGCGCCAGCGGCGCGTCCAGCGCCCCGTACAGCGCCGTCTCGCCGGCCGTGACGTGGCGCGCGCCCAGCACCATCAGGATCAGGCCGAACCCGTTCTGCAACATGCCGAACAGCGCCGCCCAGGCGATCTCGGCGGGGGCGGCGGCCAGCGGATGCGCCCAGGGTGCGACCACCACAGCCGTCACGAGCGCCGCGGCCGCCATCGCCGGCGCCGTCGGCGTATGGCTGCGCCAGCGCAGCACCACCATGAACAGCGCCGAGGCGAGCATCATGCCCAGCGCCAGCACGTCGCCGAGCAGATGCGCCTGCGCCTGCGCGCCGCTCATCATCACGACCATGCCGACCAGTGTCGCAAGGCAGGCGGCCAGCATCATCGGCCCGGCCCGCTCGCGCAGCAGCAGCCAGGCGAGTGCCGCCGTGCCTAACGGCACCGTGGCATAGATCACCGAGACTTCGGCCACCGAGGACAGGCGCAGCGACCAGACGAAGCTGATCATCGCGACACTGCCGCTGGCCGCCAGCAGCACGCCCGGCCAGCCCATCGCCCGCGCGGTCGCGGCCCAGCCGCCGCGCTGTCGCCAGGCGATGAAGCCCGCGATCGTGAGGCCGGAGAAGATGCCGCGCCAGAACAGCAGCGCCGGCGCATCGAGCGTGATCAGCCGGGTGAAGAACCCGGCACTGCTGAACGCCACCGCCGACGCCACCATCAGCAGCACGCCGGTCCGGTGCGCCCGATCGGCGCGTGCCGCCGCGGCGGCGGCGGGGCGGCACTCACCGGCGGCGCAGGCCGAGGCGGGAAATCTCGATCTTGGGGCAGCGATCCATCACCACCTCGATCCCGGCCGCGCGAGCGGCACTGGCCGCCGCCTCATTGATCACGCCGAGCTGCATCCACACCACCCCCGCGCCGATGGCGATCGCATCCTCGACGACCGGGCCGACCTGGTCGGGGGCACGGAACACATCCACCATGTCCACCCGCTCGCCAATGTCGCGCAGCCGGGCCGCGACCGGCTCGCCGAGCAGGGTCTGCCCCGCGAGCCCCGGATTGACCGGGATCACCCGGTAGCCGTGCTGCTGCAGAAACCCCATCACTTCGTGGCTCGGCCGCTCCGGCTTTGCCGAGGCGCCCACCAGGGCGATCGTGCGCACCCGTTCCAATATGTCCCGGATTCGCCCGTGCACGGCCGCGTCGTCCATGAAGCCCTCCCGTCCGGGGAGTGTTGTGGCAGACTGGCGCGGCATTGGTCGAGCGGGGCGGGCGGGTGGACGCAGAGGTTTTCGATACCGTGATCGTGGGCGCCGGCTCCGCCGGCTGCGTGCTGGCCAACCGGCTGAGTGCCGAGGCGCAGCGCCGCGTGCTCGTGCTGGAATATGGCGGCAGCGACCGCTCGGTGCTGATCCAGATGCCGGCCGCGCTGTCGATCCCGCTCAACATGGATCGCTACAATTGGGGCTACGAGTCCGAACCCGAGCCGCACCTTGGCGGGCGCGTGATGAACACGCCGCGCGGCAGGGTGCTGGGCGGCTCGTCGTCGATCAACGGCATGGTGTACATCCGCGGCAATCCGCGCGATTTCGACCGCTGGGAGAGCGAAGGGGCAAACGGCTGGGCGTATCGCGACGTGCTGCCGTATTTCCGCCGAGCGGAGACCCGCGCGGAGGGCGGCGACGAGTACCGCGGCGATTCCGGACCGCTGCACACGCAAGACGGCACGCTCGCCAACCCGTTGTATCGCGCCTGGATCGAGGCCGGGAAGCAGGCCGGCTATCCGGTCACCCAGGACGTCAACGGCTTCCAGCAGGAAGGCTTCGGCCGGATGGACATGACGGTGCATCGAGGAAGGCGCTGGAGTGCGGCCAATGCCTATCTCAACCCCGTGATGGGACGGCCGAATTTGCGGGTGATCACGAATGCGCTGGTCACATCCATCATCTTCGAGGGCCGGCGTGCCGCCGGCGTGCGCTACCGCCATGATGGACAGGACCGGGTCGCGCGCGCCGAGAGCGAGGTGATCCTGTGCGGCGGGCCGATCAATTCGCCGCAATTGCTGATGCTGTCGGGCATCGGCCCCGCCGCCGAACTGGCGCGGCACGGCATCGGGGTGCGCCACGACCTGCCGGGCGTGGGCGAGAACCTGCAAGATCATCTGGAGTTCTACTTCCAGGTCGCCGTGCGCCAGCCGATCACGCTCTATTCCTCGATGAACGTGCTGGGCAAGGGGCTGATCGGCGCGCGCTGGCTGCTGCGCCATGACGGGCTGGGGGCCACCAACCATTTCGAAAGCTGCGGCTTCATCCGCAGCCGCCCCGGCATCGAGTTTCCCGACATCCAGTACCATTTCCTGCCACTCGCCGTGCGCTATGACGGGCGCGCGGTGGCGGCGGGACACTCGATGCAGGCGCATGTGGGGCCGATGCGCAGCAAGAGTCGCGGCTGGGTACGGTTGCGCTCGACCGATCCCGACGACAAGCCGCGCATCCTGTTCAACTACATGAGCCACCCGGACGACTGGGCCGAGATGCGCGCCTGCGTGCGGCTGACGCGCGAAATCTTCGCACAGGCGGCGTTCGACCCCTATCGCGGCGAGGAGATCCAGCCCGGCGCCGCCGTGGAGAGCGACGAGCAGATCGACGCGTTCGTGCGCGACCACGTGGAGAGCGCGTACCATCCCTGCGGCACCTGCCGCATGGGGCGGCCGGACGACAGGCTGGCGGTGGTCGATCCGCACACGCGCGTGATCGGCGTTGACGGGCTGCACGTGGTGGACAGCTCGATCATGCCCTCGGTCACGACGGGGAACCTCAACGCCCCCACCATCATGATCGGGGAGAAGGCCGCGGACGCGATCCTGGGCCGCGCGCCGCTCGCCGCATCCAACGCACCCGTGTACGAGGCTGCGGGTTGGGAAACGACGCAACGATAGCGATGGAACCGAACCAGGGACTCACGAGGTTTGCGCCTTGCCGCTCGCGATAGGCTGGACAACTGCGCCGGGTCCAATCTTTTGCAGATTGCCCGTGATCACCAGATCGCCCTTGGAGATACCCTGAAGAGCGACGAGGTCGCCGACCGCCGTCCCGGTCGAGACAAGTCGCTGCTCAACCTTGTTGCCCGCGCCCACGACATAGACGAACTTGCCGAACTGGCTCGATCCGATCGCCGTCTGCGGCACCAGCAGCGCATCAGGCAATTCGCGCACGTGCAGCCGGATGCGCACATACTGGCCCGGAAGCAGCACCCGATCGGCGTTGCCGATCGTGGCGCGGGCGGTGATCGTGCCGGTCGCGCGGTCCACGGCATTGTCGATGAACGTCAGCTCGCCATGATGGGTCGATGAGATTTCGCCGGGCACGAAGACGTCGACCGGAATCCGACCCTTGGCGCGCGCTGCCTGGATTTCCAGGAGATCCGTCTCGCTGGGATCAAAGGTGACGTAGATCGGAGCAAGCTGCACCAGCGTATTCAGCACCGTGCCGGCGGCGCTGACCAGCGTGCCGACCGGCGCCTGATTGCGCCCGATCCGCCCGGCGAAGGGCGCCCGAATCTCCGTATGGTCCAGATTGAGCTGCGCCATGCGGACGGCCGCCTGGTCCGCGGCAAGCCCCGCCTGCGCCTCGTCCATGGTGCTCGTGCGCTGGTCGAACGCGTCCCGCGCGAGCCAGCCGTCCTTGGCAAGCGAGTTGCCTCGCCGGAAGTTCGATCGTGCGTAGTCGAGCGAGGCGGCATCACGCCGCACCTGCGCGGTCGCCTGATCGAGCGAGGCCTGGAAGTCGCGCGCGTCGATCCTGTACAGGAGATCGCCCGGCTTGACATCGGCGCCGTCATGGACGGTCTGCTCCTGCAGGTAGCCGGACACCTTGGCCTGGAGCGCGATCTGGCGGATCGATTCGGTGCGGGCCGAGTACTCCAGATACACTGGAATGGACTTGCGGATCACCGTCGCCACGGGCACGGGCATCGCCATCGCATGGGCCGGCGTGGCCGCATGGGCTGCCCCGCGGCCCAGCTCCACCCCGCCCCGCGCGATCACAAGGGCGCGCCGCCACCACGACAAGCGCCGCCGCCGCGGCAAGAACTGCTTTCAAAACGCGCATCGTGTTCATCTCCGCCTTTATTCCGCGGCCTCGGGTTTCTCGTCGAGATCATACCCCGCCAGCACCGGCACGCGCTTTGCGGCCGGCCTGCGCTCCCGCAGCATCTCGATCGTGGCATAGAAGACCGGAACGAAGATCAGCGTCAGGAAAGTCGCCGCGAGCATGCCGCCAAAGACGGTTGTGCCGATCGACTGGCGGCTTGCCGCCCCCGCCCCCGTCGCGAACATCAGGGGCAGGACACCCAGGATGAAGGCGAAAGCGGTCATCAGGATCGGACGCAGCCGCAGCCGTGCCGCCTCCATCGCCGCCTCCACGATGTCCAGCCCTTCCTCGCGACGGCGCTTGGCGAACTCGACGATCAGGATGGCGTTCTTCGCGGCGAGGCCGATCAGCATCACGAAGCCGATCTGCGAATACACGTCGATCTCCCTCTGACGGACCCACAGCGCGAGCAAAGCCCCGAACAGGCCGAGCGGCACCGCCAGCAGGACCATGAAAGGCATCGTCCAGCTCTCGTATTGCGCGGCCAGGATCAGGAAGACGAAGACGATCGCGAGCGCGAAGATCAGTGTCGCGATCGACCCCGCCTTCAGCTCCTGGAGCGTGATGCCGGTCCATTCGAAGCCGAAATTCCTGGGCAGGGCGATCGCCGCCGCGCGCTCCATCGCCGCGACGGCCTGGCCGGAGCTGAAGCCGGGGGCGGCGGCGCCGTTGATCAGGGCCGACGCATAGTTGTTGTAGTGGGGAACCGTCTCGGGGCCGACGACCGGGCGCAGACTGCCGAGCGTGCTCAGCGGCACCATGCCGCCCGACGCGTTGCGGACGAACAGCCGTGAAAGGTCGCTGGCCGAGGCTCGCGCCGCCTTGTCGGCCTGGATCGTCACCCGGAAGGTACGGCCGAACAGGTTGAAGTCGTTGACGTAGAGCGAGCCGAGATAGATCTGCAACGTGTTGAACACGTCAGGCAGGCTGAGGCCCAGCAGCTTCGCCTTGGTGCGGTCGAGATCGTAGTCGTATTGCGGGGTCGTCGTGCTGAACGTGGTGAACACCTGCTGCGGACTGATCTCCGGCTGCTTGCGCGCTTCGGCGATCAGCGCCTGGGTCGCCTCGCTCAGGGCGGCGCTGCCACGCCCCGTCAGATCCTCGACCTCGAACTCGAACCCGCCAGTGGCACCAAGCCCGGGGATCGAGGGTGGGTCGAAACTGAGTGCCATCGCATCCGGCAACTGAAACAGGATCGGGCGCACCGAGGCCACGATGCGTGACGCGCTGAGCTCCGGCCCGCGCTCCGCCCACGGCTTGAGGATCGCGAACTCCACCGCCGAGTTGGATTGGCTGGCGCCGGTGAGGAAGTTGAGGCCGCTGATCGAGCCGACGATCTGCACGCCTGGCCTGTGCTGCAGGATGTCGCGGACCTGCTTGGCGACGACGTCGGTCCGCTGCAGCGAGGCTCCGTCGGGAAGCTGGATTACCACGAAGAAATACCCCTGGTCCTCGACCGGCAGGAAGGTCGAGGGAATGCGTAGCGACAGCGCATAGGTGGCGACGAGCCCCGCCACGAACACGCCGAGCACCACCCAGCGCCCGCGAATGAGCTGACGCACGCCGCGGGAATAGGCGTGGGAGAGCCAGTCGAACCCAGCGTTGAACCAGCGGAACGGCAGGAAGGACGAGTGCGGACGCCCGCGCAGGAAGGCGGCACTGAGCGCCGGGCTTAGCGTGAGGGAATTGAACGCCGACAATCCCACCGAGATGGCGACCGTCAGGGCAAACTGGTTGTAGAGCCGTCCCGCGACGCCGGGAATGAAGGCGACCGGTATGAACACCGCCATCAGCACCGCGGTCGTGGCCAGGATCGGACCCGTGACCTCCTTCATTGCCTGACGCGTGGCAGCGAGCGGGCGCAATCCCGCTTCGAGCTGCCGCTCCACATTCTCGACCACCACGATCGCGTCATCGACGACGAGGCCGATCGCCAGTACCATGCCGAGCAGGCTGAGCATGTTCAGCGAGAAGCCCACGACCTGCATGATCGCGAGCGTCGCCACGAGCGAAACGGGAATGGCGATCGTGGGAATGATCGTCGTGCGCCAGCTCTGCAGAAAGACGAACACGACGGCGATGACCAGGAGCAGGGCCTCGCCCAGCGTGATCAGCACGTCGTGCATCGCCGCGGCCACGAAACGGGTCGTGTCGTAGTGCATGGCGTAGTGGATCCCGGCGGGGAAGCGCGCCGACAGATCCCGCATCTTGTCCTGGACGCGCTTTTGCAGGTCGAGCGCGTTGGAGCCGGGCATCTGGTAGATGGCGAGCACGACGGTCGGCTGGTCGCCGAAGAACCCTGACGACGAGTATTGCAGGGCGCCGAGCTCGATGCGCGCGACGTCGCGCAGCCGGACGAGCGCGCCGCTCGAAGGGTCCGCGCGCACGACGATGTCGCCGAACTGGGCGGGATCGCTCAGACGGCCGACGGCGTTCACCTGCATCTCGAACGGCGTGCCCGGGGGTGCGGGAGACTGGCCGATCTTTCCTGCGGCAACCTGGATGTTCTGCTCGCTGATGGCGTTCTGCACGTCAACGGCGGTGATCCCGAGCTTGGCGAGCTTGTCGGGGTCGAGCCAGACACGCATCGAGTAGCGCCGCTCGCCGAAGATCTGCACGTCGCCCACGCCGGGCAGGCGCTTCAGCGGATCGACCACTTGCAGATAGGCGTAATTGCTGAGGGCCACCGGGTCCACGGAGTGGTCCGGCGAGGTCAGGTTGACGATCAGGACGAAGTTCGGGTTCTGCTTGCGGATCGTCACACCGCCCTGATTGACGATCGCCGGCAGCGAAGATGCGGCCTGGGCCACGCGGTTCTGCACATCCACGGCCGCGATATCGAGCGGATAGCCGACATTGAAGGTGATGGTGATGTTGGAGCTGCCGTCATTGGAGCTCGACGACGACATGTAGGCCATGCCGGCCACGCCATTGATCTGCTGTTCGAGCGGGGTCGTGACCGTGTCGGCGACAACCTGCGCGCTGGCACCGGGATAGTTTGCGCTGACCACGACCTGCGGCGGCGTGATGTCGGGGAACTGGGAGACGGGCAGCAGGAAGAAGCAGATGGCGCCGGCGAGCACCATGATGATGGCGATCGCCGAGGCAAAGATCGGGCGGCGCAGGAAGAAATCGATCATGAGTGGTCCAGGGCAGGAAACTTGCGGGGGGCCGGATGCGGCTGCATGGTGCTTTCGTCCGGGTGGCGGGATGCCCGGGCTGATCCGGGAAAGGCGCTGTCTGGCTGGCCGCGTGCCGAAGGATGGCCTCTCCGGATGCCGCCCTAGCTTGACGGTCCGAAGCCGCGGTGTTACCGGTCGGTAACCTCAAGCCCACAGATACTGACCGGTCACACCTCAGTCAAGGGAGGCGACAACGAAATCCGCACCGACGGACCGAAGCGCACCCCCGATGCAAGGCGGGTCCGTGCGAGCGCCGCCGCGTGAGCGGATCGTGGACACCGCCCGCGACCTGTTCCACCGGCATGGCATTCGCGGCGTCGGTGTCGACGCCATCGCCGAGGCGGCCGGGACCAACAAGATGACGCTGTACCGCCATTTTGCGTCGAAGGACGATCTGATCATCGCCTGCCTCAACCAGCGAGTTGGCGATATCGAGACGATGTGGCGCGAGCTTGAGGCCGCCCATCCCGGCAAGCCGCTGGCAAAGCTGCGCGGCTGGGTCCGGCGCGCGGCGGATTGGCTGGAGTCCGACATACGGGGCTGCGATCTGGCGAACGCCGCGATCGAATTGGCCGACGCCGACCATCCGGCGAAACAGGTCATCGAGGATTTCAAGAGGACGCAACGCGACCGCCTCGCCGCTCTTTGCCGCGAAGCGGGAATAGCGGCGGCGGACCTCCTCGCCGATGCCTTGTCACTGGCGCTCGAAGGCGCCCGGGTGAGCCGGCAGAGCGCCGGGGCCGAGGGGCCAAGTGCCAGATTCGTGCGGGTGAGCGAAGCCATCATCGCGTGCTTTGCCAGGCGCAAGGGTTCAAGCGAGGGCCCGCGCTGAAGCTGGCACGTGCCGGCCATACTTAACCATGAGGTTATATAGGGCCGCTCCCCTCTCGTTGTCAACCCGGCCATCAATGCGGGGGATTGCGGCTCGCGGAATAGCGCCCGGCTATGATCCGGCCGGCCCCTGGGCATCGCGCGCGATGTCCAGGAAGCCGCGCACCAGCGGCAGGCCGCGGCGCTCCTCAAGGCAGATCAGATATTCCGCGACCAGCAGGTCGGCATCCCTGACCTGGAGCGAATGGGTCTGCGCATCCTGGCCAAGCTCGCTCTCGAACACGATGCCGATGCCGAAATCGGCCAGCACGGCTTCGCGCACCGCCTCGCGGGTCTGCACCTCGACCAGCCGGCCGGGCCGGACCTCGCTCTCGGCCAGCCGCAGCTCGAACACCTCGCGCGTGATCGAGCCGCGTTCGCGGATGACCACATCGCGCCCGGCAAGTTCGCGCATCCGCACGCTGCGCCGGTGCGCCCATGTGTGCCACCGGGGCACGAACAGGACCAGCCTGTCGTTGCGCAGCCTCAGGCTGAGGATGCGCGGGTCGGAGGTCTGTCTGGCCATGATGCCGACATCGGCCTCGAAATCGAGAACGCTGTGGATCACGTCTGTGGAATTGCCGATGCGCAGCGAGAAGGTCAGGCCGGCGTGCTTGCGCTTCAGAGCGGCCAGCAGCGGCATCGCATGCGCCGGACTGTCGGCCGCGACCCGCAAATGCCCGCGTGTCAGCACCGAGGCGCCGGCCAGGAGGTCGCGTGCCTCGTCCTCCGCCGCGAACAGCCGCGTGGTGATGGCCAACAGGCTCTGGCCGATCGGCGTCAGGCTGATCCTGCGGCCGTGCCGGTTGAAAAGGCTGACGGCGTAGCTCGTCTCCAGGGCGCGTACCTGCGCCGACAATGTGGGCTGGCTGACGGAGCCTGCCCGGGCCGCGCCGGTGAAGCTGCCCGCCTGCGCCACGCGGTGAAAGGCCCGCAGGAGGGTCGAGTTCACACCCTATTCTCCGTCACATAGGCCGTATCTATGGTTGCCATCTAAACTAAGTATTTGAACAATGTCAAAGACACCTCCAGCCTGAAGGCGGCCGTTCGATGGAGGCTTGCCGACCCATGCAACCAGCCCCGCCCGCCCAGGCTGCCTCGGAGACCGGCGACAAGCTGCTGCTGACACCGGGTCCGCTGACCACCTCGCGATCCGTCAAGCAGGTCATGGTTCACGACTGGGGATCGCGCGACGCGACGTTCATCCGCATCAACCGCGCCGTGCTTGCCCGGCTGCCTGAGATCATCAACGGCCAGGACGAGTATGTCGCGGTGCCGATGCAGGGCTCCGGCACCTTCGCGGTCGAGGCGATGCTGACGACCTTCGTGCCGCGCGACGGCGAGGTGCTGCTGCTGGTCAACGGCGCCTATGGCCAGCGTGCGAAGCGGATTCTCGACATCGCCGGCCGCAAGCTCGTGGTCCATGAGAC
The DNA here is from genome assembly GCA_963838805.1 of uncultured Pseudomonadota bacterium. Classification (GTDB taxonomy): domain Bacteria; phylum Pseudomonadota; class Alphaproteobacteria; order Acetobacterales; family Acetobacteraceae; genus CAVRQM01. The sequence goes on from CAWISK010000005.1 coordinate 432,273, forward strand.
CCCGGAGGATACGCCGCCCGACCTTGGTGCGGTGGAACGCATTCTGCAGGACTCGCCCGCCATCAGCCACGTCTTTGCCGTGCACTGCGAGACGACGAGCGGCATCCGCAATCCGATCGAGAGCATCGCCGCCATCGCCGCGCGCCACGGCAAGCGCCTACTGATCGACGCGATGAGCGCGTTCGGCGCGCTGCCGCTGGATGCGGCGGCGCTGCGTTTCGATGCCGTCGCCGCCTCCGCCAACAAATGCATCGAGGGCGTGCCCGGCCTCGGCTTCGTCGTCTGCCGCCGCGCGGCGCTGGCCGAAACAGCGGGCAACGCCACGACGCTCGTGCTCGACCTGCACGACCAGTGGCGCGGGCTGGAGAAGACCGGACAGTACCGCATTCACGCCGCCCATTCATGTCATCGTGGCCTTCCATCAGGCGCTCGAGGAATTCGACGCGGAGGGCGGCGTCGCCGGCCGCGGCGCCCGCTACGCGGAGAATTGTGCGATCCTGGTGGACGGGATGCGCTCACTCGGCTTCCGCACGCTGCTGCCCGATGCGCTTGCAGGCGCCGATCATCGTGACATTCCACATGCCGCGCGACCCCAGGTTCGATTTCCAGGTTTTCTATGACGGGCTGAAGGACCGCGGCTACGTCATCTATCCGGGCAAGCTCACGGTCGCCGACTCCTTCCGCATCGGCTGCATCGGCCGGCTCGATGCGCGGCATATGCGCGGCGCGCTGGAGGCGGTGCGCGAGGTTCTGGGCGTGATGGGCGTCGAGCTGCCGGAAGCCCGGGCAGCGTAGGGGGCAAGAGGATGGACATGCCGCCGGTCAAGGGTCGCGACATCGTGGTGAATGGCCGCGCCTACCGATTCCCCAGCCAGCCGACCGTCGCCATCTGCCTCGACGGCTCGGAGCCGGGCTATATCGAGGCGGCGATCGCACGCGGCCTGGCACCCAATCTCGACCGGCTGATGCGCACCGGCTCGAACCTGCGGGCGCTGTCGGTCATCCCGAGCTTCACCAATCCGAATAACATCTCGATCATCACCGGCGCACCTCCGTCCGTGCATGGCATTGCCGGAAACTATTTCTACGATCCGGCCTCCGGGCAGGAGGTGATGATGAACGACGCTCGCTTCCTGCGCGCGCCCACCATCGTGCAGGCGTTCCACGATGGCGGCGCCAGGGTCGCGGTGGTCACCGCGAAGGACAAGCTGCGCGCCCTGCTCGGCAACGGCCTCGACATGCGCACGGGCCGCGCAATCGCCTTCTCCGCAGAGAAGGCGGACAAGGCGACGCGGCAGGAGAACGGCATCGGCGACGTTCCCGATTTCGTCGGCATGGCACTGCCGGAGGTGTATTCCGCCGAACTGTCGGAGTTCGTGTTCGCGGCCGGCGTGAAGCTTCTTGGCAGCTTCCGGCCCGACCTGATGTACCTGTCCACCACCGATTATGTGCAGCACAAGGCGGCCCCCGGATCGCCGGTCGCGGATTCCTTCTACGCGATGATCGATCGCTATGTCGGGCTGCTGGACGCCGCCGGCTGCGTGCTGGCGCTGACCGCCGATCACGGCATGAACGACAAGCACCTGCCGGACGGCACACCCGACGTCATCTACCTCCAGGACTGGTTCGACGGCGTGCTGGGCCCCAGCGCCGCGCGGGTGATCCTGCCGATCACCGATCCGTATGTGGCCCATCACGGCGCGCTCGGCTCCTTCGCGACGGCCTATCTGCCGCCGACCGCCGATGTCGCGGCGGTCCTTGCTTCCCTGCGCGGCACCGAGGGCGTGGCACTCGCCATCGGCCGCGACGAGGCGTGCCGCCGTTTCGAACTGCCGCCGGATCGCATCGGCGACGTGGTGGTGATTTCGACCCGGCCAAAGGTGCTGGGCACCAGCGCCAGCCGCCATGACCTCTCCGGCCTCACCGAGCCATTGCGCTCGCATGGCGGGCTGACCGAGCAGGAGGTGCCGATGATCGTCAACCGGGTCGTTGATATTCCTGCGGGCCGCACGCTGCGAAACTTCGACGTCTTCGATGTCGCGCTGAACCTCGTGCAGTGAGAGACTGAGCATGGACGCACCGACCGAGCCCGTTATCCGCCGCGAAGCGATGCGTCTGGCGGGCGCGCCGATGGCGACGGATGCGGTCATCGAGGTCGAGAACCCGTATACCGGCGCCGTGGTCGGCACGGTGCCGGCCGGACGGCCGGAACACGTGCGCGCCGCGTTCGCCAAGGCCCGCGCGTTCAGATCGAAGCTCAGCCGCTACGAGCGTCAGCAAATCCTGCTCACCACCGCCGACATGCTGGGCGTGCGCAAGCGGGAGATCGCGCATCTGATCACGGCGGAGTCCGGCCTTTGCCTCAAGGACTCGCTATACGAGGTCGGCCGCGCCTGCGACGTGTTCTCGCTCGCCGGTCAGTTGGCGATCAATGATGACGGCGAGATCTTCGCCTGCGACGTCACGCATCACGGCAAGGCGCGCAAGATCTACACGACCCGCGTGCCGCTGCTGGGCGTGATCTCGGCCATCACGCCGTTCAACCATCCGCTGAACATGGTGGCACACAAGCTGGCGCCGGCCATCGCCACCAACAACCGCGTCGTGCTGAAGCCCACGGAGCTGACGCCGCTCACCGCACTGCTGCTGGCCGATATCCTGTACGAGGCCGGGCTGCCGCCGGAGATGCTGTCCGTCGTCACCGGCAATCCGGCGACGATGGGCGATGCGATGATCACCGATCCCGATGCCGATCTGGTCACCTTCACCGGCTCGGTCCGGGTCGGCAAATACATCGCCGGGAAGGCCGGCTATCGCCGCGTCATCCTGGAGCTGGGCGGCAACGATCCGCTGATCGTCATGGAGGACGCCGATCTCGACCGCGCGGCGGAGCTTGCGGTCCAGGGCGCCACCAAGAATTCCGGCCAGCGCTGCACTGCGGTCAAGCGCATCCTGGTCGTCCAAAGCGTCGCCGACGCCTTCGCCGAGCGAGTGCTGGCGAAGGCCAGGCTGCTCCGGGCGGGCGATCCGATGGACGAGCGGACCGATATCGGCACGGTCATCAACGAGCGCGCCGCCCGGCTGTTCGAGAGCCGGGTGCTCGACGCGGTGCGGCAGGGTGGCGTGCTGCTGCACGGCAACGACCGGTGCGGCGCGCTGTATCCGCCCACCGTCGTCGATCACGTCCCATACGACTGCGAACTGGTGCGGGAGGAGACGTTCGGTCCGGTCATCCCGATCATCCGCTGCCCGGACGATATCGACTCGGTGATCCGCATCTCCAACTCGACGGCCTACGGCCTGTCCTCGGGCGTCTGCACCAACCGGCTGGACGCCATCACCCGCTTCGTCAGCGAGCTTGACGTCGGCACCGTCAATATCTGGGAAGTGCCCGGATATCGTACGGAGATGTCGCCGTTCGGGGGCATCAAGGATTCCGGTCTCGGCTACAAGGAAGGTGTGATCGAGACCATGAAGGGCTATACCAACGTGCGCACCTATTCGCTGCCGTGGCCGGCCTAGGCGCCCCGAGGCTGCTCGGGCTGCGCGCGGCGCGCGATTCCGGCGCGCGACGTCTTCTGTGCTGATGCGTCTACTTCATGCAAACATCACGCATATCGACAAGCACCCACGGTAGACTGGGGCGAGATTCCGGGAGGAGAGAGACGATGCGAATGAAATCCTTGATTGCCGCTGCGGTCCTGGCGGTTCTGACTGCGGGACCGGCCTGGGCGCAATCCGGGGTCGTCACGATCTACAGCGCCGATGGCCTGCGCGACGGATCGCCCAATTGGTATCAGACGCAGTTCGACGCCTTCACCAAGGCCACCGGCATCAAGGTGCAGTATGTCGAGGGCGGCTCGGCCGTTGTCGCCGACCGGGTGGCCAAGGAAAAGTCCAATCCGCAGGCCGATGTGCTCGTCACCCTGCCGCCTTTCATGCAGAAGGCCGCGGCGGACGGGCTGTTGCAGGCGTACACGCCCGCCGGCGCCGACCAGATCGCGGCCGGGGACAAGGATCCGCAGGGCCGCTTCTACGCGATGGTCAACGACTATCCGAACTTCATCTACGACGCATCGGCGTTGCAGGCCGCGCCGACATCGTACGACGACCTGCTCGACCCGAAGTTCAAGAACAAGGTCCAGTACTCCACCCCCGGCCAGGCCGGCGACGGCACGGCGCTGATGCTGCAGGTGTTGCATTCCTTCGGCGGCAAGGATGCGGGCTTCGACTATCTGAAGAAGCTGCAGGCGAACAATCTCGGCCCGTCCTCCTCCACCGGCAAGCTGACGGCACTCGTCAACAAGGGCGAGCTCTGGGTCGCCAATGGCGACATCCAGATGAATCTGGCGCAGCAGCAGCAGAACCCGAACATCCGCATCTTCTGGCCCGCGGGTCCGGACGGCAAGCGTTCCACGCTGCCGCTGCCGTATTACGTGGCCCTCGTGACAGGCGCCCCGCACGCGGAGAACGGCAAGAAGCTGATCGACTTCCTGCTGAGCAAGCAGGCGCAAGCGCAGGTGAGCGGCATTGCCCAGGGTCTGCCGGTGCGCCAGGACGTGCATCCCACGGATGCGAACTACGTCAAGCTGCACGGATTGATGCAAGGCGTGGAGGTCTGGAATCCCGACTGGCTCAAGGTTCTCGCCGACCTGCCGCAGGACGTGGCGCGCTGGCACCAGGAGACCGGAAGCTGAGTGCATCTGAAACCGTGATCGACCGGGAGCGGCCCGTCGCCCAGAAGGCGAGTTCGGTCTCGCCCGCTTCGCTCGGCAGCGGCATCGGCCTGGACGGGGTGACGGTCTCGTATCACGGGATGGTCGTCCTGGACGCGCTGACCCTGGACATCAGGCCTGGCGAGATCATGGCGGTGATCGGCCCGTCCGGCTCGGGCAAGACGACGGCCCTGCGGGCGGTGGCGGGCTTCGTCCGCCCCGCCCGCGGCCGCGTTCGCATCGGCGAGCGCGACGTGACGGACCTGCCCCCCTATGCGCGCAACATCGGCATGGTGGTGCAGAACTACGCCCTGTTTCCGCATATGCGCGCCGAGGAGAACGTGGCGTTCGGCCTGCGCGCACGCGGCGAGACGGGCGAGGCGATGCGCGAGCAGGTGCGCACCTGCCTGCGCATGGTCGGCATGGAGAGCTATGCCCGGCGCTATCCGCGCGAGCTGAGCGGCGGCCAGCAGCAGCGCGTGGCCATCGCCCGCGCGCTTGCCATCCGGCCGCAGGTGCTGCTGCTGGACGAGCCGCTCTCGGCGCTCGACGCGCAGATCCGCCGCTCCATGCTGGACGAGCTGGCCCGGCTGCACCGCGATCTGCCGTCGCTCACCGTGCTCTATGTGACGCACGACCAGACCGAGGCGCTGACACTCGCCGACCGCATCGCCATCATGCGCGACGGGCACCTGATCGCGTTCGGCGAGTCGCAGGCGCTGTATCGCGCGTCCGCCGAACCGCTTCGCGGCGGAGTTTCTCGGGCGCGCCAATCTCCTGCCGGTTTCGCTGGAGACGCGAGACGCCGGACAGGGATTGGCCCGCGCGCGCTTCGGCGCGGTGTCGCTGCTGGCGAAGGCGCCGCACCATCTGCCGCCCGCGCAGCAGGATTGCCTGCTGTGCATCCGGCCGCACGATGTCAGCCTGCGGCCGACCGACGACGCCGTGAACATCCTGACCGGAATCGTCCGCGCCGTGGTGTGGCAAGGCGACCTGCACAGCGTGACACTCGACGTCGAAGGCCACACGCTGCGCGTGAGCTGCACGCCGCTGCGCGAGCCGCCGCAACCCGGCGCAGTGGCCGCCGTGCATTTCGCCGCCGAGGACGCGACGCTGATCCCGGAGGAGACGATTTTCGGTGGCTAGCGCGTCGGCGGCGCTGCCGGGGCGTGCGGCAGCCGGGGGCTGGGCGCGCGATGCCTGGATCGCGCCGCCGCTGCTGATCCTCGCGGCGCTGTTCTTCTACCCGCTGAGCCTGATCGTCGGCCAGTCGCTCACCGGCGACACGCATGCGGTCTCGCTGTCGCATTACGCGGCAATGCTCGGCACCGGGCTGTTCCGCAGCGCGCTGCTGCATACGGTCGACGATCGCGCTGGCCTCCAGCGCCGGGTGCCTGGCGCTCGGTTTCGTCCTGTCGCTCATCCTCTCCTTCGTGCCGTTCCCCGGCGCGCGCGTCCTCGCACGGCTGATCGACACCTTCATCGCGCTGCCGACGTTCCTGGTGGCGCTGGCCTTCACCTTCATCTACGGCTCGGCCGGCGTGCTGAACGAGTGGCTGATGCGGCTGCTGCATCTCGGCCTGCCGCCGGTCGATTTCCTGTACTCGCCGTGGGGCGTGATCCTGGCAGAGGTCACGGTCTACACGCCGTTCGTCATGCGCCCGCTGCTCGCGTCGTTCTCGCTGATCGAGCAGGCGCAGATCGAGGTGGCGAGCAGTCTCGGCGCCGGTCCGTTGCGCATCATCCGCCAGGTCATCCTGCCGGCCGCCATTCCGGCGCTGCTGGCCGGCGGCAGCCTGTGCCTGCTGCTGACCACGAACGAGTTCGGCATCGTCCTGTTCATCGGCGCCAAGGGAGTCGTGACCTTGCCGCTGCTGATCTACGACAAGGCGATCCAGGAGTTCGACTACACCGGCGCCTGCGTCATCGCGGTGGTCAACATCGCCCTGTCGCTCAGTCTCTACTCCCTCTATCGCCTGATCATGGCGCGCTTCGGAGGCGGACGTGCTGGTTTGGTCTAGGCTCGGCCGCGGCGCTGCATGGGCGGTGATGGCGCTGCTGGTCGGCGTGATCTACGGCCTGCCCGCCGCCATGATCGCGCTGGCGAGCTTCAGCGGCCAATGGAACGGCGTGCTGCCGAGCCACCTGACTTTCGCCCACTACGTCCATGCGGTGCAGGGCGAATCCGGCGGGCAGCTACAGGTCAGCATCCTCACCGGCCTGATCGCCAGCCTCGCGGCGCTGGTGAGCGGGAGCTGGGCGGCGCTCGCCCTGCGCGGCACGCGGCTGCTGCCGCGGCGGCTGCTCGACATCGTGTTCTTCGTGCCGAGCGCCGTGCCCTCGGTTTCGGTCGGCCTCGGCCTGCTGGTCGCGTTCAGCCAGCCTCCGGTGCTGCTGAACGGCACCACCGCCATCGTCATCATAGCCCATTTCGTGCTGATCTCGGCGTTCACCTACGGCAATGTCTCGGCGGGTCTGGCGCGCCTGGCGCCGGAATACGAGCAGGTGGCGGAGAGCCTGGGCGCCTGGCCCGGCTACCGGCTGCGCCGCGTGACACTGCCGCTCGTCACCCCCTATCTGATCGCCGCCTTCAGCCTCAGCTTCGCGCTGTCGATGGGCGAACTCGGTGCGACGGTGATGGTCTATCCGCCGGGCTGGGTCACGCTGCCGGTAGGCATCTTCGCGCTGACCGATCGCGGCGAGATCTTCGACGGTGCGGCACTCACCATGCTGCTCGCCGCCAGCACGCTCGCGGTTCTCGTGGCCTTGTCGCGGATTCCCACCAAGGCCGTCGCGCGCTGACGCGTTGGCCGCCAGCCGCCGTCAGTGCAGCGGGGCAATCGCTTGCAACGCCGCCTCCAGGCAGGGATAGACCGTGCTGGACCCGCTGAACTCGTCGCTCTGAACGCCGGTCGAGGTCGGGTACAGGATGCAATGCGGCACCAGCCTCGTCGGGACCAAACACTTCCAGCAGCGCCGCACTCTCATGCATGCTGGCGCACAGGCCCCAGGAACTCTGTTTCGCGGACCACAGCGACGACGCATCGATCTCCGACCGCGTGAAGCCGTCAACCTCCGGCAGACGTGACAGAGCCTCGTCCGGCTCGGACACCCACAGCTCGTAAAGGTTCTCGGAATTGGCCGGCCAGCAATCGACCGCCACCGCCGATTTTCGCCTGAAAAGAGTGCCGACTCGCACGTGGTTCCCCTGACCGGCGTTGCGAAACCCCGTAGCGGGCTCGCGCCGAACTCCTGTTGCAGCAGAAACGTAGGACAAATGTCAAACGCTATGTGAAACCATCCGCCCCATCCGTCGCCGGCCATCCGTGGCCGGACCGTGGCTACGGCGTGAAGCTGAACGCATAGAACTGGTCGCTGCCGGCGATATACAGCCGGCCCTCGGCCGCCAGGATGGTCGAGAAGCGCGCCAGATGGAGCATCTTGTCGGTGTTCCCACCGCCGCTGAATACCACGTGCCCGTCATCACCGGCATAGCCGTGCAGCAACCCGTCACCCTGGACGCCGGCAAGCCAGACGATCGGCGATCCCTGTCCGTTCGTGGTCGTCACGATCGGCGTGCCGGTGGAGACGAGTGACGCGCACCAGGCGATTTTCACCGCGGGCGGGGCGGCCGTGACCGCAAGCGCCGTCAGCGCCACGTTGGTCAGCGGCGGATTGGCGCACGTGCTGCCGCTGTCGGTGCTGAAGGCGACAAAGGTCTCGTGATTGGCGCGATACGCGACCGGCGCGCTCCTCACGGGCACGGTCGATACAGGCTGCGTCACGAGCTGGCCGCCGATGCCACCCAGCTTGGTGCGGTCCAGCAGATAGGCATTGCCGTCCTTGCCCAGCTGCAGCAGCCAGTGCTCCACCTTGCCCCCGGAGGGCAGGTCGATCGGCAGCGGCCCCGTGCCACCGAGATCGAGATCGTGCAGGTCGAGAGTCTGCCAGTCAGCGGGCGCGAAGGAGTCGGTCTCAGTGAGCAGGCTAGGATCGAGCTTGATGACCGCTTCCCCGTCGGACCAGACCTTGGTGCCCTTGGCCGTGTTGCCGGTGGTCACGAACAGCGAGGTTCCATCATAGGTGACGCCGCCAGGCGACCAGACGGCGCCCTTGATGCCGCGCGTTGCCCAGGCGCCGAACACGCCCGGCGGGGAGGTGTTCAGGCCGACGACCCAGCCGTGATAATTGCCGCAATCGCCGCCATGCCCGCCATAGGCCACGTACAGATTGCCATTGATGAGCGCGAGCCCGCCGCGCTGATCCTGGATCGGATTGGAGAACACGAAGCCCTTGGCGAGCAGAGCCGTTTCCATGTCGACCGGCCATCCCGGCAACACCGAGCCGTCCTTGAGCGACAGGCCGAAGATCCGCTGCTTCGGCACGTTGTCGATCAGGACTTCGGCATCGAAATAGATGGTTCCGGCGGCCTCATCGATCACCGGCGTGCCGGCGATGCCCCACGGGTTCTGGCCGCTACATGGCAGGTCGGTAGTTTGGCACGGGTGTACCGAGCGTCGTGGCCCAGACCTGGGCGCCGCTCCCCGCGTCAAAGGCCCGCACCGTGTCCGACATGGTAGCGACGATGACCAGTCCATGCGCCGCACCCGGCGGCAGATAGTACAGCGGCTCCGCATAGACGTTCTCGCCGGGAATCGGCGCGTTGAAGGTAGGGTCCAGGTGCATCGTGGCGGCGGTCTTCCAGGTCAGGCCCGGCACGACGAACAGACCGCTCCGATTGGCTGCATTATGGTAGGTCGCGACGTTCGGGTCCGCCTGGGCGCGGACAATGCCGGAGCCGCCGGCAATGGCGAGGCCGATACCGACTGCGGCTGACACCAAGGCTCGCATCGACGGCTCCCTATTGCATCTGCTTGCGGGTGGACACGCCGCTTGGGCCGGAGGCGGCCGGTGGCGGGCGCATGGCGCTGCTCGGCCAGGCGGCGGTGCCGCGCCCCGACACCGGACTGTCGCTACGGCGTGAAGCTGAACGCATAGAGCTGATCGCTGCCGGCGATATACAGGTGGCCCTCGGCCGCCAGGATGGTCGAGAAGCGCGCAAGATGGGCCATCTTATCGGTGTTCCCGCCGGCTGAACACCACATGCCCGTCATCGCCGGCATAGCCGTGCAGCAACCCGTCGCCCTGGACGCCGGCAAGCCAGACGATCGGCGAGCCTGTCCCGTCCGTGGTCGTCACGATCGGCACGCCGGTCGAGATGAGCGAGGCGCACCAGGCGATTTTCACCGCGGGCGGGGCGACCGTGACCGCCAGCGCCGTCAGCGCCACGTTGGTGAGCGGCGGATTGGCACACGTGCCGCCGGGAGTGCTGATGCTGAAGGCGACGAACTGGGCGTGGTTGGCGCGATACGCGACCGGTGCCGTCCTCACCTGCGCTGTCGAAGCAAGCTGGGTCAGCAGATTGCCGCCAATATGCCCGAGGTTGGCACGGTCTTCCAGATAGGCGTTGCCGTCCTTGCCGATCTGCAGCAGCCAATGCGCCACTGTGGTCCTGTATTGCACGTCGATCGGCAACGGGCCCGAGGCGCCGAGATCCAGATCGGACTGATCAAGAGCTCTGCCAGTCCGTCGGTGTGAAATAGTCCGTGAGGGTGAGCAGGTTCGGATCGAGCTTGATGACGGCCTCGCCGCCGGACCAGACCTTGGTGCCCTTGGCCGTATTGCCGGTGGTGACGTACAGCGAGGTTCCGTCATAGGTGACGCCGCCGGGTGACCAGATGCCCCCCTTGCTGCTGGTCTGGCTGATGCTGGTCGTTGACCAGGCGCCGAACACGCCGGGCGGGCGAAGTGTGCAGGCCCACGACCCAGCCATGATAATTGCCGCAATCGCTGCCATGCCCGCCATAGGCCACGTACACATTGCCGTTAATGAGCGCGAGCCCGCCGCGCTGATCCTGGATCGGGCGTCGAGAACACATAGCCGATGCCGGCCAGTGCCGTCTCCATATCGACCGGCCATCCCGGCAGCACCGATCCGTCCTTGAGGGACAGGCCGAAGATCTTCTGCTTCGGCACGTTGTTGATGAGGACTTCGGCATTCGAAATAGATGTTCCCGGCGACCTCGTCGATGACCGGCGTGCCGTCGATGCCCCACGGGATTCTGGCCGCCGCATGGCAGCGCGGAGTTCGGCACGGGTGTGCCGAGCTGTAGTTGGCCCAGACCTGCGCGCCGCTGCCCGCGTCGAACGCGCGCACCGTGTCGGACATGGTGGCGACAATCACCAGCCCGTGCGCCGCACCCGGCGGCAAATGGTACAGCGGCTCCGCATACACGTTCTCGCCGGGAATCGGCGCGTTGAAGGTGGGGTCCAACTGCATCGTGGCGGCCGCCTTCCAGGTCAGGCCCGGCACGATGAAGAGACCGCTGCGATTGGCGGCGTTGTGATAGGTCGTGACGTTCGGGTCAGGCTGCGCACGAGCAATGCCCGAGACACCAACAATGGCGAGGCCGATAGCGGCGGCGGCTGACACCAAGGCTCGCATGAAAACCTCCTTTGCACTGCTTGCGGGCGGAGACGCCGCTAGGGGCCGAAGGCGAAGGCGTAGATCTTCGTGTCTGATGCGATATAGAGATGCCCCTCCGCCGCCAGCGGTGTTACGTGCGGGCGGCTGTGCGACACCTGGGTCGAGGCGCTCGCAGTAAACAAAGCCTGACCGGTATCGCCGCGAAAGCCGTGCAGCTGGTTGTCGCCTTCCGCGCCGACGATCCAGACGATGGGATCGGTGGTGCCATCGGTGGTCGTGACCGTCGCCGATCCGGTGCCGAGCATCGAAGCGCACCACACGGTATTGATCGCGGGGCTCGGCTGCGCCGTGACCTCGATCGTCGTGACCCCGATATTGGTCGCCGGCGGCGGGCAAGCAGCACCGCTTGCCTGCATCGTAACAAAGGTGCCGCCCGCTGCCGGCCAGGTCGCCGCCGACGTCCTGATCGGCGCGTTGGCGAGGGGCTGGACGAGCAGGGCGCCGCCGATCCCGCCGAGATTGCCGCGGTCGAGCACGTAGGCGTTGCCGTCCTTGCCCAGCGCCAGCATCCAGGACGCGGTACCGCCGCCAGTCATCGGCACGTCGATCGGCAGCACTCCGGTGCCGCCCAGATCGTGATCGACCTTGTCGAGCTTGAGCCAGTCGGCCGGCGTGAAGTAATCGTGGGGATCGGTCGAGTGCTGCAGGCCGCTCGCCAGCCGAAGCACCGCTTCGCCGTCGCTCCAGACATTCGTGTTGGTGGTGTTGCCGGTGACGCCGAACAGCGAGGTGCCGTCATAGGTGACGCCGCCCTGCGCCCAGAGACCGCCCCACTCGCCGCGGGTCTGCCAATAGGCCGAGACCGCCGGTGCCGCGACGTTCAGAGCGACAACCCAGCCGTGGTATTGCAGACAGTCGCCGCCATCGCCGCCGCCATAGGGCACGTACAAGGTGCCGCCGACGAGGGCCAGGGCGCCGCGATCGGCCTGCGTCGCCGCGGAAAACGGCACGCCCTGGCGCGCCAGGGATTTCCGAATGTCCACCGGCCAGCCCGGCAACACGGACCCGTCGGCCAGTGACAGACCGAAGATCTGATGCGCGATCTTGCCGCCGCTGTTGAGCACCGACGCGCCCACGTAGAGAACGCCCGCCGCATCGTCGATCACCGGCGTTCCGACATCCGTCCAAAGGCCGGGATTGCCGCACGGCTGGTTCCGCGACGGCACGGTCGGTCCCAGAATCCGCGTCCAGACCGTCTGTCCGCTCACCGAATTCGAGCGCCTGCACCACGGCATGATCGCTGGAGACGATGATCAGGCCGTTGGGCGCGCCGGCCGGGTGATAGTACAGCGGCTGCGCGCGGACAGGCCCTTGCACCGTCCCTGTCCACCCGGCCAGCGGATGCACCGTGGCCGCCGCGGTCCATGTGAGTCCGGGCACGACATAGTTGCCGCTGCGGGCCGGGTTACCGTGGAAGTCCGTAACGGTAAGGCTGTCCGCCCAGCCTGATCGGCCCGAAACAAGCGCCGCGGCAATTGCGATTAAGGCCGCTATCCGCCCAAAACTCGGCATGTCCTGCCCCCCGACCTCGGCCGGCGCCGGGACAGCAGCCCCGGCTGGAAGCAAGATTAGCCGTTAATAAATTGTAAGGGTATTGTGAAAGTTGTCACGCAAGAATACGTGAGGATCTTCATTGAAGGCGCTCGTCTCCGGAGTGGCCCGCGCCGGCGGTTGCAGGTGGTGCCGCGAAATCTCCGCCAGCAGCGACCACACGCGGGCCGGCTGCATGGGTATCTCGGGATCGTTCAGCAGCCGGTCCAGCTCATCCAGCTTGCGCTCATATTCACTGTCGCTCATGTCCGGCCCCGTCTCGTCACCATCGCGGATCGAGCCGCATGAACGTAGCGATCGCGCGGGCGGTTCCGCGCCCTCGGGGGCGACGGCTGATCGCGCGCCGTTCAGCCGATCCGGGCCAGCAGGTCCGTCAATTCGCCCAGATGCGCCACGGTGCGGAATCGCGGCGCCGCGAGCGGCGGCTCGCAGTGCTCCAGCACCCAGGTCAGAGGGTGCGGCACATGCACCGCCCACGCTCCGGCGGCGATCGCCGGCACGACGTCGGATCGCAGCGAATTGCCCACCATCATGGCGCGCGCCGGCCCGTCGCCGTGGCGCTCGAAGATGCGGCGATAGGTCGCCTCGGTCTTGTCGCTCACGATCTCGATCGCGTCGAACAGCTCGCCCAGGCCGGACGCCGCGAGCTTGCGCTCCTGGTCGAACAGATCGCCCTTGGTGATCAGGATCAGCCGGTACGCTCCTGCAAGAACCTGCAAGGTCTCCCGGGCGTGCGGCAGGGTCTCGACCGGGTGGCGCAACATCTCGCGGCCGAGGGCGAGGATCTGCTCGATCGCCCGCGCCGGGACCCGGCCGCCGGTGATCTCGATGGCGGTCTCGACCATCGAGAGGGTGAATCCCTTGATGCCGAAGCCGTAGAATTCCAGGTTCCGCTGTTCGGCCGCCAGCAATCTGGCGCCGATATCCGCCTCCGGCGCGTGCTCGGCCAGCAGAGCCGCGAACCGCTCCTCGGTCAGCCGGTAGAAATGCTCGTTCTGCCAGAGCGTGTCGTCGGCATCGAAGCCGATGGTGGACAGCGCCGTTTCGCTCACGGCGCGCTCAGTTGCGCGGCAGCCGCGAGAGCGCGGGCGCGTCCGGGTTCTGCGCGCGATGGCGCAGCAGATGGTCGGCCAGCACGCAGGCCAGCATCGCCTCGCCTACCGGCACGGCGCGGATGCCGACGCAGGGATCGTGGCGGCCCTTGGTCACGACCTCGACATCGTGGCCCTGCCGGTCCACCGCCCGGCGCGGCGTCAGGATCGAACTGGTGGGCTTGACGGCAAATCGCGCCACGATCGGCTGGCCGCTGGAAATGCCCGCCCAAAATGCCGCCGGCATGGTTCGCGGCGAAGCGCACAACGCCGTCCTCCATGCGCATCTCGTCGGCGTTCTCCTCGCCGGACAGGCTTGCGACAGCGAAGCCGTCGCCGATCTCCACCCCTTTCACCGCATTGATGCCCATGAGGGCTGCCGCGATCTCGGCATCGAGCTTGGCATAGACTGGCGCCCCCAAACCGGGCGGCACGCCCTCGGCGACCACCTCGATCACCGCACCGCAGGAGCTGCCGGCCTTGCGGACGGCGCCCAGGTACTCCTCCCACGCGCTGGCCGCGACCGGGTCGGGGCAGAAGAACGGGTTCTCGTCCACCGCCTGCCAGTCCCATCGCGCGCGGTCGATACGATGCGGTCCCATCTGCACCAGGGCGCCGCGCACCCGCACGGCGTTCCCCAGTACCAGCCGCGCCACCGCACCCGCGGCGACCCGGCAGCGCGGTCTCGCGCGCCGAGGCGCGGCCGCCGCCGCGCGGGTCGCGCACGCCGTATTTCAGGTGGTACGTGAGATCGGCATGGCCCGGACGGAACTGCTCGGCGATGTCGCTGTAGTCGCGCGAGCGCTGGTCCACATTGTCGATCTGCAAGGCGATCGGCGTGCCGGTGGTCAACCCTTCATAGGTGCCGGACAGGATGCGCACGGCATCCGGCTCGGCCCGTTGCGTGGTGAAGCGCGACTGGCCGGGGCGGCGGCGGTCGAGCCAGGGCTGGATGTCGGCCTCCGCCAGACGCAATCCGGGCGGGCAGCCGTCGATCACGCAGCCGATGGCGGGGCCGTGGCTCTCGCCCCAGGTCGTGACCCGGAACAGATGACCGAAGCTGTTATGCGACATCGCTAATCGACAGCCGAAATGTCCGGCGCGTTCGGGTTCTTCATGCCGACCAGATGATAGCCGCAATCGACATGATGCACCTCGCCGGTGACGCCGGAGGCGAGATCCGAGAGCAGGTACATCCCGGCACCGCCCACATCCTCAATGGTGACGTTGCGCTCCAGCGGCGCGTTGTACTGGTTCCAGCGCAGGATGTAGCGGAAATCGCCGATGCCGCTCGCGGCCAGGGTGCGGATCGGCCCGGCGCTGATGGCGTTGACGCGGATGCCGTCGGCGCCGAGGTCAGCCGCGAGATAGCGGACGGACGCTTCCAGCGCCGCCTTGGCCACCCCCATGACGTTGTAATGCGGCACGACGCGCTCGGCGCCGAGATAGCTCAGCGTCAGCAGGCTGCCGCCCCGCCCCATCATTGCCGCAGCCCGGCGGGCGACCGAGACGAAGCTGTAGCAGGAGATGTCGAGCGCCTGCACGAACGCCTCGCGCGGCGTGTCGATGTAGCGGCCGCGCAGGTACTGCTTGTCGGCGAAGCCGATCGCATGGACCAGGAAATCGAGCCCGCCCCATTCCCGCTGAATGGCCGCGAACGCCGCATCCATGCTGGACTCGTCGGCAACGTCGCAGGGGGCGAGCAGGGCCGAGCCGACGCCCGCCGCCAGCGGCCGCACGCGCTTCTCCAGCGCCTCGCCCTGATAGGTGAAGGCGAGCCTCGCACCCTGGGCGGCGCAGGCGGCGGCGATGCCCCAGGCGAGCGAGCGGTCATTGGCGACGCCCATCACCAGGCCGCGTTTGCCGGCCATCAACGTGCCGCTTGCGGGCTGCGAGGCGAGTTCGCCTTCGGGCATCTGGGGTATCCTGCAACTGTGGCGGCGCGTCCTGGCATACTCGCCGCCAAGCCGGCAAGATAGGCCCGAGCACAGGAGCCGTGACGATGCCGGACGTATCGCAGCCTCCGGTCCAGGTGGCACTGGATGCCGAGCCGATGGCGTTGTTGCGCGCCTGGCTCGCCGAGGCTGAACGCGCCGAGCCGAACGATCCGAACGCGATGGTGCTGGCCACGGTAGACGCCGCGTGCCGCCCGTCCTCGCGGGTGGTGCTGCTGAAGGGACTCGACCGCGGCCTGTGCTTCTTCACCAACACGCGCAGCCGCAAGGGCACCGAACTGGCGGGCAACCGCCACGCCGCCCTGCTGTTCCACTGGAAGAGCCTGCGCCGCCAGGTGCGCGTGGAAGGCATGGTCGAGCCTGTGACGGAGGCCGAGGCGGATGCCTATTTCGCCACCCGCGCGCGCGTCTCGCGCCTGGGTGCACTGGCTTCCGACCAGTCCCGGATCCTGCCCGACCGCGCCATGCTGGAGCAGCGCGTGGCCGAGCTGGACCGGCGCTATCCGGGCGAGAGCGTGCCCCGCCCGCCGCATTGGTCCGGCTATCGGCTGTTGCCCGAGCGGTTCGAGTTCTGGCAGGACATGCCGTTCCGACTGCACGACCGGACCGTGTTCGCGCGCACGGACGGCGGCTGGGCGGCACACAAGCTGTTTCCCTGAGGGAAGGACGCCGTTCATGCCGATCCGCAAGGTGCTGCTGCCCCTGTCCGGGACCGAGGCCGGGCGGGCGGCGCTGGAAACCGCCTGGATGGTGGCGCGCACGTTCAATGCGCACCTCGCCTGCCTCCATGTCCGCCTGGACAGCCGCGACGTGGCGCCGCTGGCCGGCGAGGGCCTGTCGGGGGCGATGATCGAGGAGATGATGCAGGCGAGCGAGAGCGAGAGCGGGCTGCGCGCGGCCGCCGCCGGGGCGCTGTTCGACCGCTTCCGCGCCGAGCACGACATTCCGGCCGGCCCCGCGCCGCGCGAGGCGCCATACCCCAGCGCCAGCTTCGTCTCGATGGTCGGGCGCGAGGACGACACGGTGGCGCAGCTTGCCCGGCTCGCCGACCTCACCGTGGTTCCGCATCCCGACGCGGACGAGGATTTGTCCTCCTCGGACGCGCTGCACGCGGTGCTGTTCGACAGCGGCCGGCCGGTGCTGATCGCGCCGCAGACGGCGCCGGCCAGTCTCGGCACGCGGGTCGCTGTCGCCTGGAACGGCACGGCGGAATCCTCGGCGGCCCTGATGGGCGGAATGCCGTTCCTGGAGCGGGCGCAGGCGGTGCGCATCCTGGCCTCGGACGAGTACTACCGCCGCGGCCCGCAGGCGCCGGCCCTGGCCGAATACCTGGTGCTGCATGGGGTGCGTGCGGAGATGACCCGCTTCAAGTCGATCGACCGCGAAGTGGGGGCCGGCCTTCTGGCGGCGGCGCGCGAGTTCGGGGCGGATCTGCTGACCATGGGCGCCTATTCGCATAGCCGCATCCGCCAACTGATCCTGGGCGGCGTGACCCGCCATGTGCTGGAGCACGCGACCTTGCCGGTGCTGATGAACCGCTGATTGCCAACCGTGCGGAATCGAGGCGCGAACGGTGAGGCGTTCCGGACAGGAGACCAAGCGATGATCGACGTGCAGCCCTTTGCCAAGCTGGGCGGCTTCCGCAACGAATGGCTGAACGCGCGCCACCATTTCAGCTTCGGCGGCTATCACGACCCGCAGCGCATGGGCCTGGGCGGGCTGCGCGTGTGGAACGACGACGAGATCGCGCCGGGCACGGGCTTCGACCCGCACCCGCATCGCGACATGGAGATCATCACCTTCGTCCGCGAGGGCGCCATCACGCACCGCGACAGCCTTGGCAACGAGGGGCGCACCGAGGCGGGCGACGTGCAGGTGATGCATGCCGGCACCGGCATCGTGCATTCCGAGTACAACCTGGAGAAAACGCCCACGCGGCTGTTCCAGATCTGGGTGCAGCCGAGCCGGCGCGGGGTCGCACCCGGCTGGGCGGCGCGGCAATTCCCGCGCGAGGCGGCCGGCACGCTGACCGTGCTGGCCGATGGCCGCGAGTACGCCGATTCGGACGCCCTGCCCCTTCATGCCGACGCCGCCGTGCTGGCCGGGCGCGTGTTGGCCGGGGGCAGTCTGCGCCATGTGCTGGGCGAGGGTCGGCAGGCCTATCTGGTTCCGGCGACGGGTGCCGTGACGGTGAACGGCGTTGCGGTCGGCACACGCGACGGCGCCACCATCACCGGCGAGGTGGCGCTCGACATCATCGCGAGCGAAGATTTGCAGCTTGTGCTAGTGGATTTGGCCGCCTGACCGGAGATTGCCGAAGCGCTGATCTGCGCATCGGGGGTTGGCGCGCGCGGCGCGCAAGGTCTATCCGCTCGCCGCGGTACCCATTCCTGGAGAGAACACGCGACGATGGCTGGCTACAAGGACCACAAGTTCAGCGAACGACAAAGCGCCTCCCAGACCGCGAAGAAGGCGGTCCTGGAAAAGTTCCTGTCCCGCCCCGGCCCGGACGATCCGGAGGTGGCGGCGCGGCGGGCGGAGCAGATGGCCATTGCCGAGGCACGGGCGCAGCGCGCCGCCGAGCGGCAGCGTGCGCGCGAGGCGGAAGCGGCGCGGCTCGCGGCGATCGAGGCGGCGCGTCAGGCCGAGCTGGCGGCCGAGGCGGAGCGCAAGCGCAACGCGGACATGACGGCCAAGGAACAGGCCCTGGCCCGTCTGGCAGAGCAGAAGGCGGCGCGCGATGCCCGCTACGCCGCGCGCAAGGCTCGGCGCCGCTAGGCGCGCGGAGCAGCCCGGCGGCGCCGAGCCGCTTCAGCCCCACCCGGGCCGGGTGGGGTGCGGCGTGCTGCTTGCTGTCAAACCAGGAAGATCGTCATCAGGATCAGCAGCACCACGACCCCGATCACCACGCCCACGAGCAGGCCGGTGAAGGAGTGCCAGAACCGCTGACGGTCCGCCAGGAACGCATCCTCGGTCAGGGGCGCCGATCCGGACGGCGCCGGAGCAGTCATGGTGGTGCTGGACATGGGTTCGTCTCGCGACAATCGACTGTGAGCCGTTCTATGCTGTGCCGGCGTCAGCTAGGCAAGGGGTTGCGCAAGGTTGCCGTCTCCGCCGGCAAGGGCTGGTCGCGCCCTGCCGCGAGCGCCGCGAGCGCCGCGGGGAAGATCGCGTGTTCCTGCACCAGCACGCGCGCTGCCAGACGTTCGGCGGTATCGTGGGGCAGCACCGGGACCGCCGCCTGCGCCAGGATCGGTCCCTGATCCATCTCCTCGGTGACCAGATGCACGGTGCATCCGTGCAGCTTCACGCCGGCCGCGAGCGCGCGCGCGTGGGTATCGAGGCCGGGTAAGGCAGGCAGCAGGCTGGGATGCACATTCAGCATCCGCCCCGCGTAGCGCCGCACCAGAAACGGGGTCAACAACCGCATCCAGCCGGCCAGGCAGACCAGGTCCACGCCGGCCATGTCCAGGGCGCGCGCCACCTCCGTCTCATGCGCGGCCCGGTCGCGGCCGAAGCGGCGGTGGTCGATGCAGCACGTCGCGATCCCGCAAGCGGCCGCATGCCCCAGTCCCGCCGCGTCCGGCACGTTCGAGAGGACCAGCACGATCTCGGCCGGAAAGCCGGGTTCGCGCGCCGCGGCGATCAGGGCCGCCATGTTCGAGCCACGACCGCTGATGAGGATGCCGACACGCCGCCTCATGCCGGCTCGAACCACCCGGCCGGCGGGTCGAAGCGCAGCGCCGGCGGCCCTTCGGCTTCGGCGATGTGGCCGATGCGCAGACCCCCCTCGCCGGCCTCGCGCAGCACCTCGATCGCCGCCGCCGCATCGGCCACGACCAGCGCCATGCCGATGCCGCAGTTGAAGACGCGCAGCATCTCCTCCGTCGCGACATCCCCTTCTCTGGCCAGCCAGGCGAAGACCGGCGGCGGCGTCCAGGCACCGGGGTCGAGCACGGCCGCCATGCCGTGCGGCAGCACGCGCGGCAGGTTGCCGGGCAGGCCGCCGCCCGTGATATGTGCCGCGGCAAGCAGCAATCCGGCCCGGTGCAGCGCCAGCAGCGGGCGGACATAGATGCGCGTGGGTGCCAGCAGCGCCTCGGCCAGCGATCGCGCGGGGTCGAACGGCGCGGGTGCCGCAAGCTCGGCGCCGCGATCCGCCAGGATGCGGCGGACCAGCGAGAACCCGTTGGAATGGATGCCGGTGCTGCGCAGGCCCAGCACGGCGCAGCCGGGAGCGACGCCGGACGGCAGCAGCGCGCCGCGCTCGGCGGCGCCCACGGCGAAACCGGCGAGATCGTAGTCAGCGCCAGCATACATTCCCGGCATCTCGGCGGTCTCGCCGCCCACCAGCGCGCAGCCGGCCAGCCGGCAGCCTTCGGCGATGCCGGCCACGACCTCGGCCGCATGCGAGCGGGTCCAGGCGCCCGGTTGCGAAATAGTCCAGGAACAGCAGCGGCTCGGCGCCCTGCACCACCAAATCGTTCACGCACATCGCCACCAGGTCGATGCCGACCGTGCCGTGCCGCCCGGCCTCGATCGCCAGGCGCAGCTTGGTGCCGACCCCGTCGGTCGCGGCAACCAGGACCGGGTCGCGGAAGCCGGCGGCCCGCAGGTCGAACAGCGCCCCGAACCCGCCCAGCCCGCCCATCACGCCGGGGCGGGACGTGGAAGCGGCGAGCGGCTTGATGCGCTCGACCAGCGCCTCGCCGGCGTCGATATCGACGCCGGCCTGCCGATAGGTCATGCTCGCCATGCCGTCCCTCTGATATGGTGGACCCCGCCGGGTCGCGGCCGCTCGGCTCCCGGCATTGCGGACGGCGAAGACGGGAGCCACGAACGATGAGGCCTGCCGGACATCATCATGCTGCGGCCCGATGCGCAATCGGGCACGCGGCAACGCTGGTCCGCCGCCCGCCTCTCGGCCGGTGCTGCGGGCCGATCCCGAGGCCTGGCCATGCCTGACGATTGGCGTCCCGGCCAGGTCGCGCGCGCGACCCCGTCGGCTGAGGTCATGACGATCCCGAACGCCATCACGCTGGCCCGGCTTTGCGTGGTGCCTGCGGTGGTCTGGCTGGTGGTGCGCGAGCATTTCGCGATCGCGTTCTGGTTCTTTGCCTGTGCCGGCCTGTCGGACGCGCTGGATGGCTGGCTCGCGCGCCGCCGACGGCCCCTCGGCGCTCGGCACGCTGCTCGACCCCGTGGCCGACAAGGCGCTGCTGGTCAGCCTGTATGTGGCGCTTTCGGCGGCACGGGTGCTGCCGGACTGGCTGGCGATCCTGGTCGTGTTTCGCGACCTGGTGATCGTGGGCGGCGTCATGGCGCTGTCCTTCCTGGGGCACAGGATCACGATCCGGCCGCTGCGCGTCTCCAAGCTGAACACGCTGATGCAGATCCTGCTGGTCATGGTGGCCCTGCTGCAGGCGGGCTATGGCGCGGCACTCGGCCGCACCGATAGCGACATCGTCCTGCCGACGCTGATCTGGCTGGTGGCGGTCACGACCGTCGTCTCCGGCGCCGCCTATGTGTGGTACGGTGCGCGGCTGCGATGAGTGCCGACGGCAACAATCTGCTGGCACCCGACCTGCCGCCGGCCCCGCTGCCCGGCCGGCTGCGCGAGGCCACGCGGGCGCAGCGCATCGCGCTCCTGGTCGGCCTGCTGGTCGTCTTCTGGTTCGCCCTGCAATTGTTCGCCTCGATCCTGCTGCCGTTCGTGGCGGCGGCGGGAATTGCCTATTTCCTCGATCCGGTGGCGACAAGGCTGGTGCGCGCCGGCATCCCGCGCACCCCCGCGGCGCTGCTGCTGATCGTGGCCCTGATCGCGGCCTGCCTGCTGTTCGCGCTGTTGCTGTACCCGCTCATCCTGGCGCAGATCAACATCCTGCTGGCGAGACTGCCCGGCTACATCCAGGACGTCCGCGCAGTTTCGCCTTCATCGCCATCACCCATCTGCAGGAGCGGCTGGGGCCGGAGTTCGTCGATCAGAAGCTGCGCGACCTGGTGGGCGGCCAGGCCGGGGCGATGCTGGCGTTCCTGGCCGGCGCGCTGACCCGCGTCATCGGCAGCAGCTTCGCCATCTTCAACGTGCTGACGCTGATGGTGGTGACGCCGGTCGTGGCCTTCTACCTGCTGCGCGACTGGTCGCGCATGATCGGGCGCATCGGCCAGTGGCTGCCGCGCCGCTATGCCCAGACGCTGCGGCTGCAGGCCATCGAGGTCGATCGCATCCTCTCGGCCTGGGTGCGCGGACAGGCGCTGTGCTGCCTCATCCTGGCGCTGTTCTATGCGTCCGCGCTGTCGCTGGTTGGGCTGGATCTCGGGCTGATCGTGGGCCTGTCCGCCGGCCTGTTGTCGTTCATTCCCTATGTCGGCACGATCACCGGGGCGATCACGTCGATCGGCTTCGCCTTCGCGCAGTTCCCGACCTGGGGCGGGGTGGCGATGGTGGCGGCGGTGTTCGTCCTGGGGCAGATCCTCGAAGGCTATGTGATCTATCCCCGCTTCCTGGGCGACCGGGTGGAGCTGCACGCCGTCTGGGTGATCTTCGCCCTGTTCGCCGGAGGTGCCGCCTTCGGCTTCCTGGGCGTGCTGCTGGCGGTGCCCGTGGCGGCGGTGATCGGCGTGCTGTGCCGATTCTGGCTGCATCGCTACCTGCGAAGCTCGCTCTACCTCGATCCCCCGCCGCCGCTGCCATGATACAAACCGCATCGGCGCGGCAATTGCCGCTGCCGTTCACCCCTGGACCGTGGCCGGCAGGCCGGACCGTTCTTCGCGGCCCCCTCGAACCAGGAGGCGCTGGCATGGCTGGAACGGCCGGAGTCCTGGCCAGATGGCAGGCTGCTGATCTGGGGACCGCGCGGGATCGGCAAGAGCCACCTGCTGCATCGCTGGAGCCACGCGCATGAGGCGGCAACTGCTGGCGGGCGCGGACCTGCGCTGGCCGGACAGCGCGACAGGGGCGGTCGCAGGGGCGGTCGCAGGGGCGGTCGCGGTCGATGACGCCGATACCGCGCCCGAGACGATGCTGCTGCACCTGCTGAACGAAGCGCGCGAGGAGGGGCGCAGGGTGCTGCTGGCCGCGCGCGCTCCGGCCGCGGGCTGGCCCGGCGGCCTGCCCGATCTTGCCAGCCGGCTGCGCGCCACGATTTCTGTCGCCATGGCACCGGCCGAGGATAGCCTGCTGCGCGCGGTCCTGCGGCGGGTGTTCGCCGACCGGCAGGTGCTGGCGCCAGAGCCGGTGCAGGAATGGCTGCTGCTGCACCTGCCGCGCACGCCTGCGGCGATGGAGGAAGCCGCCGCCCGGCTGGACCGCGCGGCGCTGGCCACGGGCGGGCGGGTGACGCGCGCGCTTGCGGCTGCCATCGTGGACGAGATGGCGGCGATGTGGCACCCGGATTCGTCATGAGCTCTTCACGAAAGACCCCCGCGCGCGCTCCGCGCCTGCCGGCCCCGTTCGATACGATGCAACGGGGTTCGGGGGATCAGGTGATGAGCGTGGACGAAAACGGCGCCAGTCACCGCCCTCGCCGTGGCGTGCAGGCACTGCGCAACGGTGGCGACGACGCGGCCTTGATAGCCGATTTCCCGGCATCCATGCACGTTCCGGGCGGCTCGGCGGCGGCCGAGCCGCTGCCGGGCCGACCGCCGGCGGGGACCGGCGTCGCACCCGTAGCGCTGGACGATCCCGCCCGCTTCATCAATCGCGAGCTGTCCTGGCTCGATTTCAATCATCGCGTGCTGGAGGAAGCCGAGAACACCGGCCATCCGCTGCTGGAACGGCTCCGCTTCGTCTCGATCAGCGCCGCCAATCTCGACGAGTTCTTTTCGGTGCGCGTCGCGGGCCTGGTGGGGCAGGCCAAGGCCGGCATCCGCACGCGTTCCCCCGACGGGCGCACCCCGGCGCAGCAACTGGCCGAGGTCGAGCAGCGGGCACACGCGCTGATGGCGGGGCAGCTGCGCGTCTGGCACGATCTGCGCGCCAGGCTGGCCAGCGCCGGCATCGTCGTGGCCGAACCCGGCGAGTTGTACGGACGCCGATCGCGCCTGGCTCGATGCCTGGTTCATGGAGCGGGTGTTCCCGGTGCTGACACCGCTCGCCATCGATCCCGCGCATCCGTTTCCGTTCATCCCCAATATGGGCCTGGTCATGGCGCTGCGCCTGTCGCGCGCGGCCGATGCGCACGCCATGGCGGGGCTGATCCCGCTGCCCGCCCTGGTCGAGCGCTTCGTGCAATTGCCGGGCGCCACGGAGGCCGACGCGGCAGGGGCGCCGCTGCGCTTCGTGCTGCTGGAACATGTCGTCACGCTCTCGCTGCACCGGCTGTTCCCCGGCTTCCAGGTGCATGGCCAGGGGATGTTCCGCCTGATCCGCGATACCGATGTGGAGTTCGAGGAAGAGGCCGAGGATCTGGTGCGCTCCTACGAGACGGCGCTGAAGCGCCGCCGCCGCGGGGTCGTGATCCATCTGACCGTCAATGCCGGGATGCCCGAGACATTGCGCGAACTGGTCGCCGATGAGCTGGGCGCACCGCCGCAGTCGATGCTCGTGCAGCATGGCCTGCTGGGTCTCGCCGATCTTCGCCAGCTCATCGTCGATAGCCGGCCGGATCTGCTGTTCAAGCCCTATTCGCCGCGCTTCCCCGAGCGCATCCGCGACTTCGGGGGCGATTGCTTCGCCGCGATCCGCGCCAAGGACATCGTCGTGCATCACCCGTTCGAGAGCTTCGACGTGGTGGTGCAGTTCCTGCGCCAGGCAGCGGGCGATCCGAACGTGGTAGCCGTCAAGCAGACGCTGTACCGCACCAGCCGCGACAGCCCGATCGTCGGTGCCCTGATCGAGGCGGCGGAGGCCGGCAAATCCGTCACCGCGATGGTCGAGCTGCGCGCCCGCTTCGACGAGGAGGCGAATATCCGCCTCGCCCGCGCGCTGGAAGCCGCCGGCGTGCAGGTCGTGTTCGGCTTTACCGAACTCAAGACGCACGCGAAGCTGAGCCTGGTCGTGCGCCGCGAGAGCGGCGGCCTGCGCTCCTATGCGCATTTCGGCACCGGCAACTACCATCCGATCACCGCGCGTACCTACACCGATCTGAGCTTCTTCACCTGCGATCCGGATCTGACGCGCGACTCCGCCCGGCTGTTCAATTTCATGACCGGCTACGCGACGCCCGAACGCATGGATGCCGTGGCGTTCAGTCCGCTGACCTTGCGCACCACGCTCGATCGGCTGATCGACGACGAGATCGCGTTCGCCGAGGCGGGCAAGCCGGCGGCCATCTGGCTCAAGCTGAACGCGCTCGTCGATGACGCGATGATCGATCATTTGTACCGGGCGTCATGCGCGGGCGTGCGGATCATGATCGTCGCACGCGGCATCTGCTGTCTGCGGCCCGGCGTGCCGGGACTGTCGGAGAACATCCGCGTCAAGTCGATCGTCGGCCGCTTCCTGGAGCACGGACGCATCTGCGTCTTCGGAGCGGGCCATCCGCTGCCGTCACGGCACGCCCGCGTGTTCATCAGCTCGGCCGACTGGATGGCGCGCAATCTCGACTGGCGGGTGGAGACGCTGGTGCCGATCCGCAATCCGACGGTGCATGCGCAGGTGCTCGATCAGATCATGGTCGTGAACATGCGAGACACGATGCAATCCTGGGAGCTGCACGAAGATGGCACCTGGCAGCGGGTCAGTCCGGGCCAGGGCCGCCGGCGCATGTCGGCGCATGAGTATTTCATGACCAATCCCTCGCTGTCCGGGCGGGGCTCGGCGCTGCACGGGCCATTCCTGCCCGCCGCTGGCGGACCGCATGCCCGGCGGGACCGCGTGACGCAGGACTGATCGCGTGTCGAACAAGCCGCCTGTCGCACGGCCGCGCTGTGCCGTGGTCGATCTCGGCTCCAACTCCGTGCGACTCGTGGTGTTCGAGCGGACGGGTCGCACGCCCTCGATCATCTTCAACGAAAAGGCCGTGCTGCGGCTGGGCCGCGGCTTGCAGGCGACGGGCCGGCTGAACGACGAGGGCGTGGTGCAGGCGCTGATGGTCATGCGGCGCTATCACACGATCGCCCGCGCCATGCACGCCGACCCGTTCGAGGTGCTGGCGACGGCAGCCGTGCGTGACGCGAGCAACGGCGCCGCGTTCGTGGGCGATTTGCAGCAGCAGATGCAGGGTGTGCCGATCCGTATTCTCTCGGGCGAGCGCGAGGCGGCATTATCGGCGGATGGGCTGCTCTGCGGAATGCCCGACGCGAACGGCGTGCTGGCCGATATCGGCGGCGGATCGCTGGAAGTGGTGCGGCTCGATCACGGGCGGCCTGGTGCCGCGCGCACGCTGAAACTGGGCCTGATCCGGCTGGCCGAGCGGGCCGGCGGCGACACGGCAGCTCGCGGGAGAACTCGCGGAGCAGGATCTGGCCCGCGTGCCGTGGCTCGCTGAGGCGGCTGGTCTCGACCTCTATCTGGTGGGCGGCGCGTGGCGCGCGCTGGCGCGGGTCAGCATCGCGCAGACCGGCTATCCGCTCAGCATTGTCGATCACTACACGATCGGGCGCGACGCGGCGCGGGCGCTGGCCGGCGAACTCGCGGCGGCGACCAGGCGGACATTGGAACGAATGCCCGGCGCGCCGCGCCGCCGCCTCGACGACCTGCCCGTTCGCGGCGGTGGTACTGCGCCGGCTGCTGCGCGCCACCGGCGCCGCGCGAGTCGTGTTCAGTGCCAGCGGTATCCGCGAAGGCTGGTACATGCGCGGCATCAGCCCTGCGCTCCGCCGCGAGGACCCGCTGCTGGCCGCGGCGCGGGACTACGCGCGCCAGCTCGGCCGCGATCCGGCACTGCCGCCGGCCCTGTTGTGCTGGACCGATCCGCTGTTCCCGCAGGAACTCCGCCGAGGCGCGCCGCCTGCGCGAGACCGCGTGCTGGCTATCCGACATCGGCAGCCACGATCATCCGGAATACCGGGCCGAACAGGCCTTCTTCCGCGTGCTGCGCCAGCCCGGCGTCGGCATGGGTCATCCGGCCCGCGCCTTTCTCGCGATGGTCGTGGCGATCCGCTACGAGGCCGAGCCGGAGGCGCCATTCATCGCGACCACGGCCGGCCTGATCGACGCCGACACGCGGCGCCGGGCCACGATCCTCGGCTGCGCGCTGCGACTGGCCTACACGCTCTCCGGCGGAACGGTGGACTTGTTGGGCGCGGCACGGCTCGAACGTCAACGGCTCGCTGTTCCTGCGCCTTGAGCCTGGCAGCGGCGTGTTCGCGGGCGAAAGCGTGACCCGCCGGCTGGAGCGGCTGGCGGTCGCGCTGGGGCTCGCGGCGACGACGGAAATGGCGGTCGCGTGAACCCTGCGGCGGATCATAAAGCAATGCACAGAGCGACCTTGCACATGCTCCGTCATCATCGTGACGAGACCATATCTATGCACCGCGTTCACGCGACGTTCTCTTGACAGCAAGGAATCGAATCGGATGGTGAGCCACGGGTCAATTTGTGGGACACTGTCTGATGGATGGCGGGGTCGTAGGCGTCGAGCCACGCAATGAACCGCCGGTCTTGAAAATCGGCCACGCCACCCTCGACGTCGTTTCGCCAGCGGTTTCCTCCGGGTCGGAACAAGGCAAGCCGGCCTACCCACCACCCGCGGCACTCCCCACCCAAGCGGGGCGGAATGGCATCCGGTTCGACTTCAATCAGGGCGCCCGCGTGGTGCTGCCCAATCGGGAATATGGAAAATGGCGGGTCCGGCTCCGTGATCTCGACACCGGCAACATCCTGTTCCAGAGCGAAAACCAGGGCGCCTTCGTTTGCTCCGCCAAGCGCTACCACGTCCGCTTCGGCATCGACGTCTGGGAGCTGGACGAGGCCGGCGCGGCCACGCCTGTCCTCACCCATGAATACGACGCCCGCGATCACGACATTCTGATCCAGTTTCCGGTCGGCACGCTGGGCGACATCCTGGCGTGGTTTCCCTATGCGGCACGGTTCGGGCAGGTGCATGGCTGCCGGCTGACCTGCGCCATGTCCGGCCTGATCATCCAGCTGCTGCGTGACGCGTATCCGGCAATCCGTTTCGTCACGCATGAGGAGGTGGTCGAGCGCAAGCTGGCGGAGGCGGCCTACGCCACCTACTGCCTGGGCCTGTTCTTCGACGACGCTGAGAACATCTGGCAGCCGACCGATTTCCGCCATGTCGGCCTGCATCGTACCGCCGGCTACATCCTGGGTGTGGATCCGGTGGAGGAAGCACCGCGCCTCGGCTTGCCCGACGACAACAGCCGGCCGATTGCCGAGCCGTATGTATGCATCGCCGTGCAGAGCAGCAGCGGGTGCAAGCTGTGGACCAACCCGCATGGCTGGCGCGAGGTGGTGGGGTTTCTCAAGACCGCCGGCTATCGGGTGGTGTGCATCGACCAGAACCCGGTGCATGGTCACTGGTCTGCTGTGGAACCACATCCCGCACGGCGTGGAGGACGAAACGGGCGACCGGCCGCTGGGCGAGCGGGCGCGCTGGCTGCGGCACGCGGCGTTCTTCGTCGGGCTTTCCAGCGGCCTGTCGTGGCTGGCCTGGGCTTCGGGCTGCCCGGTGGTGCTGATCAGCGGCTTCACTCACCCGACGAACGAGTTCGCCACGCCCTATCGCGTCATCAACTGGCACGCCTGCAATTCCTGCTGGAACGATCCGCGCGTCCGGTTCGACCACAAGGATTTTCTGTGGTGCCCGCGCCATGCCGGCACGCCGCGCCAGTTCGAGTGCACGCGCCTGATCACGGCCGAACAGGTGAAACAGGCGATCCGCCGCATCGCCGGCTTCGGAATGCACGCCGATAGCGCCGACGAGAGCGTCTGAAGGAGGAAGCCGCCATGACCATCTACAGAGTGTCTTCCGGCCACACGAGCAGCGGCATCACGCTGCATAAGGGAGACCAGCTGGACGTGTTCTCCGGTGGTACCGCCATCAGTACCACGATATTGAGCGGCGGCAGCGCGTTCGCGTTGGGGACTACGTCCGGCACCCTGGTGAACAGCGGCGGCGCCGAGTTCGTGGATTCCGGCGGCACGGCCAGCGGCTCCGTGGTGAACAGCGGCGGCGCCGAGTTCGTGCGTTCCGGCGGCACCGATGTCGGCACCACGGTGGGCAGCGGCGGCCTCGAAGTCCTGTCCTCCGGCGGCGCGGCCAGCGGTTCCGTGATCGACAGCGGGGGGTACCTGGTTACTCTTCCCGACAGCGTGGCGAGCGGCACCACGGTGCAGTCGGGCGGCGCGGTCGTCTCGACCGGGGTTGTGCTCTACAACCCGCAATCAGGAACCACGGTCTATGCAGGTGTCGCCAGCGGCACGGCGGTGCGCACCGGCGGCACGGAATACGTGCTCGCCGGCGGCACGGCGATTAGTGCCACGGTGAGCTCCCCCAATCCGACTGTCGATACCGAGCTTGATGTGTTCTCCGGCGGCGTGGCCAGCGCCATCACCCTGGCCTTCGGCGGCAGCGAAACCGTGTCCGCCGGCGGCACGGACATTCGCACCAGCGTGACCGCGGCTGGAACGCAAACCCTGGCTTCCGGTGCCACCGCCAGCTTTACCTTCGTCGAAGGCCTCCAGTACGTGGACTCCGGCGCTACCGTGATCAGCGCGACAGATAACGGCTACCAGTTCCTCAGCGGCGGGACGGCCATCGGCACCGTCGTAAGCCGAGGCCAGCAAGTCATCAGCGCCGGCACGGCGCTCGACACCGTCCTGAGCGGCTACAGCCAACAGACCGTGTACGGTGGCGGAGTTGCTCGCGGCACCACGGTCAACAGCGCTGGCAGCGAGTTCGTGTATGGCAAGGCAGTCGGTACCACGGTGAACAGCGGCGGCAGCCAATCCGTCGACCGCGGCTTGGCCAGCGCCACTACGGTGAATGGCGGCGGCAGCGAGTCGGTGCTCGATAGCGGCATCACCAGCGACACCCTCGTCGGCAGCGGCGGCTATGAGTTCGCGTCGAGCGGCGGGGTGTCCTCCGACACCACGGTGCAGAGCGGCGGGTTCGAAATCGTGTCCGCCGGCGGCACGGCGGACGGATCGGTGATCGACAGCGGAGGCTATCTGATCGTGCTTCCCGGCGGTGCGGCGAGCGGCACGGATGTGCAGTCGGGCGGCGCGGTCGTCTCGACCGGAGTCTTGGTCTTCGACCCGCAATCCGGGGTCACCCTCTACGGTAGCGTCGCCAGCGGCATCACGGTGGGTGATGGCGGCACGGAATATGTGCTGGTGGGCGGCACGGCGATCAACACGACGGTGAGCGGCGTGCAGGACGTGTACTCAGGCGGCACGGCCAGGGGTAGCACGGTGACTGGCAGCCAGTACATAGCCGCCGGCGCCGTGGTGCGGCACACCGATCTGAACGGCTATGGCAGCCAGGACGTGGCTGGCACCGCGATCGACAACACGCTGCACAACAGCGCCCGCCAATATGTGCTCTCCGGCGGCACCGCCAGCGTCACCGTGGTGAACGGCGGCTATCAGGAAGTGGATTACGGCGGCACCGCAATCGACACCACGTTCCACGGTGGTCGCCAGAACATAGGCTACAGAGGCTACGGCGGCACGGCGATCGGCACCGTGTTGAACAACACCATCGAATACGTTTCCCGCATGGGCGTCGTCATCGACACCACGATCAACGCGGGCGGACGCCAGATCCTCAGGGGTGGCACGGCCAGTAGCACGGTGGTGAACAGTGGCGGCCGCGAAGACATGCGGGGCGGTAAATATTACGGGACCATCGTGCGCGACGGCGGCCGCCAGCAGGTCTACATTGGCACGGCGATCGGGACCGTCCTGAGTAGCGGCGGGCACGAGGGCGTCATCGATGGGAGGACCAACAGCACTGTCGTCAGCAGCGGCGGTCTCGAGACCGTGTTCAGGGGCGGCGCGGCCTTCGACACGATCGTTCTGGATGGCGGCAGGGAGCTCGTCAGTTCCGGCGGCATCGACAATTTCTCGATTGTCAGCAGTGGTGGTGCCGAGTTCATCTACTCGGCGGGCACCGTCAGCGGCGGCACCATCATCAGTGGCGCCAAGATCACTGTCTCCTCCGGCGGCAGCGTGCTGGGCGGCCTCACTCTGTCCGGCGGCACCGCCGTCATTTCGGGCTCTGTCGCGTCCGGACAGACAGTGGCGTTCGCGGGTGCGGGCGGCGATCTGGCGCTCTACAACCTGTCCGGCTTCGCCGCGGCAATCAGCGGCTTCGGCAGGGGCGACCGCATCGACCTCGGCGGCTTCGCCTATGGCAGCGGCGAAACCCGCTCCTTCACCGAAGCGGCGAACCACAACAGCGGCACGCTGACGGTGGTCGATGGCGGCAGCCAGGCAAGGCTGACGCTGATCGGCAACTACACGACCCAGGACTTCGCGCTTGCCAGCGACCATGCGGGAGGGACCTTCGTGCGATTTGTCTGAGGCAGGGTGCGGGACGCAGCGCTGCGCCGGGTACCAGGCGGAACTCGCACATCCAGCGCCGCTTCTTCATCGGCTCCGGCGCGGACTTGCGCGGCACGATCGTGGAGCTGGCCTGACCTCAGCGGGCGCGCGATCTCCGTCAGTCCACGATAAAGCGATTGCTTATCTATCCGCGTCCTGATACTAAAGCATGTGCTTAACCAAGCTGCCCTGCTCGATGCCACCTTCCAGGCTCTCGCCGATCCCGGGCGGCGGACGATGATCGAGCGCCTGGCGCGTGGGCCTGCCTCCGTCAGCGAACTGGCCCGCCCGCTCGCCATGTCGCTACCGGCGGTGATGCAGCACCTTGCCGTGCTGGAAAACTCCGGCCTGGTCCGGTCGGAGAAGGTCGGACGCGTGCGGACCTGCCGGATCGAGCCTGCTGCACTCAGTCTCGCGGAACAATGGATCAATCAGCGACGGATCGAGTGGGAGCACCGCCTCGACCGGCTCGGCCGGTATCTCGAAACCATGCAGCGCGAAGGAGACGATCATGGCTCAGGCAATTGAAAAGGACAACGCCGCCCAGCCCGCACCGCTGGTCCTGTCCCGCGTGTTTCCCGCCCCGCGCGAGACGGTGTTCAAGGCCTGGAGTTCCGCTGACCATGTCAAGCGATGGTTTTCCCCGGCGACCTATACCGTGCCCGAGGCGCGCGTGCAGATGCAGGTCGGCGGACCGTTCGAGGTCTGCATGCGCGGGCCCGATGGGGTGGAGTACTGGACGCGCGGCACTTTCGCGGAAGTCTCGCCGGTGGACCGGCTCGTGCTCGACCTTCACGTGACGGATGCGGCGGGGGCGGCACTGTTCCGCGCCTATACCGAGGTCAGCTTCGCCGATGTGGCCGGCGGCACCCGCATGGATGTGGTGCAGAGCTACAGCTTCGACGGATCCGGCACAGGCGGCCTGGATGGTGGCGGGTGCGCCCGAAGGCTGGCGACAGACGCTGGACAAGCTGGAGGAGGAGCTGACGCGAATGCAGGGCGGCGACGAGATCCATCGCCGCAAGCTCGATGCCCTGCTGGAGGCGGAGCGGCAAGGACAGAAAAGCAGCGGAGTGAAGCGCTCGGTGGCGCACGGCGACTTTCATCTGGAACGCACCTACGATGCCCCGGTCGGGCTTGTGTACGCGGCGCTGTCCACCGAGGCGGCCAAGAGCAAATGGTTCGGCGGCGACGACGGCCGGTGGACCCTGCTGGAACGGTCGATGGATTTTCGCGTCGGCGGCCGCGAGCGGCTGCGCGGCCGCTGGGTGGGCGGCGTCGTCACCACCTTCGATGCGGCCTATCACGACATCATCCCGAACGAGCGCATCATCTACACTTACGAGATGCACCTGGATGACCGGAAGATCTCGGTCTCGCTCGCGACGTTGCAACTCATTGCGTCTGGCGATGGGCGGACGACACTGAAGGTCAGCGAACAGGGCGCCTTCCTCGACGGCTATGACGATGCCGGCTCGCGCGAGCACGGCACGGCAGAACTGCTCGACCGGCTCGGAGAATCCCTTCGATCCGCCTGAGACGAGCGGGCCGTTACGCGGCGGCGGGGGCCTCTTGCGGCATCGCCGCCGCCATCGCGTCCTCTACCGTCTCCAGCCAGACGAAGCGCAGCCGGTCGCGCGCGCTGGCGGGAATGTCGTCCCAGTCGCGGCGGTTGCGTGCCGGTAGCATCACCGTGCTGATGCCGGCGCGCGCGGCGGCCACCATTTTCTCGCGAATGCCGCCTACCGGCAGGACCACGCCGCGCAGGCTGATCTCGCCGGTCATGGCGATGGCCGGATCGACCGCCCGGCCCAGCATCAGCGAGGCCAGCGACATGAACATGGCAACCCCGGCCGAGGGCCCGTCCTTCGGAATGGCGCCGGCCGGCACATGCACATGGATGTCGCTGCGCTCGAACAGGCCCGGCTCGATGCCGAGTGCCGCGGCACGGGACTTCAGCAGGCTCAGCGCCGCCTGCGCGCTCTCCTTCATCACGTCGCCGAGCTGGCCGGTCAGCACCAGCTTGCCGCTGCCCGGCATGCGCGTGCTCTCGATGAACAGGATGTCGCCGCCGACAGGGGTCCATGCGAGGCCCGTGGCGATCCCCGGCATCGCCGCGCGGTCGGCCACCTCCGGCTCGAAGCGGCCGGCGCCCAGGATCGGTGCGAGTTGCTCGGGACCGATCCGCACGCGCTCGGCATGGCCCTCCGCGAAACCCGCGGCGATGCTGCGCAGCACGCCGCCGATCTCGCGTTCCAGGTTGCGCACCCCCGCCTCGCGCGTGTAGCCGCGGATGATCGACGACAGGGCCTCGTCGCTGATCTCGGCCTGCGCCGAGCTGAGACCGTTGCGTTCAAGCTGACGCGGCACCAGGTAGCGCCGCGCAATCGCCAGCTTCTCCTCCTCGGTGTAGCCGGACAGTGTCACCACCTCCATGCGGTCGCGCAGCGCCACCGGCACGGTGTCCATCTGGTTCGCGGTGGCGATGAACAGCACGCGGCTGAGGTCGAACGGCACGCCCAGATAGGCGTCGCGGAAAGTGCCGTTCTGCTCCGGGTCCAGCACCTCCAGCAACGCGGAGGCCGGGTCGCCCTGGAACCCGCCGGCACCCAGCTTGTCGATTTCGTCCAGCATCATCACGCAGTCGCGGGCACCCGCCCTGCGGATCGCCTGGATGATGTTGCCGGGCAGCGAGCCGATATAGGTGCGCCTGTGGCCGCGGATCTCGCTCTCGTCATGCACGCCGCCCAGGCTCACGCGCACGAACGGTCGCCCCGTGGCACGCGCGATCGACTGGCCGAGGGACGTTTTCCCGACACCCGGAGGACCCACGAAGCACAGGATGGGGCCGTGCCCCTCGGGATTGAGCTTGCGCACCGCCAGGAACTCGACGATGCGGCGCTTGATCTTCTCCAGGTCGAAATGGTCTTCGTCGAGCACGCGCCGCGCCTCGGCAATGTCGATGGGTTTTTCGTCGCTGAGCTTCCACGGCAGTTCGGACAGCCATTCGAGATACGTCCGCACCATGCCTGATTCCGGCCCGCCTTCCGGCATCCGCTCCAGCCGGCGCATTTCCCGCTGCGCCTGCTTCGCCACCTCCTCGGGCAGCCCAGCCTCGTCCAGCGCGCGCTTCAGGTCGGCGAGCTCGGGCGAGGCGCCTTCCTCGTCGCCCAGCTCCTTCTGGATCTGCTTGAGCTGTTCGCGCAGCAGGAACTCGCGCTGCCGCCCCTCCATCGTCTGCCGGGTGCGCTTGCCGATATCAGCGGACAGGCGCAGCACCTCCAGCCGATAGGCGAGGCGCCACAGCACGCGATCGAGCCGCGCCTGCAAATCGACCGTCTCCAGCACCTCCTGCTTCTCGGAGGGCGTGAGGTCCATGAGGCTGGCCACCATGTCCGCCAACTGGCCGGGCTGCTCGAGGCCCTGGACCGCGGCCGCCAGCTCCGGCGGCGCCTGTTCGATCAGGCGCAACGTCTCCAGGGCGCGCTCGCGCAACTGATGGAAGCGGGCATCGATCTCGGTCCCGTGCGCTTCCGGCTCGGCGATGCGCTCGACGCGCGCGCTCGGCAAGCCCTGGTCATCGACCGATTCCAGAAGGCGGACCCGGCCGATGCCTTGCAGGATCGCCTGGTGCGTGCCGTCACGGCCGGTGACATAGCGCAGCAGCCTGGCCTCCGTGCCGATCGGGTGCAGGTCGGGCACCGCCGGCTCCTCGATGGACGGGTCGCGCTGCAACACCGCGACGATACTGCGCGAGGACCGCGCCGCCTCGTGCAGCACGGCCTCGGTCGCCGGACGTCCGGCGACCATGGGCAGCACGACGCCGGGAAACAGGACCAGGTCGCGCAGCGGCACCAGCAGCAGCGTGTCGGACGAGGGTTCGGGCCTCGCGAGCGGCGTGTCCATCAGCCGAGCCTCCGCAGCCCCACCACCAGCAGACCATCGGCAAGGCTGCGCCGAGTCACCTCGAAACGGCCGGGAGGGATCGCCACACGCCGCTCGAACCGCCCGTGCGGCAGCTCCATGCGATGGATGCGTGCGCGGTGCAGGAAGCCGGGCTGGCGGCGGGTGCCGACGATCGCGAGTTCGCCATTGCCCGCGACGATCTCGACCTCGTCGGCCTGCACGCCGGGAAGGGCGGCGATGATGACCAGCTCGTCCTCGGTCTCCAGCAGATCGACCGGCGGCTCCCAGCCCTGCCTGTCGGGCCGGAAGAAGTCGCGGTGCAGCCGATCCACCCGGGCCAGGGTGGTGACGGCTTCGGCCCACATCACGTCAGTGGCGTTGCGCGGCATGGCAAATCCCTCCAGGGCCGCCATATCCGACCCGGCGGCGGGGCAACGTCAATGGGAATGGCGCGGTTGCCTGGCAGCGCCGACGCCGCCTAATCGACGATCCGCCAGGTGTTCTGCGGCGTGTGGCACCAGTTGATCGAGTAGGTCGTCTGCCGCGCGGGTCTCGTGAGCGAGAAATCGTAGCGGATGTTGCGACAGGCCATGCCGCGCAATTGCAGGTCGCGAACCAGGGTTGCCGTGCCCGAGTTGCCCGTTGCCGGATTGCTCCAGCTCGCACTCTGCCCGATCGCCGTCTGATCGGATTCGTAGAGCGGGCGGGTGTTGGCATCCAGGATCGCAAAATCCTGGCTTGTTCAGGCCGACCGCGCGGAACCGCGGACGGAGCTGGGCCTCGGCGCTGCCCGCGCCGATCAGGACGCCGAGGGCCGTGACCCCCGCCACGGACAGTCTCGACCACGTCACCATGCGCACTCTCCCGCGTTTCGCGAAGGAGCGACTATATTGGAGGCCCGCAAACGCGCAAAGCTCGCAAAAGTCGTTCTGAATGCGACGACCCGCCCGCGCCCCGTGTCTGGCGCGGGCGGCGGTTGCCGAAGCTACTTCTGCGCCCAGAAATTGTACTCGCCGAGCGCGCCGATCTGATTGTCCTCGGCAAAGGTGCCCCCGATATACAGCGTGGAGCCGGTCATCGAGACGTTGCCGACATAGGTCTGAAACGTATCGTTGGTCGTCTGATCCTTGCGCAGGAACTGGATGCGGCCGCTGTGCGGGCAATAGAAGCCCTGGATATTGTTGGTCTGGCCGCCGCTCACCGTGTCGGCCAGCGTGCCGCTGATCGCCGGGCAGTTTCCGACTGTGCCCTGGGTCGTGATGTTCAGCACCAGCGGACTCTGGTTGCCGAAGGCGTTCCAGGTGCCGACGACGCTCCTGGGCCAGCTCTGGGCTTGGGCGACGCTCGCGGACAGCAGAGCGCCGAGGCCGGCCGCCGCCATCAACAGGCGGCGCGATCCGTTGGTCATGTTCATATCCCTTCAGAAATCATGAGGCGGAACCTTGATGATCACGCCGCTCCGCTGAATGCGGGCTCAGATTTCATAGAGGTAATGTTCTACGTGGACCTGTGATCCAGCCCACCGTTCGACGTGAAGCGTCGAAGTTTCTTGATCGCATCGAGAGCGGACCCGCGCCCGTCGCTGGGCGCGGGTCCGGCCAGGGCATCAGACCGAGTAGTACATCTCGAACTCGACCGGGTGCGGCGTGTGCTCGAAGCGGAACACCTCCGTCCATTTCAGCTCGATATAGCTCTCGATCTGATCGCGGCTGAACACATCGCCGGCCAGCAGGAAGTCGTGGTCGGCCTCGAGCGCGCCCAGCGCCTCGCGCAGGCTGCCGCAGACGGTGGGGATGCCCTTCAGCTCCTCCGGCGGCAGGTCGTACAAATCCTTGTCCATCGGATCGCCCGGATGGATCTTGTTCCTGATGCCGTCGAGCCCGGCCATGAAGATAGCGGCGAAGGCCAGATAAGGGTTGGCGCTCGGGTCGGGGAAGCGGATCTCCACGCGCTTGGCCTTGGGGTTCGCCGTGTACGGGATGCGGCACGAGGCCGAGCGGTTGCGCGCGGAATAGGCCAGCAGCACCGGCGCTTCGAAACCGGGGATCAGGCGCTTGTAGCTGTTGGTGGACGGGTTGGTGAACGCGTTGATGGCCTTCGCGTGCTTGATGACGCCGCCGATGAAATACAGGCAGGTCTCCGACAGATCGGCATAGGCGTTGCCGGCGAACAGAGGCTTGCCGTCCTTCCAGATCGACATGTGCGTGTGCATGCCGGTGCCGTTGTCGCCATAGATCGGCTTGGCCATGAACGTCGCGGTCTTGCCGTAGCTGTGTGCCACGTTATGCACGCAGTACTTATAGATCTGCATGTTGTCGGCCATCTTCGTCAGCGACGCGAACTTCGGTGCCCAGCTCGTGCTGCGACTGCGCCACCTCGTGATGGTGCTTCTCGATCTCCAGCCCCATCTCGCCCATCGTGGACAGCATCTCGGCGCGCAGATCGCTCTCGCTGTCGACCGGCGGGACCGGGAAATAGCCGCCCTTCACACCGGGGCGGTGGCCCATGTTGCCGTCCTGGAACTCCTTGAGCGAGGCCTGCGGCCCCTCGATGCTGTCGATCTGGTACATGCCGTAATTGCCGCCGGTGCCGAAGCGCACGCTGTCGAACACGAAGAACTCGGCCTCGGCGCCCACCATCACCGTGTCGCCGATCCCGACGGCCTTCAGATACGACTCGGCCCGCTGCGCCGTGCTGCGCGGATCGCGGCCGTAGGATTGCCCGGTCGAGGGCTCGACGATGTCGCAGATCAGGATCAGGCTCGGCTTGGCCGCGAACGGATCGAGCACCGCACTCGACGGGTCCGGCATCAGGATCATGTCGCTCTCGTTGATCGCCTTCCAGCCGGCGATCGACGAGCCGTCGAACATGATGCCGTCGCGGAACGCATCCTCGTCGATGGTCGAGACGTGCTGGGCGGTGTGCTGCCACTTGCCACGCGGGTCGGTGAACCGCAGGTCCACATAGTCGACCGAGTGTTCCTTGATCATCTCCAGCACGTCGCTCACGCTCTTGGCGTCTGCCATCAGTCCAGTCCTCTCATAGGCACGACGCCGCCCCTTGCGGCGCCGGTGCAGGTCTTCGATGTCTCAGATCGCGTCTTCGCCGCGCTCGCCGGTGCGGATGCGCACCACCTCATCGACGGTGGTCACGAAGATCTTGCCGTCGCCGATGCGCCCGGTGCGCGCCGCGGTGACGATCGCATCGACCGCCCGCTCGGCGACGTGATCCTCGCACACCACCTCGATCTTCACCTTCGGCAGGAAGTCCACCACGTATTCGGCGCCGCGGTAGAGTTCGGTATGGCCCTTCTGGCGCCCGAATCCCTTGGCCTCGACCACCGTGATGCCCTGCAAGCCGACTTCGTGCAGCGCTTCCTTCACCTCGTCCAGCTTGAACGGCTTGATCACCGCCTCGATCTTCTTCATGCGCGTGCCTGCGCCGGCGGCGCCGGCGGCATCCTCTCCTGTGTTTGGTGGCCGGTCCGGCCCCGCGAAGGCGGTGATCGGTGCATAAGGGTTGCATGTTGCGTGCCAGCCGGCAAATCCGGGGCCGCGCCGGGGATGCCTTCCCAGCGTGGCATGGCCGGCCGCCCGCGGCTTGGGCGTACCATGCCTGTTTTCGCGGCAGACGGTTGATGCTCTGCCATGGGCACGCCATTCTCAGCCCCGCCGATCGGGAGTGCCGCCCACGTGAAATCGCCCAACACGCTGCTGTCGGGAACCGGAACGACCATCTTCACCGTCATGTCCGCCCTGGCGCAGCAGCACCAGTCGATCAATCTCGGGCAGGGTTTCCCGGACAGCCGAGGGGCCGGCCGACGTGATCCGGGCGGCCGCCGACGCGCTCATGGACCAGCGCAACCAGTATCCGCCGCTGACCGGGGTGCCGGAGCTGCGCCAGGCGGTCGCCGCCTGCAACCGCCGGTTCTACGGGCTGGAGGTGGACCCCAATGACGAGGTGGTGGTGACCTCGGGCGCCACCGAGGCGATCACCGCCTGCCTCATGGCGCTGCTCGATCCGGGCGACGAGGTGGTGCTGATCGAGCCGCTTTATGACACCTACCTGCCGGTGGTCCGCCTGCTGGGCGCGGTGCCCCGCCTGGTGCGCCTGTCGCCGCCCCGCTGGGAGCTGCCGCGGGCCGAACTGGCGGCGGCGTTCGGGCCGCGCACCAAGGCGATCCTGCTCAACACGCCGATGAACCCGACCGGCAAGGTGTTCACCGCCGCCGAGCTGGCCTTCATCGCCGATCTGGTGGCCCGGCACGATTGCTATGCGGTCTGCGACGAGGTCTATGAGCACCTGACCTTCGACGGCTGGCGGCACATTCCGCTGATGACGCTGCCCGGGATGCGCGAACGCTGCCTGCGCATCGGCAGCGCCGGCAAGACCTTCTCGCTCACCGGCTGGAAAGTCGGCTACGTCACCGCGCCGCGCGCGCTGGCGCCGATCGTGGCGAGGGCGCACCAGAACCTGACCTTTACCACGCCGCCCAATCTGCAACGGGCGGTGGCCACGGGGCTGGCCAAGGACGATGGCTATTTCGCGAGCCTGGCGGGCGAGTTGCAGGCGCGGCGCGACCAGTTGGCCGGTGGGCTTGCGGCGTTGGGTTTCGGCGTGCTGGAGACCCGCGGCAGCTATTTCGTGACTGCCGATGTCGCCCCGCTGGGATGGACCGGCGACGACGCGGCGTTCTGCCGGCACATCACCGAACGGGCCGGGGTCACGGCCATTCCCGTCTCCGCCTTCTATGCCGGCGATGCGCCGCGCCACTATGTCCGCTTCGCCTTCTGCAAGCGCGAGGCGGTGCTGGACGCTGCGCTCGCGCGGCTTGCGGCAGATCTGCGCTGGCGGGATGCGGCGGCGTTGACGCCGGCGGCCCGTTCGGCCTAGACGCAGCCGCCTGGATGGCGGACGTAGCTCAGCTGGTAGAGCGCCAGGTTGTGGTCCTGGATGTCGTGGGTTCGAGCCCCATCGTTCGCCCCATCCCGCCGGGTTCCATGCGATGATCCCGCCCGCCGTTGAGCGGCACGGCGTGCGAGGGCGCAAGGCCCGCGGCCTCGCGGATCGCGCTCAGATGCGTCCGACGGCGAGCGCTTGCCGGTTGCAGCTCGACGGCACGGGCGGCGTGGCGCAGTGCCAGCACCGGCCGGCCGTGCCGCATCAGCACATCGCTCAGTTCCTGGTGATAGTCCGGCGTCCCGTCGCGGAGCGCCCGCACCATGTTGCGGCCGACCCGTGCCACGGTTTCCGCTGACGCCGTCACCAGCAGATCGACCAGCGATCGGCCGCCCGGTCGGTTGTGCAGGAATGGAGTCACCGAGAAATGGCCGGTTCCGGTGGTCATCACGCGCCGCAGCCTGGGCGACAAGGCTTCGATCCGCCGCGCGTGTTCGCGATCCCACGCGAAGAGCGGATCGTAGAAGACGACCGGCAACGGCGCGAGGTCGGCCGCCTCGACCTTGAATCCGGTGTGCAGTTTCGGGTCGAATGTCCGCTTCCGGCGCCGGTCGAAGTCGCGAATGATCGCGGGATCAATGCTGTAGTGGGGCGAAAACGCGGCGGTCACGTCGGCGCCGAGCGCGCGGCCGTGCATGAGGGCCGGGGTTGCGCCCATGCTGTGTCCCAGGGTGGCGATGCGCGCCGGCTTGTGCCGGGCGATGATCGGTCGCAGCGACGGCAGCAATCGGGCCACCTCGTCGCGCACGAACCAGTGCGGCTGCTTGCCTATCAGGCCAAGTGCCGACACCCCGGCGGCGGCAAGCATCCTGTCGCCCCAGAAACGCGAGGCCGCTCGCCGCGGACGTCAGGTTCGGAAAGCTGATGACAAGCGGGCCCGGCGCGGCGGCCTGGTCCGGAACGGCGGGAGCATAGATGGCGACGGAGAACTCCGTTTCGCCAACCACATGCGGCGCAGATCGAAAATGATGTTTGTATCACGACGGATTAACGATAACCCGCCTCGCCGGTTCATTTCAACACGGTCCGCCACCGGACCGGGGAGTGCCCGGCCGCGCGGCTTCTGAGGTATCATGATA
Source organism: uncultured Pseudomonadota bacterium (assembly GCA_963838805.1). Lineage (GTDB taxonomy): Bacteria > Pseudomonadota > Alphaproteobacteria > Acetobacterales > Acetobacteraceae > CAVRQM01. Next base: position 473,530 of record CAWISK010000005.1, read on the forward strand.
CCACGTCCATGAGATGTTGACGGCGCCGGCGCTTGTCGCCATACACCGCGCCCTGTTCGAAGGAAGGCCGCGATGCTGAAGACCACTGTCTCGATCAAGCCGTCGGAGGTGACCAAGCAATGGTTGCTGATCGACGCCGACGGCCTGGTGCTGGGCCGGCTGGCCACCATCATCGCCAACCGCCTGCGCGGCAAGCACAAGCCGCAATTCACGCCGCATGTCGATTGCGGCGACAATGTCATCGTGATCAATGCCGAGCGGGTCCGCGTGACCGGCAAGAAGGCGGACCAGTCCACCTTCTACTACCACACCGGCTATCCCGGCGGCATCAAGGGCCGCACCATCCGCCAGACGCTGGAGAGCGCGCATCCCGAGCGGGTGCTGGAGAAGGCGGTCGAGCGCATGATCACCCGCGGCCCGTTGCAGCGCCGGCAGATGAAGCACCTGCACGTGTATGCCGGAGCGGCCCACCCGCATGAGGGCCAGGCGCCACAGAGGCTGGATGTGGCGGCACTCAACACCAAGAACCGGAGGGGCTGAGCCCGATGTCGCAGACACAGAGCGCGACCCAGGGCGCGACCCAGGATGGGCCCCAGGGCGGCAGCCAGACGCGCACGCTGGCCGATCTCAAGGATCTGGCCGTGGCCCAGGCGATCCCCGCCGACCGCCCGAAGCCCGAGCCGAAGCGCGATGCGCTGGGCCGCAGCTACGCCACCGGACGGCGCAAGAACGCGGTCGCCCGCGTCTGGATCAAGCCCGGCAAGGGCGAGATCACCGTCAACGGCAAGCGGGTCGGCCAGTATTTCGCGCGGCCGGTGCTGCGCATGCTGATCACCCAGCCGTTCCTGGTGGCCGACCGCTACAATTATTTCGACGTGGTCTGCACCGTGACCGGCGGCGGGCTGTCAGGGCAGGCAGGTGCCGTGCGTCACGGCATCAGCCGGGCGCTCACCTATTACGAGCCGGAGCTGCGCGGCATCCTCAAGGTGGCGGGGTTCCTGACGCGCGACTCCCGCGTGGTCGAGCGCAAGAAATACGGCCGCGCCAAGGCCCGCCGCAGCTTCCAGTTCAGCAAGCGCTGACACGTTCGGCCGGGAGGGTGGCGGTGGCCATGCCGGCGCGGGTCTTCATCGACGGCGAGGCCGGCACCACCGGCCTCGGCATCCGCGGGCGTCTGCTGGCCGTGCCCGGCATCGAACTGGTCAGCCTGCCGCCGGAGCGCCGGCGCGATCCCGCGGCACGGCGCGACATCATGGCCAGCGTGGATGTCGCCGTGCTGTGCCTGCCGGACGAGGCGGCGCGCGAGGCCGTGGCGATGGCGGACGCGCTGGGCGATGCGGGGCCGCGCATCCTCGACGCCAGCACGGCCCATCGCGTCGCACCCGGCTGGGTGTACGGCTTCGCGGAACTGGCGCCGGGCCAGGAGGAGGCGATCGCTGCCGCGCGCCGCGTCGCCAATCCCGGCTGCTACCCGACCGGCGCCATCGCCCTGTTGCGACCGCTGATCGACGCTGGCCTGCTGCCGGCCGAGTATCCGGTGACGGTCAACGCGGTCAGCGGCTACTCCGGCGGCGGCCGCGCGATGATTGCGGCGCACGAGGCGCAGGCCGGACCCGCCTTCGAGCTGTACGGCCTGGGACTCGACCACAAGCACATCGCCGAGCTGCAAGCCTATGCCCGGCTGGCGCGGCGGCCGGTCTTCGTGCCCTCGGTCGGGCATTTCCGTCAGGGAATGCTGGTCAGCGTGCCGCTGCACCTCGATCTGCTGGCCGGCGCCGCCGATGGCGGAACCCTGCATCAGGCTCTGGCCGATTACTACGCGGGCGCCAAGCTGGTGCGGATGCTGCCGGCCGAACTGCCGCCGCGCATCGAGCCGGAGGCGCTGAACGACACCGACGTTCTGGAGCTTGGGGTTTTCGCCCATAATCGGCACCGCCAGGCTGTGCTGGTGGCGCGGCTGGACAATCTCGGCAAGGGCGCCTCCGGGGCAGCGGTGCAGAACATCGCGCTCATGCTGGGATTGCCGGTGCCCGCATCGGCTCCGGGGCTGGTGCATGCCTGAGCCGCGCGGCCCGCTCTGGGCATTGGACGAGCTGGTGCCGCGCATCGCGCCCAGCGCCTTCGTGGCGCCGAACGCGGTGATCGTGGGCGATGTGCGGATCGGCGAGGAGAGCAGCGTCTGGTTCGGCTGCGTGCTGCGCGGCGACGACCAGCCGATCCGCGTCGGCGCCCGCAGCAATATCCAGGACGGCAGCATCGTCCATGTCCATTCCGACAACCTGCCGACCTGGATCGGCGACGATGTGACGATCGGCCACGCGGCCATCATCCATGCCTGCACCATCGAGGACGAGGGCTTCGTCGGCATGGGTGCCACCGTGCTGGATGGCGCGGTGATCGAGCGCGGGGGCATGCTCGCGGCGCGGTGCCACGCTGACGCCCGGCAAGCGGATCGGCGCCGGCGAGCTGTGGAAGGGTGCCCCGGCCCGGCTCGTGCGGGTGATGGCCCCCGAGGAGCGGGCGGAGTTCGCGCGGATCGCCCCGCATTATGTGGCCCTCGCGGCGCGCTACCGGACGGGGCTGCGCCGGCTCTGAGCGGCCGGGCCTGCAAAGTTGCGGGCAGGCAACCCACTTTGAAGTCAATGCCGCACGGGGCACGTCGCCTCGCGGTGCGTTCGGGAGATGTCTCGGTGTCCCTGTTGCGACTCTCCGCCTGTGCGGCGCTCGTCGTCGTGTCGCTGGCGGGCTGTTCCACCATCGTCCTGCACGATACGGCCGTCATGCCGCGCACCGCGGCCGGTACCCCGGTGATGTCCGACCAGGGCGCCATCCAGACCGCGAGCTACGCGCTGGGCTCGCCCGCCGTCACCGCGGGACGTCCGGTGGAGGCGGCGCTGGCCCTGGCCGCGATCGACTATCTGGCCGGGGCGCTCTACTCCAACCCGCACTGGGACGGCATTCCGGCCACCACCAAGCTGCGGATGCTGCAGGCGCGCGACGAGGTCCGGCAGGTGCTGGCGGTAGCCCCCGGCACGCCGTCGCAGGTGGTCGTGGACCATTTGATCCGGGCCGCCAATGCGTTCGAGCAGCAGGATGCGCAGGCGGCACTCGCGGCATTGCCCGCGACCGTGTTCGCGCTGGGGCCGCAGCGCACGGCGGCGCTGCTGGCCAACCTGCCCTATCTGCCGCAGGCCAATATCGCCGCGCAGGCAGCCAATTTCGACATCAGCTCGGATTGCGCGTTCAATCCCAATTGCGGCTGACCTGATCCGTCAACTGGCCTTGACCCGCACGTAGCTGCCCGGCGCATCCTCGATCGCCGGCAGCGGACCGGTGCCGGGTTCGCGCGCGGGAACCATCGCGTGCGGCGGATCGGTCGCGGCCACCCAGCGCTGCCAGTCCGGCCACCATGATCCGGCGATCTCGGTGGCACCGGCGAGCCACGCCTCGGGGTCGGGCGGCAGGGCCGGACTGATCCAGTGGCTGTACTTGCCGCCTTCCGGCGGGTTGACGACGCCCGCTATGTGGCCGGACGCGGCCAGCACGAAACGGCATTCGCCGCCGAGCAACTGCGTACCCCGATAGGTGCTGCGCCACGGCGCGATGTGATCCTCGCGCGTGGACAGGAAATACGACGGCACGCGCACCCGGCCCAGTTCGATGGGCGTGCCGTCGAGCGTGATGCCGCCCGGCTGGATCAGCCGGTTCTGCTGGTACATGTTGCGCAGGTAGAAGCTGTGCATGCGCGCCGGCATCCGCGTCGAATCGCCGTTCCAGTACAGCAGGTCGAACGGGAACGGATCCCGACCCAGCAGGTAGTTGTTGATGACGAACGACCAGATCAGGTCGTTGGCGCGCAGCATGTTGAAGGTGTTGGCCATCTCGCTGCCCTCGAGATAGCCGTGGCGCTGCATCTTCGCCTCGATCGCCTGAAGCTGCTCCTCGTCGATGAACACCTTCAGCTCGCCGGATTCGGCAAAGTCGAGCAAGGTCACGAAGAACGTGGCCGAAGCGATGCGATGGTCATCATGTGCCGCCATCCAGGCCAGCGTGCAGGCGAGCAACGTGCCGCCGAGGCAATAGCCGATGGCGTTGACCGGCGCCTCGCCCGCGATACGCTGGATCGCATCCAGAGCGGCCAGGATGCCCTCGCGCATATAGTCGTCGAAGCCCTTTTCGGCCAGACGCTCGTCCGGATTCACCCAGCTCACCACGAAGACGGTGTGCCCCTGTGCCACGGCCCAGCGGATGAAGCTGTTCTTCGGCCGCAGATCGAGAATGTAATACTTGTTGATCCAGGGCGGGATGATCAGCAACGGCCGCGCGAACACCTGCTTCGTGCTCGGCGCGTATTGCAGCAGTTGCATCAGGTCGTTCTGAAAGACGACCTTGCCTTCGCTTACGGCGATATTGCCGCCGACCTCGAACGCCTCGGTATCGGTCATGCGCACATGCAGCCGGCCGCGCCCGCGCTCCAGATCGGCGAGCAGGTTGCTCAATCCGCGCACCAGGTTCTCGCCGCCGGTCTCGGCGGTGCAGCGCAGCACCTCCGGGTTGGTCAGCACGAAATTCGTGGGACTCATCGCATCGACGAATTGCCGCGTGTAGAAATCGACCTTCTGCGCGGTATGCGGATCGAGCCCGTCGGCCTGGCGCACCACGTCCTGCACGAAGCGGGCGGAGAGCAGGTAGGACTGCTTGACGAAATCGAACACCTCGTTATCGCGCCACGCATCGTCGCGGAATCGCCGGTCCTTCGGATCGGCCTCGATGACAGGGGCCGCCGCAAGTCCCATCATGCGCCGGGCGGTGCTCTGCCACAGCGCCATCGTGTCCTGCCAGAAGCCGAACTGCGCCTGCATCAGACGCGCCGGGTCGGCCATCAGCCGCGTGGTCATCTCGATGAAGGCGCGGCCGATGTTGAGCGCGTCGGGCTGATCCGCGCCCTCCGTCGATTGGCGGCGCATCCAGTCCTGCACCAGCCGTTGCGAGCGCTCCGCGATGGTCGCCATCGAGCGGCCGAACTCGGCCGGGTCGGGCAGGTTGAAGGGCGCGGCAGACGCTGGCGGGGATTGGGGGTCCGGGTTGCTGGCCCGCTTCTCGTCGCCCATGCTCGCGTCCTTTCCGTGTGCGGCATCCGGCTGCTACATCAGGCGAGGACGAGGCAGCAGGCACGACGGATGGCGGGTGGATCTGGACTAGGGTGTAGGCGCGGGTCGGGCGTGGTTCAAGCTGGCGGGGTGGCCGTGCTGCTGGGCCTCGGCGGCTGCACCACGATCTCGGCGCTCAATCCGGTCGATTGGTGGCACAATCTGGAGGGCGGCCCGATCGCCGACGCCCGGCCGCCGCCGCCCAACGCCGACGCGCCCTATCCCAGCCTCGGCAGCGTGCCCAACCGGCCCGTTACGAACGACGCCGCGGCGCGCGGCCAGATCGCCAATGCGCTGATCGCCGATCGCGCCAACGCGCAATATGACGCGTCGCAGGCGCCGCTGACCGTGCCGGGCACGGCCCCGCCGCCGGCAGCACCACGGCCGGTGGCACCGGCGGCGGGCGGCGAGGATGCGTCCAATGCCACCCTGGCAGCCGCATCGGCCCCTCCGGCACCCCCGGTGGCACCCCCGCCGGCCCCGCCCAGGCTGGCCTCGGCGCCGCGCCCGGCGGTGCAGGCGGCACCGCTTGCCGCCCCCGCGCCGGCCCAAGCCGCCGCCAGCGCACCGGCGGCTCCCCTGGCCGACATGCCGCCGGCTCCGCCGAGCCCGCCCGCCCTGCCGGGCGTGAAGCAGGTCACGGCGCCCACGCCGCCGGCGCCCACGCCGCCGCCCGTGCCCAAACCAGCGCCCGTGCCGGTCGCCGGCGCACCGGCGCCGATCGCCTTCGGCGCCGGTTCGGCGGTTCTGCCCAGCGCGGCCTATGCGCCCCTGAAATCGCTGGCGCAGCAGCGCGGCGGCGGCACCATCGCGGTCGTGGGCTTCGGGGGGGCCAGCGACACGAGCGCCGCCTCGCAGGCTGCGGCGATGCCGCTGGCGCTGGCCCGGGCGCGCGCCATTGCCACCTATCTCGAAACCGCCGGCGTGCCGGCCAGCGCCGTCCGCATCGACGCCGAGGCGGTCGGGCAGGGCGGCGTCGCCCGGCTGATCCACTGAGCCCCGCCATGAACGACGAGTTCCACCGCATCCGCCGCCTGCCGCCCTACGTGTTCGCCGAGGTGAACGCCGCCAAGGCGCGCGCCCGCGCCGCCGGATGCGACGTGATCGACCTTGGCATGGGCAATCCGGACAGTCCGACGCCGCCGCATATCGTGGCCAAGCTGGTCGAGGCCGTCGCCGATCCGCGCACGCACCGCTACTCCACCAGCCGCGGCATCCCCGGCCTGCGCCGTGCGCTCGCCGCCTATTACGCGCGGCGCTTCGACGTGGCGCTCGACCCCGAGACCGAGGTGGTGGCGACGCTCGGCTCGAAGGAGGGTCTGGCCAATCTTGCAGCGGCCATCACCAGCCCCGGCGACACGATCCTCGTGCCCAACCCGTCGTACCCGATCCATCAGTTCGGTTTCATCATCGCCGGCGCCGCCGTCCGCAGCATTCCCGCGACACCGGACGAGGCCATGCTGCGCGCACTCGACAGCGCGGTGCGTCATTCGGTGCCGACGCCCACGGCGCTGATCGTCAATTTCCCGTCCAACCCCACGGCGCAACTCGCGAGCCTGGATTTCTACCGCGAGATCGTCGCCTTCGCGCGCCGGCACGGCATCTGGGTGATGTCCGATCTCGCCTATGCGGAGCTGTATTTCGACGCGCCGCCGCCGCCCTCGCTGCTGCAGGTGCCGGGAGCGCGCGAGATCGCCGTCGAGTTCACCAGCATGTCGAAGACCTATTCCATGCCCGGCTGGCGCATGGGCTTTGCCGCCGGCAACGCCAAGCTGATTCAGGCATTGGCAAGGGTGAAATCCTATCTCGACTACGGTGCCTTCACGCCGATCCAGGTTGCCGCCACCGCCGCGCTGAACGGCCCGCAGGATTGCGTGGCGCAGGTGCGGGCCCTGTATCGCGAGCGGCGCGACGTGCTGCTGCGCGGGTTGGCCGCCGCTGGGTGGGACGTGCCGGCGCCGCAGGGCTCGATGTTCGCCTGGGCGCCGATCCCGCCGCGTTTCGCCCATCTCGGCAGTCTCGCGTTCAGCAAGCTGCTGCTGAGCCGCGCGCATGTCGCGGTCGCGCCCGGCATCGGCTTCGGCGAGCACGGCGACGGCCATGTGCGCATCGCGCTGGTCGAGAACACGCAGCGGCTGCGCCAGGCATTGCGCGGCATCCGCGCCTTCCTGCAGTCCGAGCCGGCCGTTTCCGAGGCCGCGGAGTAATGCGTCCGCTTTCCGTGGGGCTTGCCGGCCTGGGCACGGTCGGCGGCGGCGTGCTGGCGCTGCTGCACCAGAATGCCGAGCTGATCGCGGCGCGTGCCGGTCGGCCGATCGCGGTCGTCGCAGTTTCGGCGCGCGATCGTGCGCGCGACAGAGGCGTGCCACTCTCCGGACTGCACTGGTTCGACGACCCCACCGCACTCGCGCACGCGCCCGGCATCGACGTGGTGGTGGAGAGCATCGGCGGCGCCAACGGTGCCGCCCGCGCCGTGGTCGAGGCGGCGCTGGCGGCCGGCCGGCCCGTGGTGACGGCCAACAAAGCGTTGCTGGCGATCCACGGTGCCGCGCTCGCCGCACGCGCCGAAGCATCGGGCGCGGCACTGGCGTTCGAGGCGGCGGTGGCCGGCGGCATTCCTGTCATCAAGGCGCTGCGCGAGGGCCTGGCGGGCAATCGCATCGCGCGCGTTGCCGGCATCCTGAACGGCACCTGCAACTACATCCTGACGGTGATGCGCGAACGCGGCCGCGAGTTCGCCGACGTGCTGGCCGAGGCACAGAAGCTCGGCTATGCGGAGGCCGATCCCGGTTTCGACATCGACGGCATCGACGCCGCGCACAAGCTCGCGATCCTCGCCGCACTCGCCTTCGGCCGGCCGGTCGCCTTCGACGATGTGCATGTCGAAGGCATCAGGCATGTCTCGGCGCTGGACATCGCCTTTGCCGGCGAACTCGGCTACCGCATCAAGCTGCTGGGCATCGCGCGCGCGACCGATGCGGGCATCGAAGCGCGGGTGCATCCCTGCATGGTGCCGCAGGCGTCGCCGATCGCGGGCGTGGAGGGCGTGTTCAACGCAGTTGTCGCCGAGGGTGATTTCTGCGGCCGCGTCATGCTGGAGGGGCGCGGTGCCGGGGCCGGGCCTACCGCCTCGGCGGTCGTCGCCGACCTGATCGACATTGCGCGCGGCCGCAGCGTTCCCGTCTGGGGTGCCGCCTCCGGCGCACTGTCGAACGCACCCTCGCTGCCGATCGCGGCGCATGTCGGCGCCTATTATCTGCGCCTGATGGTTGTGGACCGCCCCGGCGTGATCGCCGATGTGACCGCGGCGCTGCGCGATGCCGGGCGTATCGCTGGAAAGCATGCTGCAACGCGGCCGCAGTCCTGGCGAATCCGTGCCTGTCGTGCTGGTCACGCACGAGACGCGCGAGATTGGCGATGCGCTCGGCGCTGTCGCGCATCGCGTCGCTCGACGCCGTGCTGGAGCAACCCGCCATGATCCGCATCGAACCGGCCTAGTGTTTTTGCAGGCGAAATCCCTCCGTCGTCATCGCGAGCCGGCCGCTCGGCCGGCGTGGCGATCCAGGCCCGTGGCACGATGCGGCCGGGCTGGATTGCTTCATCGCTGCGCTTCTCGCAATAACGGCAGGTTCGATTATCAATCGAAGTGTTTTGACGCGGTTCTGTAGGAGCAGCCAATGTCCGCCGCCGCCGATGCCGCCGCCGAAAAGCAGGCCGACCACCAGACCGACCGCAATCTCGCGCTCGAACTGGTGCGCGTCACCGAATCCGCGGCGCTGGCCGCGAGCCGCTGGATGGGCCTCGGCCTGAAGAACGAAGCCGACGGCGCAGCGGTCGAGGGGATGCGCCGCGCCTTCGACGCGGTCGCGATCGACGGCACCGTAGTCATCGGCGAGGGCGAGATGGACGAAGCGCCGATGCTGTATATCGGCGAGAAGGTGGGGCACGGCGGCCCGGAAATGGATATCGCCGTGGACCCGCTGGAGGGCACCACGACCACCGCCAAGGGCGGCCCCAACGCGATCGCCGTGGTGGCACTGGCCGAGCGCGGCAATTTCCTGCACGCGCCCGACATCTACATGCAGAAGATCGCGGTCGGCAGCGACCTGCCGGCCGGGGTGGTGGACATCGACGATCCCGTGGCGCGCAACCTGCGCAGCCTGGCGCGCGCCAAGCGTCGCGAAGTCTCCGATCTGGTCTGCTGCATCCTCGATCGCGAGCGCCACGAGGAGCTGATCGCGCGGGTGCGCGAAGCGGGTGCGCGCATCATGCTGATCGACCAGGGCGATGTCGCGGCGGTGATTGCGACCGCCAATCCGGACAGCGGCATCGACATCTACATGGGCTCGGGCGGAGCTCCCGAGGGCGTGCTGGCGGCGGCCGCCCTGCGCTGCACCGGCGGGCAGATGCAGGGGCGGCTGCTCTACGACGACGACGCGCAGCGCGAGCGGGCGCGGACGATGGGCGTGATCGACCCCAACCGCGTGTACAGCGCCGCCGACATGGCGCGCGGCAATGTCATGTTCGCGGCCACGGGTGTCACCGGCGGCCCGCTGCTGCGCGGCGTGCGCCGCTTCGGCCAGGGGGCGATCACCCATTCCATCGTCATGCGCAGCAAGTCCGGCACGGTGCGCACGATCGAGGCGCGGCACAATTTCGCGACCAAGACCTGGACGAAGAACTGAGCGTGGACCTGCCGCCTCCCGTTCTCGGCATCGCGCATAGCCTGGCGGGACGGCGCTGGGTCTGGCGCCGGGCGGAGGACCGGCTGGGGCTGGGCATCGCCCAGCGCCTCGGCCTGCCGGAGATCGTGGGCCGCCTGCTGGCGGCGCGCGGCATCGATGCCGAGGCGGCGGCGGATTTTCTCGGCACCCACGCTGCGCGCCCTGCTGCCCGATCCCTGTGTGCTGATCGACATGGAGGCAGCCGCCGAGCGCCTTGCCGCCGCCGTGCGTGGTGCGGAGACAGTCGCGGTGTTCGGCGACTACGACGTGGATGGCGCATGCAGCACGGCGATCATGGTGTCCGTTCTGCGCGCGCTGGGCTGCGAGGTCGTCTCGCACGTGCCCGACCGCATGAGCGAGGGCTACGGTCCCAATGCGCCGGCGCTGCTGGCGCTGGTCGCGCGCGGCGCGCGGCTGATCGTCTGCGTCGATTGCGGCACGGCGGCGGCCGAGGTGCTGGCGAGTGTGCATGAAAGTGCCGATGTGGTCGTGCTCGACCACCATAAATGTGAGGGCTTGCCGCCGGCGGTGGTTGCCACTGTCAACCCGAACCGGCTGGATTGCAGCTCGGGCCTGGGCGCTCTGTGTGCGGCAGCGATCGCCTTCATCACGCTTGTGGCCACGATGCGCGAGCTGCGTCGCTCAGGCTGGTTCGCTTCGCACGTGGAGCCGGATCTGATGGGCCTGCTCGACCTGGTGGCGCTGGCCACCGTCTGCGACGTGATGCCGCTCAGGGGGCTGAACCGCGCGCTGGTCGTGCAGGGCCTGCGCGTCATGGCGCGCCGCGCCCGGCCGGGGATCGCCGCCCTTCTGGACGTGGCACAGGTGCGCGAGGCACCCACCGCCATGTCGCTCGGCTACGCGCTCGGCCCGCGCATCAACGCGGCCGGGCGAATCGACGAGGCCGGGCTCGGCGTGCGGTTGCTGCTGACCGAGGATGCGATCGAAGCGCGGCGCCTGGCAGAGCAACTGGACGGCATCAACCGGCAGCGCCAAAGCGTGGAGGCCGGGATGCTGGACGCGGCCATCCAGGCGGCAGGCGAACAGGCGGCGGCCGGGCGCGCCGTTCTGCTTGTCGCGGGCGAGGCATGGCACGCCGGCGTGGTCGGCATCGTCGCCGGACGGCTGCGCGAGCGCTTCAACCGCCCCTCCTGTGCCGCGGCGGTCGCCGCCGGTGTGGCGAAGGGATCGGGACGCTCAGTGCCCGGGCTCGATCTGGGTGCGGCCGTGATCGCGGCGCGCCAGCGCGGGATGCTGGAGACCGGCGGCGGACATGCGATGGCGGCGGGATTCTCGTTGCCGGCAAGCGGGCTCGCCGCATTCCACGCGCATCTGTGCGAGTGCCTCGCTGATGCGGCGGTGCTGCCCCAGGCCGCCGACCTGGCGGTCGAGGGCACGCTCGCGGTGGCCGGGTGCACCGCCGAACTCGCCGGCCATCTGGGGAGGCTCGCCCCGTTCGGCGCCGGCAATGAGGAGCCGATCCTGGTCGTGCCGCGCGCCCGCGTGGTCCGGGCCGACCGCGTCGGGCGCGAGCAGGCGACGGTGCGCGCCTTCGTCGAGGGCGAGGACGGCAGCCGGGTCAAGGCCATCCTGTTCCGTGCCCGCGAGGGGGCCGTGGCCGAGGCGCTGCTGTCGCGCGGTGCCGAGCCGCTACACTTGGCCGGGCATCTGCGCGCCGAGTCGTGGAACGGCTCAGTGGCGACCAGTCTTGTGGTCATGGACGCGGCGCGGGCGTGAACCGCTACGCCTCATCCATCGGCAGGCACCCCGCCACGAACAGCTTCATCGCCCGCGCGCGGTGATTGGTGGCGTGCTTCTCGGCCGGCAGCATCTGACCATAGGTGCGGCGATCATCCTCGGGGCGGAACATCGGGTCATAGCCGAAACCGTTGGCGCCGGCCGGCGGCCAGACGAGCGTGCCTTCCACCCGCCCCTCGAACACCGCCGTCTCGCCATCCGGCCATGCGAGGCACAGCACGCTGACGAAGGTCGCGGTGCGGTCCGCGGCATCCCCCAGCTCGTGCTGCACGCGCTGCATCGCGCGCCCGAAATCGCGCGGCATGCCGGCCCAGCGCGCCGAGTAGATGCCGGGGGCACCAGCCAAGCCCGTGACGCACAGCCCGGAATTGTCGGCGAGCGCCGCAAGACCCGCGGCCCGCGCGGCGGCCAGCGCCTTCAGCCGCGCATTGCCGGCAAAGTCCGGCTCCGTCTCCTCTGGCTCCGGCAGGTGCAGCGCCACGGCGGAGACCGTCTCGATGCCGTAGGGGGCCAGGAGCGCCGCGATCTCGCGCAGCTTGCCGGGATTGTGCGTGGCCAGCACCAGCCGCTCGCCGCGCGCGAGCCGCCGGCTCATGCCGCCGCCTCCAGTGCCGCGCGCTGCAGCGCGAACAATTCGCCGCAGCCGGTGCGCGCCAGCGCCATCAGTTCAGCGAATTGCCCCTCGGTGAAGGGCGATTTCTCGGCCGTGCCCTGGATCTCGACGATGCCGCCGCCATCGGTCAGCACGAAATTGGCATCCGCCTCGGCACCGCTATCCTCCGCGTAGTCGAGATCAAGCGCCGCCGCACCCTCGACCAGACCGCAGCTGACCGCCGCCACCTGTCCGGTCAGCGGCACCGCCTTCAGCACGTTCATGCGCACCAGATGGCGCAACGCGAGCGACAGTGCCACAAACGCGCCGGTGATCGAGGCGCAGCGTGTGCCGCCATCGGCGTTGAGCACGTCGCAATCGAGTGTGATGCTCATTTCGCCGAGTGCCGCGCGGTCGGTCACGGCGCGCAGCGAGCGGCCGATCAGGCGCTGGATCTCCTGCGTGCGCCCCGACTGCTTGCCGCGCGCGGCCTCGCGGTCGCCTCGCGTGTGGGTGGCGCGCGGCAACATGCCGTATTCCGCCGTGACCCAGCCCTGGCCGGAATTGCGCAGGAAGGGTGGCACGCGCGACTCGACGCTGGCCGCGCACAGCACCTCGGTGGCACCCATGCGGATCAGGCACGACCCCTCGGCATGGCGGGCGAAGCCGGGCTCGATGGAGACGCGCCGCAAGGTGTCGGCGGCGCGGCCGGAGGGACGCATGGCGGATATCCTTGACGTTCGGCGGCCGTGCTACATCATGTAGGACAGAGAGGGCAACATGGCCGAGATCGTCACCGCGCGCGAGGCGAACCATCATTTCTCGCGCATCCTGGACGAGGTCGCGAGCGGGCGCGAGTACGTCGTGACCCGTAACGGCCGGCCGGTCGCCCGCATCATGCCCGAACGGGCACCGGATGGGCGGCGGAGCCTGACGGCCGAACAGGAACAGTTGCTGGCGGAAAGCCGCGAATGGGCGCTGCACCGCGTAGTGCCCGCCGACGCCGAGCCCATCGGCACGTTTGACCGGGACGACCTGTACGACGAGAGGATCCCCAAATATCTGCGAAATCGATGAGGCTCACCCTCGATTCCAATATCCTGGTCTACTATGCCGACCAGGGGGATCCAGTGCGCCAGCGGTCAGCGGTCGCGATCCACGACGCCCTGGTCGGGCTTGATGGCGTGCTGACGCAGCAGTCGCTCAGTGAGTTCGCTGCCGTTTCGCTGCGCAAGCGCCTCGCGACGCCGCGCCAGATCGTGGAGCAATTGCGCAGGTGGTCCCGGGTGTTTCCGTTTGCCAAGGCGGCTGGATTGCCCGAGTTTGAAAGGGCGCTGAGTGCCCGCGATGAGGGACGGTTCAGCTTCTGGGACGCGCTGCTGCTGGCAACCGCAGGTGCGGCTGGATGCGAGGCGGTGATCTCGGAGGACATGGGCGACGGCGCGACACTCGACCGAGTCCGTGTGATCAGCGCCTTCGATGGTCAGGGTGGCGTTTCCGAGGCTGCCCGGATCGCGCTGGGTCTCGCCTGATGCCGGCCACTCCCCCCGGTCTCGACCCCCGCTCCGCCGCCATCCTGCGCGAGATCGTCGAGCAGTATGTGGAAACCGGCGAGCCGGTGGGCAGCCGCACGCTGTCGCGCCGGCTGCCTATCGCGCTCTCGCCCGCCACCATCCGCAACGTCATGTCCGACCTTACCGACGCGGGGCTGCTGTTCTCTCCGCATACCTCTGCCGGACGCCTGCCCACCGAGCGCGGCCTGCGCCTGTTCGTCGATGGGCTGCTGCAAACGGGAGAGATCGCCGAGGAGGATCGCGAGGCGATCGGTGCCGCGCTGGAGGCCGCCGGGCGCAGCCTGGAGGACACGCTGGCCGAGGCGTCGTCCATGCTGTCCGGCCTGTCCGCCGCCGCCGGTCTCGTGCTGGCGCCGAAATCCGAGGGCGCGCTGCGCCACATCGAGTTCGTGCCGCTCGGCTCGGGTCGCGCGCTGGTCGTGCTGGTGGGTGCCGAGGGACAGGTCGAGAACCGGGTCATCGAAATCCCGCCAGGCCTGCCGCCGTCGGCGTTGCAGCAGGCCGGCAACTACCTGAACGCAAGGCTGTCCGGCCGGCCGCTGACCGAGCTGCGCCGCATCGTCGCCGAGGAGATGGCGGCCGACCGCACCCAGCTCGACGCGCTCTCGGCCAAGGTGGTGGAAGCGGGGCTCGCGACCTGGGCCGGCGAGGGCCGCAGCGGCAGCCTGATCGTGCGCGGCCAGGCGCGGCTGCTGAGCGACGTGACGCAGATCGAACGGCTGGGTGCCATCCAGCACCTGTTCGAGCGGCTGGAGACGCACGAGACCATGCTGCGCCTGCTGGAACTGGCCGAGCAGTCTGATGGCGTGCGCATCTTCATCGGCGCGGAGAGCGGGCTGTTCGCTGCCTCTGGCGTGTCGATGGTGGTCGCACCCTCGCGCAATGCCGCCGGGCGGATCGTGGGCGCCATCGGTGTCATCGGACCGACGCGCATCAATTACGGCCGCATCATTCCGGTGGTGGACTACACGGCGCGGGTCGTGGGGCGGCTGCTGGGCTGAGCAATTCCGCGGAGGCTTAGGTGCCTAGACTGCGCGACGCGGCTTCAGCAGCAGAATGAGCCCGACGGCGAGCCCCAGCAGAAAGAAGCTGGGCGGCTCCGGCACGGCGACCGCCTTGTACGTGTAGGCGAGCGCAAGGTTGCCGTCGAACATCGTCATGTCGCTGATAGTATGCCGTCCGTGGTTGAGCATGTCGGAGAGGAACGCGAACTCGACCAACGACCGCGGCCTTGACGCGGACGATATGAAGGCGCTCAGCGCGGAGAAGTTGAACGTGAGGTCAACGGAGACTGGTGTCCCATCATAGATTCCGCCGGACGACTTGATGAGTTGCGTTCCCGGATTGCCGGAAAGCTTGTCCGGGAAGGCGGATGCTGGATACGCGTAATAGCTTGTCCCCACGACTCCGCGCGCCGGATACCGCCCTCCCCCGAGAGGTCGATGATCGGCGTATAGGAGCCGGTCAGCGTCGCCGTGACGCCGGTAAGGGTGCCCTGCGCCGGATTGAACGCGGCACCGTCTATGGAATAGGGCGCGAAGTCGCCCCCGAAATCCTCGACTGCCGACAGGTTCTGCACGATCTCCGATGCGACCGACGGCGTTGCAATCGCCAGCATCGCCGCTGCCGCAAGCACCGCTCGGAGCCGCATCACGACCTCCGCATGAAAAGAACGGAGTGATGGTGCGCGCTTGCGATATCGCAATCAATGCCGAAATCCCACAGACGATTGTGCCACGCCCCAACTCACGCGCTTGTTACGGCGCGTAACGTTCTCGATGGGCGGGCAGCGCGGCCGCCTATTCCCCGGCCGGACCGCGCCGCCGCCACGGCCGATTGCAGTTCCGAGAGCGGCACGGCACCCGGCAGCAGGCGGCTGCCAACCACATAGGTCGGCGTGCCGTCGATCCCGAGCTCGTGCGCCAGTGCCAGGTTCGCGGCGATGCGCGCCTGCACCTCCGGCGCGTCCATGTCGTGCCGCAGGCGGGTCCAATCCAGGCCGAGCCGGGTCGCGGCCGCCTGCACGCTGGCCTCGGTGATCTGGCCGCTGCCCGACATCAGCGCCTGTTGCAGCTTCAGGTAGCCGCCCTGCCGCTGCGCCGCCAGCACGGCGCGGGCGCCCAGCACGCTCGGGTCGCCCAGGACGGGAATGTCCTTGAACACCAGGCGCAGCTTCGGGTCGTGCGCGAGCAGCTCGGTCATGGCCGGCAGCATGCGCCGGCAATAGGGGCAGCGCAGGTCGTAGAACTCGACCAGGGTGACGTCGCCGGCCGGATCGCCGGCTACCGGATCGCCGGGGTTGCGCGCCAGGGCCGGACCGGCGCGACTGATCGCCGCCCGCGCCGCCGCGTCCTGCGCGCCGGATTCCTGCTGCTGCAACGCGGTGATCGCATCGCGCAGGATGGAGGGGTCGGTCTGCAGTGCCGTGCGCAGGATGCCCACGATCTCCGCACGCTGCGCGGGGGTGAAGGAGGACGCGGCCGGGGTCGGCGCGCTTGCCGGCTGGGCCACCGCAGGTCGCGCCAGGGCCAGCGCCAGCAGCACGACAAGACATCCGGCGCCACGCCACCAGGCCCGCATGGACGTACTCCTCTTCCGCAGGCCGCCGTAGCGCGTTCCGGGTGCGCTGTCGATCCGGCTGGGGTGCCCGGTTGCCGAACCGGGGCGAAGGAGTCTATGGCAATTTGCTCATGCCGACACAGCGCACCGGGCCGGCATCGCGGCCGGCTGCACGATCGAGGGAGTTCGCCGAGGTGCGCAGCCGTCACGCGATGCGTCGGACAGCCCTGGCCGTGCTGCTCTCGGCCAACCTTGCCACCGGCGGCTGCTCCTTCGTGCAGCACAACATGCTGGGCGGCGAGAGTGGGCCGACCCCCGGCACGCCCGGGTATGTCAGGGGCTTCCTGGGCGCAGTCGTGGCCGACGAGCCGCGCGCCGCCCTGGCCGGACGCGACGTGCTCTCGGCCGGCGGGTCGGCGGCGGACGCCGCGGTGGCGATGGGGCTGATGCTGTCGGTGACGCTGCCCTCGCGCGCGGGCCTGGGCGGCGGCGGCGCCTGCCTCGCCTATAGCCCGAAGCGCAGCGGGCCAGGCGGCGGCGTGCCCGAGGCGATCATGTTCCTGCCGCAGGCGCCGGCGCATCCGCGACCGGGGGACCGGCCGGCGGCGGTGCCGCTGCTGGCGCGGGGGCTGTACCTGCTGCATGCGAAATACGGCTCGCTGCCGTTCGAGCAATTGTCGGTGCCGGCCGAGCAGGCGGCGCGATTTGGGGTTCCCGCCTCGCGCGCGCTGGTCCGCGATGTGGCGGTGGTAGCCGGCCCGCTGGCGGGCGATCCGGTGGCGCGCGGCATCTTCGTGCCGGGCGGGCAGCCGCTGGCCGAGGGCGCCCCGCTGATCCAGCCGGAACTGGCGGCCTCGCTCGCCAAGCTGCGCACGGCGGGGGTGGGCGATCTGTATCAGGGCCTGCTCGCGAGGACGCTCGCAGATGCCGCGACCGATGCCGGCGGCGGGTTGCAGGCCGAGGATTTCCGCACCGCCCTGCCGAGTATCGCGGCACCCATCCAGGTGGCGGCTGGGAATGACCGCCTAGCCTTCCTGCCGCAGCCGGGCGAAGGCGGCCTGGCCACCGTGGCCGCGTTCCAGGCGCTGCGGCAGAACCCGAACGATCCCGCGCAGGCACAGGCGCGCGCCCTGGCCGCCGCCGCCCAGGCGCGCGGCGTGGCGGCCCTGCCGCCGCTACCGGCCTCGACCACGCTGGCCGCCCTCGACCGCAACGGAAATGCCGTGATCTGCGCGCTGACCATGAACAATCTGTTCGGCACCGGGCGGATCGCCCCCGGAACCGGGGTGCTGCTCGCCGCCTCGCCATCGGTGCATCCGCCGCCGCTGCTGTCGGTGGTGCTGGCCTACAACGCCAATATCCGCGCCTTCCGCGCCGAGGCCGGCGGATCGGGCCAGGAAGCGGCGCCGCTCGCGGCGGCGTTCGCGATGGTCGAGGCTCTGGGCGACCGTGCCGCTCGCCCCACGCCGCTGCCGGTGCCGCCGCCCGAGCCGGGGCGGGCCAATGTGATTCAGTGCGACCGCTACCTGCCAGGGTCGGAGGCGTCCTGCGGATGGGCGACCGACCCGCGCGGTGCCGGGCTGGCGATCGGGAGCAGTTGAAGCCTTCTGCGACACGAAGGCCCGACAGCGAGGCTGACGCCGCCGCAGGTCAGCATGGCGCGGGCCAGCACCACGGCCAGGGTCGCTTGTCGCCTAGCCGGCCACGCGCAGAAGCGCAAACACGGCTGCCATCACGATCACAATGGCTGCCGTTGCGAATACCAACTTGTCGGCGAACAAACGGCGCATCGGGACCATCCCTAGACGAAGCTATAGCGTTCCGAATGGTATTTCGCCAGCGGCACATCCAGCTCGCCAAGCGTCTTTTCAATCGCATCCATCATCACACCCGGCCCGCAGATGAAGTACTCGTGGTCGGCGTACCGCGGCGGCAGATGACGCTTGAACATCTCGGCCGTGATGTGGCCCTGCTCTCCCGTCCAATCGGCCGGCGGATTCGCCAGCACGTGAACGATCGTCAGGTTGAGCCGCGCCTTCAGCGCCTCCAGTTCCTCGCGGAAGGTGATCGCCTCCCAGTCCTTGCTGCCGTAGAGCAGGACTACGGGCCGCTCGTCGCCCTGGTCGGCGAGCGTGCGGATCATGCTCATCATCGGCGTGACGCCGACGCCGCCGGCGATCAACACGTGCATATCGGCTGGGCTGCCAATCGTGAACGCGCCGTACGGTCCGTCCAGATAGACGCGCTGTCCTACCGGCGCCCTCTGAATGTCGCTCGTGAAGTCGCCGAGGTTCCGGATCGACATCTCGACGCGACCATCCGTGACCGCGGCGCTGGATGAAAACGAGAACGGGTGCCCGGTGATCTTGAACGGAGTCCCCCACAGGGTCAGCCAGCCGAACTGGCCGGGGCTAAAGCGGAAGCCGGGGTGACCATCCGGCTGCATCACCACGGTCCAGGTGTCGCCGCGCTCCTGGCGCACCTCCGCGACACGATACGGCCGGCGGAGCATGAACAGCGGCTTGACGATGCGCACGTAGAGCAGCAGCGCGATCCAGAACAGCGGCAGGGCGATCCACAGCGCCCGCTTCCAGGGATCAACCAGGTAGAAGCCCGATCCCGCCATGTGCAGCAGGCCCGCCGCGACCGCTACGACCGCCAGCACGATATGCGTGAGGTGCCAAGTCTCGTAGCTGATCTTCAACCTCACCCGCCACAGCGCCGTCACGACGAGGACGATGAGCGCCGTGATCGACAGGACGGCGAACCAGACACTCCATGGCGCCTGGATAAAATTGAGCGGCGTGAGCATTGCCGGCCGAGTGGCAGACAGGACGAGCGCGTGCACCACGACCAGGCCCACCGCGATCTGCGATATCTGGCGGTGAAAGTGGTAGATGACGTCTTCGCCCCACGGTTCGGTGACGTAGCGGAAACGCGCCGTCAGGCCGAACTGCAGCCCCATCATCGCCAGGCCTGCGTAGCCGATCGCGGCCATGAACTCGGTCCAGAAATCGCGGGCGGGCGGCAACGATCCCGCCAGCAGCGCAAATAGCGGGGCAAGAATGAACAAGAGATAGATCGCAACCCAGACTGCCCCACGTACGGCATAGCGGCGGCGCATAGGCTGCTCCCTTTCCAATGATCGCGACGCGGCCGGGATCTGGCGACGGGTTCCGGACAAGGCGCAGCTCGATCCCCCACCGACTGTGTTACCCACGCGGCGGACAGGCGCGCATTCACTCTGCACGAGCGGCTCAGGGGATGTCCAACCTGGAATAGACTTGGAACACGCTGTATCGTTT
Organism: uncultured Pseudomonadota bacterium; assembly: GCA_963838805.1. Lineage (GTDB taxonomy): Bacteria > Pseudomonadota > Alphaproteobacteria > Acetobacterales > Acetobacteraceae > CAVRQM01. Next base: position 493,192 of record CAWISK010000005.1, read on the forward strand.
CGAGGCTGCTGGCCCATCTCATCGCGGCCTCTGGCCGTTCGATGTGCTGCTCGTTACCATGAGGACGTGCCGGTGCGCGGGCGGCACGGACGGCGAATAGGGGGAGCGCATCGTGCCGGATCCAATCATCGCATATTGCGGCCCAGCCTCGGTCCCCGGCGATGTGTGGGCGCGCTGGAACTTCGACCCGCTGCTGATTGCAGCACTGGCAGCCCTGGCGCTGGCGGTCGGTTTCGGCCGCTCGGCCGCCCCGCGGGCTGCCCTGGTGGCGATCGCGCTGATGTTCGTCATCTTCGTCTCGCCCCTCTGCGCGCTGGCATCGGCGCTGTTTTCGATACGGGTGTTCCACCATGTCCTGCTGGTCGCCGCCGTGGCGCCGCTGCTCGCGGTGGCCTTTCCGCAGAGACGCGCAGGCTCCTTGCCGCTGCCGGCGCTGGTCGTCGTGCATGCGGTCATTCTTTGGCTCTGGCACGCCCCGGCAGCCTATGCCTGGGGTCTCGCCACCGTGCCGGCCTATTGGCTGATGGAGGGCTCTCTGCTCGGGAGCGCCTGGCTCATGTGGCGGGCGATCCTGACACCCGCGACGCAGCCGGGCGAGGCGCTGGTCGCGCTCGTGGCGACGGTCGGGCAGATGGGGCTTCTCGGTGCGCTGATCGTGTTCGCATCACGGCCGCTCTATGCGGTGCATTTCTCCAGCACGTGGGCCTGGGGGCTCTCGCCCCTCGCCGACCAGCAACTCGCCGGGCTCCTGATGTGGGTGCCGGCGATCCTGCCCTATCTCGGCATGGGGCTCTGGATCGCCTGGGCGAACCTGCGGCCCGCAGAGCCGGCCCGGTGACAGTCCTCCTGAAATTCGTCCATCTCGCGGCGATCGCGATCTGGTCCGGCGGGCTGGTCGCCCTGCCCTTCATGTTCTGGCAACGCCGGACATTCGTTATGGACGCGGATCTGGACCGCCTGCACCGGATGACGCGCTTCGTCTATGTCGGGATGGCGTCTCCGGCCGCCTTCATCGCCATCGGTAGCGGCACCGCGCTGATCTTCCTTCAGGCCACGTTTCAGGAGTGGTTTTCCGTCAAGATGGCCCTGGTCGGGGCCATGGTGATCCTGCACGTCGCCGCTGGCCTTGTGCTCGCGCGGGTCTTCTTGCCGGAAGGCCGATTTGGCCGGTTTTCCTATGTCGCCCTTTCGAGCGCCTATCTCGTGCTGATCACTGCGATCGTCTGGGTGGCGCTGGCAAAGCCGCGCATCGATTCCAACCAATTCGCGACCGCCCTGTTCGCGCCCGGGGCGCTTCGTCAGTCCTTCGGCGAGACCAGAATGCCGATGCCATGATCGAACACGAGCTTGCCTCCGTGCCAGCCGGCGAAGCTCGTCATCACCGCGGCGAGACACGAGAGCGCGAGACCGTGCGGCAGGACCGATCCGGGATCGACCAGCGCGCAGGCCCCAATTGGCGCCCGCAATGGCGACCAGCGTCATCGCCGCCACGGCGTGCGACCAGCTCGCCTCGCGAACGCGGATGCCGCGCACGAGCAGGAGCTCCCCGGTGCCGGCGATGCTGGCCGCAACGCCGGTCCAGAAGGCGATGCCGGCCGACCAGAGGCCGACCCGCACCCAGAAGGGGTCGCCCGACCACCAGTAGAACACGTCGACGCCGAGGGTCGCGAGCACGAACGCGATCGGGAAATGTACCATCATCACGTGGATCGGGTGGCCGACCAGCGCGACCGCCGATCCGACGTCGAGCCGGTCCAGCTCCAGCAGGATCGGGCTCTGCCGCGGGGAGCTCGGGATCACCTTGCTTCGCCACGGTCCTCGTCCTTCCCGCCAACGGCGTTCTTCGCGCGGAAATCGTAGCCTGTTGCCCGCGGCGGTCCAACTCGGATCGGCCACGACGCTGGCAGGCTGCGGCGGGCCGCTATCGGCGCTCGATCCCGCCGGGCCGGCGGCGGCGTCGATCGCGACGCTGTGGTGGACGATGCTGGCCGGCTCTGTCGTCCTGTTCGCGCTGGTCATGGTCCTGTTCGCGCTGGTGATGCGACGGCCCGGTTGGGGCTCGGGCGTATCACCCGGCCGCTGGATCGTGCTCGGCGGCCTCGTCCTGCCGGCCCTGGTCCTGATGCCGCTCGTGGCCTATGGGCTGATCGTGGGGGAGCGGCTTCTGCCGCTGGCGGGGCGCACGCCGCAGCGTATCCAGGCCGAAGGCCGGCAATGGGTCTGGACCTTCCGCTATCCCGACAGTGATGGGGTTGAGACCGTCGGCACCTTGCACCTGCCGGCGGGCGTGCCCGTCGACATCACGGTCAGCAGCCTCGACGTCATCCACGGATTCTGGATCCCGCGCCTCGCTGGCAAGATCGATGCGGTGCCCGGTCATGTGAACCACCTGCGAATCCTTGCCGATAAGCCCGGCCGCTACGAAGCGCTCTGCTCCGAATTCTGCGGCCTTGGCCATGCCGGAATGCGGTTCGTCGTCATCGTTGATCCGGCGGCGGACTTCCCCGCCGCACTCGCGCGGGCAGCCGCATCGCCGGGAGCGACGCCATGAGCGCGTCCTTTGACCAACCGCCGCAAGGAAGCCCGGCACTGCGCCTGCACCGGCAACTGACTGCGATCTGGCGCACCGGGCCGGGGCTGCAACGCCTCGCCGCGGTCAACCATTCCGTCATCGGCCTGCGTTTCATCGTCACGGCATTCGTCATCTTCGCGATCGCTGGCGTGCTCGGCATGCTGACCCGGGTTCAGCTGGCGACGCCCAACGCGGCCTTCATGTCACCGGAGACCTACAACCAGGTCTTCACCATGCACGGCTCGATGATGCTGTTCCTGTTCGCCATCCCCATGATGGAGGGCATCGCAGTCTATCTGACCCCGAAGATTCTCGGCGCTCGCGATTTCGCATTCCCGCGGCTGACCGCCTATGGCTACTGGTGTTACCTGTTCGGGAGCATGATCCTGACCGGGGCGCTGCTCGCAGGCGTCGCGCCCGACGGCGGCTGGTTCATGTACACGCCGCTGAGTTCGAACGTTTACACGCCGGGCATCAACGCCGATATCTGGCTGCTGGGCGTGACCTTCGTCGAGATCTCCGCGCTGACGCTGGCCGTCGAGATCGTCGTCTCGATCCTCAAGATGCGGGCGCCCGGCATGTCGCTCGACCGGATGCCGATCTTCGGCTGGTACATGCTGGTCACAGCACTCATGATGGTAGCGGCTTTCCCGCCGCTGATCCTCGGCTCGATCCTGCTCGAGACCGAGCGGGCCTTTCACCTGCCGTTCTTCGACCCGACGCGGGGCGGCGATCCGCTGCTGTGGCAGCACCTGTTCTGGCTGTTCGGCCACCCGGACGTTTACATCATCTTCCTGCCAATGGCCGGCGTCCTGTCAACGATCATCCCGGTCTTCGCCAATCGGCCGCTGGTCGGCTACCGGGCGATCGTCGTCGCGATCATTGCCCTCGCTTTCGTGAGTTTCGGCATCTGGGTGCATCACATGTTCACCGTGGGCATCCCGCATCTGGCTCTCGCCTTCTTCTCCGCGAGTTCGGCGATCGTCGCGGTGCCGACGGCGGTGCAGGTCTTCGCCTGGCTCGCCACGCTGGCGCACGGCAAGCCGCGACGGGACGTGCCGATGCTCTACGTGTTCGGCTTCTTCTTCATCTTCGCGCTGGGCGGCCTGACCGGCGTGATGCTCGCCATCGTGCCGTTCGACTGGCAGGCGCACGACAGCTATTTCGTCGTCGCCCATCTGCACTACGTGGTGGCCGGCGCTTTCGCCTTTCCCCTGTTGGCGGCACTCTATTACTGGCTGCCGCTGCTGACCGGGCGCACGGCCGTGCATCGGCTGTCGGTGCCCGCCTTCTGGCTGATCTTCGTCGGCTTCAACCTGACCTTCTTCCTGATGCATTTGGTCGGACTGCGCGGCATGCCCCGGCGCATCTACACCTATTCGGGAGATGAAGGCTGGAACTGGCTCAACATGCTGTCGTCGGTGGGCGGGTTCATCATGACGATCGGCTTCGCGCTGGTGGTGATCGACCTGCTGGCGCAACTCCGCTATGGGCGTCGCGTGCGGCGCGATCCCTGGGGAGCGGCGACGCTGGAATGGGCCATGCCGATCCCGCCGGCGCCGTATAATTTCGCATCGATACCGCATGTCAGGACCGGCCCCGACCGCACCGCCCCCGATGGACTCGCGGTCTCGCTGGCGCGAGGCGAGGGTTATCTCGGCTTTGCGCGCAACGGCTGGCAGGAGACGCTGGGCGTGCACATGACGTCCGGCGCGCCCGAGCAGCTCATCGTGCTGCCGCGCCCGACATTCCTGCCGCTCTACACGGCACTTGCCACCGCGGCGGCGGTGCTGACGATGCTGTTCCATCTCTACCCGCTCACACTCGCCGCAGCGCTGGTGGCCGTCGGACTTTTCCTGCTCGCCGCGCAGAGTGCCGGTCTCAGCCGAGATTACGGCCCGATGCCCGTGGGCCACGGCGTGAGCGTGCCGCCGCACACCGAGATGGCCGATGCGCCGCCGTGGTGGGCGCTGATCTTCGCGCTGGTCGCCGATGGCACGCTGTTCACGTCCCTCGTGTTCGGGACGCTGTATCTCTGGATTTCCGCGCCGAACTGGCCGCCCGCGGAGAGGTTCGCGCCGGACCACAGGCTTGCCGCGGTCGCCGCCGTGGCACTCGTCGTTGCCGCGGCGGCGGCCCGCGGATCGCGGCGAGCGCTCACCGCTGGTGGCATGACGCGGGGCTGGATCGGCGCCGCCATGCTCGGGCTCCTCGTCGCCATTGCCGCAGACGCGGGGCTGATCGGCGGTATCGTCCCGCGTCCAACCGAACATGCACTCGGTGCTACCGCCGCAGCGCTGCTCGCCTATGTCGCCTTGCATGCCGGCATCGGTCTTCTTTTTCTCGCAAGCAACCTCCTGCGCCTCGGCGCGGGGCTGATCTCGCCCAGGCGGTCGCTGGATCTGCGTCTGACGCGACTCTGGCTCGACTACACCGTGGTGACCGGTGCGATCGCGCTTGGCCTTGTGCTGGCGCTACCCGCCCTCGTGGCGGCCTTGGAGGCCCGGCCGTGAGCACGCGGCCGGTTCCACCGGGGCAACTCTGGTGGCTGCTGGCGGGGTTCGCGGTCTGGTGCAGCGCGCTCGTCGCTCTCTATGCCGTCCATGCCGTCGGCTGCGCGTTTGCGTGGCCGGCCGGCCCGCTGCGTCTGGGCCTTGCTCTGATGCTGCTCGTGCATCTTGCGGTGATCGGCTGGATGTGGCGCAGTCTCGATGGAGCTGATGCGGGCGTCGATTCCGGCCGCACCGGTGCCTTTCTGCGCGCAGTGATTGTCTGGACCGTGGCCGCCGCGTTCGTCACCACAATCCTGACCCTCGGGCCGCCGCTTCTGCTCACCGCGTGCATGTGACCTGCGGAGATCCGCCCCAGGGCAGGTCCGTATCCGCCGCGCTACTCATTCGCCATCGCTCGCTTGTGCGCCACAAGCCGGACCAGATGATTGTCGCGCCAGGCTTGCCGGGCGAGGATGCCCTCGCGTGGAAGAGCGGCGGAACGTGCTTCTCCCACGATCGCCCCCGCCTCGCCCTGCCACGAGACCGGCTGCGCCAAGGGCGGCGTCATGCGTGCGTAACTCGGTCCGTACCGATCTATGAAGTCTCCAACTCCGCCTGGTGCGTTGAGGTCGATTGTCTCGAATGGTCCCATGAACGACCAGCGCAGCCCGAGCCCCTCGGCCACCGCCCGATCGATGTCTTGCGGGCTCGCGATCCCTTCAGCGACCAGATGGAAGGCCTCGTGCAGTAGCGCACCCTGGAGCCGATTCATGACGAACCCTGCGATCTCTCGGGTCAGCACGACCGGCGCCTGCCCGATCTCCGTCATGATCGAGACCGCGCGCCCGACCGTCTGCGTGGAGGTCCATGGCGCGGGAACGATCTCGACGGCCGGCACCAGGTGCGGTGGATTGAGGGGGTGTACCACCAGCATACGGGCGCGACCAGCCAGGCCGGACGTGAACTCGGACGGCAGGAGCGCCGAACTGGAGCTAGCGATCACCGTCTCGGCAGCTGACAGACTGTCGAGCTCTCCGAAAATGGCGGCCTTGAGATCGGCGCGCTCCGGCGTGTTCTCCTGGACGTAGTCGGCTTGCGCCACCGCGTCCGCAACCGATGATGCAATCGTGACGCGGCCAAGGATCGCTGCCGCGCTCTGCCCGCCCGACAAGGCGAAAGTCTCCAGCTCTCCGGCTGCGCGCTGCACGAAGGCGAGCGCCTCAGCGGCCACGTCCGCGTCCCTGTCGAACAGCTGGACACGCCAGCCGCCACGCGCGAACGATACCGCCCAGGAGCGTCCGATCAGGCCGCACCCAATGATTGCCGCGGTGCTTGCCAAATGCCTCAACTCCTGATGACGAGATCGTAGGGCAGCAGCACTGAGCGTGCAGGCTGCCCGTCCCAGAGACGTTTGAGCAGGCCCACCGTCTCAGTCGCATAGGCCACGTGCGGCACCCGTACCGTGTCGAGCCAGGGGGCCAGCCAGTCGTTCAGCGGATTGTCGTCGAAGCCGTACAGCCGCACGTCCTCGGGGACGCGGATGCCCAGTTCGCGGCAACGTCGATACGCTCCGTACGCGATCTGGTCGCTGCCGCAGAAGACCGAGCGGAGGTCCGGGTGCCGCTCCCACAGCGACGCGAATCCCTGATAGCCGCCCTCCATCGACAGCGGACTCTCGATTTGCCGGTCGGGGCTGAGCGGCAGGCCCTGCTCCGCCAGGACGGCGGTCAGTCCCCGCAACCGGCTTTCGCTGACGGTGGAGTAGAGCGGCCCATGCACGACGCCGATCGGCCCCCGCCGTCGCCTGGAGCATCCGATGCGCGAGATCGCGCGCGGCGAGCAGGTCGTCGATGCCGATGAAAGTCACGTCGGGCATGTCGCGCGGCATGCGGTTGATGAAGATCACCGGGCTGAAGCGGGCGAAATCCTTCAGCCTGACGCTCGTCACCGCACACAGCATGAGCACGGCGGAGACGTTGATCGCGCGCAGCTCCTCCAGATACTGGTCCTGCAGCGCCGCGTCCTCCATCGTGTTGCACAACAGCATCAATACGCCGATGGCGTTGAGCTGCCGTTCGATCTCCAGCGCCACGGCGGCATAGAACCCGTTGCGGATGTCGGAAATCAGCAGCGCCACGGCGCCGGTGCGGCTGGTGCGCAGCGACCGGCCGATCTGGTTGGGGTGGTAGTCAAGGCTCGCGGCCGCGGCCAACACGCGCGCCTTGGTGACGCTGGAAACGCGGTCCGGCGCGCCGTGCAGTGCGCGCGACACGGTCGCGGTCGAAACGCCGGCGAGCTTTGCCACTTCGTGAATCGAGGCACGCGGGTTGCTCTGCGGCGGCGTGGCTCTCATCACCTGGGCGGTCCGGCGTCGCTCATAGGCCTGGATTGTCCTGCATCGGGCCGATCACCTGCTGATCATAGTCCATGATGGCGCCGCTCATCATCCCGCTTTCGCCCGAGAGCAGGAAGGCGCAGGCCCGCGCGACCTCCTCGGTGTCGATCAGCCGCCCATAGGGCTGCATCCTGCCGACCGTGGCGAGCCAATCGTCCCCGCGCCCGTGAACTTTGGTCTGGACGATGTGCTCGTTGGGCGTATCGGTCCATCCGATGTTGAGCATGTTGATGCGGATGCGATCACGCAGGAGCGCATTGGCGATGCCGCGCGTCAGCGTCATCAGACAGCCTTTGGTCGCCGCATAGGGCAGCAGAAACGGCGCACCGCCATAGGCCTGCATGCTGCCGATCACCGCAATGCTGCCGCCGTCGCCTTGGAGGCGCATTTGCGCCGCCGCGCCCTGGATCATGAAAAACGGTCCGCGCACGTTGGTATCGAACAGCGTGTCCCAGATTTCCTCGGTCGTGTCGTGCAGGCTGCCGCGATCGGTCCGGCCGGCGCAGCTGGCCAGGGCGTCGAGGCGGCCGAACCGCTCGACCGTACGGTCGATGGCGGCACGGCACTGTGCCACGACGGACAGATCGGCCTGCACATACAGCGCGGGACAGCCCTGCGCCGCGATGGCCTGGCACACCGCCTCTCCGCGTTCGGCGTTGCGGCCGCAGATCGCAACTCCCGCCGCACCTTCGGCGGCAAGGCGATGCGCCACCGCCTCGCCCACGCCCTGCGTGCCGCCCGTGACCAGGGCGACGCGGCCCGCCATGCGATCGTCCGGCATTCTCGTCACCTCATGACTTGGCGGCGCGGTAGGCCGTCGCACCGAGTACCACGACAACCCCGCGGATGATGACCTGGCCCTGGATGGGCATCCCCAACAGCAACACGATGTTGGACACGACGATCAGGATGGCAGCACCCGCCACGGCGCCCCCGATCGTGCCGCGCCCGCCCGACAGCGCCACGCCGCCGATCACGGCGGCCACGATCGTGTCGAGCTCGTATCCGCGCCCGACCCAATTGTCCATCAGCCCCACATAGCCGGCGAGCAGCACACCGGCGAGTGCGGCGATCATGCCGCTCAGCATGTAGCAGGCGAGGCGGATGCGGCGCACAGGCACGCCCACCAGTTCGGCGGCGCGCGGGCTGCCGCCGGTCATCAGCACATGGCGGCCGAATGCGGTGCGATGCACGAGCACCGCGGCGGCAATGCCCATCACTGCGAGAATGACGACGGCATAGGGAATGCCCAGCACGCCCCCCGTGCCGATCACGTGCAGCAGCGGCGGCAGGTTGGCGGACGGCGCGCCGTGCGTCACGATCAGCCGAACGCCGATCAGCACCACCATGGTCGCCAGCGTCGCCAGGAACGGCGAGACGTCGCGCCATGCCACCAGCCAGCCATTCACCGCGCCGACAATCAGGCCCAGCACGATGGCCGCCGGCACGATCCCGGCTACCGAAATGTCGGCGCTGGGAAACAGCGTCGCCATTACAGCCGCGGTCGCCATCACCGAGCCCACCGACAGGTCGAGTCCGCCCACCAGGATGACGAAGGTCTGCCCGATCGTGGCCACCCCGAGCGGGGCCAGTTGCACCAGGATGTTGCCGAGGTTTTCGGGGTGAAGGAAGGCGGGCGAGATAACGCCGCCGATCGCGATCAATCCGCCCAGCACCACCCAGGCCGCCTGGCCTGAGAGGCGGCCGACGGCTCTGCGAGCGGGCCAGGGCACCGCGTAGCGTCGTCGCGGACATCATCGCCGCCTTACAGCCGCAACGGCGGCGATGATCACGAGACCCTGGACGATGTACTGGTAGTCGGACGGCAGGTCGAGAAAGTTCAGAACATTGTTCGTCAGCGAGAGTACAAAGACAGCGAGCAAGGTGCCGATCAGGCTGCCTCTGCCACCGCCAAGGCGCGTGCCTCCCAGGATCACCGGCGTGATCGAGGCGAGGGTGAAGTCGGCGCCTGTAGAGGGACCGCCGACGCCGAACCGGCTGACCAGGTAGATCGCTGCCAGCCCCGCCATCGCGCCAGACGCGGCGAAGGCAGCGACCGTGATGCGGCCAACCGACACGCCGACCAGCCGTGCCGCGCGCGCGTCGCCGCCGACGGCCAGCAGGCGACGCCCGCCAACGCTCCCCTGCATCCACAAGGCGGCGGCGACATACAGCAGGACGGTTCCGAAAGCTGCCACGGGAACCCCGGCCGCTCGGCCATAGGCCACGCTGTCGAACCATGCCGGCATCGAACCGGCGGGGGCCAGCGAATACAGCAATGCCACACCCTGCAGCACGGCGGCCATGCCGAGCGTCACGATGAGCGAATGGACGCGCAGCCACACCGCGGCCAGCCCATTCAGGGCGCCGATCAGCGTCGCCAGTACCACGACGCCGAAAATGACGGGTGCGACGAGAGCGTCCTGGCCGGCGACGGTGCCGGAGAGCAGCACCGCAGCCAGTCCCGTCAGCGCGCCGATCGACAGGTCGATGCCGCCGACCAGGATGACCAAGGATTGACCGAGTGCCACGAGGGCCAATCCGGTCGATTGCTCGAAGATGTTGAGCAGGTTGTCGGGTGCGGCGAAACGCGGATTGACCAGCGCGCCAACCAGCAACAGTCCGGCGATCAGCCCTGCGGTGACCAACACGCCGCCGGTTACCGGCACGCGCATTGGCCGCGGCATGGGGCGACTTGCCAGTGCCGCGCGCATCAATGCACCGCCGCTTCGTGCATGATGGCGTCCTCGCTCGCCGCGCGGGCATCGAAGGTGGCGACGATGCTGCCTTCGCGCATGACGACGATGCGGTCGGCGACGCCCAGCAGCTCCGGCAGCTCCGAACTGGTGAGCAGCACCGGCACGCCCTGTGCCGCACGGGCGCGGATCAGCCGGTAGATTTCGGCCTTGGCGCCGATATCGACGCCGCGCGTGGGCTCGCTCAGGATCAGCAGCCGCTCGGCCACCCGTGCCCAGCGCGCCAGCAGCACCTTCTGCTGGTTGCCGCCCGACAGCAGCATGACGTCGGACCGAGGGCCGCGGCAGGCGACGCCGAACGCGGTGATGGCCTGGCGGGCGATCGCGCTCTCCTCGGCGTGGTACAGCAAGCCCCGCCGCGTGATCGCCTTCAGCGTCGGTGCCACCACATTGCCGGCAAGGTCGATCGTGCGCAGCAGCCCTTCCGCCTTGCGGTCCTCGGTGACGAAGCCGATGCCGGCGCCGATGGCACGGCGCACGTCCAGCGGCGCCAGGTTGCGGCCGCCCACGCGAATCGTCCCCGCTTCCAGCCGGGCCGCGCCGAACATCGCGAGCGCGATCTCCCGCCGGCCGGAATCGGGCAGGCCGGCCACGCCTAGGATCTCCCCGGGACGGATCGCGAACGAGACGTCACGCAGCCGCCGGCCGAGCCGCAGTCCGCTGGCCTCGACCGTGACCGCTTCGGGCGCGCGCGCGGGGCGCGGCGGATAGAGCTGCGTCACCTCGCGGCCGACCATCAGCGACACCAGCCGCGCCCGGTCCAGCCCGGCCACGGGCAGCGTGGCCACGTTGCGCCCATCCTTGAGCACCGAGACGCGGTCGCACATGGCCCCGATCTCACCCAGCCGGTGCGTGATGTAGAGCACCGCGACGCCGCTGTCGCGCAGGACGCGCACCTGGCGCAGCAGCGTTTCGCTCTCCGCCTCGCCCAGCACCGCGGTCGGCTCGTCCATGATGAGAAGTTTCACGTCGCGCACCAGCGCGCGCGCAACCTCGACCAGCTGCTTTTGCGCCACCGACAAGCCGGCTACGCGCGTGCGCGGGTCGAGGTCGAGACCGAACCGTGCCAGCGCGTCGCGCGCCTGCCGCTCCGCGTCGCGCCGGCGCATCAGCACCGCCGCGCGCCGCGGCTCCGCGCCGAGGAAGATGTTCTCGGCCACCGAGAGATCCGGGAACAGCGCGAACTCCTGGTAGATGACATGGATGCCGGAATCCTGCGCGTTGCGCGGCGATGTCCAGGCGACCGGCGCGCCATCAAACATGATCCGCCCCGCATCCGGCTGCTCGACACCGGCGAGCAGCCGGACGAGCGTCGACTTGCCGGCGCCATTCTCACCGGCGAGCGCATGAACCTCGCCCCGCGCGATTTCGAGGCCGACCCCGGCGAGCGACTGCACGCCGGGGTACGACTTCGACAGGCCGGTGGCGGAGAGGATCGGATCCGTCGCCCGGCGGACTATTTCGGGTAGTCGGCGCTGAACGTGGACGGGTCGTAGTTCGGGCCGAGGCCCGCCGAAAGCACGAGGTCGTTCGGCTTGTTCATCTGCACGTAGTCCTCGACCCAGCGGTCGGCATGCACCGACGCTGTCTCGTGGCCCTTGGAGACCGCGATCTGTGCGTTGACCTCCACGTGCCGCGGCACGGTGCGCCCGGCCAGCACGTCGAGCGCCAGTCGGACTGCCGCCGCACCCATTGCGGGGGGGAAATCGTAGTTCATCACGGGCACCTGGTTTTGCACCGCGAGCTTGAGGCAGCCGTTGAGGTCCGAGCAGGTGATCGGCGGGAACTTGCCCTTCGCCGTGCCGGCATCGACATACGCTTCCAGCGCGCCGATGCCCTGCAGTCCATGATCGCTCCACACCCCGTCGATTTTGCTGCCGTATTTCTGGATCAGGCTCGCCATGACCGTCTTGCCCTTGGCGGGACTCCAGTCGGTGTACTGCAGGTCGAGAACCTTGATATCGGGGAAGCTGTTGAGCACTTCATGGGCACCCTCCAGCCGCAATTCCGCGGGGCTGGCGCCGGCGATGCCGCTGAGCATGACGATGTTGCCCTTGCCGCCCAGCGTCTCGGCCAGCCACTGCATGGTGAAGCGGCCCAGCGCGATGTCCGACGCGGTCACGAAGCTGATGAAATTGTCCGAGGTGATGCGGCGGTCCACCATCACGACCGGAATGCCGCGCCGCATGACGCGGGTGATCACGGGATCCAGCGCCTGCGAGGTCGCGGCGCTGACGATCAGGATGTCGACGCCGCGGCTGACCAGATCCTCGATGTCGGCAACCTGCTTGGCGGGATCGTCCTTTGCGTCGGTGATGATCAGCTTCTTGATCAGCTTCTTGTTGTCGGCGGCACCCTGCTCGATCGAGTCCAGCAGCCCCACGCGCCAGATATTGCTGATCGAGGCGTTGGAGAAGCCGATCACGTAGGGCGGAGCCTTCTTGAACTTCTTGGCATCGAAAAATTCCTGCGCGGTGGGCGAGAACAGGAAGGTTCGCGATGCGCCGGTGTAGCCGCTGCGGCTGTCCTGCGCGTGCGCCGGGGCGATGTGGAGCAGGGCCGCCGCCAGTGCCGCGGCCGCGATAGCCTTCATCATGTTCGTTTCCCTTATGTTTTTAGGTTAGCAAACGTTTACACTCACCGACGCACAGCAGGAGAATGTCGGGTGTCTCAGTCGAACGGCAGCGCCGCGCTGGTCCAGGCGCCTCCCGCCCGGCTGCTTTCGACAACCGCTTCGATGAAGCGCACGCCGCGCGCGCCGTCGCGAACGCTGGGCAGTCCGAGCGCCTCCGGGTCGGGCCGCCGTCCCTCCCGCGCGTCCAGGATCATGTTGGCCGCGTCGGCATAGAGATTGCCGAAGCCCTCGATATAGCCCTCCGGATGGCCGGCGGGCATCCGCGTCGCGTTGGCGGCAACTTCGTTTGCACCCGGCCCGCCGCGCACGATGGTCCGAGGCGGCTGGCCGAGCGGCGCGAAGCGCAATTCATCCGGCTGCTCGCCCACCCATTCCAGCCCGCCCTTCTCGCCATAGACCTTGATGGCGAGGCGGTTGTTGTTGCCGGGTGCCACCTGGCTCGACCACAGCATCCCTTTTGCGCCGCCGCGGTAGCGCAACAGCACGTGCGCGTTGTCGTCGAGACGCCGGCCGGGCACGAAAATGTCGATGTCGGCCGCCACCGAGTCCAGTACCAGACCGGTGATGTAGGCGGCGAGGTTGTAAGCGTGCACGCCGATGTCGCCCACCGAGCCGCCGACGCCGGCGCGCGCCGGGTCGGTGCGCCACTCGGCCTGCTTCTGCCCCTCGGCGTCGAGCGGGGTGCTGAGCCAGTCTTGCGCGGACAGACTTGCACCACGCGCAGCCGGCCGAGTTCCCCCGCGCGCACCATCTCGCGCGCCTGGCGGACCATCGGATAGGCGGTGTTGTTCTGCGTTAGCACGAAGGCGCGGCCGGTGCGCTCGACGAGCTCGATCAGCGCCATTGCGTCGGCGAGGCTGGTGGTCATCGGCTTGTCGCAGATGACGTCGATCCCCGCCTCCAGCAGCGCGCGGGCGGCGGCAAAGTGCAGATTGTTGGGGGTGACGATCACGGCGACATCGATCCGGTCGGGGTGCGCCGCCTCGCCCGCCACAAGTGCCTCCAGGCTCGGGTAGTTGCGCGCGGCCTCCAGGCCGAGTGCCGCCCCCGACGCCA
>CAWISK010000006.1:0-537565 GCA_963838805.1 uncultured Pseudomonadota bacterium
ACCTTTACCGAACACCGGAACATCTTAGAAACAGAGCCCGGCGCCCCCAGCGCGCGGGCCTCCACGCAGACGCGATGGCCAGCCTGCCTGACAGAACGGACCGCCATCACCGCCGGCGGCAAGGCACGACCCGCGCAAGGACCACCGAATCAATCCAGTCACTGAATCCACCCGCGTTGCGTATCCGTCCGGTGTCGGGGCGGCCTGATGGATCACAGAGCTGGTCGGTTTGCCACTCAGCGCTGACAGGCCTTTACGCAACCGACCAGAAGCCCGTAGGTAAAAGTCTAGAGCAGGTCGGGAGGAAAACGGGGAGAGGGGGCTCCGGCGCGACGGCATGATGTGATTCACTAGGCTCCTGGAGGTTCCGGAGGCAGTGATGGCATGATCCCGCGTATATCGGTCCCCGAGACCGTTCCGGGGCAACGCTCCCACAGGCGCGTGACGAGCATCTACAGCTCGGCGGTCTCTCCCGGAGCATGAGGTGTGCATCCTCGCCCGAAATGACGCCGAATCGAGCGGCGTCGAGCCTAAAATTCCCACGAATGGGACATGCCCGAAGGTCACCTGGCCGAGCCGCTCGCGTCACCTCTGCTGCAGCCGCGACAGCAGGAAGTCCCTGAACACCGCGACCCGCTTGGAATTGCGCAATTCGTCCGGATAGACGAAGAACACGTCCACCTTCGGCGCCTTGAGATCGGTCAGGATCCGCACCAGCCCGTCCGTACCGCCCTCCGCCTCCTCCGCCATGTATTCGGGGAGTGCCGCGATCCCCAGCCCCGAGCGCACCGCCATCGTCATAGCCTGCAGGCTGTTGACCTCCAACAGCGGCCGGCGCGGTTGGCCGGAAGGGCGGCCGAGCTGGGCGAGCCAGTCCACGTCCGGCACCGGCGGGTGATAGGCGCCGAACAGGATCAGCCGATGGCTGTCCAGATCGTCGGCGGAACGCGGCGTGCCGTGCTGGCGCAGATAGGCGGGCGAGGCGCAGACATGCCAGGCAATCGTCATCAGGTGCCGCTGCACCAGGTCCGGCTGCTTCGGGGCGTGCATGCGGATCGCCACGTCCGCCTCGCGCATCGCCAGATCGAGGTCGGTGTCGTCCAGCAGCAGATTCATCGTCACGTCGGGGTACAGATCCAGGAAATCATGCACCCGCGGCGCCAGCCAGGTAGAGCCGAACCCCACCGTGGTCGTGACCTTGAGCCGTCCCGCCGGCTTGTCGCGGCTTTCGGTCAGCAGCGCCTCGGTCATGGCGAGCTTGGCGAACACCTCGCGCACGGTGCGGTTCAGGCTCTCGCCCTGCTCGGTCAGGATCAGGCCGCGCGCGTGGCGGTGGAATAGCGGCACCTGCAGCGCCTCTTCCAGCGCGGAGATCTGCCGCGACACGGCGGACTGGCTGAGGTTCAGCGTGTCCCCGGCATGGGTGAAGCTGCCCGCCTCGGCCACCGCGTGGAACACCCGCAGCTTGTCCCAGTCCATGCTCGCGCCGCCTCCATCGGGGCCTGAGCGGCTTTTCCCGCTCATTCGGCGGCCATGGCCGATTGAGCCTGGGCCGACTCGGCCTGAACCGGAAGCGTATCATGCTCCGCCAGCCACTTGTCGGCCTCAAGTGTCGCCATGCAGCCGGTTCCCGCGGCGGTGACAGCCTGGCGCCATACTTTGTCCTGCACGTCGCCGGCGGCGAACACGCCGGGGATCGAGGTGCGGGTGGCGCCGGGTTCGGTCAGGATATAGCCTTCGTCGTCCATCGCCACCTGGCCGCGAAACGGGGCGGTGTTGGGTGTGTGGCCGATGGCGATGAACACGCCGTCGGCGGCCAGATGACTCGCCTCGCCCGTGACGACGTTGCGCAGCCGCACCCCGTCCACCACGGCGGGGCTGCCGGAGGCGGTGATCTCGTCGAGCACGCTGTCCCAGATCACCCGTATCCTGGGCTGCGCGAATAGCCGCTGCTGCAGGATCTTCTCGGCGCGCAGGCTGGCGCGCCGGTGGATCAGCGTGACGCTCGCGGCAAGCTGGGCGAGGTACAGTGCCTCCTCGACGGCGGTGTTGCCGCCGCCCACCACCACCACGTCACGCCCGCGGAAGAAGAAGCCGTCGCAGGTGGCGCAGGCGGAGACGCCGAAGCCCTGCAACTCCTGCTCGCTGGGCAGGCCGAGCCAGCGCGCCTGGGCGCCGGTGGCGATCACCACGCTGTTCGCCAGATAGAGATCGCCGGAATCGCCGGTGCAGCGGAACGGGCGCGCGGAGAAATCGACCTGGGTGATGAGGTCGTTGACGATCCTCGTGCCGACGTGCTCGGCCTGCAACGCCATCTGCTCCATCAGCCACGGCCCTTGGATGGCCTGCGCAAAGCCCGGATAGTTCTCGACATCCGTGGTGATCATGAGCTGGCCGCCCGGCTGCAACCCCGCCACCAGCATGGGCGAGAGATTGGCGCGCGCGGCATAGATCGCGGCGGTATAGCCGGCGGGACCGGCGCCGATGATCAGCAGGCGGGTGCGATGGGTGGCGGCTGGCGGCATGGGCAGGGCATCCGTAAAGCGGACTGCACCATATCGGCAGGCGCGCCCCGCGAACAAGCAATTGGGCCGCTCTTGCGGCTCCGGCCCAAGCGCCGCGATAATTGCGCGGCGAAGGGGGCCACCGGCGGATGAGAGTGCAGGCTACCGATGAGGCGGCCGTCGAGAGCGGCCAGCCGCTGCTGGACGCCATCGACCGGCACATCCTGGCCGAGCTGCAAGCGGACGGGCGCATTACCAATGTCGAGCTGGCGCGGCGCGTCGGCATCTCCGCACCCCCTTGCCTGCGCCGGGTGCGGCGGCTGGAGGAGGCGGGCATCATCCGGGGCTACCACGCGGACAGCGATCCCGAGCAACTCGGCTGGCAGATCACGTTCTTCGCCATCGTCGGGCTGGAGAGCCAGAAAGAAAGCGTGCTCGCCGGCTTCGAGCGCATGGTCGAGGGCTGGCCGGAAGTGCGCGAGTGCCACATGATCCGCGGCGGCGGCGATTTCCTGCTGCGGCTGCTGGCCCGCGACGCCCTGCATGAGAACGAGCTGACGCAGCGCCTGACCGGGGCCGCGCATGTCAGCCGGGTGCAGACGCTCAACACCATTCGTACCAGCCGCAGCCTCGCCGGCGTGCCGCTCTGAGCATCCGATCGGCTTGGCTGTTGCTGACCGCGCTGACGCTGGCACGGCTGGCGGTCGCGGCATTTCTGCCGCTTTCGCCCGACGAGGCGTATTACTGGGTGTGGTCGCGGGCACTGGCGCCGGGCTATCTCGATCACCCGCCGATGGTGGCACTCTGGATCGCCGCCGGCACCGCCTTGCTGGGCGACGGTGCCTTGGGCGTGCGGCTGCTGGCGCCGCTGGCGGCCTTCGCGGGCTCGCTGCTGCTGGTGCGGGCGGCGGAGGATCTGCTGCCCGGCCGGCGCGCCGGAATCGCCGCCGCCGCGATGCTGAACGCCACGCTGCTGTTCGGCGTGGGGGCCGTGACGATGACCCCCGACACGCCGCTGCTGCTGTTCTGGACCGCGACGCTGTGGGCGCTGGCGCGGCTTTACGCCACCGGCGACGGGCGCTGGTGGCTGGCGGCGGGGGTCGCGGCGGGGCTGGCGCTGGACAGCAAGTACACTGCGTTCCTGCTGGCACCGGCGATCCTGGCTCTGGCTGCTGGCGGTCCCGTCGCTGCGGCCATGGCTCGCGCGCTGGCAGCCTTGGGTTGCGGCGATGCTGGCGCTGGTTCTGTTCGCGCCGGTGCTGGCCTGGAATGCCGCGCATGGCTGGGCGAGCTTCGTGCGGCAGGGCGGCCGCACCGCCGACTGGCATCCGGCGCGCGCGGCGCAGTTCCTGGCCGAGCTGCTGGTCGGCCAGCTTGGGCTGGCAACGCCGCTGCTGGGCGTCCTGTTCGTGGCCGGGATGATGCTGGCGATGCGCCTCGCGTGGCGGCGCGATCCGGGCTGGACGCTGCTGGCCACCTTCTCTGTGCTGCCGGCGCTGGTCTTTGTCCAGCACGCGCTGGGCGATCGGGTGCAGGCGAACTGGCCCTCGATCTGCTATCCGGCGGCGGCGATCGCCGCCGCCGGCTTGTCCTGGCGGCGCTGGCGGGTGCCGGCTGTGGCGCTGGGGGCCGCGATCACGCTGCTGGTCTGGGTGCAGGGAGTGGCGGCGCCCGTGCCCTTGCCGCGCCGGCTCGACCCGACACTGATGCGCCTGGGCGGCTGGCCCGGTCTGGCCGCGCAGGTGCGGTCGGCCGCCTCGCGCGCGGGCGCGCGCTACGTGGCGGTGGACAGCTACGGCGCTGCCGCAATGATGGCGCGGCTGCTGCCGCCCGATCTGAAGGTGGTGGGCGTCGATCCGCGCTGGGCGTATTTCCGCCTGCCTTCGGCGGCAGCCGCTGCTCGACGGGACGGCCCGGGCTGCTGCTGCGCAGCGCGCAGGCGTGAACGATCCGCCGGATCCGCGCGACTGGGCGCGCTGTCATGCCCGACGGCGAGGCCAGCCGTGCGCGCGGCGGGGTGCCGGCGGAGGCGTATCTTCTGTATCGCGTGATCGGCGCGATCGGGCGGCGAGCCGTCAGCGCTGCTGCCGGCCGCGCGTTGAGGAGGCATATGGACCTGCCGACCCATGACGATGTCCAGGCCGCGCGCGAGCGCATCGCCGCGCACATCGTCCGCACGCCGATGCTGCGCAGCGCGCGGCTGGACGCGCTGACCGGCGGCACGATCCTGGTCAAGGCCGAGCCGCTGCAGCGGACCGGCAGCTTCAAGCTGCGCGGTGCCACCAACGCCATCCGCCAGCTCGACTGCGCGGCGTTGGGGCGCGGCATCGTTACCCATTCCTCGGGCAATCACGGGCAGGCGGTGGCCTGTGCCGCCGCCGCGATCGGCAGCGCGCGCGACCGTCTTCATGCCGGCCGACGCGCCGGCCATCAAGCGCGCCAGCACCGAGGCCTGGGGGGCGGAGATCATCGTCTATGACCGCGCCCGCGACAATCGCGAGGCACTGTCCGCCGCCTTCGCCGCGCGCAACGGCGCCACGGTGATCCCGCCCTACGACCATCCGCACGTGATTGCCGGGCAGGGAACGCTGGCGCTGGAAATGGCCGAGGATGCGGCCGAAGCGGGGTTGACGCTCGATGCCCTGCTGGTCTGCACCGGCGGCGGCGGGCTGGTGGCGGGCTGCGCGCTGGCGCTGGACGGGTCGGCAGCCCGGATCTGGGCGGTCGAACCGGAGGGCGCGGACGACACGGCCCGCTCGCTCGCCTCCGGACAGCGCGAGCGAAATCTGCCGGGCGGTTCGGCTCTGTGCGACGCGCTGCTGTCACCTGACCCGGGCGAGCTGACCTTCGCTGTCAATCGGGACCGTCTGGCCGGTGGAGTGGTGGTGGAGGAGCAGGCGGTGCTGGCGGCGATGAAGTTCGCCTTCCAGGCGCTGAAGGTCGTGGTCGAGCCTGGCGGTGCCGTGGCGCTGGCGGCGTTGCTTTCGGGCCGCTTCGCAGCCTCGGGGAAGGTCGTGGGCTGCGTGCTGAGCGGCGGCAATGTCGATCCCGCCCTGTTCGGTCGCGCCCTCGCAACACCGGCTTAGCCGCCGGTTAAGCTGCCTCCGCCCATCCTGGCTCGCGCGCATGTGGCGCGGGCGATGCGGGCAGAACGCCCGGCGGGCAGGCCAGGGCACACGATGGCGGGCAAGGCAGCGTCGAGAAACCAGCGGCGCGCGGTGGTGATCCGCCGCGAGGAGGTGGTGGAGGCCGCGCATCACGGCGGCGCCTGGAAAGTGGCGTACGCCGACTTCGTCACAGCGATGATGGCGTTCTTCCTGCTGATGTGGCTGCTCAACGCGACCACCGTGGCGCAGCGCCAGGGACTCGCCGACTATTTCAGCCCCGCTAACGCGTTCAGCCACAGCTCCTCCGGAAGCGGTCAGCCGTTTGGCGGCCACACCCCGTTCGATTCCGGCAGCGAGGTATCCGATCGCGGCGCGCAAGCTGTCCTGATCGGCAATTCGCCGGCCGTCTCCGACACCCGGCAGGACGCACGGCCCGAAGCCCGCAGCCCCTTTGCGGCGCGCGATGCAAGCCGGGAGCCTCAGAGCGAGCAGCAGGAGGCAAGCCGATCCGGGCCGCCTGTTCGCCCCGATACAGGCTCGGCCGGTGGCGGCCAAGCGACCGCCGCATCAGCGGTGCCGGCGCGGGCCGATTACCTGGCGCAGGCCGCATCTGGATCAGCGGCGAAGATCGCGAGGCAGGCCACCGATCCCACGCGGCTTGCCGATGGCGTGCTGAGGGCCGAGTTGGAGCGGCGGGAACAGGCGTCGTTCCGGGAGGCGGCACAGGCGATCCGCGACGCGGTGCGGTCGGACGCGGCGCTGACCGATCTCGCGCGCCAGCTCACGATCGACATGACGCCGGAGGGCCTGCGCATCCAGCTGCTCGACGCGGATCAGCGGCCGATGTTCGCCACGGGGTCCTCTGACCCGGAGCCGCGCGCCCGCCTGCTGCTGGCGAAGGTGGCGCCGATTCTGGCCAAGCTGCCGGAGGCGATCTCGATCGCCGGCCATACCGATGCGGTTCCGTACAAGGCCGGCGGCAAGACCAACTGGGAGCTGTCAGCCGAGCGCGCAAACGCGACACGACGGCTGCTGGCCGAGAGCGGCCTCGACGACGGGCGTTTCCGCAGCGTCACCGGCAATGCCGATCGCGACCCGCTGCTGCCGGCCGACCCGCGGGCGGCAGCCAATCGCCGCGTTGCCATCGTCGTGCTGCGCAGCGCGCCGGGCGCCATTCCCGTCACGAAATAGCGGGAACGGCGCGTGCTGACGATCGGCGGCCTGGTGTTCCTGCTTGTCTGCGTCTTCGGCAGCTATCTCGCGTCCGGTGGCAGTCTCGGACCGCTGATGGAGGCGCTGCCGTTCGAGATGCTGACGATCGGGGGTGCCGCCGCCGGCACCTTTGTCATGTCCAACTCGATGCACGACGTGAAGCACACGCTGGCCGACTTCCGAAAGATCATGAAGGGGGCGGCCTACAAGAAGGCGGATTATGTCGAGCTGCTGAGTCTGCTTTACTTCTTCGTCCGCCTGGCCAGCACCAAGGGGGCCATGGCGCTGGAGGCGCATATCGAGAAGCCGCAGGAGAGCGTCGCGTTCCAGAAATTCCCGAAGATCCTGAAGGACACGCAGGCGACGGCGCTGATCTGCGACTATCTGCGCATGGTGGGCATGAACGCCGACGATCCCAACCAGATCGAGGACGTGATGGCGCGCGAGCTGAAGAAGACGCTGCTCGAGGAACTGCACGGCGCGCACGCCTTGCAGATCGTCGCCGACGCTCTGCCGGCCCTGGGGATCGTCGCCGCGGTCCTTGGTGTGGTGAAGACCATGAGCCACATCAACGAGCCGCCGGCCGTGCTGGGGGCCATGATCGGCGGTGCGCTGGTCGGCACTTTCCTCGGTGTGTTGCTGGCCTATGGCGTGGTCGGCCCTTGTGCCGCGCGGATCAGGAGCGTCGTCGAAGAGGAAGCTAAATTCCTCGAAGTGATCAGGGCGGTGCTGGTCGCACATCTGCACGGGAACGCGCCGCAGGTGAGCGTGGAGACCGGGCGCAAGATGGCGCCCAACCAGCATATGCCGCGCTTCCAGGAGTTGGAGCGCGAGCTGCAAGATCTGCAGATCGCCTAGCGGATGGAATGCAGGAGGGCTAACCCGGAGGCGAGCGGGCATTGTCGGCGAGCGAGCCACCGTAGTCCCGGCGCTGCAGGGCAGACGCACCGGCATCGGCCAGCATGGCATGGCCGCGCCACACCACTCGGTCGCTGAGGTAGCTTGCCACGATCTCCGCCACCGACAGCAGGTCGCGGCACGGCAGCAGCCAAACGCGCGTCACGGCCGCGCGAAACCAATGCCGTCGTCGCAGGCTGCGGTCGATCGCCAGCGCGGAGGCGGCCCTCGCCATCCAGGCACAGGCGGCCAGAATGACCGACCAGGTCGCCCCGCCCGACAGGGTCACCGCCAGGATCGCCCAGAACATCGGGAACTGGATGGATGACGCGGCGAATGCCAGAGGTGCGAGTGCCCGGTTCGTTCTCGCCCAGCGGATTTCGTGCTGCCACAGCGCTCGCATGGATGCCTCGGGGACAGTCACCGCGGCAATTGTGTCAGCGAGGCGAACCGCGAGCCCGGCACGCCTCGACAAGCCGCCCCAGCACATTGTCGTCGGCGAGATGCCGGACGACCGCCCGAAATCCGCCGATCTGCTCGAGTGTTTCCCGCCGGAGCGCCATTGTCACGCCCAGGCAGTCCTGCCGTCCCATGACACGGGAGATCAGCACGCCCGGCAGGAAAGAATGGGTGATCTGCGTCGCCGCCAGCAGGGTCAGGACCGATCGCGGCGCCGGCAGGCCGGTATAGAGGGTGGTCACGAGGCCCGTGCCCTCCTCCTGCAGTTTCTCCACGACACGATCGAGGTAGTCGGGCCGCACATGCAGATCGCTGTCCGCGACCACCAGGATGTCGTGCCGCGCGGCCGGCAGCATGTTGATCAGATTGCCGATCTTGCGATTGGCCCCGTGCAGGCTGGGGTCAACCACAATCTTCACATCGCGGCTCGGGAAGCGCGCGATCAGCCGATCGATGACGTCAAGCGCCGGATCGTCCGGTTCCTGTACGCCGAAGACGATCTGGAACACCGGGTAATTCTGCAGGAAGAACGAGGCGAGTGCTTCCTCCAGCAGCGGCTCGTCGCCATGGAGCGGCTTGAGGATCGTGACGGGAGCCTGGCTGCCCGCTCTGCCGGCCGATCGCGCGACGAACACCGCGACCGCGATCCAGGCGACCAGGCAATGAATCAGGCCAAGCGCCGCGAGAAGGCCGAATTGATACGAGATCGTCTGCACGGCGCCCATAGCATTGAGGAATGGCGGCGGTTGGATCATCAGGCATTGGACAGGCACAGGTCCGAACCGGTCCTTTTCCTCCCGGCCTGCCGACGGACTTTGCCAGTCATGCCTGCTTGTGTCGACCCTCTTGTGGGCAGGGCGTGCGGATCGCCAGGCTTGGATGGAGGGGAGCGCCCCCTCCATCCCGCCGGCCGCACCGCGACGGTCAGTTGCAGAAGCCGATCAGTGCGTATTGCGAACCCCATGTATTCGCGTTCAGGATCTTCTCGTTGAACACCGCCGCGCGCTGGTTGGCACCGCACGTCGCCGCCACCGGATCGAGCGATACGGCCGAGTAGTCTCCCCAGCGCTGGACGCTGCCCTGCTGGTTCCCGGTCAGCGCGACCGCGCTCGTAGCCAGCACGGTGAGGGTTCCCATCGTGCCCAGCGCGTCGCCCGGCTGCCGCCCGGATACATCGACGCGGGCGTTGTGCTGCAAGCCGATCGTGCTGGTCGAGTCGGTCGTGCTCCAGACCACGAACGCATCGCCGCTGGAGTTCGACGAAATCGACGGATTGAAGTCGTCCGACGTACCCGATTCGAAGAAAAAGCCGCTCTGCGCGACCGTATTGCCGGAGGTGTTGAGCTGGTAGAAGTAAGGCGCGGGAAAGCCGCCAAGATTGACGGTATGCACCCCCCAGAGCGTGCTCCCGTACTGTGCAACGGCGGCCTGGAAGCGACCGTCCAGCGTATCGAGCACCTGGCTGGTGCCGGGTTGGGTGGCACTTGGCGGGACCGAATAGGCGGTGACCGGGATCTGTGCCTGGAGCGTGAACGAGAACTGCGACTGGTTGCTCAGGTTCGTGCCGCGGTAAAGATCGAGGACCGTGCCGCTGCTATCCGCCGCAAGGAAGAAGGCGTTGGCATTGGAATCCTGGACCACCGGCGGTGACACCGTGCCCGTGGTGGTGGGCAGCGTGAAGACCGGCGAGGACCAGCCGAGGCCATTGTAGACGGCAGCCTTGTCGATGGCGAGGACGGCCGCACCCTTGAAGCCGCTGCTGCCGAAGATATTGCCGGTGACGAGCAGGCCGTCCTGGCTGATGCCCAGCATGTCGTAGTCCCACAAATCGCCGGCGGCGAAGAAGCCGCCCGACATGCAGGGCCGATACACCCACCATGAGCCGGTGGCGCTAGCAGTCTTGGAGACGGCGAACCAGAAGCAGGCCGACACGGTGTCCCCTGCTTGCGGAATGCGCGTGTCCGTCACCACCCAGCGGTTCCAAATCGGGTCATATTGCACGCGCGGATCGCTCAAACTGTCGCTGGTGCCGAAGAAGGCGGGGAACGAGGTGGATTTTTGCAATTTGCCGGTGCTGCGGCTGTACACGTTCAGGGTCTGGTTGACCGGGAACACCACCTGGGTGGCGCTGATCGCTCCGGTCGTGTCCGGCGGATAGAAGCCGTCGCCGCTCATGCTCTCTGATGGGCCGGATTTGTTGATGTCAACAAAACCGGGGGAGATGAGCGGTCCCGGCAGAGCCGAGCAATTCAGCAGCGTCTTTTCACGCCGGGTCCGGCGCATCGCATCGGCGGCGGCCTTGGCGGCGCGGTAGGCGTCGTCGCCCATCGTCGGGCGCGGCGCCGGCTCGGCGTGCGTGGGCGCGGCACGGAGTGCGGCCTGGGCCGCGTCCATCGCCTGCGGCGTCCGCAGCGCATGATAGCCGTCGGCCACGGTGGCCTGTCCCTTCGGCAGGATCGGCTTGCCGACCTGCGAGACCACCGATGCATCCGGCGCGGCTGCCTGCGCCATGGCTTGTAGAGGCGCCAGGATCAGGCAGGCGATCAGCGCCGCCGGCGGCAGGCCTGCGATGGCGAGGCGGCGTCTCAGCGAGATACGCGGCGGTCGCTGGTTGCCTCGGCCGGTCGGGCCGGAAGCGGCTTGAGATTGATGAAACATGGCAACCTTCTTTTCAGGTTGGTGAAGCTGCGCGGTCTGTTCGACGGCTCGCGGGCGGCACGGCCAGGTTCGTCTGGCACATCACCCGGCGCGTAGCGTATCGATCCGGCATCCCAATTGTAAACACACAAGACCGTTATGATACCAGCATGACGGTGCGCTGCGTGGCTGGGACGATCGGCGCCGCTGCTGAGGCTCTTAAGGTGATCGCCGGAGAATCGCATCCAGCTCTGCATTGGCAGGCTCGAACGTCCGCGTCTCGAGGGCGGCCAGCACGCGCGTCCCGAGGCTGTTGCCCAGGAACACGGAGCGGGCTTCGAGAAGGTCGCGAGGCAGCAGGGTGCGTTCGCGAGCCAGGCCCGCTTCGATCAGTCGCGCGCGGAAGATGCCGGGCAGCGCGCCATCCGAAACTGGCGGTGTGTCGATCGCATCGTCACGCAGCGCGAACACGTTCGCTGCCGTAGCCTCGGCGATCCGGCCGCGGCTGTCGAGCAGGATGGCGTCGTCGGCACCCAGCATCGCCGCCTCGCGCCGGGCGATGATGCTGTCGAGGTAGTTGAGCGACTTGATGCGCGACAGCGGCGAGGCTTCATTGCGCCGTGTCGAACGTGCGATGACCACGCGTGCGGCCGCCGGCGGCTGTGGCAGTGGTGCCGTGGTGATCAGCAGCGTGGGCCTGGATTTTCCCGTCGGCAACACGCCGCGCGATGCCGGACCGCGCGAGAGGGTGACGCGCACCGCCGCGTCCCCTGGCGCGCTGGCGGCCAGAATCGCGGCGATCGCCTCGGCGATCGCCGCGTCGCTCCATGCCAGCTCAATCCCCAGCACATCGGCGCCCGCCCGCAGCCGAGCGAGGTGCCGGTCCAGATGCAGTGCCACGCCATTCGATACGCGGATCGTCTCGAACACGCCGTCGCCCAGCAGGAAGCCGCGATCCGCCGGGATCGATCCGTGCCGCCTCCGACGCGCAAAGCCGACCGTTCAGCCACAGCATCACGGCGGCTCCGGGCCAAGCGCGCGCAGCAGCGGGCGGACCTTGACCATCATCTCCTCGTGCTCATCGGCCGGATCGGAGTCCCAGACGATGCCGCCGCCCGCCTGCACCGCGATCGTCTCCGGGGTGACTGTTACGGTCCGGATCGCGATGTTGCTGTCCATCGCCCCGTCGAAGCCGATCCAGGCGATGGCGCCGCAATACGGTCCGCGCGGTGCCTGTTCCAATTCGGCGATGATCTGCATGGCACGGATTTTCGGCGCCCCCGTGATCGAGCCGCCGGGGAAGGAGGCGCGCAACAGATCGACCGGGCCGAGGCCTGGCCGCAGCCTGCCTTCGATGGCCGAGACCAGATGATGCACGGCGGCAAAGCTTTCGATCGCGGCCAGGCGCGGCACGCGCACGCTGCCGATCTCGGCCACGCGACCGATATCGTTGCGCAGCAGATCGACGATCATCAGGTTCTCGGCGCGATCCTTGTCGCTCGCCTGCAATTCGGCGCTCAGCGCCGAGTCCGCCTCGGGCGATGGCCCGCGCGGGCGGGTACCCTTGATCGGCCGGCTCTCGATGCGCCCGTCCGCGGTCAGGCGGATGAATCGTTCCGGTGAGGCGCTGGCGATCGCCAGACGCTTGCCGCAACCCAGATAGGCCGCGAACGGCGCCGGGCTGGCGCGCCGAATCGCTGTGTACAGATCGGCGGCGTGCAGCCCCGCCGGCCGCGACGCCAGGAATCGCGCGGTGAAATTGGCCTGGAAGATGTCGCCCGCGGCAATGTACTCCCGCACCCGAGCGACAGCTTCGAGGTATTCAGCGCGCGGGGTCTCGCGTTTCCAGGTGAGCGGCGGGACCACGTTTGCGGCGGTGACCCGCGTGGCCTCAAGCTGCCGCAGCAGCCATTGTGCGCGAGTCTCCGCCCGAGTGCGGCGAGCCTCTGGCCGCATCTCTGGCAGTCCCGACGAGATCAGCCAGGCGCGGCGCTCGCCCATGTCGAATGCCAGCACGAGATCGTAGAAGCCGAATACCAGATCCGGGATTCCCAGCCCCCGTTCGGTCTTGCGCGGTACATCCTCCAGGTGACACGCCAGCTCGTAGCCGAGGAACCCGACAGCACCTCCCGCGAACGGCACTGGGGCTGCACCGGCGGGCTGAGCGAACCGCGCGAGCTGTGCGGCCAATGCGGTGAACGGATCGGCGTCGATCACCGCCCCGTCGAGCGTCACGCGATCGCCCGTGGCTTGCAAGATCTGGAACGGCGAGACCGCGATGTAGCTGAAGCGGCTTCGCTCCGATGCCGGACCCGCGCTGTCCAGAAAGGCCACGAAGGGGTCGGCAGACCAGCCGACGAATGCGAGAGCCGGTTCGCGCCACGGGATTTCGCGCACCAGCGGCGCCAGGGCCGCGCCCGCAAGGCCCGGCGGCATTCCGAGCGTCACACCGGGTGCTCCTCGTCCGGGAACTCCACATCGCGATGCACATGCACGCTCATCAGCAGGCCAAAGCCCGCCATGACCGTCAGCATCGCCGAACCGCCCTGGCTGACAAGCGGCAGCGGCACGCCGCCGACCGGAATCGTGCCGGTGACCATTGCGACGTTGACGAAGATGTACATGAAGAAGTTGGTGGCAATCCCCAGCGCCACCAGCCGGCCGTACTGGTGGCGGCTGCGCAGCCCGATCACCAGCGCCCCCAGCACGATCGCCATGAGCAGCCCAAGCACCGCGGCACCGCCGACGAAGCCGAACGACTCGGCCAGCACAGTGAAGATGAAGTCGGTCTGCCTCTCGGGCAGATAGGTGAGGTTGCTCGGCCGGCCGTCGGGCAGCCCCTTGCCGTACATGCCGCCGATGCCGAGCGCGATACGGCTCTGGATGATGTTGTAGCCGGCCCCCAACGGGTCGCTCTCGGGGTGCAGGAACGTGGTGACGCGGGCACGCTGGTAATCGTGCAGGTGAGTGTAGGCGATCGGCGCCGCCAGCCCGATCGCGCCCACCACCACCAGGATCTTCCACCAGCGCACGCCGGCCCCCAGGAACACGGCGAAGCCCACCACCGCGGCAATGACCGCCGTGCCGAGGTTGGGTTCCTTCAGGATCAGCGCCACAGGCAGCAGCACCGCGAGCGTCGGGGGCACCAGGAACAGTGGGCGCCCGACCGTCTCCCAGCTTGCCCGGTGAAACCAGGCGGCCAGCGCCATCACCAGGGCGAGCTTCATGTATTCGCTGGGCTGCCATTGCATTCCGGCGAGGTCGATCCAGCGCTGCGCGCCTTTGCCGACATGCCCGATCCGCGCCACCAGCACCAGCAGCACGACGCCCGCGGCATAGGCCGGCCAGGACAGACGCGCCAGCACGCGAATGTCGATGACGGCTATGCCCAGCATCAGCGCGAGGCCCACCAGGAAACGCAGCGCGTGGCGTGTGGCATAGGGCTCGGGCGAGCCACCCGCCGCGGCGTACAGCGCGGCATAGCCGACTCCGGCCAGGGCGCAGAGCATCAGCACGTAGAGCCAGTTCACGCGGAACAGCTTTCCCAGCATCCCGAGCGAGGACGGCCGCACCAGGCGGCGCTCCAACAGGTTCATGGCAGGCGGGGTGCGCTCATATGGAGGCGACGTGCTGCGGCGGGGCGGCGCGGCCGGCCGGATCGCGGGTCAGCGTCTCGGTCATGATGTCGCGCGCGAGGGGCGCTGCGACGTCGGCGCCGGCATTGCCGTGCTCGACCACGACCGACAGCGCGTAGCGCGGCGCGTCATACGGCGCGAACGCCACGAACAGCGCGTGCGGGCGCAGCTCCCACGGCAAATTGGCGCTGTTGAAGGTGCCGCTCTCGCGCAGGGCGCGCGAGACCCGATGCACCTGGCTCGATCCGGTCTTGCCGGCCAGCTGCACGCCCGGCAACGCAAGCCTGGCCAGCGGTGCCGTGCCGCCGTGGTCGTTGACCACCGCCCACATCCCCTCGCGCACCGTTTGCAGTTCGCGCGGAGCCAGGCCCATGTCGGGCCAGGTGTCGGCCTGCTCCTCGGCTTGCAGTTCCGCCCCGATGTCGCGCGTCAGATGTGGCTGCACCGCGCGGCCGGTGGCGATCCGCGAGACCATCGTGCAGAGCGACAGCGGCGTGAGCTGCAGGAAGCCCTGGCCGATGCCATGCACGATCGTGTCGCCGATGTTCCACGCGTGACCGTGCCGGATCCGCCACTCGCGCGTCGGCACAAGGCCGGTGCGCGCGTTCGGCAACTCGATGTCGAGCTTGACGCCGAGGCCGAAGCGATTGGCCATCGCTGCCATGCGATCCATGCCGGTGCGCAGCGCCACGTTGTAGAAAAACACATCGCAGCTGTTCTTCAGGCCGCCGCGCAGATCAAGTTCGCCGTGCCCGTATTTCTTCCAGCAATGGAAGCGGGCGTTGCCGTAGTCGAGATAGCCAGGACAATTGATGCGGTCGTAAGGCGAGATCGCTCGCGCTTCCAGGCCCGCGAGCGCCACCACCATCTTGAACGTCGAGCCGGGTGCGTACAGGCCGGCCGCCGCCTTGTTGATGAGCGGCGCCTTGCGGTCGCGCGTCCATTCGATCCATTGCGACTCAGAAACACCCGCATTGAACAGGCTGGGATCGAAGGACGGATTGCTCACCATCGACAGCACCGCACCGTTGCGGCAATCCATCACCACGGCGCTGGCGCTCGCGTCGCCGAGCCGGTTCGAGACGAAATGCTGCAGGCCGGTGTCGAGCGTGAGCGTGATGTCCTGCCCCTGCTTGCCTTCCTGCCGGTCGAGTTCGCGGATCACCCGGCCGACCGCGTTGACCTCGAGCTGGATGGCGCCGGCCGTGCCGCGCAGCTCGCGGTCCTGAGATTTCTCGATCCCGGCGCGGCCGACGCGGATGCCGGGCAGCGCCAGCATCGGGTCCGATGCCACGTCCCGATCGTTGGGCGGTGCCACATAGCCCACGGTGTGCGCCAGCAGCGGCCCGAACGGGTACAGCCTCGTCGTGCCGACGTCGATCAGGATGCCGGGCAGGTCGGGTGCGGCCACCTCGATGCGCGCCATTTCCTCCCAGTCGAGGAACTCCCTCACCGTGACCGGAATGTAGCGGCGGCCGCGGCGCAGTTCGCGTTCGACGCGGGCGCGCTCGTGATCCGCCAGCGGGACGACGACGGAGAACCGGTCGAGCGTGGCTTGCACGTCGTCCGCCTGCTCGGCCATCAGCAGTGCCCGCCAGTTCAGCTTGTTGTTGGCGACGACGATGCCCGCGCGATCGAACAGGCGGGCGCGCGGCGGCGCGGTCAGCCGTGTGCTCACCCGGTTCGTGCTGGCCATCATGGCGTAGCGTTCGCCGTCGATGATCTGCGCCTGGTACAGCTTGGCGCCGAGCAGCCCGAACACGCCCAGCTGCGCACCGCCCACCAGCAAGGCGCGGCGGGTGAAAACGGAACGGCGCTGGCCCTCGCGGCGGGCGCGCATCAGGCAGGTGCCCCATTCATGCGTGCTCCGGCTCGGCCAAAGTCTGATGCGCGCGCCCCAGCATCACTGCGATGGCCGGATAGAGCCCGACGCAGAGCGCCGCCTGCAACGCGGCCGGTGCCACCGGGTAGATCCGGAAGGCCAGCACGCAGACAAGCGCCCAGCCGACGGCCGCGGCGGCCGCTCCCACGACAGCGAACACCAGCCAGGTCAGCAGGAACCCGCCGCGTGCCAGGTCGCGCCGCCAGCGCAGTGCGGCGCCGTGGCAGGCCAGCAGCACGACCGCATTGACGCCGAGCGGGCCGAAGCCCAGCAGGTCGATCAGCAGACCGATCAGGAACACGGCGGGCGGAGGCATGGAGCCAGGCCGGAACACCGACCAGAAGAACACGCAGCAAAGGCCCATGCCGATCTGCAGCTCCGCGCGGCCCGGCAAGCCCAGCGGCGCGCCGCAGGCCAGCAGCAGCAGGATCGTGGTGGCGGTCGGGAAACCGCGCCGCGCCGCTATGTCCAGCCTCCGGGCCAGGCTTTGCCGCGGCCGGATGCCCGGATGCGAAGGCATCAGCGATCCGCTCGATGCAGCCCGACGAGCCCGGCGGTGGCCGGCATCGGACCTATTGGCGCGGGCTGCGGTTCTCCGGGGGGGGCCGATCTCGATTTCGGCCGGGCCGGACGGGCGGCCGCAGAGGCGGTCGGGGGGCCATCCAGTCGGCTCACCTGGCTGTAATCGAACAGCCGCACCACTTCCAGCCGGTCGAGGCGCGCTAACGGCTCGACCTCGGCCACATTGCTGCTGCTGTAGTGGACAGTTCCGACCGGCAGGCCGGCGGGAAAGGCTCCGGCCTCGGAACTGGTGACGACCCGCTCGCCCTCCGCCGGCTGTATCCCCTCCGGCCAATACATGAGCCTGGCCCGGGCGCCGTTGGTGCCGGCCAGGATGGCGCGGGCGCGGCTGCCCTCCAGCATCACGGGAATGCGGCTGTTGAGATCGGTGATCAGCAACACCCGTACGGTGCGCGCACCCACTTCGGTCACCCGCCCGACCAGCCCGCGGTCGTCGAGCGCGATCTCGCCCTTCCTGATGCCGTGGTTCGGCCCCGCGGACAGGAGCACGGCGCGCGCATAGGATTCCGCCGGCGTCGGCCACCACCGGCGCGGTCACGAAGCCAGGGGAGGGCTGCGGAATCCAGTGCAGATTGGCCTTCAGCGTGGCGTTCTCGGCGTCCAGCGCCAGGGCCACCGCCTGCCACTTGCGCAGCAGCGCGTTCTCGCGGCGCAGCGTCGCGTTGTCGGCGGCGAGCGTGAAGACATGCGTCACATTGTCGATCGTGGTGCGCAGATCCTCGAGCGGCGGCGCCACCACGCCGTAAATCGGCGCCAGAGCGTCGGCCAGGGCCATGTGCATCCGCTCCGCCAGCAGGGCGTCGGCCTTGCCCAGCAGCATCAACCCGAAACTGGCGGTGACCAGCACCGGCAGGCTGAGCTTCGAGAGGGCCTGGCGCACCGGGATCGAGAGGCGGATCATGGGACGGGGCTCATCTCACGCACGAGACCCCACCCGGCCCTTCGGGTCCTGAAAGGGGAGGGAGAGGGTCTGCCTCGCCACTTCGGGGCGGGTGGCGCGTAGCGCCGGGTTGAGGACGTGAGGCACGGCGCTACCATAGCGCAGCCTCGCGCCGCTCAGTACATCGACGTCAGCACGTTGCGCAGCCGCTTCATCTCCTCAAGCGCCCGGCCGGTGCCGAGTGCCACGCATTGCAGCGGATCCTCGCCCACCACCACCGGGAGGCCGGTGGCCTCGCGCAACACCTCATCCAGGCGGCTGAGCAGCGCGCCGCCGCCGGTCAGCACGATGCCTTTGTCCACGATGTCCGCGGCCAGTTCGGGCGGCGTGTTCTCCAGTGCCACCTTCACCGCCTCCACGATCGCGGTAACGGGCTCGGCCAGGCTTTCGGCGATCTGCCTCTGGCCCACCAGCACCTCGCGCGGGACGCCGTTCATCAGGTCGCGCCCCTTCACCTCGCGGTACGGACCGTCCTCGCCGTCCCAAGGGGCGGCCGCGGCACCGATGCTGACCTTGATCCGCTCGGCGGTGCTCTCGCCGATCAGCAGGTTGTGATTGCGGCGGATGTAGCTGATGATCGCCTCGTCCATCTTGTCGCCGCCCACCCGGACGCTGCGCGCGTAGACGATGCCGCCCAGCGAGATCACCGCGACCTCGGTGGTGCCGCCGCCGACATCGACGACCATGCTGCCCGAGGGCTCCGTCACCGGCAGCCCGGCGCCGATCGCTGCGGCCATCGGCTCCTCGATCAGCAGCACCCGCCTTGCCCCCGCGCTCTCGGCACTCTCCTGGATGGCCCGCCGCTCCACGGCGGTGGAGCCGGACGGAACGCAGACGATGATCATGGGGGAGGCGAAACCCCGCCGGTTGTGAACCTTGCGGATAAAATGCTTGATCATTTCCTCCGCCACCTCGAAATCGGCGATAACGCCGTCGCGCAGCGGCCTGATGGCGGAGATATTGCCAGGTGTGCGGCCCAGCATCTGCTTGGCCTCGTCGCCCACCGCCAGCACCTGCTTCTTGCCGCGCACATCGGCAATGGCGACGACGCTCGGCTCGTCCAGCACGATGCCGCGGCCCTTGACGTAAACCAGGGTGTTCGCGGTGCCGAGGTCGATCGCCATGTCGGCCGACATGAAGCCGAGCAGCCGTGAGAACATAGCGGAAAGCCTCTACGCAGGTCTGGAGGATGGCGGGGCTTAGCGGCCGGTCCGCCGCAGGGCAAGAGGGGCTGCGGGCAGGACGACCGCGCTCGCTCACGCGACTGTGAATGACCTCCTATGCCGGGCTTCGAAATGCCTTATTCCGGCCACGACTTTTCCCACCGTCGTGCGTTGGATGGGCACATCGAACAGGGAGAACTCCATGCGCAGAGCCGTGGCTACCGTCGTGACGCTGCTGGGTATCGGCCTGTCCCTCGCCGGATGCGGCAACAGCCCGGGAACCCGGGCGGTGACTGGGGGTTTGCTCGGGGCTGGAGCCGGGGCGGCGGTCGCCGGTGCCACGCACGGCAATGTCGGCACCGGCGCCCTGATCGGCGGCGGGGTCGGCGCAGTCGGCGGTGCTGTGACCGCGCCTTAAGGCCGAGCCTTCCCCAACCCTCACCGGAGACACCAGACGATGACCAAGGCGCTCACCGCCGCAGTGCTGCTGGGAACCCTTGCCCTGGCTGCATGCAACAATCCCGCAACCACGAGTGTTCTTGGACCGGCGACCGCCCCGGCGGCCACCGGCGCCAGCAGCAGCGCTCCCAACGCGGCCAACTCCGCCGTCGGTGGCGGCGTCGGCAGCAGCAACACGAGCAGCCACCCGAATAGCGGCGCCGCGCCCTCAGGCGGCAGCACGACCAACAGCAGCAGCGGGAGCGGCGGCTAGCCGGCGGGCAGGATAGGCGTTCCTGGTGCTTCGGCCCCCCAGGGGCGCCCGCCAGCCTCGTAGACTCTGGCGGAGGTTGCGGACCAGGTGAGGCAGGGGCAACCATCGGCAGTTCGGACAGTTTGAGGCACCGCTGGACAATGTCTCGACCGAGTGTTGCAGACTGAGCGCAGGAGAAGGGTCATGATTCGCGCGTTGCCCGCTTCGATGCTGATCGTGACGCTGGCGTTCGGGGTGGCGGGGTGCGGCTATAACCGGACCGACCGGGCGGCGTCAGGCGCGCTTTTGGGGGCCGGGGGCGGCGCGGTGCTGGGTGCGATCGGCGGCAACGCCGGCCTTGGGGCCCTGGCCGGGGCGGGTGCCGGCGCCCTGGCAGGCGGGCTGACGAGCGGCAATGACATCAATCTCGGCCGGCCGATCTGGCGCTGAGCCGGGTGCGGTCCGCAGCCCGGCTGTGGGCTCTATGGAGCAGGCCCCTGGCGCGCCCAGCTGAAGACCAGCAGCGCGATCCCCGCCACCGCGGCCAGTTCCGCCCAGAGAAACACTCCGAGATCGGCCCACACGCCGAGAGGCGGAGCGCCTGGAATGAGGCTTCGCAAGGCGGGTAACGCGAAGACCAGGGCGGCCAGCGCGCTGATCAGGGTGGCTTCCACCTTCCGGCGCCCGAGGAAAACCAGAAAGCTGATCGCCAGGGAGCAGCTGGCGATCACCGCCATCGCGCCAAAGGCCGCGAGGCCAAAAAAGACATGCGCCGCGACGCGCCGGAGCAGGAAGCGCAAGTGGATGTCGGCAGCAGCGCTGCCCGCCTCCTGGCTGGGCTGGACATGCCAGCCGAGCACACCTCCCCAGACTGTCACCTCCTGCGTGATCGGCCGCGCGCTGTCGAGGATGGCGCCGGTGGCTTCAAAGGCCTGGACGCGGATGGCGGCGTGATAGCGGTCGAACGGGTAGCGGACGATGCTGCCGTCCGTGAGGCTTGTCCTGATCGTTGTCGGCGCCATCGGCTCGTGGGCGCGGAATGCCCGCTCCTCCACTGCGTCGCCGGTGGTCAGAATCACGACCACGTCGCGGTCCGCTGCATCGGGCCGTGCGCCGCGCAAGTCCTGCCCGGGTGCGAAGTCGACGCGAACCTCGACCGCCTCGCTGACCGGATCGACCGACAGCGGCTCCAGATAGATCCGGAGCCGCCGCGCGATCTCCGGCCCGGCCCCGAAGCTGTGCTCGGACGGACGTTCGGCGAGATCGAAGCTACGCAGCACGCCGAGATAGGCGATCGCAGCCAAGAGGAAAAGAACCAGAAGCATCCAGGGCGGGCGCCGCCGCCTCGCCTCCGGCGGTCCTGGAGCTGCCCGGGTTTTCTCCGGACTGCCGGGTTCGCCAGGACGAGCCGCAGAGGAAACCTCTGGAGAGGAGGGCTTGTGAGGCATGCGAGACCCTGCTCGGTCTGCTGCGAACCCTGCCAGCAGTTTCGAGTGCGCGAAAGTGCGAGCTTTCCGGATCTCGTGCCGACCGGCAAGGTGGGGCGGGGACTGGGAAGACGCTCGCGCAACCCTCTTCCGGAGCGGAGGGAGAGGGCTTCGGGGTGAGGGCCGTCGCTAGGCGGAAAGCGCCTCCGGCGCCGTGCGGGCCCGCTTGACCAACAGCTTATTCAGGGCATGTACATAGGCGCGGGCAGAGGCAACGATCGTGTCGGTATCCGCACCCTGGCCGTCCACCATTTTGCCGCCTTCCTCCAGGCGAACGGTCACCTTGGCCTGGGCGTCGGTCCCGTCCGTGACGGCACCCACCGAGAAAAGCTTCAGCACCACGTCATGCGCGAAGATAGCGTGGATGGCGTTGAAGGTCGCATCCACCGGCCCGTCCCCGGTCGCCTCGGCGGCGACCGTGACGCCGTCCACTTCCAGCTCCATCGCCGCGCGCGGCCGTAACTTGCTGCCGGTATGCACGTCGAGCGACACGAAGCGGATGCG
Organism: uncultured Pseudomonadota bacterium; assembly: GCA_963838805.1. Taxonomy (GTDB): domain Bacteria; phylum Pseudomonadota; class Alphaproteobacteria; order Acetobacterales; family Acetobacteraceae; genus CAVRQM01. Next base: position 21,701 of record CAWISK010000006.1, read on the forward strand.
GTCGTGGTCGCGCAGTACCTCGTCATCGACCAGGGCCGCCACGTCGTCGTCATAGACGACCTTCTTGCGGTCGGCGAGATCCTTGAAGCGGCGGAAGGCGTCGTTCAGCTGGTTGTCGCCGATCTCGCCATAGCCCAGCGCGCGCAGCTTGTCGCGGAAAGCGGCCCGGCCGGAGTGCTTGCCGAGTACCAGGCTCGACCGCTGCCAGCCCACGCTCTCGGGCGTCATGATCTCGTAGGTGGCGGCATTTTTCAGGATGCCGTCCTGATGGATGCCGCTCTCATGGGCGAAGGCGTTGCGTCCGACGATGGCCTTGTTCGGCTGCACGTCGAAGCCGGTGATGGTCGCCAGCAGGCGCGAGGTTCGCAGGATGTGCTGGGTGGCGATGCCGGTATGCACCGCCACATGGTCGGCCCGGGCGCGCAGCACCATCGCGATCTCCTCGAGCGCCGCGTTGCCGGCGCGTTCGCCGATGCCGTTGATGGTGCATTCCACCTGCCGCACCCCGGCGCCGATCGCCGCCAGCGTATTCGCGACCGCAAGGCCGAGATCGTCATGGTTGTGTGCCGACAGGATCACGCCGTCCGCGCCCGGCACGCGGGCGCGCACGTCGGCGAACATGCGCGCCATGTCCTCGGGCACCGCGTAGCCGACCGTGTCCGGCAGGTTGATGGTGGTGGCACCGGCGCGGATCGCCGCCTCGACGCAGCGGCACAGGAAGTCCGGATCGCTGCGGGTCGCGTCCATGCCGGACCATTCGACGTCATCGACGTATTGACGGGCCAGCGTCACCAATTCCGTCACCGCGGCCAGCACCTGGTCGCAATCCATGTGCAGCTGGTACTGCATGTGTAGCGGGCTGGTGCCGATGAAGGTGTGGATGCGTTTGCGTTCGGCCGGTGCGACCGCCTCGGCTGTGCGCAGAATATCGCCGCGCGCGGCGCGGGCCAGACCGGCGATGACCGGACCGCGCAGCTCGCGGGCGATCAGCCGCACGCTCTCGAAATCGCCGGGCGAGGCGATCGGAAAGCCCGCTTCCAGCACGTCCACGCCGAGTTCGGCGAGGGCCTGTGCCATGCGCAGCTTTTCTTGCAGGTTCATGGAGAAGCCGGGCGATTGCTCGCCGTCGCGCAGCGTCGTGTCGAAGATGATGACGCGATCGGCGGGCAGATCCCCGAAATTGGGGTGGGAGATGCTCATGGTGGGCCTCGGGCGGATCAGGTGGCGGGTGCGGCAGGCGGGGCTGTCCCCTGTGCGCGACCGCGCGCCTGCGCGGCGTTACGCCCAGGGGTCTATAAGTCGAAGACCGTGCCGCAGTTGTGCCATGAACCCCTCTTAACCGACCGGACGCGGCCAGGCAATCTCCGTGCGCATCATGGCACGATCATCGTCCCGTGCCCGCCCTCGATGAACAGCTCGAGCAGACAGGCGTGGGGCTGTCGTCCGTCCAGGATCACCGCACCCTTGACCCCCGCGCGCACGGCCTCGGCGCAGTTCTCCACCTTCGGGACCATGCCGCCGGTGATGAAGCCGCTGGCGACGCCGTGCTCGACATCGGCAAGGGTCATCTCCGGGATGAGCCTGCGCTCGGCGTCCAGCACCCCGGGCACGTCGGTCAGCATCAGCAGCCGCGCCGCCCCCAGCGCGCCGGCGATGGCACCGGCCGCCGTGTCGGCGTTGATATTGTACGTCTGTCCGTCGGCACCCACGCCCACCGGGGCGATCACCGGCACCAGCCCGGCGCCCATCAGGGCATGGATGACGCGCACATCGACCTGCTCCGGCTCGCCCACGTAGCCGAGGTCCAGCACCTGCTCGATATGGCTGTCCGGATCATGATGCACGCGCACCATCTTGCGCGCCCGCAGCAGCCCGCCATCCTTGCCGCAGATGCCGACCGCGAGTGCCCCCGCGCGGTTGATCAGCCCGGCCACGTATTTGTTGACGGTGCCGGCCAGCACCATCTCGACCACCTCGACCATCGCCTCGTCGGTCACGCGAAGGCCGCCCACGAAGGTGCTCTTGATCGCGAGCCGGGCCAGCATGTCGTTGATCTGCGGGCCGCCGCCATGCACCACGACCGGATTTACGCCAACCGATTTCAACAGCGCGATGTCGCGGCCGAACATCTCGGCCAGCCGCGCGTCGCCCATCGCATGGCCGCCATATTTGATCACCACCGTCTCGCCCGCATAGCGGCGCATGAAGGGCAGGGCGTGGACCAGGATGTGCGCCCGCTCCTGCGCGGTCTTGTGGATCGGCGCGTCGAAGGGGTCGATCGTGTCGGTCATGGGCCTCCCCGCGATCATCGCGCCTTGTGCGGTGCCGTCGCGGCGGCGGTCAAGCGGCGGGTAGGGCAAGATCGGCCAGCGCGGCACGCAGTTCGGGGATGCCGAGGGCGGTCTCGCTGCTGGTCACGGCGATGTCGGGGTAGGCGGCGGGATGCGCCCGCGCCAGCGCCGCAGTCTCGCGGCATTTGGCGGCCAGCGCCGTCTCGCGCACCGCGTCGATCTTCGTCAGCACGAGCTGATAGGTGACGGCGGCCCGGTCGAGCAGCTCCATCGCCTCGCGGTCGGTGTCCTTCACCTCTACGCGGGCGTCCAGCAGCAGCAGCACGCGCCGCAGCGTGGGGCGTCCGCGCAGGAACGCGAACATCAGATCCTGCCAGTCCTCCTTCACGCTGCGCGACGCCTGCGCGTAGCCGTAACCCGGCATATCCACCAGCCTGAGCCGGCCGCCGAGGTCGAAAAAGTTGAGCTGCCTGGTGCGGCCGGGCGTGTTCGACGCCCGTGCCAGACCGCGCCGCCCGGTCAGCGCGTTCAGCAGCGACGACTTGCCGACGTTGGAGCGGCCGGCGAAGGCTACTTCAGCCCCGGCGGTCGGCGGCAGGCGCTCGAGTTGCTGGGCCGCGAACACGAAATCGCACGGCCCGGCGAACAGCAGGCGGCCGGCTTCGAGGCGCGCGGCTTCATCCGCTGGAGCCGGAGGGCCCTCCGACCCGCTCACGTCGTGCGGGCAACACTTGGCCGCGCCATCCGGGTCTGGCGCATGATCAGCCATTGCTGGCCGATCGTGAGCAGGTTGTTCCAGCTATAGTAGATCACGAGCCCGGCGGGGAAGCGCGCCAGCATGAACATGAAGATCAGCGGCATGAACTGGAACAGCCTGGCCTGCATCGGGTCCGGCGGCGGGGGGTTCAGCTTCTGCTGGAAGAACATCGTGGCACCCATGATGAGCGGCCAGACGCCCAGATGAAGCATGGGTGAGATCGTCGTGGGGTCGAACGGAATGAGCCCGAACAGGTTGAAGACGTTGGTGGGATCGGGCGCCGAAAGGTCACGAATCCAGCCGAAGAACGGCGCGTGCCGCATCTCGATGGTGACGAACAGCACCTTGTAGAGCGCGAAGAACACCGGGATTTGCAGCAGCATCGGCAGGCAGCCGCTGGCGGGGTTGACCTTCTCCGCCTTGTACAACCCCATCATCGCCGATTGCAGCTTCTGCGGCTCGTCCTTGTACTGCTCCTTCAATGCCGTCATTTTCGGCCCGAGCAGCTTCATCTTGCTCATCGAGCGGTAGGACTTGTTCGCGAGCGGGAAGAACAGCAGCTTCACGCATAGCGTGAAGATCAGGATTGCCACGCCGAAATTGCCGACGCGCCCGCCGATCCAGTCGAGTGCGAGGAAAATCGGCTTGGTCAGGAACCAGAGATAGCCGAAATCGACCGCGAGATCGAAATTCGGGATGGCGTAGCTGCGCTGGTAGTGCTGGAGCAGACTGAGTTCCTTGGCGCCCGCGAAGAACCGGCTGACCAGCATGGCATCGCCCGCTGGCGGCACCACGGCCGGCTTCACCTGGCTGAAATCGACCTGATAGCCGTCCGTCTCGGTGCCGTTCGGCAGCGGTCTCACGGTGTGGCGGAACGCCGTGACGTTCGTGCTGTCCTGATTCGGCACCAGCGAGACCAGCCAGTATTTGTCGGTGATGCCGGCCCAGCCCCCGGTGCCGGTGACGCTCTGGGCGATGCCGGCGTTGGACGGTCCGAGCGATTCGTCCGCCTTGTTGGCCTGGTTCTTGGCCGCGCTGTAGGTGATCTCCTTGAGGCCACCATCGACCCAGCCGATCAGGCCCTCATGCAGGATGGAGTAGCCCAGCACCGGCGGCGTGTAGCCGCGGTCGATGCGCGCCCAGGGTGTCAGCGTCACCGGTGCCGAACCGGCATTGCGGACCCGCTGCTGCACCGTGAACATGTAGTTGTCGTCGATGGACAGCGCGATTTCGAAGGTCTGGCCCTGGCCGTTGTCCCAGGTGAGCGTGACCGGATGGCCGACGCCGAGCGTGGGCGTGGATGCCTTCCACACCGTCTGCCCGTCCGGCACCTTGACGGTGCTGCCGGACGCGGCCGACCAGCCGTACTGGACATAGTACGGCTGCGGCTCGCCTTTCGGCTCCAGCAGGCGGACCAGCGGACTGTCGGCGGCCAGTGTCTCGCGATAGTCGCGCAGCACCAGATCGTCGATCCGGGCGCCGACCAGGCTGATGCTGCCCTCGACCCTGGGCGCCGCGATCTTCACGCGCGGCACCTCGGCCGGGGTCGGGGCCGGCGCCGCACCCGCATCCCGCGGCACCACTCCGGGCGTGCCGGAGGGCTGGGCGGTGCTCGTGGCGGGCGTATGCTGCGCCACTTGTGCCGGGTGATGCACGGGCTGCGGCAGCAGCCACTGCGCGACGAGGAGGATCGCGAGCGAAATAGCGATCGCGGCAAACAGGCGCTTCTGGTCCATCACTCTCGCGTCCGGTGGCTGGCGGCAGGCGGTACCGGATCGAAGCCGCCGGGATGCCAGGGGTTGCAGCGCAGGATGCGGCGCCCAGCGAGCCACGTGCCGCGTGCCGCCCCGTGCGTCGCCAGCGCCTCGAGCGCATAGCAGCTGCAACTTGGCTCGAAGCGGCATTGCGTGCCCAGCAGCGGCCGCAGCGTCCATTGATAGGTATGCACCGCTCCGCGCAGGGCAAGCGCGGCAGGGCTGATCGCGGCGCTCACGACCGCACGCCGGTCCGCGCCAGGGCGCTGCGCAGATCCTCGATCAGATCGGCGAACCGGCGTTTGCGCGTCATGTCGCGGCCTACCAGAACCAGGTCGAAGCCGGTGACGGGCTCGTGCGCCAGCAGCAGGCGGGCCGCCTCGCGCAGCCGCCGTCGCGTACGGTTGCGGACCACGGCATTGCCGACCTTCTTGGTCACCGTGAAACCCAGCCGGGCAGGGGCATCGTCATCGCGGTCCAGCGCCTGCAGCACAAGGCCTCCGCAGGCGGCCTTGCGACCGCGGCCCGCCACGCGCAGGAACTCGGCACGCCGCGTCAGGCGCCGCGCGTCCCGATCAAGGCTCATGCGGCGATCCTTGCCTGCGACCGGCCCGATGCGGGCCAGGTGCTCAGGCCGAGAGGCGCTTGCGGCCCTTGGCGCGGCGGTTGGCGAGAACCTTGCGGCCACCGACGGTCTCCATGCGGGCGCGAAAACCGTGGCGGCGCTTGCGGACCAGCTTCGAGGGTTGATAGGTGCGCTTCACGGTGGTCTCCGGAAATTGCGTCTCGCGTGCGCCGAATGCCGCGGACCGAAATGCATGGCGCCCCAGGCCAGGGGCGCATCAGGCGGCGGCTTATAGGCGCGACCCGCTCGCTACGTCAACCTGAACGACGGTGCGGTAGAGCGGGGGCGGGCAATCCCCGTGCGGTCCTGCTATCACTGTCGGCCACATGCGGATTTTGTCGCTCCCGACGCCAAGGCTGACCGTCATGCCGTCCGGCACTGCATGACCGTGCGCGCGGTGCGGCGGCTGTTCCGCAAGCCCCAGCGCGGGCGCGTATCTGCCAAGCAGCCCGAACCCGGGCAGAACGAGCCGCTGGAAGCGGAGCGGCAGACGGCCAGGCTCGCGGCCCTCGCGACCGGGCTGGGCCGGCTCGGCCACGATCTGCGCGGCGTCCTGGCACCCGCGCTGCTCGCGGCGGAGCGCCTGCAGGCCCATTCGGATCCCGCCGTTCGCCGCTCAGCCGACGTGCTTGTGCGCGCGGTGGACCGTGCCAGCGAGACGCTGCGAGAGAGCCTGAGTGCGCTGCGTGACGGGCTGCCCACGGCACGGCGCGAGCCGGTGGTCCTGGATGCCGCGATTGCCGCCGCCGCCAGGGCCGATCTCCCGTGTTCTGGCGGCGTCCCCGCGCGCGCCGTCGTGCAGGCCGATCCCGCCTATCTGCCGCAAGCGTGGCGAAGCCTGTTCGCCGCTTTGCGCTCGCTCGGCGCAAGCCGGGTGACACTGGAAGGACGGTCCGAGGCTGGCGCCTGGACCGTCGCCTGCGTGCATGACGCAGCACCGCCGGGCACCGACGATGGCGCTGCCGCGGCGCTTCCCGCGTTCCTGATGGCGCGCGATCTGATCCGCGCCTGCGGTGGCGACCTTGTGGAACGGGACGCGACAACCCTGGTGGCGATTTTCGTGCGCGGCTGACGTGCGCCGAGCATCACTCTCCCGCTGTCGCGGCGTCAGGCGGAGCATCGCCGCGCTCCACGTCGTCATCGCCGAGATAGCTGCCGGACTGCACCTCGATCAGCGTCAAGGGGATGCGGCCCGGATTTTCCAACCGGTGCCAGCTGCCGAGCGGCAGATAGATGCTCTCGTTCTCGCGCACCAGCATCCGCTCGTCGTCGCGCACGACCAGCGCCGTGCCATGCACCACCACCCAGTGCTCGGCGCGGTTGAAGTGCTTCTGCAAGGCCAGATGGGCACCTGGCTCGACGACGATCCGCTTCACCCGGAAGCGATCGCCCTGGATCAGCGTCTCGTGGAAGCCCCAGGGCCGGTAGTCGCGATTATGGCGCAGCGCCTCGGGCCGGCCCTGGGCGCGCAGCCGGTCCACGACCTGCTTCACGTCCTGCGCACGGTCGCGATGCATCGCCAGCACCGCGTCCCCCGTCACCACCACCACCGCGTCGGACAGGCCCACCACAGCGGTCAGCACGCCGTCGCTGCGCACGTAGCAGTCGCGCGCCGATTGCAGCAGCACGTCGCCCACGGCGACGTTGCCGGCCCCGTCCTTGGCGCCCAGTTCCCACAGCGCCCACCAGCTGCCGACATCCGACCAGCCGAGATCGGCCGGTACCACCGCGGCGCGCCGCGTGTGCTCCGTCACGGCGTAGTCGAGGCTGATGGTGGGTGCATCGGCGAAGCTCGGCCCGAGGCGGATGAAATCCAGATCCTGCGTGCGCTCGGCCACCGCGGCGCGCGCGGCATCGAGCACCGCGGGCGCGTGGCGGGCCAGCTCCTCGATCAGTGTCGCGGCGCTGACCACGAACATGCCGGAGTTCCACAGATGCCGACCGCCCGCGAGCATCGCCGCCGCCGTCTCGGCGTCCGGCTTCTCGACGAACCCGGCCAGCGCGTTCACGCCCGCGAGGCCGGGCAGGGCAGGGCCGGTCTCGATATAGCCATAGCCGGTTTCGGGGGCGGTCGGACGCATGCCGAACATGACCAGCCGACCACAGCGGGCGGCCGCCGCCGCCAGATCGAGCAGGCGATGAAGGGCGGGCGTGTCGTCGATCGCGGCGTCGGCGGCCATGATCCACAGCACGGCGTCCGGGTCGTGCTCGGCGACCAGCAGCGCCGCAGCGGCAATCGCCGGCGCACTGTTGCGCCCGACCGGCTCCAGCACGATGCGCGTGTCGGTGGCACCCGCCTCGCGCATCTGTTCGGCCACCAGGAAGCGGTGCGCCTGGCTGCACACGACGATCGGTGCCGCGAAGCGTGGGCCGATGCCGCGCCGCGCGGTCTCCTCGATCAGCGAGCGTTCGCTCGTGAGCGGCCAGAACTGCTTGGGAAAGCTCTCGCGCGAGACCGGCCACAGCCGCGTGCCGGCGCCGCCGGACAGGATCACGGGCACGATCAGCCCGGTTTCTGTCAGCCCTGAGCCGGGGGCTGCTGGTGCCCGCTCGACGCGCTGGGCTGCGGTCAAGACAGGCGGGTCAGGATAGGGGCTTGTGGGCGCGCTCGATCAACCGGGCGAACAGGCCCGGTTTCTTCGGCGCGGCGGGATTCGCGGCGCGTGCCTTGGCTTCCGCCTCCGCCGCCTCGGCGCGCCGCTTCTGCTCGAGCCAGCGATCAAGGGTCATCCCGGCCTTGGCCGCGCGCCGCGCCTCATAGGCGCGCTGGCCCTCGGTCATCGCCTCGTCCTTGACTCCGGCCGGAGCGCTGTTGCGCGTCCGCTCGATCTGTCTGCCCATCGCACCCTCTTCGCAGCGGATCGAAAGTGGCAGTCTGAGCGCGTGGCGGCAAGGAGCGGACGTGACCGAAGAGCGGGTCAAGGCAGGGTTGTGGGTGAGGGCGGCGCTGCGCCTTGGCAATGTGGCGGGGCGTTTCGGCGTCGTGGTCCGGCACGGCGACGACGATTCCGGCGGCGTGCTGGTGCTGCTGCGCGGGCGCGAGGGAGTCTGCGTGCTGAGCCAGATCCGCGCCGCCGACGGCAGACCGGCCTGGCTGCGCGCCACGGGCGCCGAGGCGGTCGAGCCGGCGGCGGCCGAGGCGTATATCGAGCGGCAGGTGCGCGTGGACCCGGATTTGTGGGTGATGGAGTTCGACAGCCCCGACCTGCTGCCGCCGTTCGAGGCGAGGATCGTAACCTAGGCGGTGCGGCCGCACGAGTGTTGCGGCCGCGGCACAGCCGCAAGAGTTTGGCGCGGCGAGGCGGGGGCGCTGGTTGCGCGTGCGCAACCCGATAGCGTTACGGTCCTGGACAGGAAGGACCGCTCGATGACGACCCGCAGCCTGCTGCTTGCCGCGACCCTGCTCGCCACGCCTGTTGTCGCGCTCGCGCAGCCCGTGAGCGGTCTCTATGTCGGCCTCGGCGCCGGATACAACTATCTCCAGAACCAGGACGTGAGCGCTGCATTCAGCCACGGCGCCACCACGCTCGAATCCGGAGCCGGGCAGCCACTCGAGCGGGTCGGGCGGTCCGATCGTCTCGGCGAGTGTCGGTTATGGCTTCGGCAACGGCTCTGCGGCTGGAGATCCAAGGCGATTGGCGCCAGCAGCACGACACCTATGATCACGGCCCGGCGGCAATTTCCACGGCGGGGCCGACCTGCAAACCTATGGCGGCTTCGTCAATGCGCTCTACGATTTCAATCTCGGTCTGCCGGTGTTCCCGTACCTGGGAGTGGGCGTCGGCTACGAGGAGACATCGGGCCGCAATTTCATGCTCTACCGCCACAACCTGTTCACCGGCAGCGCTGCAGGAGTTCAATTTCAGCAACAACAGCCAGGGCTCCATCGCCGCGCAGGGGATCGTGGGTGCGGCATACCCGTTCGCATGCCTGCCCGGCCTGTCGCTGACCGCCGAATACCGCTTCATGTACGTGGCGGATTCCGAGACGTTCGACGGCACCTTCACCAATGCGTTCGGCAGCGTTCCCGGCCAGGATCAAAGCTCGGCTCGCAGTACAATCACGCTGCCCTGGTCGGCCTGCGCTACGCCTTCAACGTGCCGGTTCCGCCGCCGCCGCCGGCGCCTGCCGTGGCTGCTCCGCCGGCCGCGCAGCCTGCCCGCACCTATCTGGTGTTCTTCGACTGGGATCGTTACGACCTGACCGCCCGCGCCCGGCAGATCATCGCCGAGGCGGCGGCCAACGTGGCGCATGTCCAGGTCACGCGCATCGAGGTCAACGGCTACACCGACCTGTCGGGACCGCCGGCGTACAACCAGAAGCTCAGCGTGCGCCGTGCCGAGGCGGTCGCCGCCGAACTGGTGCGCGATGGCGTGTCGCGGTCGCTGATCACCGCTCAGGGCTTCGGCATGTCGAACCCGCTGGTGCCCACGGCACTCGGCGTCCGCGAGCCGCAGAACCGCCGAGTCGAAATCATCCTGAAATAGCCGGCTTCCCGGTGTTCGCATTGCCCCGCCCGGCCCGCGTGAGCGGGCCGGTGCGTGCGTCCATCGGGATGCGTTCCGTTCACCGTATCGTGAGGGCCACAAAAACTGTGGCTCGGGTGCAACGGTCGTACTCCGAAAGTCGCAGGTCGTGGCGAAGCCGGTCACTCAACCCTGGCTTAGCCTTTGCGGCAGAGTTACTTTCGGACGTGACAGGACTGCGGCGGCCAGCGCCGCCCTGGCCCAGGCGGTGCCCGCGGGGTGCGGCCACGACAACGAGGAGATTGGATACATGAAGCTCCGCAGTGCGCTTCTCACAGCAACCCTGCTCGCGACGCCGGCCGTCGCCATGGCCCAGCCGGTCAGCGGGCTCTACATCGGCGGTGGTGCCGGGTTCGACTATCTGAACTCGCTGAACGGCAAGAACCTGGTCATCCCGGTGCCGAACACGCCGAACCAGACCCTTCCGATCAACTCGGCCAATCTGAAGTCGAATGGCGGCTTCGTGGGTCTTGCCAGCATCGGCTGGGGCTTCGGCAACGGCCTGCGCCTCGAGGTGGAAGGCAACTATCGCCAGAACCAGGTCCACGTGGGTAACTCCAACATCGTGGGCGGCGGCGCTCAGTTCCAGCAGTATGGCGCGATGGTGAATGGCCTGTTCGACTTCGACGTCGGATCGCCGTTTGTCTATCCGTATGCTGGTATCGGCTTCGGCTACATCGAGAATCAGCTCCACGGTGGTCGCATCTACACGACCGGCGCCTTCGCCCCGACCGTTCCTCAGGTGGCTGTCGACTTCACCAACTCCGCCAAGGGTTCGGCGGCTGGCCAGGGCATCCTGGGTGCCGCGTTCCCGATGCCGTTCCTGCCCGGCCTGTCGGTCACGACCGAGTTCCGGTTCATCGGCCAGTTCAGCCGGCAGACCTATTCGGGTCAGACGGTCGTCCCCGGCACGTCGGCGCGCGTTGTTGGCACCAGCCTCAAGCTGGCCGCTCCGACCAACGAGTCGTTCCTGGTCGGCCTGCGCTACGCCTTCAACGTGCCGGTTCCGCCGCCGCCGCCGGCGCCTGCCGTGGCTGCTCCGCCGGCCGCGCAGCCTGCCCGCACCTATCTGGTGTTCTTCGACTGGGATCGTTACGACCTGACCGCCCGCGCCCGGCAGATCATCGCCGAGGCGGCGGCCAACGTGGCGCATGTCCAGGTCACGCGCATCGAGGTCAACGGCTACACCGACCTGTCGGGACCGCCGGCGTACAACCAGAAGCTCAGCGTGCGCCGTGCCGAGGCGGTCGCCGCCGAACTGGTGCGCGATGGCGTGTCGCGGTCGCTGATCACCGCTCAGGGCTTCGGCATGTCGAACCCGCTGGTGCCCACCGCACTCGGCGTCCGCGAGCCGCAGAACCGCCGAGTCGAAATCATCCTGAAGTAGCGGCCTTGCCCCGCCTACGCGGGGCTGGCTGGCGCCGCAAGGAGGCCCGGGCCGCAAGGTCCGGGCCTTTTGGCGTCCGGCACCGGCGAAAGAATGTCCTCGATCGCCGCCCCGCACACACTGCGAAATCTGCTGCTGGCCCTTGCTGCCCCGGCACCGCGGCTCGCCCCGCCGCGTTACCGGCCCCGTGCCGGCGGCACGACCGCGCTCTCAGGTCAGACGACGGCAACACGGCGATGCCGGTGAAGCACGTGACCGTCATCGTCGGCGAGAACCGGACCCGCGACCACCTGTTCGCGACCTATGTCCCGCCCAATGGACTTGTCGCCGCGCTGTCCTCGGCCGGCTGAAGCAGCTCCAGGCGGATCCGTCAACTGCGAACGACCGCGGCGGTGTTCATCACCACGGATGAGGGCGGCGGCTACTACGATCACCGCTACGTGCGGCCGCTCGACTTTGGTGGGCGGCGGCACCCGCATGCCGCTGATCGTGGTGCCGCACTATTCCCGCGGACACGTTCCGCTTCTGAGTATGAAAGAGGGCAATGCCGCAGGGCGCGCGCCGGTCCTCTCTCCGCGCTTCGAACGATGCCGGTCCCCATCCGCCTCAGCGCAAGGGTGCTGCCGAAATCATTTCCTTGCCGTGCGCGTTGGCTTCGCCTTCGGCAGCGGGCAGTCGATCAGCGCGATCGGTTGCGGCAGCGCCTTCCCGGAGGCATAGCTGGGCAGCTCGTTCGAAATCTCTCAGCGCCATCACCTCGTCGAACATGCTCACGGATTTCTGGCAGAACAGCGTCCCCAGCTTGATTCCCTGATCCGACTGCGCGTTGGCCAGCAGGGTGATGTATTCGTCACGCTGCCTTTGCGCCGAGCGGCCGAACGCGCGATGAAAATACGTGTCGATGGCGCGCTCGTCACTGACCAGGTCGGCCCGGTAGCGCGCGATGAAAGCGTTGTAGCGGGATTGCTGCTGGCAGGTGATGGCTGTCACCATCAACTGGCTTTTCAGTCCCTCCACGTCGAACGCCACCTTCTCGGCCGGGCGGGCGCATTGGTTTGCGTTCGCGACCGTTGCGGTCAGCAGACTGGCGGCGGCGAGCAGGGACAGGAGCGGACGCATGTTGATCTCCGGGCAGATGTCACGTCGGGTCGTCGGCCGATTCGGACTTTTCCGCGGCTCCGATCATCCCACGTCTGAGGTAAAGCCCCTAGCGCGTGGAATAGCAACCGAAATCCGCGTCCGTAATGGTCCAAGGGCTGGCGCTGCGAGCGCCCGTGCGATCGCGACACTAGCCGCAATCCGATCGCTCGGGCAACCTCGACCGGTCCGGCGGGATTTTGTTGCGATTGCCTCGGCCGTGATATAATCCACGTGCGGATGCAGGGAGTTGGGGATGGACGACATCGAAACCACGCCACGTTCTGCCGAAATGACGGCCGGAGCGGCGCGTGACTTCAGCCGTCGCCTGCTGCTGGCCCGCTCGGCGGCGTTGGGTACCGTGGCAGCACTCGGCCCCTGGGTGGTGCGCGAGGCACGCTCCTCCTCCGGCACGCTTAGCCTGCTGAACTGGTCGGACGAGGAGCCTGACCCACTCATTCCCGATTTCGAGAAGGCGACCGGCATCAAGGTCACGACCACTCCATTCTCGCAGAACGAGGAGCAGATCAACAAATTGCAGGCGACCGGCGGCGAGGGCTTCGATCTGTGCCAGCCGACGCATGATCGCGCGCTGCAATTCAAGGATCTCGGCGTGCTCGTCCCGCTCGACGAGAAGAAGCTCGCGATCGACAATCTGCTGCCCAGCCTGGCCGCCGTATCCGAAAAATTCTGGCGCTGGAACGGCAAGCTGTATCACACTCCGCATTGCTGGGGCAGCGAGGCGATCAGCTGGCGCACCGACAAGACCACGCTTGCCTATCCGACGCTCAGCTATGGCACGCTCTGGCAGCAGCAATACAAGGGCCATGTGCAGGGACGGCCGCACACCATGTTGCAGGGCATCGGATTGTGGCTGGATGCCAACGGCAAGGTGCCGAGCCATCGCCTGCTGGATGCCTACAAGGATCCGGACTCGATGAAGCGGATCTACGACCAGATCCTGTCGGTGGCGCTGGCGCACAAGGCATGGATCAAGCAGTTCTGGGATTCGGCGGACAACACCAAATCGGGTCTGCTGGAGAACGACGTCGTGATCGGCCAGACCTGGGATGGGCCGGTCATCAGCCTGATCAAGGCCGGCAAGCCGGTGGCGTACATGGCGCCGCAGGAGGGGGCGATCTCGTGGATCGACGGCTGGGCCATGCCGAGTGCCGCGCGCAACGTCGAGCAGGCCTATGCCTGGCTGCAATACGTCCACTCGGCGCGCGGTTCTGCGACGATGGCCGAGCATTCCGGCTACAATCCGGTGGTCAAGGGTGCGGACGCGCTGCTGTCGCCGCAAGCTCGCGCGATCTTCAAGGCCTGCTATCCCGGCGACGCGCTGCAACGGCTGTGGCCTCGGCCGCTGGAGCCGTCCTGGTTCGCCGATCTGCGCACCGCCTATGCCGAGAAGTTCCAGGCCGCTTGAGTCCATCGCCTCCAGAACCCGCCGATCCATGACGGCGGACGTCGAACTCGACGGCGTAACGGTCCGGTTCGACGGCTTCACAGCGGTCGATCGGGCCAGTCTGCGCGTGACGCAGGGGGAGTTCTTCAGCTTCCTCGGCCCGTCCGGCTGCGGCAAGACGACGGTCCTGCGCACCATTTCCGGCTTCATCGAGCCGGACGAGGGTGCGGTGCGCATCGGCGGTGCGGATATGCGCGGCATCGGCCCGAACCGGCGGCCGACCGCGCTGATCTTCCAGAGCCTGGCACTGTTCCCGATGATGAGTGTCGCCGAGAATGTCGGCTACGGGTTACGCGTGCGCGGCATCCCCCGCCGTCAGCGGCGCGACACGGTCGAGCGGTTGCTGCATCTGGTGGCGCTGTCCGATCAAGGGAGCCAAGCGCGTCGATGCGCTGTCCGGCGGGCAGCGGCAGCGCGTGGCGATCGCCCGTGCGCTCGCGGTCGAACCGCGAGTGCTGCTGCTGGACGAGCCGCTGTCGGCATTGGACCTGAAACTGCGCCAGCACATGCGCAACGAGCTGCGCGCCATCCAGCGCCGCACGGGCCTCACCTTCATCTACATCACGCACGACCAGGGCGAGGCGCTCACCATGTCGGACCGCATCGCGGTGATGCATCGCGGGCGGATCGAGCAAGTGGGTGCGGCGCGCGAAGTGTACGACCATCCGGCAACCGCCTTCGTCGCCGGTTTCGTGGGCGAGACCAACGCGCTGCCCGGCCGGGTGATCGCGGCGTCGGATGGCGAGGCGGCAGTGGAGACGGCGCTCGGCGTGCTGCGCGGGCGCAATCCGCGCGGCCTGCGCGAGGGTTCGGCGGCCTCTCTGTTCGTGCGCCCGGAAATGCTGGAGCCAGCCGGCACAGGCGACAATGGTTGCGAGGCGGAGGTCGCGGGCCTCGCCTATGAAGGCAGTCTGACGCATGTCACCTTCCGCGCCGCCTCGGGCGTGGCGCTGATCGCCACCCTTACGCGCCGCGCGCCGCCCGTACCGGGCGATCGCATGGCGTTGCGCTTCGCCGCGCGCGATGCGGTGGTGCTGCCGGCCGGCGCCTGACGGCGATGCGCAGCGCTACCGGCCACGGAGTCCTGCTGGCTCTGCCGCTGCTGATCGTGGCCGGGCTGTGGATAGCGGCGCGGCTGGAGCGGCGGACTGGCCCCACGTTCCTGCAACGCAATGGCAAAGTGATCGCCACCTATCTGCTGATTGCGGTCGCGTTCTGGATTGCATTGCTGATCGTGCTGCCGTTGCTCAGCATGGTCGAACTGTCGTTCCGTCCGAAGCTGCCGATGACGCAGATGGGCGGCCCACGCGACATCTACACGCTCGCCAATTATCGCTTCTTTCTGTTCGGTGACGGGCTCGATGCCAGCGGCTGGAATGTCCTGCATCTGCGTGCCTTCGCCATCACCATTGTCGGCAGTCTTGGCGTGATGCTGATCGATCTGCTGCTGTGCTACCCGCTGGCCTATGTCCTGGCGCAGATGGCACGGCCGCCGCAGGTGCGTTTGCTGCTGCTGCTGCTGATCGTGCCGTACTGGCTGAACGAGGTGCTGCGCGCCTTCGGGCTGCGCGTGTTGCTCAGCAGCTCGGGTCTGCTCAATCGGCTGCTGTTCGGCGCCGGACTGATCGCCCATCCGGTGGATTTCATCGGCCTCGACATCGCCATGTATGTCGGGCTGGCCTGCGCGTACATGCTGCTGATGATCCTGCCGCTCTCCAACGCGATCGGCAGCCTGGAGCACAGCCAGATCGAAGCGGCGCGCGATCTCGGAGCGCCGTGGTGGCGGATTCACGCCAATGTGGTGATCCCGCACGCCAAGCCCGGCATCGCCGCCGGCTGCACCCTGGTCTTCATGTTGAACGCGGGCGCGCTGGCGACACCGCAGATCCTTGGCGGCCCGCGCAGCCTGTGGTTTACGCCAGTCGTCTATGACCGCTTCTATGAGGCGTTCAACTGGCCGCAGGGCGCCGCCTACGCCTTCATCCTGCTACTGGCCTGCTTCGGCTTCGTGCTGCTGATGCTGCGGCTGTTCCGCCTGTCGCTGGGACAGGTGGTGCGATGAGGCAGCATCTGGTCAATCGCGCATTGTTGGGCGCGTACCTGGCGGTGTTCTTCGCCTTCCTGTTCGCCCCGGTGCTGGTCATTGCCGTCACCGCGTTCAACCGCTCCGCCTATCCGCAGGTGCTGCCGTTCCAGGGAGCGACCTTGCAGTGGTTCGCGGCCTTGGCCTCTGATCAGGAGATGCTGTACGGCCTGGGCAACAGCCTGCGTATCGGCATCTGCGTCGTGCTGCTATCGGTGCCGCTGGGGCTGGCCGGCGCCATCGTCATGCAGCAGATCCATTCGCGCGCGCGCGGCCTGTACTATCTGGTGGTCGTGGCACCGGTTCTGACACCCGGCATCATCATCGGCATCTCCACGGTGATCTTCTGGCGCGGCATCGCGAATGCCACCGGGCTGCGTTTCCTGTACGATGGCGTGCTGCTGACGGTGCTGGGGCAATCGAGCTTCATCGCGGCGTACTGCATGCTGATCGTCCTGGCCCGCTTGCAGCGATTCGACAGGCTGCTGGCCGAAGCGGCGCGCGATCTGGGCGCCAGCCAGGCCCAGGTATTCCGTCACATCCTGCTGCCGTTCCTGCGCCCGGCCCTGTTCTCCGCCTCGGTGATCGCGTTCCTGGCCAGCTTCGAGAACTACAACACGACGACCTTCGCCATTCTGGCTGACAAGACGCTGGTTACGGTGCTGGCGGGCCGCGTCCGTCAGGGCCTGACGCCTGCGGTCAGTGCGCTGGCCGTCGTGATCGTGACGGCGACCGTCGTCGGCGCGGTGACCTACGAGATCGTCAGTCGGCGGGGCGATACGCGCAAGCGGGCACGGTTGCGGCAGGCCCAGGCGGAGAATGCGAGCGAGCTGGGTGCTGTGGCATAGGCAGCGACCCGGCCAACCGGCGCGATCGTGTTGTCACATGCGTCGGCGGAGCGTGCCGAGCCCGATCAGGCCGGCAAGCATCAGCACCAGCGAAGCCGGTTCCGGCACGGCGATGACATCAAGCCGGTTGATCGCCAGCGCGCCCGATTCCGGAGGCAGTTGCGGGTTCGGCTGGTTGATCCAGAAATACGCGTAGCTGATGTCCGCCAAGCTGGACAGGACACCGACGAACGGTGCCGAGTTGTTCTGCGCCGTCGTCGCGTCCCCCGAGAAGGCGGCCGCATAGAGCAGGGCATTGGTGGCGCTGAACACATCCACCACCCCGGAGAACAAGCCGGTCATGTAGTGCGGATCGATCTGGGTTCCGAAGCCCTGCACCGGGGCGCCGAAGCTGACGATGAAGCTGTCCGACTTGCTTCCCGCATCCGTCAGGAGGTGATCGCCGGGGGCGAAATCGCCGGTGAAATCGGTGCCTTCGTCGTGACGGGCGAGCACGCCTTGCGAGGATCCCACCCCAACTCCCAGCCCATCGACCGTGCGGAAGGCAGGGGTTGAGATCACGGTGCCGGCAGGGCCGAAGACCCCCCAATCGACGGGGATGAAGCTGCCCAGCGAATCGAACGTCGCCCGCGAACCGGTACTGGATGACGGAAGCTCGAGCCGCGACAGGCGCCAGCGCCGCGATGCCGACAATTCCAGCGGCGAGACGCGATGCGAGCGTGAATGCGAGTCCGTTCATCGCTGCGAGCCTTCGGCGTCAGTATCGACGTGCCAATCGATCGATAGGTTATAGAGCGCTTGCCGCGCGAACCGCTGTCAACTTCAGGTGTTCGTTTGACCGTCGCCGTCAGGGGCGACCTCCGGGCGTGAGCGCCATCAGGCTCAGGATCTCGAACATCATCTGCGCGCCGATCTGTGCCGTGACCGTGGTCGCGTCGTATTGCGGCGCCACCTCGACCACGTCGCCGCCGATGATCGGCAACCCCGCCAGGCCGCGCAGGATGCGCTGCGCCTCGCGCGGGGTGAGGCCGCCCACCTCTGGCGTGCCGGTACCGGGGGTGAAGGCCGGGTCGATCCCGTCCACGTCGAACGACAGATAGAACGGCAGATCGCCCACCACGGCGCGGGCGCGGGCGATCACCGCGTCCACGCCCATCGCATCCACCTCCTCGGCGTGGATGACCGTCATGCCGCTGTCGTAGCTGAACTCCCACAGATACTCGGCCGCACCGCGAATGCCGATCTGGATCGACCGTTCCGGGTCCAGCACGCCAGCCAACACCGCCTGCCGGAACGGGCCGCCGTGGTGGAACTTGCTGCCCTCGTAGATGCCCGACGTGTCGCAATGCGCGTCGATATGCACGAGGCCCACCGGCCGCTCGGCGCCGAGCGCCTTCAGGATCGGTGCCGCGATCGAGTGGTCGCCCCCCGCCGAGAGCGGTCGCACGCCGGCCGCGCGCACCCTGGCGTAGAAATGCTCGATATCCTCGTGGCTCTGCTCGAGCGAGAAGCGGCTGCGGAACGGCACGTCGCCCACATCGGCCACCCGCAATTCCGCCATGGGTGCCACCCGCAGCGCGTGGTTGTACGGGCCGATGCGCTCGACGTTGCGGATCGCCCGCGGGCCGAGCCTGGTGCCGGCGCGGTTGGTGACGCCCAGATCCAGCGGCACACCGATCAGCGCCACCTGCAGGCCCCCGAAATCGGCCTCGCCCGGCGCGCCAGGCTGGTATGGCGCGCCCAGCAGCGTCGGTACATCCGCATAGGGAAGCTTGCGCATCCCGCCGTCACGGAAGCCCAGCGACGCGGCTTTCTGAAACACCGGGTCGAAAACCTGGTGCGGCTCGTCGTTGCTGTAGCGCGCGCGCAGCCCGGCCAGCTTTTCCGCATCCGGCATCGTCATCCCCCGCTCCGCTGTCGTGCCGTGTTATCCCGCAGCGCAGAGGCAGCACAAGCGAGGGGGGCGGCATGGCAGGCCGGTTCGACAACAAGGTGGCGCTCGTCACCGGCGGCGGGCGCGGCATCGGCCGCGCAACGGTGCTGCGACTGGCGCGCGAGGGGTGCTCGGTCGTGCTGCTGGAGCGCGACCCGGAAGCCGCGGAGGCGGTGGCCGCGGAGGCGGGCGCGCTCGCCCTCGCCTGTCCGGGCGATGCGACCAGCGAGGTCGATGTAGGCGCCGCTTTGGCGATGGCTCAGCGCCTCGGCGGTCTGGACATTCTGGTCAACAACGCCGGTGCCACCTGGGCACCGAGCTTCGCCGACTGCACGCAGGACGCCTGGGATCGCGAGTTCGATGTCACGCTGCGCAGCGCGGTCCTCGCCTGCCGCGCGGCGTTGCCGCTGCTGCGCGCGCCGGGCGCCGCCGTGGTCAATGTCGGTTCGGTCAACGGGCTGATGTATTTCGGCAATCCCGCCTACAGTGCTGCCAAGGCCGGGCTGCTCAGCCTCACCCACTCGCTGGCGGTGGAATGGGGTTCCGCCGGCGTCAGGGTGAACATGGTCAGCCCCGGCAGCGTGCGCACCGAGGCGCAGACCTGGCGCGACCGGGCGGCGCGCGATCCGGCGATCTTCGAGAAGATCGCGCGTTGGTATCCGGTCGGCCGGGTGGGCCAGCCCGACGACATCGCCGCCGCGATCGCCTTTATGGCCAGCGACGAGGCGGCGTTCATCAGCGGCGCCAATCTGGTGGTCGATGGCGGGCTGACCGCCGGGATGGGCGTCATGGCGCGCGAGCTGTCGGGAGAGTGATCCGGCTTACAGCCGCCGGCGGCTTGGCCGTGCCAAGATCGGCCGTCAGTCAGGGAGGCGATGCCATGCCGGCTCCGACCATGCGGGCTTTCGTTCGCAGCTATCGCGGGGCCCCGCGCGCCGCGCGGGTAGCCGACGTCGATGACGCGGCGACAGTGCATTTGACCGTGGTGCTGAAACCGGATCGGGCGATGCACCCGCTCGATCGCGCAGCCAACCCCCTGACTCGGGAGGAGTTCCGCCTCCGCCACAGCACCAGCCAGGCGGTGGTGGACCAGGTCGCGAGCTATGCCCGGGCACACGGGATGCAGGTCGAGGCGATCGAACCGGCGCAGCACCGCGTGCGGCTGGTCGGCACCTACGCGCAGGCCCGAGCGGCGTTCAAGCCGGACGAACTCGGCATATACGAGCAGGACGGACGCCGCTACGTGGCGCGCGGCGGCCATCTGCATGTTCCGGTCGATCTGGCGCAGCAGATCGTGGCGGTGATGGGATTCGACCAGCGCCCGGTCGCCCGGCCGCACTTCCATATCGCGCCGCGCGCCGCGGTTTCCGTCAGCTACGACCCTGCGCAGGTCGCCGGCTTCTACCAGTTCCCGGCCGGCGTTGACGGCACGGGTCAGACAGTGGCGCTGATCGAGCTGGGTGGCGGCTTCGATCCCGGCGACGTCGCGCAGTATTTTTCCGAGAAGGGCGTCAACCATACCGGCCAGATTGCGAGCGTGTCGGTGGATGGTGCCGCCAACACGCCGAACGATCCGAGCGGTGCGGACGCCGAGGTGCAGCTCGACATCGACATGGTGGGCAGCGTGGCGCCGGGGGCCGGCATCGCGGTGTATTTCGCGCCCAACCAGGGCAGCGGCTTCCTCGATGCGATCCAGGCGGCGCTGCACGACACCACCAACAATCCCTCGGTGATCTCGATCAGTTGGGGCGGGCCGGAATCCAACTGGGCCGGGCAGGACATGGACGCGATGGATCAGGCGTTCCAGTCGGCGGCAGCGCTCGGTGTCACGGTCTGCGTGGCCTCCGGCGACAACGGTGCCGTGGACAATTCGCCGGACGGGCAGAAGACCGCCGATTTCCCCGCCTCCAGCCCGAACGTGCTGGGTTGCGGCGGCACCAGCCTGCCGCAGCCGGCGACCGAGACGGCGTGGAATGACGGCAACGGCCAGGCTTCGGGCGGGGGCTTCTCCGGGCATTTCCCGCAGCCGCTGTATCAGCAGGGGATTGCCGGTGCGGGGCGTGGCGTGCCGGATGTGGCGGGCGATGCCGACCCGCAGACCGGATACAACGTGCGCGTCGATGGTCAGGATACCGTGATCGGCGGCACCAGTGCGGTGGCGCCGCTCTGGGCGGGGCTGGTGGCACTGGTCAATCAATCCGCCGGGCGAAGGCTGGGCTTCATCAACCCGGTGCTGTACGCCAATCCGGGCGCACTGACCGACATTACCTCAGGCGGCAATGACGGTTATTCTGCCGGACCTGGCTGGGATCCGGTGACCGGCCTGGGATCGCCGAAAGGCGGGGCCGTGCTGGCGGCGTTGCAGGCGAGTGCGGCACCTCCTGCGGCCTGAGGCGTTCTGCGGATCGCGCGGGGCACTGCCCCGCACGGTCCGGGAAGGAGGTGCTGCGTGGCGGAAGCCTCGGGCGATGCGGGCTGGAAGCCGCGGAGCAATCCGTGGCTGATCGCGGTCGTCGTGACGCTCGCGGCATTCATGGAGATCCTCGACAGCACGATCGTCAACGTCAGCCTGCCGCACATCGCCGGCAGCCTCGCCTCCAGCTATGACGAGGCCACCTGGACACTCACCTCGTACCTGGTCGCCAACGGCATCGTGCTGCCCATCTCGGGCTCGCTCGGCCGGCTGATCGGCCGCAAGCGGTACTTCGTCATCTGCATCGCCATGTTCACCGTCGCGAGCTTCCTGTGCGGCATCGCGACCAGCCTGCCGGAGCTGGTGATCTTCCGGCTGTTGCAGGGGCTTGTTCGGCGGCGGCCTGCAACCGAACCAGCAATCCATCATCCTGGACACGTTCGAGCCGGCGCAGCGCGGCCGCGCGTTCTCGGTGGTGGCGGTCGCGGTGATCTTCGCGCCGATCATCGGCCCGACCCTGGGCGGCTACATCACGGATACCTATTCGTGGCGCTGGATCTTCTTTCTCAACGTGCCGATCGGCATCGTGGCCGTGTTCCTGGTCAATGTGCTGGTCGAGGATCCGCCCTGGGTGCGGCGTCAGCGCGAGCGCTGGGCGG
Source organism: uncultured Pseudomonadota bacterium (assembly GCA_963838805.1). Lineage (GTDB taxonomy): Bacteria > Pseudomonadota > Alphaproteobacteria > Acetobacterales > Acetobacteraceae > CAVRQM01. The sequence continues at coordinate 43,582 of CAWISK010000006.1, forward strand.
ATATCGACTATATCGGCATCGGCCTGATCGCGCTGGGCCTCGGCTGCTTGCAGATCATGCTGGACAAGGGCGAGGACAATGACTGGTTCACCTCGCCGTTCATCCGCCTGATGGGGATCGTGGCGGTGATCGGCATCGTGACAGCGGTAGCGTGGCTGCTGACCGTGCGCAAGCCGGTGCTCGATTTGCGCATGTTCGCCGACCGCAATTTCGCAGTGGGATCGGTGGTCGTGATGGCGATCTTCGCGATCCTGTATTCCAGTGCCGTGCTGATCCCGCAAATGGCACAGACGCACCTCGGCTACACTGCGGAATGGGCTGGGCTTGTCCTCTCGCCGGGCGGATTCGTGGTCCTGGCGCTGATCCCGTTCGTCAGCCGGGTGCTGCTGCCCAATGTGGAGACGCGCTACATCATCTCGTTCGGCTTCTTCGTGCTGGGCTGCGCGCTGCTGTACTCGACCAATCTCACGCCCACACTGTCGTTCTGGGATCTGGCGATGCTGAGGATCGCGCAGACCACCGGGCTTGCCTTCCTGTTCGTGCCGAACAGCGCCATCACTTACTCGACCCTGCCGCGTCGCCTGAACGCCGATGGCAGCTCGATGTATGTGATGCTGCGCAACATCGCGGGGTCGGTGGGCATCTCGATCGGTACCGCGATGGTGGTGAACCACACCCAGATTCACCACGCCTACCTGGCGGGCTGGCTATCACCCCTCAACCAGCCATACAACGCGTTGGTTGCCACCGACGAGCACGCCCTGCGGGCGCTGGGCTACGCATCGAACACGCTGCACGCGACGGCGATGGGCCTGATCAATCAGCAACTGAACCTGCAAGCATCCATCATGGCCTATGTCGATGTGTTCTCGCTGACCGCGGTGATGAGCTTCTGCATGGTGCCGCTGGCGCTGCTGTTCCGCGGCAGCAAGATGGGCGGCAAGCAGGCGGCCGCCGCCCATTGAGGCGGCCAGGCAATGCGGCGAAACAGGTTCCAACATCCCGCCTCGTCCAGAGCGGCTGCATCATGGATATCCTTGGGAATGTTGCGCAGGCCCGCATTGAGGGGAGCCTGGGGATGTGCATCGTCTCCGGCGAATTCCGACCGGCGATACGCTGTCGATCGAGAGTGAGCTGTGCGAGACCTATGGCGTCAGCCGCACGACAATCCGCGAGGCGGTGCGCACGTTGATGACCAAGCGCCTGCTCGACGTGTCGCCCAAGGCCGGAGCGCGGGTCCGCGCGCGTGCCGAATGGAACCTGCTCGGCCGCGACGTGCTGGCCTGGCGCCTGCGCGCGCAATTCGATACGAAGATCGTGGAGGATATCTTGGAGATGCGGCTCTGCGTCGAGCCGCGTGTCTCATTCCTCGCGGCGGGTGATGGCACCTGCATTTAAGCGCTGATATCGCCTCGCACCGGCGCGTCTGTGCCGCGATCGTCGCACGTCCGAGGCGTGCGGAGGCGATGGAGGAGTTGCTGGTCGAATTACGTGCCCGCGCTTTGCCGCTGGCGACCGAAATTGCCGCGAACGAGGCTGCGGCGTCAGGCTGAGGCGTCCTGTCGATCTCTGGCAGGAACCAGCGCAGGATCATGGTCGCGCCCCACCACCTCGCCGTGCCGCGTCTCGCCCACCTCGCACAGATCGGCCAGCGCCGGTGCCACGCTGTCGGGCGTGGCAAGCGTGGCTTGGTCCTCGCCTGGCATCGCCTCGCGCCGCAGCCGGGTCGCCACCACGCCGGGATCGAACAGGTTGACGCGCAGGCGCGTGGTGCGCGTCTCCTCGGCCCAGACCAGCACCAGATGCTCCAGCGCCGCCTTGGTGGCGCCGTACAGGCCCCAATAGGCAGCGGGACGCCGCACGATGCGGCTGGTCACGAACACCGCGCGCCCGGCTTGGGCAGCGGTCAGCAGCGGTGCCGTGCTGCGGATCAGCCGCCAGGCGGCCTCCAGATTCACGCCGACGGCTGAGGCGAAATCGCCCGGCTGGATGTGCGCTACCGGCGTCAGCCGCCCCAGCGCGCCGGCATTGCCCACCAGCACATCGAGCCGGCGGAACCGCTCGAACAGGCTGGGGCCGAGCCGGTCGAGCTGCTCACCATCCATCAGATCGAGCGGCAGTAGCGTGGCCGTGCCTCCGGCGGCGCGGATCGCGTCGTCGGTTTCCTCCAGCCCGCCCTGCGTGCGCGCGGTGATGACGACATGCAGACCGCGTCGGGCCATTTCGATCGCGACCGCGGCACCGATGCCGCGGCTGGCGCCCGTCACGAGTGCCACGCGGCGAGCCCCACCCGGACCCACGTCAGCGCACATCGGCCAGCAGCACCGGCATATGCGCCTCGCCACGTTCCGCATCCGGCAACGCGATCGGATAGTCGCCGGTGAAGCAGGCATCGCAGAATTGCGGCGCCGAGGCATCGCGTCCGGGTTCGCCCACCGCGCGGTACAGCCCGTCGATCGAGACGAAAGCCAGGCTGTCGGCACCGATCAGGCTTGCCATCTCCGCCACGTCGTGCGTTGCGGCCAGCAGCTTGCCGCGCTCGGGCGTGTCGATGCCGTAGAAACAGGAATGCGTCGTCGGCGGCGAGGAGATGCGCATATGCACCTCCGCCGCCCCGGCCGCGCGCACCATCTCGACGATCTTCTTGCTGGTGGTGCCGCGCACGATGCTATCATCGACTAGAATCACCCGTCTTGCCCTCCAGCACCGCGCGATTGGCCGAATGCTTCAGCCGCACGCCGAGATTGCGGATGGTGTCGGTCGGCTCGATGAAGGTTCGGCCGACATAGTGGTTGCGGATGATCCCCAGTTCGTACGGCACGCCGGATTCCTGCGCATAACCCATGGCCGAAGGCACGCCGCTGTCGGGCACCGGCACGATCACGTCGGCGGCGACGTGGCTCTCGCGCGCCAGCTCGCGGCCGATGCGCTTGCGCGCCGCATAGACCGGCGTGCCCTCCACCACGCTGTCGGGGCGCGCGAAATACACGTATTCGAAGATGCAGAAGCGCGACCGCTCGCGTGCGAAGGGACGGATGCTGCGCACGCCCTCGTGGTCGATCACGACGATCTCGCCCGGCTCGATGTCGCGCACGAAGGTGGCTCCGGTGATGTCGAGCGCGCAGGTCTCCGAGGCCAGCACCCATCCGCCGCTGCTCTCGATGCGGCCCAGGATCAGCGGACGCACACCCAGCGGATCGCGCACGCCGATCAGCGCCTCGTCGGTCAGCGCCACCAGCGAATAGGCGCCGACCACCTGCTTCAGCGCGTCGATCAGCCGGTCGGTGACGGTGGAATAGAGGCTGATGGCGACCAGGTGGATGAACACCTCGCTGTCGGTCGTGGACTGGAACAGGCAACCCCTGCGGATCAGCGCTGCGGCGCAGCGCCGTGGCGTTGGTCAGGTTGCCATTATGCGCGATCGCGAGGCCGCCGAACTCGAAATCGGCGAACAGCGGCTGGACGTTGCGCAGCACCGTGTCGCCGGTCGTGGCATAGCGGTTGTGGCCGATCGCGGAGGCGCCCGGCAGGCCGGCGATGATGCGCGCATCGGAGAAATTGTCGCCGACCAGCCCCACGCCCTTATGGCTGCGGAACACATGGCCGTCGAAGGCACCGATCCCCGTAGCCGTCTGGCCGCGATGCTGAAGCGCATGCAGCGCCAGCGCGGTCAGGGCCGCGGCCTCGGGGGCGTTCCAGATGCCGACGACCGCGCATTCCTCATGCAGCTTGTCGTCGTCGTCCGGTGGGGCGGGCAGGGGTATCGGCATCAGCGGTCACTCCTGCCGCGGCGTGTCAGGGCTTGCCGATGGCTCGGCCCTGCGGCTGCGGCTGCATGAAATCGTCCGCCCGGGCTTGGCTTTGGCCCGGCGGCGGCGGCACGGCGGGCCGGTGGGCAGGCGGCAGGACGCTCACCAGCAGCACCGCGTCGTCATAGGCCAAGGGCAGGCAGCGCGCGTGCAGCAGCGGCACCGGCCAGCTTGCTGGCTCGGCCACCAGCCCGAGACCGATATAGGCGAGGCCGACCAGCACCGCACCCCGCAGCAGCCCGAAGATCACCCCCAGCGTGCGGTCGAGCCCGCCCAGCAGCGAGCCCTGCACCACCCCGCCGACCAGGCCGGCCATGATCGAGAGCAGGATCAAGGCGCCGACGAACACCGCGAGATAGGCGGCGGCATAGGACAGGTTCGGGTCGCTGATCCACTCCCGGAACCGTGGCAGCAGATAGGGTCCGCCCCACACGGCCAGCAGGGCGGCGCCCACCCAGGCGCCGATGCCCAGCACCTCGCGGACAAATCCGCGCATGAACGCCAGCAGCGCCGAGAATACGATGACCGCGACAACCGCGGCGTCCACCCAGTTCACGCTTGGCACTGCTCCTTTGCCCCCGTCACGGCGGCCGGCTGCCTATACCCTTCGCCTTCGGGGCAAGCCAGCCCTTCAGCCGTCCCCCCCCCGCGTCCCTTTCCGAAACGCGCCACTAGGTCCGACAGGTGCCCCAGCTCCTGCAGCGCTATCCCCTCCGGCGCGGCGAGCGGGCGATTGCCGCGTGCCACCCGGCGCGGCAGGCAGGCGGAAGCGAAGCCGAGCTTGGCCGCCTCCTTCAGCCGCGCCTCGGCCTGCGCCACCTGCCGCACCTCGCCCGACAGCCCGACCTCGCCAAAGAACACCGCACCCGGATCGGCGGGCTGGTCCGAGGCGGCCGAGGCCAGCGCCGCCGCGACCGCCAGATCCGCCGCGGGCTCGGCGATGCGCAGGCCGCCGGCCACGTTCAGCCAGACATCCGTGGCGCCCAGCCGCAGCCCGCAGCGCGTCTCCAGCACCGCCAGCAGCATCGACAGCCGCCCGCCATCCCAGCCCACCGCAGAGCGGCGAGGGCTGCCGCCGGGATTGGCGGCCAGCAGCGCCTGCACCTCGACCAGCACCGGGCGGGTGCCCTCCAGCCCCGCGAACACGGCGCTGCCCGCGATGTTGCCGCGCCGCTCGGCGAGGAACAGGGCAGACGGGTTGGCAACTTCGGCCAGCCCGCGATCGGTCATTTCGAACACGCCGATCTCGTCCGTGGCGCCGAAGCGGTTCTTCACCCCGCGCAGGATGCGGAACTGGTGGCCGCGATCGCCTTCGAAGTGCAGCACCGCATCGACCATGTGCTCCAGCACGCGCGGTCCCGCGATGGCACCGTCCTTGGTCACGTGGCCCACCAGTACCACGGAGAAGCCGCGCGTCTTGGCCAGCCGGATCAGCTCGAAGGCGCAGGCGCGGACCTGTCCCACGGTGCCGGGTGCCGAATCGAGGCTGTCCAGCCACATGGTCTGGATCGAGTCGATCACCACCAGGACGGCGTCCGTTTCCGCCTCCAGGGAGGCTGCGATCTCGCGCAGGTTGATGGCGCTGGCGAGCGCCAGGGGTGCCGCCGCAAGCCCCAGGCGGCGGGCGCGCAGCCGGATCTGCTCGATCGCCTCCTCGCCCGAGACATACAGCACCCGCCGCCCGGAAGCGGCCATCCTGGCTGCTGCTTGCAGCAGCAGGGTCGATTTGCCGATGCCCGGATCGCCGCCCAGCAGCACCGCCGATGCGGGCACGAGTTCGCCGCCCAGCACCCGGTCCAGCTCGGCGATGCCGGTGGGCGCGCGCGGCGGCGGGTCGGCCGATCCCGCCAGTCCCTCGAACGCGATCTTGCGGCCGCTGCTCGGCTTGGCGGCGAGACCGGGGCCGGCTCCGCGGCCGCCTCCTCGACGATAGTGTTCCACTCGCCACAGCTCTCGCAGCGGCCGGACCATTTCGGCGTGACGGCGCCGCAGGATTGGCAGACGAAACGGGTGGCTGGCTTGGCGATGGCAGGACTCCGTCGCGAGCAGGCGCGCCGGGAGTCCTTGCCGCAGAGGCCGAGTCAGGTCAAAGCGGGCGCATCTATGACGCGCCGACGGGACTTGCGGGAGAGCCGCCCGCCTCGCCCCGGTGCAGCTCGTGCTGCAAGGCGTTCAGTCCCGCGCCGCCCGCCATGTGGAACATGAGATCGTCGAGAGTGAGCTGCGAACGCGGCGTGTCGAGATCCACCTCCCCGCGCGCCAGCACCATGAAATGGTCGCCCACCATGTAGGCGTGGTGCGGATTGTGGGTGATGAAGATGACGCCGATCCCCTGCTCGCGCGCCGCCTGCGCGATGTAGCGCAGCACGATGCCGGATTGCGCCACGCCAAGGGCCGCCGTCGGCTCGTCCAGGATCAGCACCCGCGCCCCGAAATGGACCGCGCGCGCGATCGCCACCACCTGGCGCTGGCCGCCCGAGAGCGTGCCCACGGGCTGCTCCAGGTCGGCGACGGCGATGCCCATCCGGCGCAACTCGGTGTCGGCCGTCGCCCACATCGCGGCGACGTCGAGGCGACGGAAGGGGCCGACCCCGCACATCACTTCCGAGCCGAGAAAGAAGTTCCGCCAGACGGAGAGGAGAGGGACCATCGCCAGCGTCTGATAGACAGCCGAGATGCCGAGATCGAGCGCCTCGCGCGGCGAGGTGAACCGCACTTGCGTCCCATCCACCTTGTACGTGCCTTCGTCATGGCCGATCAATCCGGCGATGATGCTGATCAAGGTCGATTTGCCGGCGCCATTGTCGCCCAGGATACAGGTGACCTCGCCCTGCCGGACCGCGAGGCTCACGCCCTTGAGTGCGCTGATGATGCCATAGCTCTTGCCGACGCCGCTGAGCTCGATGATCGGTGTCGATGCCGATTGGTCCATCATGCCTATCTCCCACGCCTATCTCAGGCTACTGCGCGTCGCGCGGACGCGCAGCCAGCCGTTGAAGACCGTCGCCAGCAGCAGCATCGCGCCCACGAAATACTGGAACCAGTCCGGATCCCAGTCGGCGTAGATCACCCCTTCCGTCGTCATGCCGAAGATGAAGGCGCCCTAGCGCCGAACCGGCCGCCGAACCATAGCCGCCGGTCAGCAGGCAGCCGCCCACCACGGCCGAGGCGATGTAGAGCAGCTCGTTGCCGATGCCCGCACCCGACTGCACCGTGTCGTAGGCGAACAGCATGTGCATCCCGGTGAACCACACCGAGAAACCGACCAGCATGAACAGGCCGATCTTGACCTTTCGCACCGGAATGCCGACCGCGCGCGCGCTGTCGCCCTGGCCGCCCACGGCGAAGATCCAGTTGCCGATCTTGGTTCGCAGCAGCACCCAGGTTCCGAGCAGGGCGAAGGCGATCCAGTACAGCACGGCGATGCTGAGCGTGACGCCGCCGATCGCGATGCTGGAGGCAAACACGACGTGGCCCGACGCAAAGCCCGGCATCATGCTGATGTCGTTGGTGGCGACATTGCCGGTGATCAGCTTGGTGACGGCGATGTTCAGGCCCTGGAGCATCAGGAAGGTGGACAAGGTGACCAGGAAGCTGTGCAGCCTGGTCCTGACCAGAAGATAGCCATTGAGCCAGCCGATGCCGAGCGACACAAACAGCGCCACGACGACGCCGATCCAGACATTCCCCACGACCTCGGTCGCAAAGATGGCGGCGGCGAGCGACGAGGTGGTGACCGCCACCCCGGCGCTCAGGTCGAACTCTCCGCCGATCATCAGCAGGGCGACGGCCACCGCCGGGATGCCGAGTGTCGCGGATTCGTAGAGGATGGTGGTGAAGGCGGCGACTTGCCGGAACGGCGGGGCGATGATGTAGAAGAAAACAAAGACGAGAATCACCCCGCCAAGCGAGCCGACCTCGGGCCGCTTCAGCACCTTTTTCCACAGCGCCTGGTGCGTCACCCGCCGGCCCACGGGACGCGGCTCGACGCTTTGCAGGACAGTGGTCACGGTTGCATCATTCCGGCCGGTCGGCATCGCCCTAAACTCCGAAAGCAGACCTTCGGAACGGTTCAGCGAGTCCCTTGCTTCGCGAATTTCGCGACATCATCGACGTTACTCTTGTCAACGAAGGCCGGCCCGGTGAGGATGGGACCACCGCCGCCCACGACATCGCCGTTGATCTTGTACAGCCACAGCAGGTCGATGGCCTCATAGCCTTCGACAAAGGGCTGCTGATCGACCGCCCATTGCAGCTTGCCCTGCTGGATCAGCCCGACTGCACGCGGCGTGAGATCGAAGGTTCCGACCTTGGCCTTGCTGTTCGCCATCTGCACCGCGGTCAGGGCGGCCGGCGCGAAGGGCGCGCCAAGTGTCACGATGTAGCCGATCGACGGATCCTGCTGCAGCTTCGCCACCATCCGCGACTGCGCGCTCGCCATGTCGTAGCCCGGCACGTACAGCACGAACAGATTGCCGTGAAAGGTCTTCTTGATGCCGTCGCAGCGTTCCTCGAGCTGCACGGCACCCTGCTGCTGGTCCACGCAGACGGCGCTCTTGACGCCCTCGGCGTTGAGCTTCTCGCCGACCGCGTTGCCAGCCACCGTCTCATCCTGGCCGACATAGGACATCAGCCCCGCTTTTTTCCAGTCGTCGCCGCCGGCGTTGAAGCCGATGACCGGGATGCCTGCTTCCTGCGCCTTCTTGACCATCGGCGCCAAGGAATCGGGGAAGGCCAGGGTCAGGGCGATGCCATCGACGTGCTGCTGAATCACGTTGGTCACCAACTGAGCCTCGCCCGACGCGGTCGGGTTGGCGAGATAGATCAGCTTCACGTTGTCCTTCGCCGCCGCCGCCTCGGCACCCTTGCGGATGATGTCCCAGAAGGTGTCGCCCGGCTGACCGTGGGTGATCATCGCGAACGCGAAATGCGGGCTCTCGGCCGCCGAACTGGCGCCGGGCTGGAACAAAGCAGCGCCTATGGCGGCGACGCTGGCAAACGCGAGCAAGGTCTTCCTGACGTTACGCATTTATTCTTTCCTCCCATAAGCGCACCACGCCGGGTGCGATCTCGGATTATCTGGGCTTCTTCCGGTCCATGCGAACGCGATGCGGTCCGCCCCAGCCGGGCTTCCTCCGCTCGTCGCGCGGGGTGACTCCTGACCTCCCTGAGGATTTTGACATTTTAACTGGAATAGGTATTCCATTTCCATTCAGATCGGTCAAGAGTATTCCGCATGGATCAGGATGCGATCGAGACCGCCCGCGCGCCGCCCCTCGACTTTCAGGCGCTGCGCGCACTCATTGTCGCCCGCCGCCCGGAGCTGCCGAAGCGGCTGGCGCAGGTGGCGGATTTGGCGGTGGCGCGCCCGCAGGAGATCGCCCTGCGCACGGTCGCCGAACTCGCGGCCGAGGCGGAGGTGCAGCCATCCGCCCTCGTCCGCTTCGCCCAGGCGCTCGGCTATTCCGGGTTCTCGGAACTGCAAGCGGTGTTCCGCGCCCATGCGCGCGCCCGCTGGCCCGAGTACGGGGAGCGGTTGCGCGCGCTCGACGCCGATCCGGGGGCCGCGACGCAGCCGGCGGACCTTCTGACGGGGTTCCTGCACGCTTCGGACGCCTCGCTGCGGGGCGCCGCCAGTTCGGTCGATCCGGCGCTGCTGGAGCAGGCGGTGGCGCTGCTTGCCGCGGCGGACACGATCTTTTTACTGGCCTCGCGACGCTCCTTCCCGATCGCTGTCTACCTCGCCTATGCGATGCGCCGGCTTGGGTTGCGCTGCGCGCTGGTGGACCAGATGGCCGGGCTGGGGCCCGAGCAGGTGGCGATGGTGCGCCCCGCCGACGCCGTGCTGGTGACGAGCTTCACGCCCTACGCGCCGATCAGCGTCGATCTGGCGACCGCCGCCGCGCGGCGCGGGGCGAAAATCGTGGCGATCACGGACTCGCCCTTCTCGCCGCTGGTGCAGACGGCGACTGTCTGGCTGGAAGTGGTCGAGGCCGACCATCTTGGCTTCCGCTCGCTGGCGGCCACACTGGCACTGGCAACCACGCTCGCCGTGGCGACGGCGCGACGGCGCCAGGACGGAATTATAATTCCAGTTTGACTAATGTGTGGAATGTTCTATCCTTCACACAAGTCATGAGGAGGGTGCAATGACGCGGCCGGCCCTGGATGTCGTCACGATCGGCCGCGCGTCCGTCGATCTCTACGGGCAGCAGATCGGCGGCCGGCTGGAGGACATGGCCAGTTTCGTCAAGGCCGTCGGCGGCTGTCCCACCAACATCGCCATCGGCACAGCGCGGCTCGGCCTGAAATCCGCGGTGATCACGCGCGTCGGCGACGAGCATATGGGCCGCTTCATTCGCGAACAATTGGCGCGCGAAGGGGTCGCGACCGAGGGGGTGCATACCGATCCGGCCCGGCTCACCGCGCTGGTGCTGCTGGGCGTGCGCGACGACAAGACGTTCCCGCTCATCTTCTATCGCGACAACTGCGCCGACGGCGCGCTCGACGAGAGCGACATCGACGCGGATTTCGTGACGTCGGCCGCCGCCGTCCTGGTGACCGGCACGCATTTCGCCCGGCCCGCCAGCAACGCCGCCCAGCGTCGCGCCATCGCCATCGCCCGCGCGCATCAGCGGCGGGTGATCTTCGATGTGGACTACCGCCCGAATTTGTGGGGGCTCGCCGGGCACGGTGCGGGCGAGGAGCGCTATGTCCGGTCCGAGGCGGTGACGGCATTGCTCGCCCCGGTGCTGCCGCTCTGCGACCTCATCGTGGGCACCGAGGAGGAGCTGCACATCGCCGGCGGATCGGAGGACACGCTGGCGGCGATCCGCGCCATCCGCGCCGTCTCCGGCGCCACCATCGTCTGCAAGCGCGGGCCGATGGGCTGCGTGGTGTTCCCGGACAGCATCCCCGACCGCCTGGACGATGGCGTGCGCGGCCCGGCTTCCCGGTCGAGGTCTATAACGTGCTGGGCGCAGGGGACGCCTTCATGTCCGGCTTCCTGCGCGGCTGGCTGCGCGACGAGAAGCTGGAGATCGTGCTGCGCCTACGCCAATGCGTGCGGCGCCTTCGCCGTCTCGCGCCTGCTGTGTTCGCCCGAAAGCCCTACCTGGACCGAATTGCAGCATTTTCTCCGGCACGGCAGCCGGAACCGCGCGCTGCGCCACGACACGGTGCTCAACCATCTGCATCGCGTCACGACCCGCCGCCCGGCGCCGGCGCAGATCATGGCCCTGGCGATCGACCACCGCAGCCAGATGGAAGCTCTGGCCGACGCGGCGGGGGCCGACCGCTCGCGCATCTCCGCCTTCAAGGAGCTGGCGGTGCGGGCCGCCGCGCGGGTGGCCGACGGGCGTCCCGGCTTCGGGGTGCTGCTCGACGGCACCTACGGCCGCGAGGCGCTGTTTCGCGCCGCCGATCACGATTTCTGGATCGCCCGGCCGGTGGAGCGGCCCGGCTCCCGCCCGCTGGCCTTCGATGGCATGGACGATCTCGGCGCGCATCTGGCGGAATGGCCGGTCCAGCAGGTGGTCAAATGCCTGTGCTTCTATCACCCGGACGATCCGCCCGAACTGCGGGCCGAGCAGGAGCGGGCGGTGCTGCGCCTGGCCGATGCCTGCCGGACGATGGGACGCGAGTGGCTGCTCGAGATCATCGCCGGCAAGCACGGGGCGCTGGACGATCACACCCTGGCCCGCGTGCTGGAGCGGTTCTACGCGCTGGGCGTCAAGCCGGATTGGTGGAAGCTGGAGCCGCAGGCGACGGGCGCGGCCTGGTCGCAGATCGGCGCCGTCATCGAGCGGCACGATCCGGAGTGCCGTGGCATCGTCATGCTTGGGCTGGAGGCCTCGCTCGACGTGCTGGCGCGGGCCTTCCGCATCGCCGCGTCCGCGCGCTGGGTGCGCGGCTTCGCGGTGGGGCGCAGCATCTTCGTGGACGCGGCGCAGGCATGGCTCGCGGGCAGCATCGACGATGAGGCGGCGGTCGCTATGATGGCGGCCAATTTCGCCGCCCTCGCGCAAGCCTGGGGCGATGCGCGGACGGCCAAGGCGGCCTGAACACACAGGGAGGCAAAAGGGTATGGCTCATATCCGGCTGACCACCGCCCAGGCACTGGTGCGGGCGATGGCGGCGCAGATGACCGAGATCGGCGGCGAGACGCTGCCGCTGTTCGGCGGCGTCTGGGCGATCTTCGGTCATGGCAACGTGGCCGGGCTGGGCGAGGCGCTGCACGCCGAGCGCGAACGGCTGCCGACGTTCCGTGGCCATAACGAGCAGAGCATGGCGCTGGCAGCGATCGCCTACGCCAAGGCGTCGCGGCGGCGGCGCATGATGGCAGCGACCAGCTCGATCGGGCCGGGGGCTGCGAACATGGTCACGGCGGCGGCGGTCGCCCACGTGAACCGCCTGCCGCTGCTGCTGCTGCCCGGCGACGTGTTCGCGAGCCGCAGGCCCGACCCGGTGTTGCAGCAGGTCGAGGATTTCGGCGACGGCACGGTGTCGGCCAATGACTGCTTCCGCCCGGTCTCACGCTATTTCGACCGCCTGACGCGGCCTGAGCAGGTGATCCCGGCCTTCGAGCGGGCGATGGCGGTGCTGACCGATCCGGCGGAATGCGGGCCGGTGACACTCGCCTTCTGTCAGGACGTGCAGGCGCAGGCCTACGACTTTCCGACCTCGATGTTCGAGGAGCGGCTGTGGCGCCCGCGCCGGCCGCGCCCCGACCGGCGGGAACTGGAGGAGGCGGTGCGCCTGCTGCGCGCGGCGCAGCGCCCGTTCGTGGTGGCGGGCGGCGGCGTGCTGTACAGCGAGGCCGAGGCGGCGCTGGCCGAGTTCTGCGCGGCGCACGGGCTGCCGCTGGCCGAGACGATGGGCGGCAAATCATCGCTGCCGGCCGCGCACGAGTGCAATCTGGGGGCGCTCGGCGTCACCGGCACCGGCTGCGCCAACGCGCTGGCGGTGGAGGCCGACGTCATCCTGGCGGTGGGCACGCGGCTGCAGGATTTCACTACCGGCTCCTGGGCGCTGTTCCAGTCCGCCGGGCGGCGCATCATTGGCCTGAACGTGCAGCTTTTCGACGCGGGCAAGCATCGCGCCCAGCCGCTCGTGGCCGACGCCGCGGAGGGCCTCGCATCGTTGTCCGAGGCACTCGCCGGCTGGCGTGCCCCCGCTTCCTGGACCGCACGGGCGAGAGAGGAGAAGCGGCGCTGGACCGAAACTGCCGCGCGCTACACCGCTGCCAGCAATGCCGCGCCTCCCAGCGACGCGCAGGTGATCGGTGCCGTGCAGCGCACGGCGCGCGCGGGTGACGTTATCCTGTGCGCGGCCGGCGGCCTGCCGGGCGAGCTGCATAAATTGTGGCAGGCGGAGCGGCCGGGCGGCTTCCACGCCGAATACGGCTTCTCGACGATGGGCTACGAGATTGCGGGCGGGCTGGGTGCGGCATTGGCGCTGCCCGATCGCCACGTCATCGTCATGGCCGGCGACGGCTCATACCTGATGCACAATTCCGAGCTGGCCAGTGCCGTGATGCTGGGTGTCAGCATGACGGTGGTGGTGCTCGACAATCGCGGCTTCGCCTGCATCAACCGCCTGCAGCGCGCGACCGGCGGCGAAAGCTTCAACAATCTGCTGGCCGACGCCCGACACGTCGCGTTGCCGGACATCGACTTCGCGGCGCACGCGCGCAGCCTGGGCGCGGCGGCGCGCAAGGTCGCCAGCATCGCCGAACTGGAATCGGCGCTCGTCGCGGCACGCGCGGCGGGTGGGGTGCAGGTGGTGGTGATCGACACCGATCCCATGGTCATCACCGATGCCGGCGGGCATTGGTGGGACGTGGCCGTGCCGGAGGTCTCGATCCGCCCGCAGGTCCGCGCAGCGCACGAGAGCTATGTCGCGGCGAGCGTGTTGCAGCGTGTGGGGGATTGAGTGGGCAGGCTGCTGATCCATCCCTCGCCGCCGGATGTGGACGGCCGCTTCCAGCACGTGACGCCGGACTCGGCCGGCTGGTCCTATGTCGGCTTCGACGCTCACCGATTGCCGCCAGGGCAGGGCGCGTCCGGCCGCAGCGCCGATCGCGAGACCTGCCTGGTGCTGATCGGCGGCCGCGCCCACATCCGTGTCGAGGGCGCCGATCTCGGCGTGCTGGGCGAGCGTGCCAGCCCGTTCGACGGCAATCCCTGGTCGGTCTATGTGCCGGCGGGTGCGGTCTGGCACGCGCTGGCGGATGAACCGTGCGAGCTTGCGGTGTGCTCCGCGCCGGCCTCGCCCGGTCGCGCCATGCAGGTCATCGCCCCCAATTCGGTGGGCCACGAGACGCGCGGCACCGGTACCAACACCCGCCACGTGCGCAACATCCTGCCGGATACGTCCGATATCGCCGAGCGCCTGCTGGTGGTGGAAGTCATCACGCCGGGCGGAAACTGGTCGAGCTATCCGCCGCACAAGCACGACACCGACGATCCGCCGCGCGAGACCTATCTGGAGGAGACGTACTATCATCGCCTCGCCCGTGGCGCCGGCTTCGCCTTGCAGCGCGTCTATACCGATGACGGCACGCTGGACGAGACGATGGCGGTACGCGACCGCGACGTGGTGCTGGTGCCGCGCGGCTATCATCCGGTCGGCGCGCCGCACGGCTTCGATCTCTACTACCTCAACGTGATGGCCGGGCCGGTGAAGCAATGGCGCTTCACGATGTCGCCCGAGCACGATTTCCTCACCTTCTGATCGGAATGCCCGTCATGGAAAATCTCGTCCAGCACTTCATCGGCGGCCGCCGCACCACGGGCGAAAGCACGCGCCGCGCCGATGTGTTCAACCCCGCCACCGGCCAGGTCGCCCGCCAGGTCGCGCTGGCGTCGCGCGCCGACGTGGACGCGGCGGTGACGGCGGCGCAGGCGGCGTTCCCGGCCTGGGCCGCGACGACGCCGCTCGCCCGCGCGCGCGTGCTGTTCCGCTTCCGCGACCTGCTGGAGCAACACACCAACGAGCTTGCCGCCATCATCACCGCCGAGCACGGCAAGGTGCTGTCCGACGCCGTGGGCGAGGTGATGCGCGGGATCGAGGTGGTCGAATACGCGACGGGCGCTCCCGAACTGCTGAAGGGCGAGTTCACCGACCAGGTCGGCCGGCACGTGGATACCTTCTCGCTGCGCCAGCCGCTCGGCGTCTGCGCGGGCATCACCCCGTTCAATTTCCCCTCGATGGTGCCGCTGTGGATGCTGCCGATGGCGCTGGCCTGCGGCAATTGCTTCATCCTGAAACCCAGCGAGCGCGATCCCTCCGCCTCGCTGATGCTGGCCGATCTGCTGAAGCAGGCCGGCCTGCCGGACGGCGTGTTCAACGTCGTGCAGGGCGACAAGGAAGCGGTGGACGCGATCCTGGAACATCCCGGCATCCAGGCGGTGAGCTTCGTCGGTTCGACCGCGATCGCCGAGTACATCTATCGGACCGGCACCGCGCACGGCAAGCGCGTGCAGGCGCTGGGCGGGGCCAAGAACCACGCCGTCATCATGCCGGATGCCGACATGGAAAAGACCACGGATGCGCTGATGGGTGCGGCCTACGGTGCGGCCGGCGAGCGCTGCATGGCGATCTCGGTGGCCGTCGCGGTGGGAGGCGTCGGCGACAAGCTGATCGACATGCTGGCGCCGCGCGTGCGCGGCCTGAAGATCAATCCGGGCACCGATGCCGAGGCCGAAATGGGACCGCTGGTCACGCGCCAGCTGCGCGACAAGGTTCACGGCTATATCGACCAGGGCGTGGCCGAGGGGGCGAAGCTGGTCGTGGATGGGCGCGGCCTGAAGCTGCAAGGCTACGAGGACGGGTTCTTCATCGGCGGCTCGCTGTTCGACGAGGTGACGCCCGAGATGACGATCTACAAGGAGGAGATCTTCGGCCCGGTCCTCTCGGTCGTGCGCGCGGAAAAATTCGACGACGCGCTGCGGCTGGTCAACGAACACGAATACGGCAACGGCACGGCGATCTTTACCCGCGATGGCGACAGTGCGCGCGCCTTCATGCATGGCGTGCAGGCTGGGATGGTGGGCATCAACGTGCCGATCCCGGTGCCCATGGCCTATCACAGCTTCGGCGGCTGGAAGCGCAGCATCTTCGGAGATCACGCGATGTACGGGCGCGAGGGCATCCGCTTCTTCACCAAGCTCAAGACCGTGACCTCGCGCTGGCCCGAGGGCGTGCGCCGGGGGGCGGAGTTCGCGATGCCCACGACCGGCTAGGGCCGTTCAGGCCGGTTTCGCCGCCGCCGGCTTGTGGATGGTGGTGCGCATGTCCTCGATCGCGGCCTGGACGGCGCGCCACCGCTCCAGCCCCTCGGTGTCGGAGGCAAGCTGAGCCTCGTGCGCCCGCTCCTGGGCGACGGCACCCGCCCGCAGCCCGTGGCCGCTCATCAGCATCCGGGCGATCTGGATGGGGTCATTTTCGATCTTAGACATCGGTGTCTCTCCTGGCTGCGGAGGCGGGAGATTCATACGCTGCCCGTCCCGGGCGGTTGCGACGGCGGCTCCCGTGACACATGCCCGCAACCTGCGCTACCTCCCGCCTGAAATCCCGAGGTTCCGTCGCTCCATGCCCGTCTCCAGCAACGACATCCGTGCGACCTTTCTCGACTATTTTGCCCGCAACGGGCACGCCGTCGTGGACAGCAGCCCGCTTGTGCCGCGCAATGACCCGACGCTGCTGTTCACCAATAGCGGCATGGTCCAGTTCAAGAATGTCTTTACGGGGGCAGAGAAGCGCCCCTATTCCCGTGCCACCACGGCACAGAAATGCGTGCGCGCCGGGGGCAAGCATAACGACCTCGACAATGTCGGCTATACCGCCCGTCATCACACGTTCTTCGAGATGCTGGGCAATTTCAGCTTCGGCGATTACTTCAAGGATCAGGCGATCCAGCACGCCTGGACTTTGCTGACCCGCGATTTCGCGATTCCCGCGGACAAGCTGCTGGTGACGGTGTTCGCCGAGGACGACGACGCGGCCCGGCTCTGGCGCGCCATTTCCGGCCTGCCGGAGAGCCGGATCATCCGCATCCCGACCAGCGACAATTTCTGGCGCATGGGCGATACCGGCCCGTGCGGCCCCTGCTCGGAAATCTTCTACGACCACGGGCCGGAGATCCCGGGCGGGCCGCCCGGCAGCCCCGACGAGGACGGCGACCGCTTCATCGAGATCTGGAACCTCGTGTTCATGCAATACGAGGAAGGCCCGCCCGGCGTGCGCGTCGATCTGCCGCGCCCCTCGATCGACACCGGCCTGGGGCTGGAGCGCTTCGCCGCCATCCTTCAGGGCAAGCACGACAACTACGATACCGACACGCTGCGCGCCCTGATCCTGGCCAGCGCCGAGGCGACCGGCCAGGCGCCGGACGGGCCGTTCAAAACCGGCCACCGCGTCATCGCCGACCATCTGCGCAGCAGCGCCTTCCTGATCGCCGACGGCGTGCTGCCGTCCAACGAGGGGCGCGGCTACGTGCTGCGCCGGATCATGCGCCGCGCCATGCGCCATGCGCATATGATGGGCGCGCGCGACCCGGTGATGGGCCGGCTGATGCCGGTGCTGGTGCGGCAGATGGGGGCCGCCTATCCCGAACTGGTGCGGGCGGAGGCGCTGGTGACGGAGACATTGCGTCTGGAGGAGACCCGTTTCGCCGCCATGCTGGATCGCGGCCTGCACCTGCTGGCCGATGCCACCGCCGACTTGCCTGACCAGGCAGCCCTGCCTGGCGAAGTGGCGTTCCGTCTGTACGATACCTATGGCTTCCCTCTCGACCTGACGCAGGACGCCTTGCGCGAGCAGGGGCGGGCCGTCGATGTGGCCGGGTTCGACGCGGCCATGACCGAGCAGCGCCGCCGCGCCCGCGCCGCCTGGTCGGGCACGGGTGATGCCGCCGAGGGGCGGGTGTGGTTCGAGTTGCGCGAGCGCGCGGGCGCGACCGAGTTCCTGGGCTACACCACTGAGAGCGTCGAGGCGGTAGTGACGGCGCTGGTAGTGGATGGAACGCCGGTCGAGCGGGCCGCCATCGGCACCGAGGTTGCGGTGCTGCTGAACCAGACCCCGTTCTATGCCGAGAGCGGCGGGCAGGTGGGCGATACCGGCATCATCACCGCACCCGGCCTGCGCATCGCCGTCACCGACACGCAGAAGCGAGCGGGCGACGTGTTCGTGCATCTCGGCCGGGTCGAGGAGGGCGAGGTGATCGTGGGCTCGGCGGTGCGCGCGGAGATCGACCACGGGCGGCGCGACGCCATCCGCGCACACCATTCGGCGACGCATCTGCTGCACGAGGCGCTGCGGCGCAGGCTCGGCACGCATGTCGCCCAGAAGGGCAGCCTGAACGCGCCGGACCGGCTGCGCTTCGACATCAGCCATCCGTCGCCCATCGCGCGCTCCGACCTGGCCGCCGTGGAAGCCGAGGTGAACGCGCGCATCCGCGAGAACGCGCCCGTGGTCACGCGGCTGATGACGCCCGATGCGGCGGTCGAGCAGGGGGCGATGGCGCTGTTCGGCGAGAAATACGGCGACGAGGTCCGCGTCGTCTCGATGGGGGCGGGCGGGGGCAACCGCCCCGCCTATTCGATCGAGCTGTGCGGCGGCACGCATGTCGGGCGCACGGGCGATATCGGCCTGTTCCGCATTACCGGCGAAAGTGCGGTCAGCGCCGGCGTGCGCCGCGTCGAGGCGGTGACCGGCGAGGCGGCGCTGGCCAGCCTGGTGGAAACCGACCGGAGGCTAGCCGATGCCGCCGCCGTGCTGCGCATCAGCCCGGCCGAGCTGCCGGAGCGCGTGGCCGCCCTGGTCGAGGACCGCCGGCGGCTGGAGCGGCAGGTGGTCGAGTTGCAGAAGAAGCTGGCCACCGGCGGCGGTGCCGCGGCCGGCAGCGAGGAGGTGGGCGGGGTGCGGCTTTCAGCGCGCAATCTGGGCGAGGTTCCGGCGCGCGAGCTGAAGGGACTGGCCGAGGCGATCGGGCAGCAGCAGGGGCCGGGCGTCGTGGCGCTGGTCTCCACCGCCGAGGGCAAGGCGAGCGTGGTGGTTTCGGTCTCGCCCGATCTGACCGGGCGGTTCAGCGCCGTCGATCTGGTGCGCGCGGCCTCGGCCGCGGTGGGGGGCAAGGGCGGCGGCGGCAGGCCCGACATGGCGCAGGCCGGCGGACCGGATGCGGCGGCGGCCAATGCGGCGCTGGACGCGGTGCGAGCGGCGATGATGGCGGCCCTGAGAATGCCGGTCTGATGCGCTCGGTTCTGGTGGTGGGCGGTGCTGGCTATGTGGGCGCCCATACCTGCAAGGCGCTGGCGGAGACGGGTCTGCGCCCCGTGACTTTCGACAACCTGAGTACCGGACATCGTGGCTTTGTCCGCTGGGGGCCGCTGATCGAGGGCGATATTCGCGACGATGCCGCTGTTGCAGCCGCCCTCCGCGAGACGCAGGCGATAGCCGTTCTGCATTTTGCCGCACACGCTTGTGTTCGCGAATCGATTGTCTCGCCGGCCGAATACTACGACAACAACGTAGCGGGATCACTGTCCCTGCTGCGCGCGATGGTGGCCGTCGGGTGCCAAGCTCTGGTGTTCTCCAGCACCTGCGCGGTCTACGGCCAACCTGCGGAGGTGCCGATCACCGAGCGCACCAAGCCTGACCCGCTCAGTCCCTATGGCGCCTCCAAACTCATGGTCGAGCGCATGCTGGAGGATTTCCACACGGCCTACGGATTGCGCTCGGTCCGGCTGCGCTATTTCAACGCCTGCGGCGCGGACCCCGGCGGTCTCTTGGGTGAGCTGCGCGAGCCGGAAACCCACATCATTCCCCGCGCGCTGATGGCCATCCAGGGGCATGTCTCGGATTTCCAGGTCTTTGGGGCGGATTTCGACACGCCGGATGGCACGGCGGTCCGCGACTATGTCCATGTCAGCGACCTGGCAGCGGGACATGTGGCGGCGCTGGAGATGCTTGCGGCGGGACATGCTGGCGGCGTGTTCAATCTCGGCACGGGGAAGGGCCAATCGGTCAAGGAGGTGTTGTCCATGATCGAGGACGTGACCGGTCGCCCTTTGCCCACAGCGCACGGGCCGCGCCGAGCGGGTGAACCGGCCCGGCTGGTCGCCGACGTGGCCCTGGCTCGCTCGGAACTTGGCTTCCGTCCGGCGCACTCCGACCTCTCGACCATTGTCTCCACTGCGTGGGGATGGCACCGCCGGGCTCATCCGCAAGGGCTGCCTGCCAGGTTGCCGACATGACACGTTTGGCCGTCGAGGCATCCGCCGCATGAACATCATCGGGTCCGAGCCACCGTTCGGGGCACAACAGCGCGAGGGCGATCTGGCCGAGCTGCTGGGCGACAGTTCCCTGCTGCCCTTGTGGTGGCGCGCCGAGCGGCTGGGTGCGCCCAGCGCCTGGTGGCAGCACGTGCCGTTCGCGCACTGGCTCGTGGCGGCCACCACACCGCGCTGTCTCGTCGAACTCGGCACCCATGCGGGCGTGTCCTACGCGGCGTTTTGTCAGGCGGTCGTGCGCGCGGGAACGGGAACGCGATGCTACGCGGTCGATACCTGGATGGGCGATGCGCAGGCCGGCGAGTATGGCGAGGAGGTCTACGAGGATTTCAGGCGCTACAACGAGGAGAACCACGCGAACTTTTCCACCCTGCTCCGCATGACCTTCGACGAGGCGCTGGGTACGATTGCCGATGGCTCGGTTGACCTGCTGCACATCGATGGGCTGCACACCTATGAAGCGGTCCGTCACGACTACGAACAGTGGCGTCCGAAGCTGACCGAGCGCGGCGTCGTGCTGTTTCACGACATCACCGAGCATCAGGGCGAGTTTGGTGTCTGGCGTCTCTGGTCGGAGCTGAAGCGCCAGCATCCTTGCTTCGAGTTTCTGCATGGCCACGGGCTGGGCGTCCTGGCCGTGGGCGACGAAGTGCCCGCAGCAGTCGCCCGGCTCTGCGCCGCGCGCGAGCAATCGTCGGTCGCTGCGGTCCGCAGCCTGTTCTTCCGTCTGGGCGAGCGCTGGGAGTACGAAACCCGCGAGCGGATGGCCTCGGACGCGATCGGCAAGCAGGTCGTCGAGGCGGACCGGCAGGCGAAAG
This sequence comes from uncultured Pseudomonadota bacterium, assembly GCA_963838805.1. Taxonomy (GTDB): domain Bacteria; phylum Pseudomonadota; class Alphaproteobacteria; order Acetobacterales; family Acetobacteraceae; genus CAVRQM01. Next base: position 64,504 of record CAWISK010000006.1, read on the forward strand.
CGGCCAAGGGCCATTTCGACGCGCTGGAGGCGGAACTGCGGCGCGTGACGGAGGCAGCGGCGGCCGAGCGCGGGGCGGCGCTGGCGCGCGCCGAGAGCAACTCCGCGATGTTGGCCCAGACAGCGGAGCGCGCGGCGGCGTTGGAGCGCGGCATCGAGCAAGCACGCGGCGAGGTCGATCGCGCGGGCACGGAGATCCGCAGACTCGAGGCCGCCCAGGCGGTCTTGCTGGAGCGGATGCAGGCCGGGCAGCGGCGGCTTCGTGAAGCGGCGAGCAGAGAGGATCAGGTGGAGGCGGCCCTTGCGGAGGCGCGAGACAGTGCCGCGCGGGCTTGGGAAGCGGTGCGAGATGCCAACGAGCAGACCCGGCTGGTGGGCGTCGCCTCGGAGCGCGCCAAGAACGATCTGGCTTTGGCACGCGGCGAGCGTGACGCGCTGCTGCAATCCACTATCTGGAAGACGAGCTGGCCGCTCCGCGCCGTGGTCGCCCGGATGCCGCGCCGGCTGCGTCGGGCTCCGCGCAAAGCCGCCGGGCTCGCGTGGCGGGCGGCCAGGCGTCTCACCGGCGGAGGGTCGCAGGAGCGGCATTCGGCGGCCCTGCTGACCACGGATGGAGAGGCCGCACCTCCACCGATCTTACTGTGCCAGCCGGTCCAGCCGGCCGGCAGCGCTGAACCCGATCCCGTATCTGCGCCGACGTCGCGAGCCGAGGCCGGCGTGCCGAGGGTCGTGTGGATATCGGGTGAGGCGCATATTCCCGGGCACGTGTACCGGGTGAAGCGTCCGGCTGCCGCCGCGGCGGCGCTCGGCATCCGCGCGACCGTCCTGCGCCTCGAAGAGGTCTGCGATCGGATCGGCGACATCGAGGCGGCCGACATCGTGGTGATCTGGCGGGCGGCCTGGGACAACAATGTGGCGCTGGCGCTGGATACCGCGCACCGGCTCGGGGCGAGGATCATCTTCGATGTCGATGACCTGATGTTCGATCCGTCGCTGGCCAAAACCGACATGATCGACGGCATACGCACCCAGGATCTTACGGAGGACGAGGTGCGCGCCCATTACGCGCGGGTGCAGGCGACGATGGGCCGGGCGGCCCTGTGCCTCGCCACGACCGAGGAGCTGGCCGGCCATATGCGCGCGATGGGCAAGCCGGCGCTGGTGCTGCCCAACGGCTTCGATGAAGAGTGCTGGCAGCGTTCGCGGCTTGCCGCCAGGCAGCGCGCCGCGGCAGTCCCGGACGGGCTGGTGCGCCTCGGCTACGCCGGTGGTTCGCGCACGCATCAGCGCGACTTCGCGGTGTGCGCCGAGGCGGTCGCTGCCGTGCTGCGGGCTCACCCGCAATGCCGCCTCGTCCTGTTCCGCTCACCGCATTCCGGCCAAGCCCTGCTGGATCTGGACGAATTCCCGTGCCTGGACAATCTGCAAGCGCAGATCGAGTGGCGCGAGACGGTGGCGCTGGAGGATCTGCCGGACGAACTGGCGCGGTTCGATATCAACCTGGCACCGCTACAGATGGGCAACATGTTCGCCGAGGCCAAAAGCGAGCTGAAGTTCTTCGAGGCCGCGCTGGTGGGTGTCGTCACGGTGGCGTCGCCGACGGGGCCGTTCCGCCGCGCCGTCACTCCGGGTCGCACCGGCTTTCTGGCGGCAACCAGCAACGAGTGGGCGGAGCATCTGACCGCCCTGATCGGCGATCCCGGCTTGCGCCGCCGCGTGGCGACGGCTGCCCTTCTTTCGGTGCTATGGCGATACGGGCCGGAGCGGAGGGCGCTTGACATCGCTTCCATCCTCGACCTGCACGGGCCACCACGGGCCGCCGCGGCCGCTTTTGCCAGCCGGACGCAGCGCCATCACCGGCCGCCGGTCGATCTGGTCATTCCGGACCACGAGATCATGTTCCACTCCGACCAGCTGCTTGTCGCGGACGTGACCATTGTCGTTCCTCTGTACAACTACGCCCACACGGTCGTCGAAGCCTTGGATTCCGTCGCGGGTCAGGACGTGGCGGACCTGGATCTGGTGGTGATCGACGACCGATCGACCGACGGCTCGCTGGATGTCGTGCTTCAATGGATGGGCGAGCACTGAGCACGCTTCAACCGGGCGGTGGTGGCGCGCAACAGCCGCAACGAAGGGCTGGGCGGTGCCCGCAACGTGGGCTTCGCCCTGGCCGAAACTCCGTGGGTCTTGACGCTTGATGCCGACAACCGGCTGCGTCCGGCCTGCGTGGATGCCTGCTTGCGTGCAGCCCGCGCGGCGGCGGCGGCGTTTGCGTATCCGATGCTGCAGATGTTTGGTGAACGCACCGACCGGCTCGGCGAGCGCGACTGGGATCCGGTGTTTTTGTCGAACAACAATTACGTGGATGCTCTGGCGTTGATCTCGCGGGCGGCATGGGCCAGCGTCGGCGGCTATGACAGCACGCGCACCGGCTGGGAAGATTACGATTTGTGGTGCAGCTTTGCGGAAGGCGGGCTGTGGGGGGTGCGCGTTCCCGGCGAGCCGCTGGCCGAGTATCGCGTGCATGGCACGTCAATGATCCAGACCGCCATGCAGGAGCGCGAGAAGGTGCGCTGGATGATGGAGCATAGCCGCTCTCGCCATCCTTGGCTGACTCTGGTGGAGCCGGTGCCGATCCCGGATGCGGTGGAGACCGCCTTTGGTAGCGGGGAGCCGCTGCGCGACAGCTAAATCCGCAGCACGGCCAGGATCTCGTACTCCTGGGCTTCGTAGTGAACGACGTGGGCATCCATCGAATTGTAAGACAAGGAGCTGAGGAGGAACGGCAGAAACGTGGCCGCCGTCCAGCAGTGGAAGTGAATGCTGTACTTCATTTGCATCAGGTGCTCACATTCTCTCTCCGCCGCTTCTCCCGTCATTTTGCCAGCGAATGTAACCCATTCCATGAAATGAGCGCGGCGACTTCCTTCGGGTCCATCTCTGTCATCGAGCAGAAGATGCTCGAACGTTGTGAGGTCGCGGCCGAAATCCCAACTGCCCGGATGTGCGCTGTTGGGCACCGCGAGCAACAGCGCACCCCCGGAGCGGATGACGCGGACGTGATTCCGCAAGGTCAGCAAAGGATTTTCGCAATGTTCCAGGAAATGGCTTGCGACCAGGAAATCGTAGCTCTGAGAGGGGATGGACGTCAGGGTTTCGCCGTCTTCGACGATGTCCGGGTCGGTGATCTTGTCCGAGCGCGGGCGCAGCTCGGGGTAATGACGAAGCAAGTCGTCCTTTCGGAACCGGTCGACGTACTCGACCCGTGCCGCGGACGGCATCGGAAAGGGTGCGTCCAGCGCGCCGATTTCCAGACCCCTTCCGGTTAGGTACCGACCTGCCAGATAGCTGCGTACGTCATGCGTTTCCTGACGAATCTCAGTCACGCGGCCGATTCCTTCTTATGCTACCGCCGCACATGATGGAGCCTACTGTTCCGCACTTTCTGGAAAACGGCGCTTACACCGGCCTCGCATACGGCTCCCGCGCCACGATCTCCAGCCACGGGTGCCGCTGCTCCACATACGCCACCATCGCCCGCTTGTTGTCCTTCGTCTCGGTGATGCTGTTCACCATCAATTCGCCATGCACGCGATACTCGGCCAGCACCTCGTCCACCGCCTGGCCCCAGCAGCCCAGTTCGGCGAGCCGGCACCACAGCGCGTAATCCTCCCAGCCCATCGCGTCGCGCTGCACGTAATAGCCGCCGGCAGCCGACCAGGCCCAGCGCGCCACCAGCGCCATCGCGTCGATGTAGTTGCCGCCCACCAGACGCTGCGGCTCGTAGCGCTCGCCGCCGGTGACCCGGTCCTCGGCGCCGAAATGCTGCAGCCGCGCATAGGCGTACGCGGCATCCCCGCCATCCAGCACTGCCAGCAGCCGTTCTGCGCAATCCGGGCGCAGCCGGTTGTCGGCGTCGAGCGGCAGCACGTACGGCGTCTCCGCCCAGGCAAAGCCGGTGTTGCGCGTGGCACCCAGGCCGGCATTGGCGGTGTGGCGCAGCACGACCAGTCGGTTGAACCGTTCCGCATGGACGTGCGCCCAGTCGAGGATCTGCTGGAGGGTCTCGGGATCGGGAGAGCAATCGTCCACGACCACCAGATCCAGCGTGGCGAGGCTTTGCAGCCGCACCGAGTTCGAGCGCCTGCTGGACGAAATCGGCATAGTTGTACGAGGCGATCACTACCGTCACCGCAGCCTCGCCCAGCCGATCGTGCGCGAACAGCGTCTCGGTGGGCGTGAATGGCGGCAGGTGCCGCTCGCGCGGCCGTTCCGCCGCGAGGCCGACCACGAATGCCTGTGCCAGCTCGGCGGAGGGCTGGCCGCGCTGCTGCGCGAGGAACCGGGCGAGCCGGCGGGTTTGTCGTTCCGGTCCGAAGCGCCAGAGCACGTCGCCGCAAGCCTGTCGCGCGAGGTGCTGGCGCAGCCCCGGATCGTCCACCAGTCGCAGCAGGGCTGCTTCCCACGCGGCCGCGTCGGCTGCCAGCAATCCGGTCTGGCCGTCGATGATGGCGCGGCGATAGGGACCGGTCGGTGAGGCGATAGTGGGCGCACCGGCGATCGCCGCCTCGAAGAACTTCAGCTCGCTCTTCGCCTCGACGAACGGATTGCCGGTCTGCAGCGGCACGATGTTGATGTCGAAGCGCGCCAGCTCGTCCGGGAGCGCCTCCAGCTCGACCATCTCCCGCCATTCGATCTGGTCGGACACTCCCGCAAGTTCGGGGAACTCGTCGAGCGGCACCAGCGGTTCGCGGTCGGACTCGCTGCGGAACAGCACCAGCCTTGTCTGCGGCCGTGCCCGCAGCACGCAAGCGACCGCGGGTGCCGCCTCGGCAAAGTCGCGCTGGTGCGTGCGCGAGCCGCCGGCGTAGCCGATGCGCACCAGCCCGTCGTGCCGTGCAGCACTACGCGCACGCGCGACCCGGCGGGAGCGCCGCCATGTCGCGGCGTCGAACCCGTTCGGCAGCACATACGTCGCCTTCTGCCAGCGACGCATCTCCGCCGCCAGCTCCGCGGTCGTCGCGATGCAGAAATCGACGCGCTGCAACACCTGGAGAACCGAGACGAACATGCCGCGCACATGCGTCTCGGACCAGTTGATCGAGCGGATGGCGTCGATGTACTCGACCCGCGCGAGATCGGGCCGGATCATCAGATCGTCCAGATCGACACCGACGCGCCCGCCGAACATGTGCGTGTGCTCGATCACGCCCTCGATATGCGCGCTCCAGGTGACGCGCCACAGGATCACCAGATCAGTGTCGCGCAGATCGTCCGCGTCGATCTCGTCGGCAGGCTTGCAGCGCGCATTCCAGCCGGCGGCCGTGGCCCATGCCGCGTAGCGCCGGCAGCGATAGATGCTGCCCGGTGTGCCCGGTTCGCCCTCGGCGAACAGCACACGAGGCTGACGAGGCGTCGTCGCCTGTACCGCCGCGATGGAGGTCTCCGATCCGGAGATCTCCGGATCGGCAAGCTCCGGCGCAAGGGTCTCCAGCAACACCTCGGATGCCGAAGCCTCCCGTGCGGGCACCGGGGCCGGGAGGGCGCGCGTGCCGAGCTTGTGGCGCGAACCGCGCAACAGTTCGGCCGCCGCCCGCACGCGGCTCGCAACCGCCCAGCTTCGCGATGCGGCGATTGCGTCAAGTTCCTGGCGTAGCGCGCTGGCTTCCTCGCGCGCCGCCGCGCGCTCCTGCTCCACGACAAGGATTCGGGCAAAAGTCTCGCTCTGTCTTTGTTCGGCGGCGGCCGCGCGTGCCAGGGCCGTTTGCTGCTGCTGTTCCGCCGCGACCGCGCGTGCCAGGGTCGTTTGCTGCTGCTGCTCCGCGGTGATCGCGCGCGCCATGGCACTGCGCAGCTCGCCGCGCGGCGGCACAGCATCGCGCGCTTCGAGTGTGGCTGTATAGGCGCTCAGCTCCGCGAACTTCGCGGCGAGCGCATCGGCATGCCGGCATTGCTCTGCGAGAGCCTGTTCCAGCCGGCGTTGCGCGCGATCGAGTACCCAGCGTTCGCCGAGCAAGGCGAAGCACTCGCGCACCTGGCTTACTGCCGCCGCGTCGTCAAGTGTACACAACGCGCGCACCGCTTCCGGGGCGCACTCACCCACGCACAAGACACCAAGGCCGAAGCCGTGCAGAAACTCGAAATGCGGCCGGCCCGGCGTGGCCTCGGCCCACAGGCGCCAGACCCCGAAATCGCGCTCGCGCACGCAGGTGTCGTGGAACAGCACGACGCCGCGCTCGGACATTTTTGGCAGCCAGCTCAGGAAATCGTGCCGCACGTCGTCATAGCCATGGCGGCCGTCGATATGCAGCAGGTCGATGCTGCCGTCGTCGATCGTATCCAGAGCCTCGTCGAAGGTGGCGCGCAGCAGCGTCGAAAAGCTGCCGTAGCGGGAATCGTGGAAGGTGCGCAGCTCGGCGAACACCTCCTCGCCGTAAAAGCCTGCGTGGTCGTCGCCTTGCCAGGTATCGACGGCGAGGCAGCGTGTATCCAGGCCTGCGCGCTGCACGGCTTCGCAGAAGCCGGCATAGGAGACGCCGGCATGGGTGCCAAGCTCGACCAGCATTCGCGGCATGGCGGCGGCGACGATCCAGTGCGCAAACGGCAGATGGCCGTACCATGCGCTGTCCACGCCCAGTCGTGCCGGCCGCCAGAACAGCGCATCCAGTTGGGGCGCCAGCAGCCGCTCCACGCGATCGGCGAACTCCGCGGCCGTGGCGGATCGGTCGCTCAAGGCGTCCACGTCTGCTCCATCTCTCGTTCTCCGCCGCTGTTCGGGCTCGGGCAATCCTGCAGCGCCGCTTCCGTCCTGGGAAACGACGGAGCGATCGGTGTCTGCCCGGCGGGGTTGGCGGCACTCCAGGGGCGTGCCACCCGCGGCGGAAAAGCGGGGACCGGGCGGGAGTGGTTGAGCGAGAGGTTAGGACTATAGAACGGGTCGGATGCCAGCTCCTGTTCCCAGCGGCCCAGCATGTAGGCGACCTCGGCGTGGAACTTGTCGACGCGCTCGGGTGTGAAGTCGCTGCCGCGCGATTTCGATTCATGGTGGATCAGCTCGGCATGCGGGGTCCAGATGATGCGCCATCCGGCCGCGCGCAGACGCAGGCAGAGATCGACGTCGTTGAAGGCGACCGGCAGGTTCACCTCGTCGAGTCCCCCCACCGCCTCGAATGCCTCGCGCCTGACCGCGAGACAGGCGCCTGTCGCGGCGGACACTTCGCGGGTCATCCTCAGCGAGCCGAAATAGCCCGGATCGTCGCGCGAGGCTCCCACCTGACTGTGCCCCGCGGCACCGCCCAGGCCGAGCACCACGCCGCCATGCTGCAACGTGCCGTCGGGGTACAGCAGGCGTGCCCCTACCGCACCTACGCCGGGCCGGATCGCCAGCTGCACCATCTCGCGCAGCCAGCTCGGGTCGGTCATCGAGATGTCGTTGTTCAGCAGCAGCAGCATCTCGCCCTGCGCCTGCCGCGCCGCGTAGTTGTTGATGGCCGAGTAGTTGAACGGGCCCTGATACGGCAGCACCCGCACGCCGTGCGCCGCGATCCGCTTCAGATAGGCGAGCGCCCGCGGCTGGGCGCTGTCGTTATCGACGACGATGATCTCCAGTGCCGGATAGTCGGTCGCATCAAGCAGGCCGTCGATGCAATCCCGCAGGACCTCCACATGATCGCGGGTCGGGACGACGGCGCTCACCAGCGGCCAGTGCGCCGGCGGCCGCCGCACGACGCGGTGGAAATGTGCGACGCTTTCCGTCACCTCGACCTGTTCGCCGAGCGCGGCCGCCTGCTCCTGGATGGCACGTCGCGCGGCCAGCGTCGCGCGCGAGATCTGGGTGGACGAGAAGGTGTCTGCACCGGGAAAGATGCGCCAATGGTACAGGATGTGGGGCACATGCACGATCGGCCCCTCGGTGCGCGCCGCCATGCGCAGGGCGAGATCGTAGTCCTGGCTTCCTTCGAAGCTCTCGCGCAGGCCGCCCGCGGCGCGCAGGGCGGCCAGGCGGTACACGCCGAAATGACTGATGAGATTCTGGCCCTGCAGCAGTTCCGGATTGTAGTCCGGCTTGAAATACGGATCGTAGCGCTGCCCGTCCGGGTCGAGCTTGTCCTCGTCGGAATAGAGGATATCAGCGCCGGGATTGGCCTGGATGGCCTCGGCCATGAGCAGCAATGCATGCGGCGCCAGAACGTCGTCGTGGTCGAGGAGTGCCGCGAAGTCGCCGGTGGCCAGCGCCAGCGCGGAATTGGATGCGGCCGATATGTTGCCGTTGGTCTCGCGCAGGACCAGGCGGATGCGCTGATCCCCGGCCGCCGCCTCCTGCAGGATCGCACGCACGTGCGGCTCGGTCGAGGCGTCGTCGGCGATGCACAATTCCCAATGCGGGTAGAGCTGGGCGCGCACCGAACTGATCATTTCGCGCAGCGCCCTCGCCGGCGTGTTGAAGGTCGGCACGATGACCGAGAAGCGCGGCGGCTGAAGCATGGCCCGCGCCCGCGCCCGCATGGCGGCGACCTGCGCGCGGGACGGGGTGTCGTAGACGTCGATCCAGTGCTGGTAGCCGTTCATTTCGGTCGGCATGTGGCGTGCCGCGAGGCCGCTCAGGGCGGGGCGCAATCCTGTCCCGGACGCGAGCAGCCCCGGCACCTCGTGGCGATGCGCCCAGAGCAGACGCAAGCTCGCTTCCGTCCGGCCGATCTCGCGGATGGCGACACTGTCCGGCAGACCGTCCTGGCCGGTGCGGACGCCGCAGCCCAGACCCAGGGGGGCCGGAATGTCCGGCAGACGCACCAGCGCCGGCCCTGCGTCGGGCGGCAGCGCGATTTCGCGGCCGTGCCCGTCGAGCAGGACCCGCAATGCGAGGCGGCTGCCCGGCGTGCCGTGCAAGAGGCGCACGAGCACCCAGCCCGTCGGCGGCCGTCCTTCGGCTGGGTGCAGCGGCACGGTATCCGCGAACCCGTCCACTTCCGTGACTTGCAGCAGATTGCGTGGGCGCAACAGGCGTCGCAACGCGACGCGGGCCCGGCGCACCGGCCCGGGCAGCCGCCGCGCGGCCGTGGCGGGACTCGCGGCCAGGGCGCCCGGGTGGGCAGCGGCCGGAGCAAGCGGCCGACCCTCGGCCCGGCCGTGTGCCAGGTAGTGCGCGAGCGGGTTCAACCCGGCTGCCGCCACGTCCGGGTTGGCCGCGACATAAGCCTCGGTGCTGAAATCCGGACCCGGATCGAGTCCCTGGCGGGCGCCGACCAGCAGGTAGTGCAGCACCGGGTCGAGGCCGGAGGCGGCTGCCTGCGGGATGCCGTTCGGCGTACCACCCGGCATCGAACAGGGAACTCTCGCGCAGCAAGGCGGCCCAGCGCAGCAGGCGCCGGCGGGCGAGCCAGTCCTTGGCATGCCGCACCGGGCCGCCCTGGCCGCCTCGCGGGACTGCGGTCATCTGATTGGCCGGAACCTCAGCGCCGTGTCGCACTGGATCGGGTTCCGCATAGGGCACGGTGGGAATCCTCTGCGCTCCCGTGGGTTGTCTCGCCGCCCGGGCGCGCATGTCCCGGATGCGGCGCCATCTACGCCAAAGGCGCCGCCGGCGTCCATGCCTACTACCGGACCGTTGCGGCCGTGCTACGCTGCGCGCCAACGAAACGAGCGGGGGTGGCGGGTGAGCGGCAGGACGATTCTGATGCTGGTGGGCGAGTTCAGCGAGGAATACGAGATTTTCGTGTTCGAGCAGACGATGCAGGCGGTGGGGCACACCGTGCATGTGGCCTGCCCGGGCAAGCGCGCGGGCGAGATGATCAAGACCTCGCTGCACGATTTCGAGGGCGACCAGACCTATACGGAGAAGCCCGGGCACCTTCACCGGCTGACCGGCACGCTGGCCGAGGCCGAGGCGGGGGACTACGACGCCCTGTATGTGGCCGGCGGGCGGGGCCCCGAATATATCCGCATCGACCCGAAGGTGCAGACGCTGGTGCGCGACTTCCATCTGGCCGGCAAGCCGATCTTCACGATCTGTCACGGCGCCCAGGTGCTGATGGCGGTGGACGGCGTGCTGCGCGGCCGGCGCGTGGCGGCATTGCAGTATTGCGAACCGGAGGTGCGGCTGGCCGGCGGCATCTATGTTGACGTGCCGGCCGACGGCGCTTGCGTGGACGGCAATCTGGTGTCGGCCAAGGGTTGGCCGGGGCTTGCCGCGTTCATGCGCGAATGCTTGGCCGTGCTTGGCACCAGCATCACCCACGCGGCACCCGCCACGACGGCCCGCGCTGCCTGAGCGCTCTGCAAGCCGGCTCCTCTGCCCGCCCAGGCAAGGAGCACGCTTGACAGGGCGACTCCACATGTGAAGGTCTAGTGCAGAAAATAACATATCGATGAAAAAAACCGCGCGATCGGCCGGTCGAGGGCCGGCCCACGGGGAGAGAATGGCCAATCACGGATTCGAGGCGGCGTTCGACATGACCGGCAAGGTCGTGCTGGTCACGGGCGGTGCCGCGGGCATCGGCTTGGCGATTGCCCAGACCTTTGCCGCGCGTGGCGCGCATCTTCTGCTGGCCGATGTCAGTGAAGGGGTAACGGGGACAGCCGCCGAACTGCCGGGCCAGGGACACCAGGGAATCGTCTGCGACGTGACCCGGCCGGGCGAGGCGGAGCGGGCGGTGGCCGCGGCGACTGCGGCGGGCGATCGTCTGGACGTGCTGGTGAACAACGCCGGGATCGTCCGGCTGGCTCCGGCCGAACAGGTCAGCGACGACGACTGGGACGCCACCATGGCGGTCAATCTCAAGGCACCGTTCCTGATGGCCCGCGCGGCGTTCCAGCCGCTGTGCCAGTCGGGTGCCGGGCGCATCGTCAATCTCGCCAGCCAGGCGAGCTTCGTGGCGCTGGACCGCCATCTCGCCTACTGCACCAGCAAGGCCGGCATCCTGGGGCTGACTCGCGTCCTGGCCGCGGAGTGGGCCAAGCACGGCATCACCGTCAACGCGGTCTCGCCCACCGTCGTCGAAACCGAGCTGGGCCGGCGCGCCTGGGCGGGCGAGGTCGGGCTGGCCATGAAGCGCAAGATCCCCGCCGGACGGTTCGCCCAGCCGGAGGAGATCGCACTGGCCGTGCTGTATCTGGCGAGCGGGGCGGCCGGCATGATCACCGGCGAGAACCTGGTCGTCGATGGCGGCTACACCATCCAGTAGAGGAGCGTTCGTGAACCGCATCTTCAACGATCCCGATCAGGTGGTCGAGGACGCGCTGAATGGTTTTCTGCGCGCCCATCCCGATCTTCTGGTTGCCACCGGCAACCCACGCGCGCTGCGCCATGCCGGCAGCCCGAAGCGCGGTCGTGTCGGCATCGTGACCGGCGGCGGGTCGGGGCACGAGCCGGCCTTTCTGGGCTATGTCGGCCCCGGCATGGTCGATGCGGTGGCGGTGGGCGAGATTTTTTCCTCGCCGACCGCGAAAAGCTTCCTCGATGCGTTCGTGGCGGCCGATGGCGGGGTCGGGGTGGCCTGCCTGTACGGCAACTACGCCGGGGACAACATGAACGTGAAGATGGCCGTCAAGCAGGCGGCCGCGCGCGGGCTGGTGGTCAAGACGGTTGTCGCCAACGACGACGTGGCCTCCGCACCGCAGGACGAGCAGAGCAAGCGGCGGGGCGTGGCCGGCGAGATCCTGATGTGGAAGGTGGGCGGTGCCGCCGCCGATGAGGGCCTGGACCTGGACCAGGTCATCGCCGCGGCACAGAAGGCGATCGACAACACCCGCAGCATCGGCATCGGCCTCGCACCCTGCACGATCGCCGCGGTGGGCAAGCCCAATTTCTCGATCCCCGACGGCCAGATGGAGATGGGCATCGGCCATCACGGCGAACCGGGCGTCGAGGTGCTGCCGACCCGCCCGGCGCGCGACATGGCGGATTTGATGCTGGACCGCATCCTGCCCGACTTGCCCTTCGCCGAGGGCGACGATCTCGCCGTGCTGGTGTCCGGGCTCGGCGCCACGCCGGTCATGGAGCTGTACATCCTGTATGACCGCGTGGCCGGGGTGCTGGAGGGCAGGGGCATGACCATCCGTCAGCCCTTCGTCGGCAATCTGTTCACCTCGCTCGAGATGCAGGGCGTGACACTGACCATCATGCGGCTCGACGCGGACCTGGCGCGATGGGTGGCGCATCCGGCGCGCTGTCTGGGCCTGGTGCAGGTGGCGCGGTGAGTGCGGGCGTGCGACTTGCCGAGGCGGGTGGGGTGGTGACGGATCTGGTGGCGGCCATCAACGCCAACCGCGCCTGGCTCTCGGAGATTGATGGCGCGATCGGCGACGGCGATCACGGCATCAACATGAGCAAGGGCTTTTCGCGCGCCGGCGAGGCACTGGGCGACGCGCCGGGCGGGCTCGCTGCCGGCTTCACGACGTTGGGCGAGACGCTGCTGGAGGGCATCGGCGGCTCGATGGGTCCGCTCTATGGCACGTTCTTTCTCGACATGGCGGGTGCGATCGGCGACGCCGAGACGCTGGATGCGGCGGGGTTCGGGCGGATGCTGCGGGCCGGCCTGGATGGTGTGCAGGATCTCGGCTCGGCCAAGCCGGGCGACAAGACGCTGATCGACACGCTGGTGCCGGCGCTGGCCGCCTATGATGCGGCGCGGGCACAGGGAAACGATTTCGCCGCGAGCCTCGACGCGCTCTCCGCCGCAGCGCAGCAGGGCCGCGACGCCACGCGCGACATGGTGGCGCGCATCGGCCGCGCCGCCCGGCTGGGCGAGCGGTCGCGCGGCACGCTGGACGCAGGTGCGGCCTCGTGCTGCCTGATCCTGCAGACCATGGCGGGGAGCCTGCGGCGTCTCCTGGCATAGCTGGACGCGCCGGGGACCAGACGGGCCGAAGACCAGACGGGCCGGGCCAGCGGGCCGTTTCGGTTTGACAAGCCTCCGCTAACCGCGCTGAATCCGGCGATGGCGGGCGGGGGAACGCCGCGATGAGCCAGATCGCTGAATTTGCCGATGTCGTGGGTGCGGGCGTGCGGCGCAGGCGGCGGATTCCGGCCATATGGATCATCCCGCTGCTGGCGCTGGCCATCGGCGCGTGGCTCGCCTGGGACACGTATTCCAAGAAGGGCCCGACCATCACGATCTCCTTCGACAGCGCGGAAGGGCTGCAGGCGGGACAGTCCCAGCTCAAGTTCAAGGACATGGCGCTGGGCACGGTCACGGGTCTGGCGCTCAGCAGCGACCATTCGCGCGTCACCGCCACCATTTCGACCACGCGTGCGGCGGAGCCGCTGCTGAATAGCCAGACGGTGTTCTGGGTGGTGAAGCCGCGTTTGTTCGCGGGCAGCCTGTCCGGGCTCGGCACGCTGATTTCCGGCTCCTATGTCGGCATGTTGCCGGGCACCGAGGGGAGTGCCGCGCAGCGCGCGTTCACGGGCCTCGAGGATCCGCCGGTGCTGGAAACCGCGGCTCCTGGCCGCACCTTCCTGGTCAAGGCGGACCGCCTCGGCTCCATCAGTCTCGGCTCGCCGGTCTTCTATCGCGATTTGACGGTGGGCGAGGTGCTCGGCTGGGATCTGGGCGACATGGCCGAGAACGCCACCATCCACGTTTTCGTCCGCGAGCCTTTCGACAAATACGTTCATGACAACTCCCGCTTCTGGAACGCCTCGGGTCTCAGCGTGAAGCTCGGCGGCGCCGGGGTGGACGTGCAGGTGGAATCGCTGCGCGCGCTGCTGCTGGGCGGCATTGCCTTCGACAATCCACAGGCGGCGGAGGCCAGCCCGGCCGCGACACGGGTGAGCACGGCGAACCGCATCTTTCCGCTCTATGCCAATCAGGAGGCGGCCCACGCTTCGGTCTATGGCCGGGCGGTGAGCTTCGTCGCCTATTTCCCCGGCTCGGTGCGCGGCCTGACGCCGGGTGCCGACGTCACTTTCCACGGGCTGAAGATCGGCCAGGTGCGAGCGTCGATCTGACCTATTCCAAGGCACTCGATGCCATCGTGGCGCCGGTGCGGTTCGATGTGCAGCCGGAGCGGTTCCTCGGCATCGGCAAGCGCATGTTCCAGAGTCCGGCGGAAGGGGTGGACGAACTCGTCGCGCCACGGGCTGCGCGCGACGTTGCAAAGCGCGAGCCTGCTGACCGGCCAGATGCTGGTGGCGCTGGAGATCGACCCGCACGCCCCGCCGGCGAAGGTGACGATGGACGGCAGCGCCTTCGTGATGCCGACCATCGACAGCGGCGGGTTTCAGGGCCTGACTGCCTCCGCCACGGAATTGCTGAACAAGGTGAACTCGATTCCGTTCGACGCGATCGGCCGCAGTCTGGCCGACACGCTGCAGGGCGCGGATACGATGGTGAACGGCCCGCAGATCAAGCAGGTACTGCTATCGCTGGCCGACAGCCTGACGGCAGTGCAGAACACGCTGAAGCAGGTGGATGGCGGGCTTGTCGCCGGCGTTGCGCCAGTTGCCGGGCATCGCCAGCGGGATGCAGAAGACATTGACGGGCGCCAACAAGCTCGTGCTGTCGATGGATGCGGGCTATGGCGACAACACCAAGTTCAATCGCGATCTCGACCGGGTGCTGGTGCAGATGGACAGCGCGGTGCAATCGATCCGCGCCCTGACCGACCTGCTGTCCCGCCACCCGGAGGCGCTGATTCGCGGACGCACCAGCCAGGGCATGGAATGAGACACACGCGGTTGCCTGCGCCTGGCACCCCTCGGGTGCGCGGTGCTGTGCGCCGCCCTGCTGGCCGGATGCGCCTCGCCACCCCCCACCTTGTACACGATAGCACCCGTTCAGGGCGCCACGGTCGCGAGCAAGCCGAGAGTGGTCCTGCTGCGCGACATCGGTCTGGCGCGCTATCTCGACCGCTCGCAGATCGTGCGCTCGTCGGAGAGCTATCGGCTCGACGTGATGGCGAACGAGTGGTGGGGCGAATCGCTCGGTGCCATGATCAGCCGCGTGCTGGTCGAGGAGCTGAGCCAGCGCCTGCCCGGCAGCACGGTCTATGCCGAGGCGGGCGCCGTCAGCACGCGGCCGGACGTGACGGTCGAGCTGAACATCCAGCGCCTGGACGAAGATCGGACCGGCGGCGTGGTGCTGCTCGCCCAGATCGATGTGCATGTCACCGGGCGGCCGGGCTCGACCGCGCGCGCCTTCCGCACGGTGGTGCCGACCACCGGCCAGGGCACGCCGGCCGAGGTCGCGGCCATCAGTACCGCTCTCGGGCGGCTCGCTGATGCGCTCGCGGCGATGCTGGACCATCCGTGAGCGCCGGCGGATGACGCGGAGGCCAGCGGGGCGCATGGTCACGACCGATCCGCCGCTGCGGGAATGCGGCGGCTGCGGGCTGTTCCAGACGGTGCCCCCATTGGCGGAAGGCTGCACCGCCTTTTGCATTCGCTGCGGCACCGCGTTGCGCCGTGCCCGCGCCGATCCGCTGGGTCGCGGCCTCGCCCTGACGCTGGGCGCGCTCATCCTGCTGTGCCTGATGGCCACGACCACGCTGATGACCGTGGCGACAGCCGGGATCGCGCACCAGGCCGGCTTGCTGTCCGGCCCGGCGGAGCTATGGCGGCGCGGGATGCCGTCGCTGGCGCTCGCCGTCGTTTTCACCACCTTGCTGGCTCCGTTGGGGAAGCTGCTGGCGACGCTGTACGTGCTGCTGCGCCTGCGCGGCCGACGACCGCCGCGGCATCTGCGGGAGGTCTTCGCCTGGGTCGAGCGGCTGCGCCCGTGGTCGATGATCGAGGTGTTCGTCTTCGGCGTCTTCGTCGCCTACGTGAAGCTCGGCGACGTGGTAACGATCCACCTCCAGGTCGGCGTGTTTGCGCTGCTTGCGCTGACCATCGTCATCATCTGGGCCGATACCGCGCTCGACCGCGAGGCGGTATGGGAGGCAATCGCCCGCCGTGACCGCGCGGCTGCGCAAGCGGTGACGGCGCCAGATTTCGGCGCGCGCAGCCTCGCGGCGGTGGGCTGCGAGGTGTGCGGCTTCGTGAGCGCTCCGTCCGCGGATCATCGGCACTGTCCGCGTTGCGACCAGGCGGTGCATCCGCGCAAGCCGGATAGCATCTCGCGAACCTGGGCCCTCGTGATTGCCGCGGCGATCCTTTACGTGCCGGCCAATCTCTATCCGGTACTGACCGTGGTGCAGCTCGGCGCCGGCTCGCCCAGCACGATCCTGGGCGGGGTGGAGGAATTGCTGTCCTCGGGCATGTACCCGCTCGCGGCCCTCGTGTTCTTCGCCAGCATCGCGGTGCCGATGCTGAAGCTGGTGGGCCTTTCCGTGATGCTGGTCGCGACCCAGACCGGGGGCGCGCTCTGGCTGCGCGACCGCACGAAGCTGTACCATTTCGTGCGCTGGATTGGCCGCTGGTCGATGATCGACATTTTCATGGAATCGCTGCTGGGCGCGCTCGTCCGCTTCGGCAGCATCGTCACGATTCAGCCGGGCATCGGCGCCGTGGCGTTCTGCGGCGTCGTCATCCTCACAATGTTCGCCGCGGAAGCGTTCGATCCTAGGCTGATGTGGGACGCGGCCGATCGGCGCAGCGAGGCGGTATCATCCCAGGCGACGGTGGCGTCTGGTGATGCGGTCGGATGGGCGCAATGATTCGAGGGCGCGCCAGCCTGATGCTATTGCTGGCGCTCGTGCTGGTCGGGCTCACGGCCTGCGCCGGGCTCGACTATACCGGCCCGCCCGAGGAGAACAATTGGGAGCAGAACAGCCACGGTCATCCGAGCTGAGCGTGGGAAGCGCCGCCCGGGGTAGCGCTGCGGGCGGTCATCCGGCGAGCCGTGCAGCTCAGCATATCTGGCTGGCGCAGAAGGCGCGACTGACTACGAGATGGCGAGCGAAATATCCTCGTTCTGAAATCCTTCAACGGGTCCGCACCAGCTCCGAAAGCGTGTCGAACGCCTTCTGGAACACCTCGGTATGGATCGCCGGGATGAGCCGCAGATCGTCCTGCGGCGAGGCGACCCAATCGGCGGTCCAGACGCCCAGCGTCTCGTTGCTGCTGGTGATCGGGTAGAAGCGCGGGCCGGCGTGATAGTGCAGCCACGGCAGCACGCTTTCGTCGATCGTGTAGCGATAGGCGTGCTCGGCATCGGAGAAGGCGGTCAGCCGCTCCAGCAAATGGCCGCCGTTCATCGAGAAGTCGCGCGTGGCACCCACCTGGTCCGAGCGTGCGCCGCCCTGCATGTGCATGGCCGAGACGTCGGCGTGCCAGTCGCCCATGCCGGCGAAGTCGCGCGCCTTCGCCCAAGCCGTGTCCAGCGGTGCAGCGATCACCGACGAGCAGAACACCTTGGCGGGTCGCCAGCCCTGCCAGCGCACCGCACCGGTGGGCACAGCCTGGCCGCTTGCGTGTCGATCCAATGACGCGAGGCCGCCGCCGAATACGTCGCGCGAGATGATCGCGACGTATTTGCCGGCATCGTCGGGCGCCTCGTCGAACTCCGCCCACCATTGTGCATAGGTGCGATCGCCCGACGTGACAGGGATCAACTCGAAATGCGCGCGGTAATTGGCAACCGGAAAAGCCGGCGTTTCGAAATTGTAGCCGAAGCGGTAACGCGAAATCGTCCAGATACAGCAGGCGTTCGCGGATTTGCGGGCCATCGCCCAGGCGGAACGCGCGCACGCAGCCCACCGCATCGGCCGGCAGGCCGTTTTCGATCGAGCAGGGCCCGACGCCGTCGATCCAGCGGGGCAAGGCGGAAAAATCGCGGACGACGGCCCACACGGCTTCCACGGGCGCTTCGATGATGTGGCTGGCATAGGCACGCGCCATGACGGAAACTCCGTGTCAGCGGTTGAGGGATTTGAAGCGCCGCGTCTGCTCGGTGAGCGCCTGTTCCACCGGCAGCCGCTCCATCGACGAGGCGCCGTAAAAGCCGTGGCAGTCGGGACAGTGATCGAGAATGTACTGGGCGTCCGCAGGGTCGGCGATGGGGCCGCCGTGGCAGATCACGATCACATCGGAGCGCACCGCGCGCGCGACCTCGCTGATCGCGTTGACCCGCCCCGCGCAGTCCGCGAGCGTCAGCGCCGTCTGCGCGCCGATCGCGCCGCCCGTGGTCAGGCCCATATGCGCCACGATGATGTCGGCCCCGGCCTCGGCCATTGCCTGCGCCTCGTCGGGCGTGAACACGTACGGCGTGGTCAGCATGTCCTTCGCGCGCGCAAGCCGGATCAGATCGACCTCCAGCCCGTACGACATGCCGGTTTCCTCCAGGTTCGCGCGCAGCGTGCCGTCGATCAGGCCGACAGTCGGGAAGTTCTGGACACCGGAAAAGCCGACGGCCTTCAGATGATCGAGGAAATGGTCGAAATGGCAGAACGGATCGGTGCCGTTGACGCCGGCCAGAACCGGCGTCCGCTGCACTACCGGCAACACCTCGCGCGCCATGTCGAGCACGATGTCGTTGGCGTTGCCATAGGCCAGGATGCCGGCGAGCGACCCGCGGCCCGCCATGCGGTAGCGGCCCGAATTATAGATCACGATCAGGTCGATGCCGCCCGCCTCCTCGCATTTCGCGGACAGGCCCGTGCCGGCGCCACCGCCTACGATCGGCTCGCGCCGCGCCACCATGCCGGCGAACTTTTCCAGCAGGACGCTACGTTCGATGCGCGGCATTCAGGGCTCCGAGATCATGGCGCGAAAGTTGTCCACCAGCGCCTGCGCGAACCGCGCGTCGTTGATGGCAACGGGCAGACGCAGCAGCCGGCGGCGGTCGGTCTGCCGCACGCTCGATTCCAGCGCCGCGAACAGCGCCGCATCGGCTTCGGGATCGTGGAAGGATTGCCCAGGCACATCGATCGCCGAGACCCCGCCCTCGGGGATGAGGAAGCGCACCTGTCCCTCGCAGCGGTTCAGCCTTTCGCCGATCCACGCGCCGATGCGCGCGCATTCGGAGGCGGTGGTGCGCATCAGCGTCACCTGCGGATTGTGGACGTGGAAGGTGCGGCCCGCGAAGCGTTCCGGAACGGTCGCGCGCGCGCCGAAATTGACCATGTCGAGCGCACCGCACGAGCCGACATAGGGCAGGCGTGTGCGTGCGACCGCGCCGAGGCGATCCTCGGTGCAGGCGAGCGTGCCCCCCACCAGCAAATCCGCGACCTCCGTGGTGGTCACGTCGATGATGCCGGCGAGCAGGCCGCTATCGGCGAGCTTCTCCATCGACGTGCCGCCGGTGCCGGTGGCGTGGAACACCAGGCAGTCGTACTCGGCCTCCAGGGCAGCGGTGATGGCGGTGACGCAGGGCGTGGTGACGCCGAACATGGTGATGCCCACGGCCGGGCGGTCGTCGGCGGCGACCGGGATCGCGGCCCGCGCCATGCCGGCGATCGCGTGCGCCGCATTGCCCAGCACGCGGCGGGAAATCCGGTTCAGCCCGGCAATGTCGGTCACGGAATACATCATGGCGATGTCGGATGGCCCGACATAGGGCGCTACATTGCCCGAGGCGACAGTGGAAACCATCACTTTCGGCACGCCCACCGGCAGCGCCTGCATGGCCTGCGTCACCAAAGCGGTGTTGCCAGACCCGCCAAGGCCGATCAGTCCGGCCACATCGTCGCGCGTGCGGATGAATGCCGCGAACGCCTGGGCCATCGCGGTCACCGAAGCGCCACGCTCGCCGGTGAACACGGCTGTGGCGCCGTCCGGATGGTGGCGGGCGATTTCGGCCGCGGTGAAGTCGGCGCGGCCAGATGTGCCGGAGGTGGACAAATCCACGAGCGTCGTCGCGATCCCGTCGGCCGCGATCAGGTCGCGCACATAGGCGAGTTCGCGACCCTTGGTGTCGCAGGTGCCCGCCACGTAGACGCGGCCGCGACTGTTCTTGGCTTCCCCCATCGGCTGCGAGGCTAGCGCGAGGAAACGCCGTTGCCTATGCGGCAGCCTCCAGCGGCAGCACCGGGCGGATGAAATTGAGTGCGTCGGCGAAACTGGACAGGCGCGCCAGATCCTGCTGGCGGACCGCATCCACAACCGTCCATTGCGCGCCTTCCGGCACGATCATGTAGGCGGGATCGATGTTCTCGCGCACCCAGACCAGCACATAATCATGGCGCGGTCCCTCGGCGCCCTGCGGACGCTCGGGCTGGAACGCCGAGGCATCGCACAGGCCCATGCGCCGCCCGGCCTCCAGCCAGCGCGCCAGCAACGCGGTGTGGCGGGGCATGATGCGCTGGTGCAGGGGCACGACGTTATGCGGGAGCTCGTCGAGACCGGCAATTTGACGGCGCCGAGCGCGTCGCCGCGGCTTGGGTTGTACCGCATTCCCGATCATGGCCGTTACTCGCTCACAGTGGCGACCTCTGGATTTACCGAGTTCGGCCGCGACGCGCTAATATGTTTATTGTTGTTGCACAGTGGAACGGCTCAATGTGACTGGAATGCCACAGTGTCGTCAGCCGATGACCGAAGACACCATGTGAGCGAGGCGGTCGAAGTCCTTGCGTTCGTTATAGGCCTGAGCCGAGACCCGCAACCATGCTGCACCGTCGATGGCACTGACCGGCGCGTCGGTGCCGTGGTCGAGCAGGCGTTCGCGAATGGCAAGCGCGCGATCCTGGTCGACCGAGCCCGGTGAGTGGCAGCCGCACCACGTCCATTGCGCAGGCCAGCCGGTTGCCGCAGCCGGTCTCCGTGCCGAGCCGGCCGGCGAGCAGCGCCGCCGCTTCGGCCGCGAGTGCCGCGTTGCGCGCGCGCAAGGCGGCCCCGCCCAGGCGCTCGTGAAAGTCGAGTGCCGCCGTGACTGCCAGGTACGCGCTCATGTCGCGCGTGCCGGTCCAGTCGAACTCGGCCAGGAACCCACCGCCCAGCCCGTGCGAGATGGTAACCGGGTGCAGACCGTCCTGCCGCGCGCGGCGCGCCCACAGAAAGCCGCAACCCTTCGGCGCCATCAGCCATTTGTGGCAATTGCCGACATACCAGTCCGCACCTGTCGCCGGGATGTCGAGCGTCACGTTGCCCGGCGCGTGCGCGCCGTCCACCAGCACCGGGACGCCAGCCGCGTGGCAGGCGTCGATCATGGCGGTGATGGGCAGCAGCAGCGCGCTGGCCGAGGTGATGTGGTCGAGCACCGCGATGCGCGTGCGCGGGCCGACCGCCGCCGCGATACTGGCGGTCACCGCTTCGTCCGATGGGCGGGGGAAGGGCAGCCCCGCCTCGACTACGCGCGCACCGCTGCGCGTGGCGACATAGCGCGCGGTCTTGACGACCGCGCCGTAGCCGTGGCTTAGCACCACGATCTCATCGCCCGGTATCAGGTCGAGCGAGCGCAGCACGGCATTGCAGCCGACGGTGGCGTTTTCGACGAATGCCAGATCCTCGCCGTCGGCACCCATGAACCCTGCGAGCCGCGTTGCGGCGTGGCGCAGGGCGGCGGGCAGCTCGCGCTGCATGAAGCGTGTCGGCTGCGCCTCCATCCGCGCCTGCCATTCCGCCTGTGCGGCCAGCACGACGCGCGGTGTGGCGCCGTAGGAGCCGTGATTGACGGTGAGGAAGTCGGGATCGAGCATCCATTCGTGGCGAATGGCCGCGCCGAGCAGGCAGTCCGTGTCCATCGTCTATCAGATCCGCCGCAGCGTGTAGTTCTGTTCCAGCGCCTGCACGATCGCGGCACTATGCGCCGGGTCGCGCGCCTCGAACATCACTTCGAGCTGGGCTGCCTGCACGCTGGGCGAGGTGAACAGCCGGTGGTGCGATACTTCGATGATGTTGCCGCCAGAGGCGGCGATGCGCCCGGCGATGTCGGCGAGCATTCCGGGCCGGTCGGGGATTTCCAGCACCAGGCGCTGCAAGCGGCCATCGCGCAACAGGTTACGCAGCAGGATGTTGGCCAGGATGCGCGCGTCGATATTTCCGCCGCAGATCGGAATGCCCACGCGCTTGCCGGCGAAACGTTCGGGAAACGCCAGCAATGCGGCCAGCGCCGTCGCACCGGCGCCCTCGGCGACCACCTTCGCACCCTCGGCCAGCAGGGCGATGGCTTCCTCCACGGCGCGCTCGGGCACCACCAGCACGTCGGCGACATGGGCGCGGATTGCCGCGAGCGGTGCGGCGCCAATGTCGCGTACGGCAATTCCCTCGGCGATCGTGGTGCCGCCGACCGAGACCGGCTGGCCCGAAAGATGCTGCGCCAGCGCGGC
Source organism: uncultured Pseudomonadota bacterium (assembly GCA_963838805.1). GTDB lineage: Bacteria > Pseudomonadota > Alphaproteobacteria > Acetobacterales > Acetobacteraceae > CAVRQM01. The sequence continues at coordinate 86,652 of CAWISK010000006.1, forward strand.
ATAGGCCGCGACTTCGACGCCGATCACCTCGATGCCCGGCCGCAACGCCGTGGCCGCCACCGCGCAGCCGGCGATCAGCCCGCCGCCGCCCACCGGCACGGCAAGCATGTCGAGGTTGGGAAAATCCTCCAGCAGCTCCAGCGCCAGCGTGCCCTGGCCGGCCATCACCCCCGGATCGTCATAGGGATGGACGAACACCAGGCCCTCGTTCGCGGCGAGGGCGTGCGCGTGATCCGCCGCCTCGGCCACCGTCTCGCCGTGCAGTACGACGCGCGCGCCCCAGCTCGCGGTGCGCGTGACCTTGGTCAGCGGCGTGTTCACCGGCATGACGATGGTCGCGGCAATGCCTTGCAGGCTCGCGTGCCGGGCCAAAGCCGCCGCGTGATTGCCGGCCGACATGGCGATGACACCTGCGGCGCGTTCAGCCTCGGTCAGCAAGGCCAGACGGTTGGCGGCCCCGCGTTCCTTGAACGAGCCGGTGACTTGCAGCGTCTCCAGCTTCAGCACGACGTCGGCACCCGTGGCGCGGCTGATGGCGTCGCTGCGGATCGCCGGTGTGCGCAGCACCTGGCCCGCGATGCGCGCGGCGGCCGCGCGCACGTCCGCCAGGCCGATCATCGACACGGAATGGCGGCTCAGCCGTAGGTGACCGCGAGGATCTCGTAGCTCCGGTCGCCTCCTGGCGCCGGCACGGAAATGCTGTCGCCCACCTTCTTGCCGATCAGCGCCTTGGCCAGCGGCGAGGAGATCGACAGCCGCTGCGACTTGATGTCCGCCTCGTGCACGCCCACCAGCTGATAGGTGGTCTCCTTCTCCGTCTCCTCGTCGATCAGCCGGACATGCGCGCCGAACTTCACGTTGTCGCCGGACAAGGTCGAGGGGTCGATGATCTCGACCGAGGAGACGATCTCCTCCAGCTCGGCGATGCGGCCCTCAATGAAGCTCTGCCGCTCGCGCGCCGCGTGGTACTCGGCGTTCTCGCTCAGGTCGCCATGCGTGCGCGCCTCGGCGATCGCACGGATCACCGCCGGGCGCTCGACGCTCTTCAGGGTTCGCAACTCGTCCTCCAGCCGCTGCAGGCCGGGGGCGGTCATGGGGAACTTTTGCAAAGCCAGAACCTCGGATCAGCCAGTGGATGCCAAAGCATGGATCGGGGGACGAAGTGTTCTGCGCCTGCCGCGAAAAGGCAAGCCCGGCTGGCGGCGCTCCCCCGGCGCCTTCCGGTCAGAACGATGCGGGGAAATATGACTGGAGCGGGGCCACTTCAAGACTGCCCCGGCGCAGCGCCGCAATCGCCTGGGCCGCGGCTCGGGCGCCGGCGATGGTGGTGTAGTGCGGCACGCCATGCGTGAGCGCGCTGCGCCTGATATCGAAACTGTCGGCGACCGACTGCGCGCCGGAGGCGGTGTTGATCACCAGCTGCACCTCCCCCGAGCGGATCGCGTCCACGCAATGCGGGCGGCCCTCCAGCACCTTGTTGACCTGCCCCACCGCCAGCCCCGCCTCGCGCAGCCGGGCGGCGGTGCCGCGGGTGGCGAGGATGGAGAAGCCCATGTCCAGCAGCCGGCGGGCGACGGCGAGCGCCGCCGGCTTGTCGGAATCGCGCACCGACAGGAACACCGTGCCCGCTTCCGGCAGGCGCACGCCGGCACCAAGCTGGCTTTTCGCGAAGGCGCGGTCGAAGCTGCTGTCCAGCCCCATGACCTCGCCGGTCGATTTCATCTCCGGCCCCAGGATGGTGTCCACGTCGGGGAAGCGGTTGAACGGGAACACCGCCTCCTTGACCGCGACATGCGGGGCCGCGGCATGGGCACCCAGCCCGAACTCGGCGAGGCTGGCGCCGGCCATGACCCGCGCGCCGATCTTGGCAACGGCGACGCCGGTGGCCTTGGCCACGAACGGCACGGTGCGCGAGGCGCGGGGGTTGACTTCCAGCACGTAGACCGCGTCGTCCTTGATGGCGAACTGCACGTTCATCAGCCCCACGACATGCAGGCCGCGCGCCAGGGCCTCGGTCTGGCTGCGCAGCTCGGCCACTGTCGCCGGCGACAGCGAATAGGGCGGCAGGGCACAGGCGGAATCGCCGGAATGGATGCCGGCCTCCTCGATGTGCTCCATGACGCCCGCGACATAGACCTGCTCGCCATCGGCGATGCAGTCCACATCGACCTCGATCGCGTCGTTCAGGTAGCGGTCGATCAGCACCGGGTTGTCGCCCGAGACCAGCACCGCCTCGCGCAGATAGCGGTGCAGGCCGGCGCTGTCGTGCACGATCTCCATCGCACGGCCACCCAGCACGTAGCTGGGGCGGATCACCACCGGGAAGCCGATGCGCGCCACAACCGCCTCGGCCTCGGCGAGCGAGCGCACGGTGCCATTCTCCGGCTGCAATAGTCCGAGATGGCGCGAGCAGCGCCTGGAACCGCTCGCGATCCTCGGCGGCATCGATCGCATCGGGGCTGGTGCCCAGGATGGGAATGCCGGCCGCGGCCAGGGCATGCGCCAGCTTCAGCGGCGTCTGGCCGCCGTACTGCACGATGCAGCCCAGCACCGTTCCCCGCTGCTGCTCGCGCCGAACGAGGGCGATCACGTCCTCCGCGGTGAGCGGCTCGAAATACAGCCGGTCGGAGGTGTCGTAATCGGTGCTGACGGTCTCGGGGTTGCAGTTGACCATGACGGTCTCGAACCCCGCCTCGCGCAGTGCATAGGCAGCGTGGACGCAGCAATAGTCGAACTCGATCCCCTGGCCGATGCGGTTCGGCCCGCCGCCCAGGATCACGACCTTTTGCCGGTCGCTGGGATCGGCCTCGCAGACCGGCGTGCCGAAACTGCCCTCGTAGGTCGAGTACATGTAGGGCGTGGCCGAGGCAAACTCGCCCGCGCAGGTGTCGATACGCTTATAGACGGGCTGCACGCCGAGCCGCTCGCGCAGCCCGGCGACCGCCGCCGGAGTCGTGTCGGCGAGGCGGGCAAGCTGGATATCGGAAAAGCCCATCGCCTTGACGCGGCGCATGGCATGCGCGTCGCGTGGCAGCCCGTCGCGGAGGATCGCCTGCTCGGCCGCGACAATCGTCGCCAGTTCGCGCAGGAACCAGAGGTCGAAATGACAGGCGGCGTGGACCTCCTCGACCGACAGGCCGGCGCGCAGCGCTTGCGCTGCCATCAGCAGTCGCTCGGGGCGCGGCGAGGAGAGGGCGGCGCGAAAGGCATCTGCCCCGCCATCGCCCGGCACTGCCACCGGATCGAGGCCGGCGAGGCCGGTCTCCATGCTGCGCAGACCTTTTTGCAGCGCCTCGGCGAAGCTGCGGCCGATCGCCATGCCCTCGCCCACCGATTTCATGCTGGTGGACAGCAGCGGCGCCGTGCCGGGGAACTTCTCGAAGGTGAAGCGCGGGATCTTCACCACCACGTAGTCGATGGTCGGCTCGAAGCTGGCCGGCGTGGTGCCGGTGATGTCGTTGGCCAGCTCGTCGAGCGTGTAGCCGACCGCAAGCTTCGCCGCGATCTTGGCGATGGGAAAGCCGGTGGCCTTGGAGGCGAGGGCGGAGGAGCGCGAGACGCGCGGGTTCATCTCGATCACCACCATCCGCCCGTCGGCCGGGTTGATCGCGAACTGCACATTGCTGCCGCCGGTATCGACGCCGATGCGGCGCAGGCACGCGATGGAGGCATCGCGCATCCGCTGGTATTCTCGGTCGGTGAGTGTCAGCGCCGGAGCCACGGTGACACTGTCGCCGGTATGCACGCCCATCGGATCGACGTTCTCGATGGCGCAGACGATGATGCAGTTGTCCGCGCGGTCGCGAACCACCTCCATCTCGAACTCCTTCCAGCCGAGCACGCTTTCCTCGACCAGCACCTCGTGCGTGGGCGAGGCGTCGAGGCCCCCTTGCACGATGCGGTCGAACTCCTCGCGGTTATAGGCGATGCCGCCGCCGGTGCCCCCCAGGGTGAAGCTGGGCCGGATCACCGCGGGCAGCCCGATTCCGGCCAGGGCCGCGCGGGCTTCCTCCAGGGTGTGAGCGATGGCGCTGCTCGGGCTTTCCAGGCCGATCTCGCTCATTGCATCGCGGAACTTCTGGCGATCCTCGGCGCGCTCGATCACCTCGGCGCGGGCGCCGATCAGCTCCACGCCGTATTTCTCCAGCACGCCGTCGGCGGCAAGCTGGAGGGCGGCATTGAGGGCTGTCTGCCCGCCCATCGTCGGCAGCAGCGCATCCGGTTTCTCGCGGGCGATGATGCGTTCGAGAAAATAGGGCGTGATCGGCTCGACATAGGTGGCGTCCGCCAGACCGGGATCGGTCATGATGGTGGCGGGGTTGGAGTTCACCAGGATGGTGCGGAAGCCTTCCTCGCGCAGCGCCTTGCAGGCCTGGGCGCCGGAATAATCGAACTCGCAAGCCTGACCGATGACGATCGGGCCCGCGCCGATGATGAGAATGGAGTGGATGTCGGTGCGGCGGCCCACTACCGGGGCTCCATCATCGCCACGAACCGCTGGAACAGGTGCCCGGCGTCACTCGGCCCCGGACTCGCCTCAGGATGATACTGCACGCTGAATGCCGCGCCGTCCTCGCATTCCAGCCCCTCGTTGCTGCCGTCGAACAGGCTGTTATGCGTCACCCGCACCCCCGACGGCAGGCTCGTCGCATCGACGGCAAAACCGTGATTCTGGCTGGTGATCTCGACCCGCCCGGTCGCCAGCTCCTGCACCGGCTGGTTGGCTCCCCTGTGGCCGCGATCGAGCTTGTAGGTGCGCCCGCCCAGCGCCAGCGCCAGCAGCTGGTGCCCGAGGCAGATGCCGAACAGCGGCACGCCGGCGGCGAGAACGCCCTGGATTGCCGGCACGGCATAGACACCCGTGGCGGCCGGGTCGCCCGGTCCGTTGGACAGGAACACGCCATCCGGTCGGTGGCGGAGGATGTCCTCGGCGGTGGCACTTGCCGGCACCACTGTCACCCGGCAGCCGGCATCGGCCAGGCAGCGCAGAATGTTGCGCTTCGCACCATAGTCGACCGCCACGACATGGTGACGCGGCGCGTCCTGCAGCCCGAATCCGCCAGGCCAGGCCCAGCGCGTCTGATCCCACTCATAGCTCTGGGTGCAGGAGACCTCGCGCGCCAGATCCATCCCCTCGAGCCCCGGCCAGACTTCGCGCCCGTTCCGCCAGGGCGGCAATGTCGAAGCGCCCGTCGGCGGGAAACGCCAGGACGCCACAGGGCGCGCCGCCGTCGCGGATGCGCAGGGTAAGCGCGCGCGTATCGACGCCGGCGATCCCCGGCACGCTTTGGCTGCGCAGCCAGGTCTCCAGCCCCTGCGCGGCACGCCAGTTGGCCGGCGCGGTCACGTCCTGCTTGACCACAAGGCCGCGCGCCGCAACCCCGGCCGCTTCGAGATCCTGCGGATTGGCACCGACATTGCCAATGTGCGGGAAGGTGAAGGTGATGATCTGCCCGGCGAAGGACGGATCGGTGAGCGTCTCCTGGTAGCCGGTCATGCCGGTCGAGAAGCACACCTCGCCCACCGCCGCCTCGGCATAGGCGCCGAAGCCGCGGCCCCAGAACACCGTCCCGTCGGCCAGTACAAGTGCCGCCGTCGCCTCGGGAGGCGCGTCGCCTCGGGTTGGCTCGGGCTGCGCGCCGGCGCCCGGTAGATCGGACAGCGCGAGGCCGGTCGCGGCGATCACCGCCGGCCAGTGGCGCGACGGGATGCTGCGTAGCTGGCGCCATTTGCGCACGGCCTCGGTGCCCACCCCGAGCAGGCGGGCGCCGGCCTCGGCCCCGCCCAGCCGCGCGATCACGTCATCCACGCTCATCTGCATGGCAGCTACCTACGCGACAAAACTTCCCCGAACAACATGGAGCAGCGAAGCGCGCGAAGAAATTTCCCGGCAGCGCGAGCATCGCGCATAGGGTAGAGGGTCGATTTTCTCCCGGAGGCACGGATGGGACTGCGCGAGTCGTTCACGGATCAGCTCAAGGCGGCCATGAAGGCGGGAGAGGCAGCGCGCGTCTCCACGCTGCGCATGGTTCTGGCCAAGCTGAAGGACACGGACATTGCCGCCCGTCCGGGCGGGCCGGTGGACGATGCTGCGATCATCGCCATGCTGCGCGGCATGGCCAAGAGCCGGCGCGAGAGCGTGGCGCTGTACCGTCAGGGCAATCGCCCCGACCTCGCCGACAAGGAGGAGGCCGAGATCGCCGTGATCGAGGGCTTCCTGCCGGCGCAGATGGACGAGGCGGCCCTGCGCCAGGCGGTCACGGCCGCGATCGCCGAGACAGGCGCTGCTTCGATCAAGGATATGGGCCGGGTCATGGCAGCCCTGCGCGCGCGCCACGCGGCCAGCCTGGACATGGCAGCGGCCGGGCCGGTGGTCAAAGCGGCACTGGGCGGCTGACGCTTGGCGCTGCCGGCCGCCTTTTTGGATGAGTTGCGCGCCCGCACGCCGATGCAGGCCGTGGTGGCACGGCATGTCAAGCTGGCGCGCTCGGGGCGGCAGTGGAAGGGCTGCTGTCCCTTCCACGGCGAGAAGACGCCGAGCTTCTATGTCTATGACGACGGGTTCCATTGTTTCGGCTGCGGTGCGCATGGCGATGCGATCGGCTTCGTCATGCGCAGCCAGGGGGCGAGCTTCCCCGAAGCCGTGGCGCAATTGGCCGCCGAGGCGGGGCTGGAGGTGCCGAAGCCCACGCCGGAAGCCGCCGCCGCCGAGCGCCGCCGGCTTGACCTGCATGGCGTGCTGGACGCCGCCGCCGCCGCCTTTGCCCGGCGTCTGCGGGCGCCGGAGGGATCGGCGGCGCTGGAGTATCTGCGCCGCCGTGGGCTTGCCGAGACGACCATCGACGCCTGGCGGCTGGGCTGGTCGGGCGAGGGCAGGGGCGCCCTGGCCACCGAACTGGCGGGCCAATCGGTCACCCCGGCCCTGCTCGTCGAGGCCGGGCTGATGACCGAGCCGGAGCCGGGGCGGCAGCGTGACCTGTTCTTCGGGCGGGTGATGTTCCCGATCCACGACGCGCAAGGGCGGGTGATCAGCTTCGGCGGCCGGGTGCTGGGCGACGGGCAACCGAAATACCTGAACGGCCCGGAGACGGCGGTGTTCTCCAAGCGGCAGACGCTGTTCGGCCTGGACCGGGCGCGCGCAGCCGTGCGCAGCGGGCAGGAGGTCGTGGTGGTCGAGGGCTACCTGGACGTGATCGCGCTGCATCAGGCCGGGTTCACGGGCGCGGTGGCGCCGCTCGGCACGGCACTCACCGAGGCGCAGGTCGAGGCGCTGTGGCGCCTCTCGCCCGCCCCGGTGCTGTGCTTCGACGGCGACGCGGCGGGCGGCCGGGCGGCCGAGCGGGCCATTTCTCTGGCTCTGCCGCTGCTGGCACCCGACCGCACGCTCAGGATCGCGCCTCTGCCTGCCGGACACGACCCGGACAGCTTGATCCGCGAGCGCGGGGCCAAAGCATTCGCGGACGCATTGGAACATGCCCGGCCCCTGGCCGAGGCCCTGTTCGAGCAGCAGCGCCAGGGAGCGCGGACGCCCGAGCAGCTCGCCGCCTGGAAAGAGCGGCTGGAGACGGCCGCAAGGCAGATCCGCCATCCCGGCCTCGCCTCCGAGTATCGCCGCGCCCTGCTGGACCACTTCTTCCAGGCGCGCCGCCGCCCTGCCGCGGGCCTTCGACCGGCCCGGGCGATCCGCCCGGTGCTTTCGGAGGCCACGGCCGACGCTCAGATCGGGCGGATCATCGTGTGCCTGCTGCTGCGCCACCCGGCCCTGCTGCGCGACGAGGAGGAGACGTTCGGCGCGCTGCCGCTGCCCGCGGATGTGCGCCCTTTGCAACAGGCCATGCTTGATTGGCTGCATGACGCGCAAAGCCTTGACGCGGCGGGGTTGATGAACCACCTGCGAGCATCCGGAGCCGCGGACCAGGCGGAGGCGCTTACGGCTGCCTTGTCCACCTCGATGCCGCCCGGCGCAAGAGAGGACGCGATGCCGGCCCAGGCGCTGGAGACCTTCTGGCATTTCGTGGGCCTGCTGCGCCGCACCCGGCTCGAGGCGGAACTGGCGCAAGCCCAGCAGGCCCTGGCGCGGCGTTTCGACGAGGCGGCGCTGCGCCGTGTGGTGGCACTGCGCCGCGTGCAGGACCGTCTCTATGCGAGCGACCCGGACGGTTCCTCACCGTCCGGTCGTTGAACAGTTCTGGCGGCTGAACAGTTTTTACGGAGAAGATCCCGGCAATGGCAACCAAGCCCAGCACTCAAGGCGATACCGCGACGGCCGAGCAGGATACGGACACCACGCTGCTCGATACGCAATCGGCCGCGGTCAAGCGGCTGATCGCGCGCGGGCGGGAGCGCGGGCACGTCACCTTCGACGAGATCAACGCGGTGCTGACGCCCGACCAGACCAGCTCCGAGCAGATCGAGGACGTCATGGCGAGCTTCTCGGAACTCGGCATCCAGGTGGTGGAGGGCGAGGAGGCCGAGGAGGGTGAGGCGCCGGCCCGCAAGGAGGAGAAGGCGGAGGGCGAGGCCGAGACCGAATCCGAGGAGGGTGCGGGCAACGTCGATGAGGCCAATCTTGGCCGCACCGACGATCCGGTGCGGATGTACCTGCGCGAAATGGGCAGCGTCGAGCTGCTGTCGCGCGAGGGCGAGATCGCCATCGCCAAGCGGATCGAGGCCGGCCGCGACATGATGATCGGCGGCCTGTGCGAAAGCCCGCTGACGTTCCGCGCCATCATCGCCTGGCACGACGCGCTCAAGGCCGGGCGGATGCTGCTGCGCGACATCGTCGATCTGGAGGCGACACAGGGCGGCCCCGCCGGGCCGCCGCCCGATGCACCTGTCGATGGCGAGGCCCCGGTGGCCGCTGAACCGGCTTTCGAGGCGCCCGAGGATGACGAGGAAGCCGAGGGCGAGGGTGCCGGGCTGTCGCTGTCGGCGCTGGAGGAGAAGCTCAAGCCCGAGGTCCTGGCGAACTTCGAGGAGATCGAGGCGCTCTACAAGAAGCTGTCGAAGATGTCCTCGCGGCGGCTCGAGACCTTCACCTCCGGCGAGCAGGTGAACGCGCGTAGCGAGAAGGGCTACGAGAAGCTGCGCGAGGAGCTGGTGGGCAACGTCCAGCAGGTGCGATTGCACAACAACCGCATCGAGGAGCTGGTCATGCAGCTCAAGCAGATCAGCCAGCGCCTGAACGGGCTGGAGGGCCAGCTGCTGCGCATGGCCGAGAGCGTGAAGGTGCCGCGCGACGAATTCCTCAAGCAGTATCGCGGCGCCGAGCTGGACCCGAACTGGCTGGAGCGGATGGCGCATCTGCCGGGCAAGGCCTGGAAGGCATTTGCCTCGCGCTACATCGAGGACGTGGTGCGGCTGCGGGCGCAGATCGCGGCGGTTGCCACCGATGCCGGCCTGCCGATCGACGAGTTCCGCCGGGTCTATGCCACCGTCAGCCGTGGCGAGCGCGACAGCGTGCGCGCCAAGAAGGAGATGATCGAGGCGAACCTGCGGCTGGTGATCTCGATCGCCAAGAAATACACCAATCGCGGACTGCAATTCCTCGATCTGATCCAGGAAGGCAATATCGGCCTGATGAAGGCGGTCGATAAATTCGAGTATCGCCGCGGCTACAAGTTCAGCACCTATGCGACGTGGTGGATCAGGCAGGCGATCACCCGCAGCATCGCCGATCAGGCGCGCACCATCCGCATCCCGGTGCACATGATCGAGACGATCAACAAGCTGGTGCGCACCAGCCGGCAGATGCTGCACGAGATCGGCCGCGAGCCCGCACCCGAGGAGCTGGCAGAGAAGCTCGGAATGCCGCTCGAGAAAGTGCGCAAGGTGCTGAAGATCGCCAAGGAGCCGATCAGCCTGGAGACGCCGATCGGCGACGAGGAGGACAGCCATCTCGGCGACTTCATCGAGGACAAGGCGGCGGTGATCCCGCTGGATGCGGCGATCCAGGCCAATCTGCGCGAGGCCACGACCCGCGTGCTGTCGAGCCTGACGCCGCGCGAGGAGCGCGTGTTGCGGATGCGCTTCGGCATCGGCATGAACACCGACCACACGCTCGAGGAAGTGGGCCAGCAGTTCAACGTGACCCGCGAGCGCATCCGCCAGATCGAGGCCAAGGCGCTGCGCAAGCTGAAGCACCCGAGCCGCAGCCGCAAGCTGCGCAGCTTCCTCGACGATTGAGTCGCATCGTGGCGGTGTCTCGGCTGCTCGGTAGTGCGGAACCGGTGGTGCGCGTGGGTGTCACTGTGACCTTTCTGCGCATGGATGCCGCACCCGCGCAGCCCGCGCCGCCGTTTCCCGATGGTGCGCGGGTCCGGGTGCGCCCGGATTGCTCGGTGGCGGAGTATCGCGCGCTGTACGACGGCGTCGGCGGCGAGTATTGCTGGTGGCTGCGCCGGGTGCTGTCCGATCAGGAATTGCAGGCGATGCTGCGTGCGCCCGCCGTCCTGATTCATGTGCTGGAGCATGATGGCCGGGCGGCGGGGTTTCACGAACTGGACCGGACCGGCTGGCCGGTGATGAACCTGAACTATTTCGGCCTTCTGCCGCATGCGGTGGGGCGCGGGCTGGGCCACCCGTTCCTGCGCCATGCCGTCGATACCGCGTTCGGGTTGGGCGCCAAGGCGCTCACGGTGAACACCTGCACGGCCGACCATCCGCGCGCGCTGCCGACTTATCTGCGCGCCGGCTTCAAGACGCTGCGCAGCGTGCAGGAGGTGTGGCAGGTTCCCGAACGGCTCGGGCTGCGGATCCCGGACGGGTTGCGGGTGGCGTGATGAACGCGGCAGGCGGTCTTTGCGGCCGTCATTCGGGAGAGAAGGTCATGCAGGTCCGATCGGCCGTCCTGGGCGCCGCGTATTTGGCGGGTTCGCTGCTCCTCCTCGCGCCTTCTGGCGCTCGCGCCGATGCTCCGGCGGCGACCCATCTCCCCGGCGTGTTCACTCACCTTGCGGTTCCACCCTCGTTCGATCCGACGAGTGCCTCCCCGGACGAGCTGCGGGCTAACGGCTTCCCCCCGCGTCCTGACCGAAGGGCCGCACCGCGCGCGTTCGAGCGTTGGCGGCGCGCGGTGACATCCGGTGCCAGGCGCGTCCTGCCGACGCTGATCCAAACCGGGTTGCTGCATCGTCCGAAGATTCCGCGAGGCTCGAAGAACGGCATCGACTATTCGAGCAACTGGAGCGGCTACGCACTGCTCAACGGCGCTGCGGCCTATGGTTCAGCGTCGTTCTATTTCGTCATGGGTGATTTCGTCGTGCCGCGGGGGGAGCAGGCTTTCGGCGCCTGCACCGGGTCGTGGGAGCTTTCCGCGACATGGGTCGGCATTGACGGCTACAACTCCAACGACGTGCCGCAGGCTGGCACAGAGGCGGACGCATATTGCGGCGGCGGCGTGACCACCCCCTACTACTCCGCAGGGTTCGAGTGGTACCCGAACTACGAGATCGCGATCGGCGGATTTCCGATCTCGGCCGGCGACGACGTGTTCTTCGAGGTCTGGGACATCAATCCCACGGTCGGCGGCGTCTATCTCGTCGATTACAGTACCAATCAGTCGGCCAGTTTCGAGATGTACGCGCCGCCCGGTACCGCCTTGGTCGGTAACAGCGCGGAGTGGGTCGTCGAGCGGCCGAGCCTGGGTAATTCGCTGCCGATGCTGGCGAACTACATCGAGGATTTTTTCGAGAGCGGCTACGCCGGGAATTTCCTCTCCCAGACCTCCGAGCCGGGGGCGCGGGTCGCGGCTGCCACGGTTCCGATCGTCATGCTGGACGCCAGCAACGCCGCGATCTCGACCCCGAGCCTGCTCGGCACCAGCGGGCTATGGTTCGATGACGGAAACTCGGCCCGCTACGCCGGCGCACCGTGAGGTCTTCGCGTCGCTTCGCGGGTTCCTGGCGCTGAGTGCTTGCTCAACAAAAACGACTTCAGACACGCTCCACGCGGCAAAGCATGCAACCGGGTTTCGCGGTGTGGACGTTTACGAACGCGGTCCGAGGATCGTCCAAGGCGCGCGTCAGCGCATGGTCAATCTCGTTGCCGTCGCCGGCATGGCCAAGGTCGTAGATGCACTGGTCGGCGCCATCGTACGCCCGCACCGAAACGAGACTGCCGCGGACGATCGGCGCGATCTCGTTGGTCCGCGCGAACTGCTCGCACGCATGGGCGTGAACAAAGATCGGGCTCGGGGTCCAGTAGATGCCCTTCGGCCGCGGCAGGTGGTACGAGCCAAGCAGCAATTCCTCGCCAGCATCGGCATAGCGCAGGCAATGCCGGCAGGGCGACGCGGAGCCCGCCATCACCCCCGCCACCATCCGGCGCAGCGTGTTACCGGCATCGTCCACGCCGGTGCGGTTCCAGCGCTCGGCCAGCTCGCTCGGGATCGGGACGCAGCGGAAATCCGGCATGGAAATATCCTTCTGTCTGCTGGCCCGAAACTCGCGATCACGCCGACTGCTCGCGATCCGTTTCTTGCGCGGGAAACGGACATGTTCGCGGCCGCGATGCCGCTGCCTATGCCACCTCCTGCTGCAATTTCTGGCGCATCCCCTCGGCGAAGCCAGCATAGTCCTTGCACGCCAGCGCGAAGGAATCCGGGCCGCCGGTCACCTCGCGCGTGTAGCTCTCCACCAGATCCGGCTCTTCGTGCAGCACGCACAGCCCGTTGATCGTCGTCCCCGATGCCGCCAGGCGATCGCGGATCGGTGCCGGCGGCGGGCCGTCATTGGAGCGGCCGTCGCCTGCCACGTCGATGATCCGTCGCCGCGCCGCCCCGGGCAGGGAGGCCAACAGCCGCTCGCAGGCGAGCAGGGCCGAGCCGATCGCCGTGGTGCCGGCGGGCACGGTGCGCGGCACGTCGGCCACGGCGTTGGCGAAGGCGTCCAGATCGGAGCCGGAGCCGAGCCGCGTCCAGCCGATCAGCAGGTCTTGCGCGCCCGGCCCGGACCATAGCAGCACAGCGCACAGGCTGCCGCGCAACGGGCCTTGCAACAGGCCGCGCGCCACTTCCTCGTCGCGCAACGCTCTCGCGCAGCCTTGGGCAATCAGACCGAACTCGTCGTAGGTGACGCTGGCCGATCCGTCGAACGCCAGAAGCAGGGCGAGGTCAACCGCGTTCATGGCAGCGGACATGGAGCGGCAAATGTGCGATTCCAGGCCGGCGGGGGTGGGGTGCGGCCAGATGGGCGACGGCAAGCTGACGGTCGAGACGATGGATGGCGTGGGCCTGCTGACATTCTGCGGCAGCGATCCGCGCAACGCCCTGACGCCGGCGGTGTGGCAGGCGCTCGCCGAGGCGGTGGCGCGACTGGACGCGGACCCGGGGGTGGGAGTGCTGGTGCTGACCGGAGCGGGGCACGTGGCGTTCGCGACCGATCCGGCCGATCCCGGTGCGCAGTACCGGCATTATGGACGCGCCGCCGGCCGACACGGCGGCACGTGCCGCCTGCGCGCGGCTGCGGACCTGCGGCAAGCCGGTGCTGGCGCGGCTGCGTGGCGAGTGCATCGGCGGCGGCCTCGCCGTGGCACTGTGCGCCGATATCCGCATCGCCGCCGCGGATACCGGCTTCGCGCTGACCGGCGCCCGCGCCGCGGCGCTGGATGCCGAGCGCCTGTTGCTGGAGACAGTAGGGGCGACGCAGGCCCGCTATCTGCTGCTGACCGGCGAACGGATCGAGGCACCGGAGGCGCTGCGCATCGGCCTCGTGGCGCGCGTGGTGCCCGATGCCGACCTGTCCGACACGGTTGCCGATCTGGCGCGGCAACTGGCGGACGCGGACGCTGACACCATGCGCGCGAGCAAGCAGGCGATCGCACGACTTGCGGGAGTGCGCACCATAGGTCGCTCAGCCCGCATCAAGCCGTGCCGGGAAACCGGGTGCCCGCAGATCGGTGCCCAGCGCATCCTCCAGCAGTTTCACCACCATCGACGACCACGCGGAGCCCCCATATTGCGAACGGGCGCGGATGAACGTCTGCGCCGTCATCCCGGCAAGGTCGAGCGGCACGCCGAACTCGCGGCCGAACTGCATCGCGAATCCCAGATCCTTGCAGGCGAGATCCATCGTGAAGGCGATGTCGTAGCTGCCGTTCAGGATCAGCTGGCTCTCGGTCTCATGCACGAAGCTGTTGCCGGAGCTGGCCTTGATGGCATGGAACGCCTGCGCGAGATCGAGGCCGCCGCGGCGCGCCAGCATCAGCGCCTCGCCGGCCGCGACCAGATGGATGAAGGCGAGCATGTTGGTGATGACCTTCATCACCGACGCGCTGCCCAGCGGCCCCATGTGGAAAATCTGTTTGCCCATCGCCGCAAACGCCGGGCGGTGCGCCGCGAACACCGCCGCATCGCCGCCGACCAGCACGGTGATCTGCCCCGATGCCGCCAGATGCACACCGCCGGTCACCGGAGCCTCCAGCGTGCTGACGCCGCGCTCAGCGGCGAGCGCCGCGAGCCGCGCGATCTCGTGCCGGTCGGTGGTGCTCATTTCGATCCAGGTGCCGCCCGCGCGCAGTCCGGCAAGCACGCCCTGCGCGCCGGTCAGCACGGCAGCGGAGGCGGAAGGCGAGGGCAGGCAGGTGATGACGGCATCCGCGCCGGCAGCCGCTTCCCGCGGCGAGGCGCCCCACGCCGCGCCCTGCGCCAGCAGCGGTGCAGCGGCCTGCCGATCGAGGTCGTGCACGGTCACGTCGAGGCCGGCGCGCACCAGACTTGCGGCCAGGTGCCCGCCGAGATGGCCAAGGCCGATGAACCCGTAGCGCATGGGTTTCATTCCGCTTTCAGGAACGCTCCGCTCAATCAGGATTTCCGACCGGGCCGTAGACCGGCACCAGATGCAGCTCCGACGCCGGTCCAGGGATGGCGGCGCGCCACATCCTCGTCGAGTTCCACGCCCAGCCCGGGCGCGTCCGGCACGATCACGTAGCCGTTCTCCCAGCGGATCGGCGATTTCAGCAGTTCGGCATGGAAGCCGTCCCAGATGCCGATACTCTCCAGGATGAGAAAATTCGGGCTGCACGCGCTGATCTGGATGTTCGCGGCACCCTCGATCGGCCCGCAATACAGATGCGGCGCGATCTGCGCGTAGTGGGCTTCCGCCATGCCGGCGATCTTCTTCGCCTCCAGCAGCCCGCCCACGCGACCGAGCGCCATTTGCAGGATCGAGGCGGCGCGCAATTCCAGCACGCGGGCGAATTCGTATTTCGTGGTCAGCCGCTCGCCGGTGGCGATCGGAATGCAGGTCTGCCGCGCGACGGCTGCCATTTCTTCGGGCATTTCGGGCGGCACCGGCTCCTCGAACCAGAGGGGATCATACGGTTCCAGCCGCCGTGCCATGCGGATCGCGCCGGAGGTCGTGAACTGTCCGTGCGTGCCGAACAGCAGGTCGCAGCGCGTGCCGACCGCCTCGCGGATGCGCCGGCAGAACGCCTCGGACAGCGCCATGCGCTCCAGGCTGGGCTGGCGGGGGTCGAAGGTCGAATAGGCTCCGGCCGGATCGAACTTGACCCCGGTGAATCCCATCGCGACGTACTCCGCCGCCCGTTCGGCCGCTGCATCGGGATCGCGGTACACCGCGGCGTCGCTGTAGGCGTGGCCCTCGGTGTCGTTCGGATACAGGTAGGTGTAGGTGCGCAGCCGCTCGTGGACGCGGCCGCCGAGCAGCGCATGTACCGGCTTGTCCAGCGCCTTGCCCACGATGTCCCACAGCGCCATCTCGATGCCCGACAGGACGCCGAGCAGCGAGATGTCCGGCCGCAGCGAGTAGCCCTGGCCGTAGATGTTGCGCCATAGCGTCTCGATGCCGAACGGGTCGGCGCCGTCCACATGGCGCTCGAACACGTCCTCGATCATGCGGACGACGGTGCGCGGGCCGAAGCTTGCCGTGTACACCTCGCCGTAACCCGTGATGCCGTTGTCGGTGACGAGCTTCAGGAAAATGAAGTAGCGGCCGCCCCGGAACGGCGGCGGATTGCCGACGATGAAGGTCTCCAGTTCACGGATGCGCATGTCAGAACACGATCACGTTGCGCAGGGCCTGTCCCTGGCGCACCGAGGCGATCGCCTCGTTGATCTGATCCAGCCGGTAGCGTCCGGAAATCAGTTCGTCCAGCTTCAGCCTGCCCTGGCGATACAGCTCGATGATCTTCGGCACATCGATCTGGATGCGCGCCGAGCCCATCTTGGAGCCGAGGATGCGCTGGCCGTAGGCGGCGAGAGAGCTCGGATCGAACGCCGTGGTGACGCCGGAGGCCGGCATGCCGACGATCACCACGTTGCCGTTGCGCTTCATCAGGTCGAACGCCTGCTCGATCGCTGCTTTCGCGCCGACGGTCACGAACACGTAGTCGGCGCGGCGGTCCCCCGTGTATTCCGCGACGCGCGCGGCCACGTCGTCGGTGCCGGCGTCGATCGTGTGCGTGGCACCGAATTGCCGCGCCGCCGCGAGCTTGGCGGGCGACAGATCGACGGCGATGATCGGCGAGGCGCCGGCCAAGGCCGCACCCTGCACGCTGTTCAGCCCGACGCCACCGGCGCCGATCACCACGACGCTGCTGCCGGCGCGCACGCCGGCTGTGTTCACCACGGCACCGAGGCCGGTGATGACGCCGCAGGCGATCAGCGAGGCGCTGTCGAGCTTGCACGTCGCGCGGGATCGCCACCGCCTGCGACGCCTCGACCACGACATACTCGGCGAAGGCGCCGGTGCGCATCCCATGCACGATCGTCTCGCCCGAGGCCGACCGCAGCGGGCTTTGCCGGTCCAGCGGGAACACAGTCTCGCAGAAGACCGGCGCCCCTTCGGCGCAACTCGGGCAATGCCCGCAGGAGCGGATCAGCGTGACCACGACATGATCGCCGGTGCGCAGATGCGTGACAGCCGGCGCCGACCTCCTCGACGATTCCGGCGGCTTCGTGGCCGTACACGGCGGGCAGCGTGCCGCCCCAGGCGCCCTCGATGTAGTGGATATCGCTATGGCAGATGGCGCAGGCGGCCAGGCGCACCTTGATCTCGCCGGCTTGGGGCGCCGCGAGTTCGACGTCCTCGATGGTGAGCGGTGCGCCGAAGGCGCGGCAGACAGCGGCTTTCATTCCGATCGTTCTCCCTTGGGCAACAAGGGTGCGGTCGCGACGAGCGTCCTGTCGAGAGGGTGCCTGTTGCTTCGACGCGGGCCGCGCGTGGCGATCACGGCGCCCGCCACCACCAGCACCGCGGCACCCAGCAACGCGACACTGGGCCGCGCCTGGCCAAATCCGATCAGCAGCGCGGTCGAGAGCAGCGGCGCCAGATAGGACAATGCCCCCAGCACCGCCAGCCGCCCGTGCTTCGTTGCGTGGTCCCAGGCGAAGAACGCGAGCCCGACCGGCCCCGCGCCAAGTGCCGCGACGGCGGCCCATTGCCGGCCATCCGGCAGCACCGGCTGCTCGAACGCCAGCGTGCAGGCCAGACCCGCCAGCGCCACAGCGCCGCAGATGCCGGCGATGGGCTCGCTCCTCTGCCCGGCGAAGCGGCGGTTGAGCACGGAATAGCCGGACCACACCAGCGCGCAGCCCAGCGCCGCCAGCGCGCCGAGGCCGCGCGCGCCGGGCGCCGGATCATGGCCGCGCAGCACGATCAGGGCCGTCCCCGCCAGGCCCAGGGCAGCACCGGCGAGATGGCGGACATGCAGCCGCTCGCCGGGCAAGGCCGCCGCGAACAGCACGATCAGCAGCGGCCAGAGATAGGCGATCAGGCTGGCCTCGGCGGGTGCGGCGTTGTTCAGCGCCAGGAAATACAGCGCGTGATAGCCGAACAGCCCGATGAACCCCAGCCACCACGCCCGCCACGGCAGCGCGAGCCGTGCCGGCGTCGCCCGCCCCCGCAGCGCCAGCAGGGCCATGCTGCCCAGGCAGGCCACGCCGAAGCTCAGCGCCAGCAGCTCGAACGGCGGCAGGCCGCGCGTCTGCGTGGTGAGCAGCGCGAGTGCCGACCAGAGCAGGATGGAGACGGCGCCGATCAGGGTCGCTGCATCCGTTCCCCGTGCCATGAGTAATCCTTCCGCGGCCCGTCGCACCCATGCCACGCGGCGCGCCGATGGCGTAGTGTCCTGCGGTGCCGCGGCTGTGGATTCCCGTCCTGCTCCTGCTGCTGTCCTGTCCCGCCGCGCGCGCCGCGCGCGTGGTCTCGCTCAATCTGTGCGCGGACGATTTCCTGCTGACCCTCGCACCCGAGCAGGCAGTGGCCGTCACGGCACTGGCGCGCGACCCGGCGCTGTCGGTGGTGGCCGAGGCCGCGCGCCGCGTGCCGGTGGTGCGCGCCGATGCCGAGTCGGTGCTGGCCTTGCATCCGGATCTCGTGCTGGCCGCTCCCTACGGCGCGCAGGCGGTGCTGGCGCTGTTGCAGGAGCGCGGCGTGCGCGTCGAGCGCATCCGGCTGCCGCGCGATTTCGCCGCCATCCGCGCCGAGACTTTGCGCATAGCGGCACTGCTGGGCGAGACGGCGCGCGGCGAGGCCGCGGTGGCGGAGATGGACCGGAGTCTTGCGGCCGTGACGCGACGACCGCCAACGACCGCGCTGCTGCTGGAGCCGCGCGGCTGGACGGATGGGCCGGCCTCGCTGGGTGCGGCGGTGCTGGAGGCTGCCGGCTTCACGAGCGTGGGCGACGGGCGGCAGCAGCCGCTGGAGGCGATCGCCTCGCACCCGCCCGGCCTGCTCGTGGTGCCGGTGGCGGCGGGCTTGCCGTCGCTCGCGACCGAACTGCTGCGCCATCCGGCGCTGCGCGGCATCCCGCGCGTTCGCATCGACCCGGCGCTGCTGATCTGCGGCGGTCCCTGGACGGCGCGCGCGGTGGCGACGCTCGCGCGATGAACCGGCTGCTCGCCGTGGTCGTGGCGGTGCTGGCGCTGCTATCGCTGCTGGCGGGGCCGGCGGGATTCGGTCTGCCCCATACGATCATCTTGTGGCAGGTGCGGCTGCCGCGCACGCTCCTCGCGTTGCTGGTGGGCGGCGGTCTCGGCTTGTCGGGTGCCGTGCTGCAAGGGGCGCTGCGCAATCCGCTGGCCGATCCGGGACTGCTTGGGGTGGGCGGTTGCGCCGTGCTGGCGGCGGTGATCGCCTTCTACTGGGGTCTTTCGGCAGCCTTCCCGCCGGCCTTGCCGCTGGCGGGGCTGCTGGGTGCGGGGATCGGCTGCGCGGTGCTGCTGGGCATGGCCGGACGGGCGATGTCAGGCGCCAGCCTGATCCTGGCCGGGGTCGCGCTCTCGGCGCTCGCGGCGGCGCTGCTGGCCTTGGCCTTGGCGCTGGCGCCCAACCCGTTCGCCCTGGCCGAGCTGACCGCCTGGCTGATGGGCGGGTTTTCGCAGGCGACGCTGGCGCAGGTCTGGCTGGCCGGCCCGCCGATTCTGCTGGGCTGCGCGTTTCTGCTGGGGCTGGGGCGCCGACTGGACGGGCTGGCGCTGGGCGAGGAGGTAGCGTCCAGCCTCGGTGTGCCGGTCGCGGCGACCTTGCGGCGCGCATCGCTGGGCGTGACGCTCGCGGTCGGTGCCGCGGCCGGCGGTGGGCGGCGGGATCGGTTTCGTTGGGCTGGTGGTGCCGCATCTGCTGCGTCCGGTGCTGGGTGAGCGGCCGGGCGGTCTGCTGGCGGGCTCGATGCTGGGGGGTGCCGCGCTGCTGCTGGCGGCCGATCTGCTGGTGCGTCTGCTGCCGCTGGCGCTGCCGCTCTCCGCCGAGCCGCCGCTGGGCGTGCTCACTGCGATCATCGGCGCACCCGTACTGGTGCGGCTGGCACGGCGGGTGGTCGCGTGATCGCGCTGCGCGCGGACATGCGTGCGGCTGGGCGGCCGCGCGGTGCTGCACGACATCGACTTGTGCGTGCGGCCCGGCACGCTGCTGGCGATCGTGGGGCCGAACGGCGCCGGCAAGACCACGCTGCTGCGCGCGCTGGCCGGGCTGCTGCCGGGCTTGCGGGCGCATGACGCGCGCCGCGTCGCCTATCTGCCGCAGGGTGCAAGCTGCGCCTGGGGGCTGACCGTGGCGCAGGTCGCCGCCTTGGGGCGCATCCCGCATGGCGACGACGCGCGTGCGCCGGTCGAGCTGGCGCTCGACCTGTGCGGCATCGCGCATCTGCGCGACCGGCGGATCGACCGGATTTCCGGCGGGCAGGCGCGGCGGGCGATGCTGGCGCGCTGCTTTGCGACCGAGCCTGTGGCCTTCCTGCTCGACGAGCCGATCGCCGACCTCGATCCCTCGGCGCAGCACGGCATCCTGCGGCTGCTGCGCGCCAGCGCCGAGGCCGGGCGCATCGTCGTCGTCGTGCTGCACGCGCTCGACCTGGCGCGCCGCTATGCGGACCGGGTGCTGGTCGTGGCCGGCGGGCGCGTCGTCGCCGACGGGCCGCCCGATGCCGCGCTGCCGCACGCGGCAGCGGCGTTCGGGCTGGGCTGGGGCAGCCACGACGCTCCGCAATTGCTGGTGCCATGAGAATCGGGGCGATCGCCTCGGTGGTCGTGCATGCGCTGGTGTTGGCCGCCGTGCTGGTGCGTTGGCACTGGGTGGCGCCGCCGCCCGACGAGGTGCCTGGCCAGATCGCGATGATCTTCGGGAAGAACGCGCTGGCGGACGGCGTGCCGGCCAGAGCCACTGCGGTTGCGGCTTCGGCCGGCGGCCGCCACCGCTCCCAGGCCCGCGCCCAGTCCGGTCGCGCCGCCCGACCCGCCCCGGGCGCGGATGGCCGCGGCGGCGTCCCCCGGCGCGACCAGCGCTCCGGTGCGCCTGGGCGATGGCATGGTCGGATTCGACGTGCGGCAGCCCGATCCGGGGATCGTGCAGGCCACGGCCGATCCCGGCAACCGGCCGCCGCGCTATCCGGACAGCGCCTGGCTGCGCCGCGAGCACGGCAAAGTGGTCCTGCGCATCCATGTCGGCCCGGACGGGCTGGTGTCGGGCATCGACACGCTGCAAAGCTCCGGTTTCGCGGATCTGGATGCGGCGGCGATCGGTGCGGCGCGGCGCTGGCATTTCATTCCGCAGTTTCGCGACGGCAGGCCGGTCGCATCGGTGCGCGATCAGGCGATGGACTTCATTCTGGAGTGACAATGGCAATCCGCATCAACCGAGTGATCACGCGCGGCGGCGATGGCGGCCAGACCAGCCTGGGCGACGGCACGCGCGTCCATAAGGACGCGTTGCGGGTCGAGGCGTTCGGCACGGTGGATGAGGCGAACGCGGCGCTCGGCCTGCTGCGCCTGCACGTCGCGGGCGATCCCGAGGCGGATGCGATGGTGGCGCGGATGCAGAACGACCTGTTCGATGTCGGCGCCGATCTCTGCGTGCCCGGAGAGGGAGGCGACCGGCTGCGCGTGACCGATGCCCCCTCGCTGCGCCTGGAGGCGGAGGTGGCGGCGATGAACGCGACGCTCGCACCGCTCACCAGCTTCGTGCTGCCGGGCGGCACGCCGGGTGCGGCCTGCGCGCATCTGGCGCGCACCATCGTCCGCCGTGCCGAGCGCCGGGTGGTGGAACTCGCGCGCGGCGAGGCGGTGAATCCCGCGGCGGTGCGCGTGCTGAACCGCATGTCCGACCATCTGTTCGTGCTGGCGCGGCGACTCAACGCGAACGGGGCCGGAGACGTGACCTGGGTTCCCGGTGCGAACCGATAGCAGCAGTGCAGGTCCGACCGGCGTCGCGAACGAGATGCCGCCGGGCAGCTCGCGCATTGATGTCTGCGAACCGGACGCGCGCCTTGCCGGTCTGGTCCGGCGGTTCCACGCCTATACCGAGCACCACACGGCACCCGTGCGGCGGCGGGAGCCGCCCTCGGGCCTCGCCACCCTTGTCATCAATCTCGGCCCCACGCTGCATGTGGAGCATCCGCCCGGCGCGCGCGCAAGCTTCGGGCCGGGCACCGGCTTCTTTGCCGGTCTGCACAGCCGCTATGCTGTCACGGAGACATCCGGAGCGCAGCAGGGCGTGCAAATCATGCTGACGCCGACGGGCGCGCGCCGGCTGCTCGGGATGCCCTTGCAGGAAGCGGGCGGCGGCCTGATCCAGCCCGCGGACCTGTTCGGGCCTGTCGCGCACGAGATGATCGAGCGTCTGCAACAGGCCGGCTCACACACGGCCAGGCTGGAGATCATGGCCCACGTCACGCAACGGCTGCTCGCCAACTCGTCATCCGTGCCGCGCGATCTTGCATGGGCCATGGATCGCTTGCAGGCGAGTTGCGGCCGTATCGCCATCGGCACCTTGTCCGACCAGCTCGGTTGCAGCCGCCGCTCTTTCATCGCGCGGTTTCACCACGAGTTCGGCATCACGCCCAAGGTGTTGGCGCGTGTTCTCCGCTTCGACCGCGCCGCCGGTATCCTGCGGCGCGGGTGCGGCAGCGGTCTGGCGGAGCTGGCGCTGGCCTGCGGCTATGCCGATCAGTCACACCTCGCGCGCGAGTTTCGTGCCTTCGCGGGCTGCCCGCCGTCGGCCTTCGCGCAACGCAGCCTGCCCGACGAAGGCGGGGTGCTCGACTGAACGGCCGCGCGGTCACAAACGTCCAAGACGAAGCTGGCCGACCGCCGCAGACTACAATGACCAACGATGGAAGGAGCCAGTCATGGCCGAGACTGAACCAAAGGCCCGTACGCAAATCATTCCCTACATCTTCTACGACGACGTGCCGGCGGCGCTCGACTGGCTGGCGCGCGCGTTCGGCTTTGTCGAGGAGATGCGCCATGCCACGGAGCGGGGCGGCATGCACGCCCAGATGACCCTGGATGGGCAGCGGATCATGATGGGGCAGGGCAGCAAGGAGTGGCGGATGCAAAGCGCGCGCGCGGCAGCGACGGCAACGCAGGGGGTGTTCGTCTATCTCGCCGACGTGGACGCGCACTATGAACGCGCCCGCGCGGCCGGGGCGGAGATCGAGATGCCGCCACATGACGAGCCTTACGGCCGCACCTACACGGCGCGCGACCTCGACGGCCATCCGTGGTTCTTCACGACTCCACCCGTGTCGGGCCCCTGACGCTCGGCCCCCCACCCCGGCCCTCCCCCCTTGGGGGAGGGTGGCCCGAAGGGCCGGGTGGGGTCGCCTCCGCGTCGGGACGTTCGTCGCCCCGGTGTGACGTGTCAGCTGTGACGTGTCAGCCCGGCCCCATCACGCCGCCAGTCCAGCCGGGCTGGCGGCCGCCTCTGCCCGCAGCGATTGCGCCGCCTCCACCATGTTGACCAAGGCCGGACGCACTTCGTCCCAACGCCTTGTCTTCAATCCGCAATCGGGATTGACCCAGATCTGCCAATCGGCCAGGTGCCGCCGAGCCGCGCGCAGCAAACTCAGCATCTCGTCGGTACTCGGGACGCGCGGGCTGTGGATGTCCCACACGCCCGGCCCGATCTCGCTCGGATAGGATCGTGCCGGCGAATCCGCTCAGCAGCTCCATCCGGCTGCGCGTGGCCTCGATGCTGATGACATCGGCATCCATCGCGGCGATGTCGTCCAGGATGTCGTCGAAATCCGCGTAGCACATGTGAGTATGCACCTGCGTCTCCGCGCGCGCGCCGCCCGTGGCGAGCCGGAAGCAGCCGATCGCCCAGCGGAGATAGTCGGCGCGCGCGGCCGCGCGCAGCGGCAGGCCCTCGCGCAGCGCCGGTTCGTCCACCTGGATCGCGGCGATGCCGGCTTTTTCCAGATCGCCCACTTCGTCGCGCAGCGCCAGGGCGAGCTGGCGGCACACCGTCTCGCGCGCGATGTCGTCGCGCACGAACGACCATTGCAGCAGGGTGACGGGGCCGGTGAGCATTCCCTTCACCGGCCGCCGGGTCAGCGACTGCGCGTGCGCGGCCCAGCGCACGGTCATGGCGGCCGGGCGCGAGACATCGCCCCAGATGATCGGCGGAGCGACGCAGCGGCTGCCGTACGACTGCACCCAGCCGTGACGGGTGAAGGCGAAGCCGTGCAGCCGCTCGCCAAAATACTTGACCATGTCGTTGCGCTCGAACTCGCCATGCACCAGCACGTCGAGGCCGATCTCCTCCTGCCAGCGCACCGCGTCCTCGATCCAGCCGGCGATGGCCTGGTCGTGTTCGGCATCGCTCACCGCGCCGCGTGCGTGCTGCGCGCGCAGGTGGCGGACCGGCTCGGTCTGCGGAAACGAGCCGATCGTGGTGGTGGGAAACAGCGGCAGATCAAGGCGTGCGCGCTGGGCAGCCCGCCGTTCGGCGAAGTGTACGGCGCGCTGTTCGGCGCTGCCCGAAATGGCGGCGAGCCGGTCCGCCAGCGCCGGGTCCTGCGCGCCGCGGCTGGCGCCGCGCGATGCCATAGCGGCGTCGCTCGCCGCCAGTGCGTCGGAGACTGCCGCATCGCCCTCGTCGAGCGCGCGGGCCAGCACCGCCACCTCGTCCAGCTTCTGCACCGCGAAGGCGAGCCACGCCTTCGGCTGGGCGGCCAGCGCGGTTTCCTGCGCCAAATCCACCGGCACGTGCAGCAGGCTGCACGACGGGGCGACCATCAGCGTGCGGTCGCCCGCCGCGTCGGCGGCGCGGCGCAGGGTGGCGAGGGCGGCGCGCAGATCGGTGCGCCAGACATTGCGGCCATCGATCACGCCCAGCGACAGCGCAAGCCCCGTGGGTGCCTGTTCCAGCGCCGCGTCCAGATCCCTGCGGCCACGCACCAGATCAAGATGCAGCCCCGCGACCGGCAGACCGAGCGCCAGCGTCAGATTGTCGTCGAGCGGCGCAAAATAGCTGGTCAGCAGCAGCCGTGGCACGGGGTCGCGCGCGAGCACGTCATAGGCCGCGACAAACGCGTGCCGTATCGCGTCGGGCAGATCGAGCGCCAGCACCGGTTCGTCCATCTGCACCCAGGCCGCGCCCGCCTCCGCCAGTTCGGCCAGCACGCGCGCATAGACCGGCAGCAAGCCGTCGAGCAGGGCCAGCGGATCGGAGCCATCGTCTGTCTTGGACAGGGCCAGGAAACTGACCGGTCCCAGCAGCACCGGGCGGGTGCGGCGGTTCTGGCCCAGCGCCTCGGAGAACGCCGCGAGCGGGCGGTTCGCGGTCAGGCGGAACTCCTGTCCGCGCGACAGCATCGGCACGAGATAGTGGTAATTCGTATCGAACCACTTGGTCATCTCGAGCGCGGGCAGGGCGCCGCCGCGAGCCAGCGCGAACATGGTGGGCAAAGTCACCTCGCCGCCGGTCCAGCCAAAGCCCGGGGGCACGGCACCCACCATGCAGGCGGTGTCGAGCACGTGATCGTAGAACGAGAAATCGTTGCTGGGCACGTGCTGGATGCCGATGCGCTGTTGCAGCGTCCAGTTGCGGGCGCGCAGCTCGGCCCCGGTTTGCAGCAAGCTGCTCGCGTCGGCGGTTCCGTTCCAGAACGACTCCAGGGCGGCTTTCAGCTCGCGCTTCGGGCCGATGCGGGGAAAGCCGAGATTGGCGGCGATGGTCATGCAAATCCCTCCTGCGCCGGTGCCCCCGCCCGGCGGTGATTGGTAGGCGCCGCGACGGCAGGTCTCCTGGCTCGCGGGTCGATGCCACAACGCCCTGCCTTCCCGGACCGGGGTCCAGTGGCTCCGCCCTGTCGGGCGGTGCGGGCGCGCGGCTCGCCGCTCACAGTTGCGGGGTCAGCCACCGACTTGTCCCCGGAACGGATCCGGCCGGGACGCACGGCATTCCCTTTTCACCCGCTCGCGCGGGACCGTCGCAACATAAGCATATCTTTATGCGCTCAATGGCGCAAGCAGGATCAGAACCCCGCTCGCACCCCCGCCAGGAACGACGGCCCAGGCGTTTGGAACCCGCTGGCCGGCTCGAAATGGCTGTCGCCGATGTTCTTCGCGCTGGCAAAAAGCTGCAGCTTCGGGCGGAGGTCGTAGGTGACGGTCAGGTTCACGATCGTCCCGCCGCGCTGCGGCCCGATCGGCCCTGGAAAGCCGCTGTCATCCACCAGATAGTCGGCAAAGCTGCTGCAATAGACCAGCTCCGGCGTGATCCGCAGGCCGGGGTACGGCGTGAGCTGCGCATCCAGGCTCACCTGGTTGCGCGGACGGCGCAGCAGTTGCGCCCCGGTCGCGAGATTGATCGCCTCGGTATAGGTGTAGGTCGCCGTCGCCTCGGCCCAGAAGGCGGGGCGGATCGTGAGGCTGCTCTCCACGCCGCGCATGCGGGCGCTGGCGATATTCACCTGGGTCGAGGAGAGGAAGTCCGGCGCCTCCTGAAACTCGATCAGGTCGCGGATGCGGTTGTCGAAATAGGTGATGTCGATGCTGATGCCGCGCTTGCTCTGGAACACCGGCAGGTCGAAGCCCACGCCCGCCTCCCAGCCGCGGCTGCGTTCGGGCTTCAGATTGGGGTTGCCGATATAGCCCAGGCTGTCCACCCCGAACAGATCGTACAGCGACGGCGCCAGGAACGCGGTGCCGTAGGACGCCTTCAGCCGCGCCAGCGCCTCCGGCACCGCCAGCACGCCGCCGAAACGGTAGGTGAACGCGCTGCCGCCGTAGCGGGCATCTTCCGCGCGCATGTCGCCGGTCAGTGTCAGCCGCTTCCACAGCGTGCCCTGCACCCCGGCATGGCCGGCATCGCTGCTGTCGCTCGCGTTCACGTCCGAATTGTAGGGAAACCCGCCCGACATTGTGTTCAGCCGCGAGCGCGAGGTATCCGCCGTGTGCTCGTAGCCGAAGGTGAGCGCAGCACTGCGTGACCAGGCGAGATCGGGCAGATGGATCGTGTTGTTCCATTGCACATCGTCGCGCGTGCCGTGATAGCGGCTGTCGCCCGAGGCCTGGTTCGGGTCGGCCGCTTCCAGCGGCTCGTCATAGTTGCGGTCGAATACGCCGCGCGAGACGAACAGCCCGCTTTCCCAGACGCCGCCGAACAGCTTCGTGGTGCCGCCGACGCGGCCGAATGCAGAGTTGTCGCGTCCCGTATAATCCCTCGCGTCGTAGGCGGGGAAGCCCAGCTCATCGAGCCCGAACACGCTGGCGCGGCCACGCAGCAGGACCGAGAATCGGGTGCCGTCGAGAGGCGTATAGCCCAGCTCGATCAGGCCGAGATTGCTGCGATAGCCATTGCGCGCGCCTGTGTACACGCTTTCGCGCTGCGGCGTGTTGTCGCTGCCGAGCTGCGAGACGTTTTCCGCGTCCAGATTGTAGTCGAAACGCCCGCTCTTGCCGGACAGGGTGGCCCCGAACAGATCCTGACGCGGAAAGCCGCCGCCCGCGGTGACGGTGCCGTGCGGCGTGCCCGAACCGGGGCGGGTGATCAGGTTGATGACGCCGCCGATCGCACCCGAGCCGTACAGGCCCGACATCGGCCCGCGCACGATCTCGATGCGGTCGATGTCGGCGAGCGTATCCACGCCGAAATTGAACGCGCCGCCGGGATCGGACGGATCGTTGACCGGTACGCCGTCGCGCAGCACCAGCACCTGGTTGCTGTTGGTGCCGCGGATGAACACGCTCGCATTGCCGCCCTGCGCGCCCGATTGCGCGACATGCAGACCCGGCACCGCCGACAGCGCCTGCGGCAGCGTGGTGTAGCCATGACTCTCGATCTCGGCACGGGTGATGACGGTGACACCGGCCGGGATCAGCTCGGCGAGCGTCGGCACGCGCGTCGCAGTCACGGTCATGTCGGGCATCCGCACGACGGAGGAGGCGGGCGGTTCCTGCGCGAAGGCGAGGGCAGGCAGCAGGCAGGCGGCGAGCACAAGGCGTCGCATGGCAGGCACTCCGCACCGGCGCGGCCGGTCCCTTCGCAGGGCGGACGGCCGCGGCAACGAACATGCGATTGCCGCTGGGGTCTCTCTCCCGTTGCGCCGGTACACCCCGCCCGTCGCGCGCGCGCAGTCTCGACGCCGGCCGGTCTCCTGGCTCGCGGCTCGGCGCCCGCACCCGCCTTCTCGCCCCCGCCTTCTCGGTCAGGGGGCAATGGCATTCGGGTCCAGACTCGCCGCCTACAGTTGCGGGGGCAGCCGCGGTTTCGTCGCGTTCCCGTTTCAGCCCTTGCGGGCCACCGTCGTCTGCGCCCTGCATAGCCTTCGTTGCAGGCCCGGCCAAGTGCGCGCCTACAACACCACCACACCGTGATGCTTGGCCTTTGCGTCCGGCTCCACATGGATCGTCACCGACAGGCCCGGCATCTCGGCGTGCAACGCCGCTTCCACCCGGTCGCAAATGTCGTGTGCGGCGGCGACGCTCATGGCACCCGGCACCACCAGATGGAACTCGAGGAAGGTCAGCCGTCCGGCATGGCGCGCGCGCAGATCGTGTGCCTCGATCGCACCTTCGGCATGGGTTGCGACCAGCGCGCGGATGCGGTCCACCACGTCCGGCGCCGGCGCCGCGTCCATGAGGCCGCCCACGGAATCGCGCAGCAGCAGCATTCCCGAAACGAAGATGTAGCAGGCGGTGGCGGCCGCCAGCAGCGGATCGAGCCACTGATGCCCGGTCGCGACCGCCAGCCCCACGCCCACCAGCACGCCGGCCGAGGTGACGACGTCCGTCGCCAGATGCCGCCCGTCCGCTGACAGGGCGGGCGAGCGCATCCGCCGCCCCGCGCGCAGCAGCACCGCCGACCAGAGGACGTTGCCAGCGGTCGCCACCGCATTGAGCGCAAGTCCTGTGACCGGCTCCGCGAGCGGCACCGGATGGCGCCAGGTCAGCCAGGCGTGGCGCAGGATCACCAGCGCCGCCACGACGATCAGCACGCCCGTGATCACCGCGGAGAAGAACTCGGCCTTGTCGTGCCCGTACGGGTGATTGGCGTCGGCTGGCTTGGCGGCGAAGTGCAGGGCGAGCAGGGCAATGGCGGAACCCGCGACGTTGACCACTGTCTCCGCCGCGTCCGAGAACAGGGCGGCCGAGCCGGTCAGCAGCCAGGCGGCCGCCTTCAGTGCCAGCACCAGCAGCCCCACGGCGATGCTGCCGCAGGCGAGGCGGATCGTGGGGACTCATTGCTGGGTGGTCCGGCGCATGGCGGGCGATGGTACAGATGCCAAGTGCAAGCGGCTACGGCACAGGTCCGGGCGGCACGGCGCGGGAGCCGCGCCTACATCGGCATGTGCATCGGCTGATCACTGCCTGCGACGCCCGCAACGGGGTGCGTGCGGATGGCCACGACCTCGCGCCCCAGGGTTTTCGGATCATCCCAGCCGGGCTTCGTATCCGGCCGTTGGACTGCACGCAGCCACCCATCCGCGTCGATCAGGAATTGCGCGCCGGCAATCTCGGCCGGCGCCAGCCCCGCCGCGATGGAGTAGGCGCGCGGCACCGACCGGTCGCGTGAGACGCACACGCCCGGACCGGGGTGCAGGGCTGAATCGGAACTCGCGACGATAGTCGTGACGCCTTCGTTGCGTGCCACCGCCGCCGCGCTGTCGATGACCAGACGCAGGATCTGCCCGCGTAGGTCGTCCAGTGTCACGCTGCGGCCATCGCCGCAGACCGCCTCCAGCCCAGGCGCCCGCAGCGGCGGCGACCATTGCCCGGTGCGGGCCCGCACCAGCCCGGCATTATGCGCGCGGATATAGTCGATCAGATCCCAGCGCTCCCGCTCGGACAGGACGCCGGCGAAGCCCGGCATCGCCAGCCCGCCCTCCGGCGCATCGATGCCGTGCGACAGCCACCAGATCAGCTCGCCGTCGCTGTGTATCCACAGATGCGCCGCCGTGAGATCGGCGGGCGGCCACGGCAGGGTTTTCGCGGCGGGACCGTCGCCGCGTCCGTCGGCACCGTGGCAGACGGCGCAGTGCCGCGGGAACAGCTCGGCACCGCGCACGATGCCGGCGGCGGCGAAGCCGGTCGGCGAGTGCTGGTAGCTGGTCGGGTAGGCCTGGACAAGCAGCAGGTCGAAATGCGGGATCGCCAGCCACGCGATCACCGCCGCCGCGAGCACGGCCAGCCACCGTGCCCGCTGGCGGACCAGGGCGGCCAGCAGCAGCAGGGCGACCGCGCCGCCCAGCGCCAGCGCGGCCTCGATCACCTCGCGGCGAAAACCCGCATCCTCCTGCACCGTGACCAGGCTCGGCCGCAGCGAGAATGGCCAGACCGGCTGCACGTGCATCGAGGGCGGCAGGCTGGTCAGCACGCCCGCCGCCAGCACCACCAGCAGCCCCACGCCCGTCTCGGCGCCGATGCTGCGCGCCAATCGACGTCGCGCCTGTTCCGGTGAGTCACCTGCGAGGGCGGGGGTAAGGCGAAAATGGTTCGCGGCGGCAAAGCCGAGCAATGCCGCGAACAGGGAGATCTTGAGCAGCGCCACGAGGCCATAGGCGGTGCCGACGAGGCCGGGTAGGCCCTCGATGAGCACCCAGAACTGGTAGAAGGCGGTGCCCGCCAGCACCAGCACGCAGCCGCCGCCCAGCCAGGAGAAGCGCTGGCAGGCGACCCACGCCAATTCCGGCGGCGCTGCGCGCACCATCAGGAGCAGAGGGAGCAATCCGCCGAGCCACGCACCGCCGGCCAGCAGGTGCAGCACGGAAGACAGCAGCAGCCAGCTCGGCCCGCCGCCATACATGCTGACGGCATGTCCGTGCGCCGCTTGCAGCCCCATGGCCACGGCCGCGAGGATCACGGCCGGCCATCGCGCGCGCAGGCGTGCCATCGCGGCGACCGCGGCCAGCAGGCCCAGCCGCAGCAGCAAGACATGGCCAAACAGCGTGTGACCCAGCAGGACCGGCACCGTCGCGGCGATGTCGCCCATGGCCGGCGTGTCGGCCAGCGTTCCGGCCACCGACCAGACCCAGCCGGCCGAGGCCAGCACCGCCACGGCCACGCTGACCCAGATCAGCCGGCGCAAGCCCCGCTCCATCCCGGCCGCGCCATCCGGCGCCAGCCGCGCCCACACGGGCGGCACGACCGCCGCCCGCGCCAGCACGATTCCGAACACCGAAAGCAACCCCGCCACCGACAGGCCGCGCGCGAGGGCCAGCGGCAATCCGCCGGCGATCTCGAACGGCGGCAGCATCAGGGGATCGCCGCCTATTGCACCGTGAACGTGTAGTGACCGTGGGTCTTGTGGGTATCGGTGTCCGTCGCGTGCCAGGTCACGGTGTAGGTTCCGGCGGTGAGCGGCTTGACTGGCACGGACAGGTGCTTGGCGTCGTCCGCCGCGACCTGCGCCTTGCCGACATCGACGCGATGGCCCTTTGCATCGGTGACGATGATGCCGCTGAATCGCGGCTCCAGCTCGTCGTCGAACTCGATCGCCACCTGGGTCGGCGCGGTCTGCACGGTGCCACCGATCGGCGGCGTCGCGGTTTTGGGATAGGCGTGGGCGAGCGCGGAGGTTACCGGGACGAGCGCCAACATGGCTGGCGGCCGCCAGCGTGCAGGTCCGGAGAGAGGCGGATCATCGGTCTGTTCCTTGCGAGGATGAGGTCGTCAGCCGGGTTCATGCCGGCGGCGCCAGCCGATCGGCAGGATCCGGATCAGCTCTCTGTCATGGCGTCACTGCGCGCGCATCGCCGCGTCCCACCGGCCTGGGTGCGGTCAGCGTCCGGCGCAGCCGCACCGCTTGCACCGGCGGCGCGAAGCATGGCCGGGGAATGTAGCGGCCGGCGCCGCGCACGGTGCGCAGATCGCCGTCCGTCCAGACCAGCCTGCCGGACGCGATCGTGTGGCGCGCGAGACCGGTGACTGTCATTCCCTCGAACACATTGAAATCGACGTTCTGGTGATGCGTCTTGACGCTGATGGTGCGGCTCGCCTGCGCGTCCCAGACAACGATGTCGGCATCCGAACCCGGTTCGATGCAGCCCTTGCGCGGATGGATGTTGAAGATCTTCGCCGTGTTCGTGCTGGTGATGGCGACGAACTCGCTGGGCGTGATGCGGCCCTGTCCCACGCCGTGATGCCAGAGGATGCTCATGCGGTCCTCGATGCCGCCGGTGCCGTTCGGGATCTTCGTGAAATCGTCGCGCCCGCCTGCCTTCTGCGGCGCGCAGAAGCAGCAATGGTCCGTGGCCGTGGTCTGCAACGCGCCGCTGACCAGCCCCGCCCATAACGCCTGTTGGTGGTGCTTCGGCCGGAATGGCGGACTCATCACATAGGCCGCGGCCGTGGCCCAGTCGCTGTTCTGGTACACGCTCTCGTCGATCACCAGATGCTGCGCCAGAACCTCGCCATAGACGCGCTGGCCGCGCTCGCGCGCATGGGTGATGGCGTGCGTCGCCTCCTCGGTCGAGACATGCACGATGTAGATGGGCGCACCCAGCACGCCGGCGATGGCGATGACGCGCTGCGCCGCCTCGCCCTCCACGGCGGGCGGGCGTGACAGGGCGTGTCCCTCCGGCCCGGTGAGGCCGGCGGCCAGCATCTGCTGCTGCAAATGGAACACCGCGTCGCCGTTCTCGGCGTGGATGTTGCAGATGGCACCCAGCTCCAGCGCCCGGCCGATCGAGTGCAGCAGCACTCCGTCATCGACCATGAGCGCGCCCTTGTAGGCCATGAAGTGCTTGAAGCTGTTGACGCCGTGCTCGCGTGTCAGCACGCCCATCTGCTCGGCCACCTCGTCGGACCACCAAGTGACGGCGACGTGGAAGGAATAGTCGCCGGCGGCCTTCTCCGACTTGCGGCGCCATTCGTGCCAGGTATCGACCAGCGAGGTGCCGGGCTGCGGGATGGCGAAGTCGATGATCATGGTGGTGCCCCCGGCGGCGGCGGCCGAGGTGCCGGTGAAGAAATCCTCCGACGCCACGGTGCCCATGAAGGGCAATTCCATATGCGTGTGCGGGTCGATGCCGCCGGGCATGACCAACATGCCGCCGGCATCGACGATCTCGGCGCCGGCGGGCGGCTCGATGGCCTCGGCCACCTGCGCCACCATGCCACCCTGGCACAGCACGTCGGCGCGGAACTGGCGGTCTGCGGTCGTGACCGTGCCGCCGCGGATCAGGAGCGTCATGCTGCCTCGCTGCATTGTGGGCGCATCGGATCACCCGCCACACCGGCGGGTCAAGGGGTCAACATTTGTTAAATAGCCCGACAGACCCCTCCGCAGGCGATCCGTTAATTCATTGATAACACTATTTGGCACGTTTGTTGCTGCCCGGCATAAGGCGTCTGAACGGACAGGCGTTTTTGACGATCGGAGAAAGCAAATGAGTTTCCTTAAGACCGCCTGCCTTGCGGTCGCCATTACCGGCGCCGCCAGCATGGCGGCCCAGGCGAGCGTGATCTCGGCGCAGCTCGTGCCGCCGGATGGCATCCCGTTCACTCTGGAGAACTTTGGCGCCAGCGGCGCCACCGGGCTGGTGGGCACGGCGCCGATCACCACTGCCGACGGCATGAGCATCAGCTTCTCCGGCGGCACCCCGCTATCCGGCCTGTACTATGGCGACATCGCGAACCAGGTGCGCTCGCCCTTCGACGGCACCAACATGGCCCAGGCGAACTATCTGGCGGCGGAGCCGGGCGGCAGCGTCACGATCACCTTCGCATCGGCGCAGACCGAATTCGACCTGCTCTGGGGCTCGGTGGATGACTACAACCACCTGACGTTCAATTTCGGCGGCCAGTCCATCAGCGGGCAGGACATCGCTAATGCGGTGAGCGGCATCAATTTCGGCAGCTCGAACGCGGCGGTGGAGATCTCGGCGCTCGATCCGTTCACGACCGTCACCGTGACCAGCGATCAGGCGGCGTTCGAGTTCGTGCCGGGCACGCCGGTTCCGGAGCCGGCCTCGCTCGCCTTGCTGGGCATCGGCCTGGTCGGGCTCGGCGTGGTGCGCCGGCGCCGGGGGGCATCGCAAG
The DNA here is from genome assembly GCA_963838805.1 of uncultured Pseudomonadota bacterium. Taxonomy (GTDB): domain Bacteria; phylum Pseudomonadota; class Alphaproteobacteria; order Acetobacterales; family Acetobacteraceae; genus CAVRQM01. Next base: position 120,376 of record CAWISK010000006.1, read on the forward strand.
CCGTCTGAGCCGGAAGACGCAGGAGGATGCCCGAATTGGGCATCCTCCTGTTCCGGCCTGCCTTGACGCCGTGCCTCGCGCTGCCCTTAGCTTGAACGGCATCGCTGGAGGCTGTGAGTGACCGACCTCGCCGACATCGCCGCCGGTCGGCTCGACGCCGAGACGCTGGCGCGCAACTTCGCCGACATTTCCCCGCCGCTATCGCCGCACGAGGCGCTGGTCGAGAGCAGCCGCTGCTATTTCTGCCACGATGCGCCCTGTGTCGAAGCCTGCCCAACCGGCATCGACATTCCAGCCTTCATCCGCAGCATCAGCACGGGCAATGAACGCGCGGCGGCGCGGCGCATTCTGGAGGAAAACATCTTCGGCGGCACCTGCGCCCGCGTGTGCCCGACGGAAATCCTCTGCGAAGGCGCATGCGTGCGCATGGCCGAGGAGGAGCGGCCGGTGCGCATCGGCGCGCTTCAGCGCGTTGCCACCGACTGGTTGATGGAGCGCGAGCCGACGCCCTTCGCGCGTGCGCCCGCGACCGGCCGGCACGTGGCCGTCGTGGGTGCCGGACCGGCCGGCATCGCCGCCGCGCATCGTCTGGCGCGGTACGGCCACGACGTGACGGTGTTCGAGGCGCGCGAGAAGCCGGGCGGGCTCAACGAGTACGGCATAGCCGCCTACAAGGTGGCGGACGATTTCGCGCAGCGGGAGATGGCGTGGCTGCTGGCGATCGGCGGCATCGACATCCGCTACCGGCAGGAGTTGGGGCGCGAGATCGCGCTCGAACTCGTTGCGCGGCGAGTTCGACGCGGTGTTCCTGGGCATGGGGCAGAGCGGCGTGCGCGCGCTGGGCATCGAGGGCGAAGACCTTGCCGGCGTGCGCGACGCGGCCGGTTTCATCGCCGAGCTGCGGCAGGCGGATCGTGAGCATCTGCCGATCGGTCGTCGCGTCGTAGTGATCGGCGGCGGCAATACGGCGATCGACGCCGCCACCCAGTCGCGCCGGTTGGGGGCCGAGGTGGTGACGATCGTCTATCGCCGCGGACCCGAGCACATGTCGGCGACCGGCGCCGAGCAGGAATGGGCGCAGACCAACAACGTTGCCTTCCGCCACTGGGCGGCGCCGCTGCGGCTGCTGGGCGAGGCGGGGCGCGTGACCGGCGTGGAGTTCGCCCGCACCCGCCCCGATGCGAGCGGCCGCGCGGTACCCGCTGGGGGGACATTCGTGCTACAAGCAGACATGGTGCTGAAGGCCGTAGGCCAGATTTTTCTGCCGGGATCGCTCACGCTCGCGATCGAGGGAGAACGCATCGCGGTCGATGCCGAGCGGCGAACAGCACTTCCTGGAGTTTGGGCCGGTGGCGACTGCATCGCAGGCGCCGATCTGACGGTGGCCGCGGTGCAGGATGGCAAAATCGCTGCGGAGTCAATGCACCGCGCAATGATGGGGGCGGATCATGGCTGACCTGTCCACGAGTTTCGCGGGTATTCGGGCGCCCAATCCGTTCTGGCTGGCCTCCGCTCCGCCCACCGACAAGGCCTACAACGTGGTGCGCGCCTTCGAGGCTGGCTGGGGCGGGGTGGTGTGGAAGACGCTTGGCGAGGATCCGCCGATCGTCAACGTCTCCAGCCGCTATGGTGCGATCAGCTATGGCGGCGTGCGCGTCGCCGGGTTCAACAATATCGAGCTGATCACCGATCGGCCGCTGGCGGTGAATTTGCGCGAGATCGCGCAGGTCAAGCGAGACTGGCCGGATCGCGCGATGGTGGTGAGCTTGATGGTGCCGTGCGAGGAGGGGGCGTGGCGTCGCATCCTGCCAATGGTCGAGGATACCGGCTGCGACGGCATCGAGCTGAATTTCGGCTGCCCGCACGGCATGAGCGAGCGCAACATGGGTTCGGCGGTAGGGCAGGTGCCCGAATACGTCGAGATGGTGACGCGCTGGTGCAAGCAGTTCTCGCGCCTGCCGGTGATCGTGAAGCTGACGCCGAATATCACGAACATTCTCGGCCCTGCGCGCGGAGCGCATCGCGGCGGTGCGGATGCCGTCTCGCTCATCAACACCATCCAGTCGATCACCGGAGTCGAACCTGGATCTGATGTCGCCTGAGCCGGTGGTGGACGGGCAGGGCACGCATGGCGGTTATTGCGGGCCGGCGGTGAAGCCGATCGCGCTGCGCATGGTGGGCGACATCGCCCGCGACGAGGAATGCCGCGGCCTGCCCATCTCCGGCATCGGCGGCATCTCCACCTGGCGCGACGCGGCGGAGTTCATCGCGATGGGGGCGGGCAGCGTGCAGGTGTGTACTGCCGCCATGCATCACGGCTTCCGCATCGTGCTGGACATGATCGACGGGCTGTCCAACTGGATGGACGAGAAGGGCTATCGCACGCTGGACGACTTCCGCGCGCTTGCGGTGCCGAACTATGTGCATTGGGGCGATCTGAACCTGTGGTACAAGACGCTGGCGCGCATCGACCAGGACCTGTGCATCAAATGCGGCCTGTGCCACATCGCCTGCGAGGACACCTCGCATCAGGCAATCGCGGCGCTGCGCGTGGATGGGGTGCGGCGCTACGAGGTGATCGACGCGGAATGCGTCGGCTGCAATCTGTGCGCGCATGTCTGCCCGGTGGATCGCTGCATCACGATGGAGGCGCAGCCGGTCACGGGCCGCATGACCTGGCAGGAACATCCCAACAACCCGCTGCGAGTGGCGGCGGAATGAGCGCAACCGCCAGATACCTTCGCGCGTGAACGGCCATACGTGCGTCTCTGGGCCACCATCATGGAGACTGCCGCGATCGGCGCCACGGCGAAGGGTGGCATTTGCCGCCTGACGCTGACCGATCTCGACCGGCAGGTGCGCGACTGGTTCGTGGCAAGCTGCAAGGAAGCCGGCTGCACGGTCACGATCGACGACATGGGCAACATCTTCGCCCGCCGCGCTGGCCGTGATCCGACCCTGCCGCCCGTCGCCATCGGCAGCCATCTCGACACGCAGCCCACGGGCGGCAAATACGACGGGGTGATCGGCGTGCTGTCCGGTCTCGAAGTGTTGCGCAGCCTGAACGACCTCAACATCGAGACCGAGGCGCCGATCGAGGTCATCGACTGGACCAATGAGGAGGGTAGCCGCTTTGCGCCGGCCATGCTGTCCTCGGGCGTGTTCGCGGGCGTGTTCGATCGCGCGTTTGCCGCCAGCCGCGCCGACCGCGAGGGCAAGCAATTCGGCGACGAACTGGACCGCATCGGCTATCGCGGCACGGAACCCTGCGGCCAACGCAAGCTGGGTGCCCACTTCGAGCTGCATATCGAGCAGGGTCCGATCCTGGAGGCCGAGGAGAAGACCATCGGCATCGTGACCGGCGTGCAGGGCATGCGCTGGTACGAGGTGCGCGTCACGGGTGCCGAGGGCCATGCCGGCTCGACACCGATGCCGCTGCGCCAGGACGCGCTGCTCGCCGCGTCACGCATGATCGCCGCCGTGCAGGCGACGGCCCTCGCGCACGCGCCGCTCGCGGTGGGCACGGTCGGCCTGATCGAGAGCGCGCCCAACAGCCGCAACGTGATCCCCGGGTCGGTGTTCTTCACCATTGACTTCCGGCATCCGGACGATGCTGTGGTTGCGGCGATGGAGCGGGAGGTGCGCGAGGAAATCGATCGCATCGCCTCCGAGAATCGTGTGCATGCCGTGGTGGAGCGCGTGTGGGACTCGCCCGCCGTGCATTTCAACGAGGACTGCATCGGAGCCGTGGCACGCGCGGCGGAGGCGCTTGGCTATCCGGCGCGCCGCATCGTCTCCGGCCCGGGCCATGACAGCGCCTATGTCGCCCGCGTGGCGCCGACCTCGATGGTGTTCGTGCCGTGCCGAGGCGGGCTGAGCCACAACGAGGAAGAGCACGCCGAGCAGGCGGATGTCGTGGCCGGCGCCAATGTGCTGCTGCACGCCGTTCTGGAGACCGACCAGCGCCTTGCCGAACGCGCGCGCAATGGCTGAGGCGGCTTTGGCGGACACGCCCGCCGTGGCGCACGCGACGGCGCCGGTCGTCGAGGCTGACCACGTCTCCCTCGTGTTCGACGCCGGCGGACAACGAACGGTGGCGCTGTCGGACGTGTCCTTGCAGGTGCCGCGCGGCTCGTTCGTCTCGCTCATTGGTCCGTCCGGCTGCGGCAAGACCACGCTGTTGCGTGCCATCGCCGATCTGGAGCAGCCGAGTTCGGGCCGCCTGACGGTTGCCGGCATGACGCCGTCAGAGGCGCGGCGCGCGCGCAGCTACGGCTATGTGTTCCAGGCGCCGGCGCTGTTCCCGTGGCGCACGGTGGAGCGCAACGTGCGTCTGCCGCTGGAAGTGATGGGGTTGCGCCGCGCCGAGCAGGCGGCGCGAGTCGGGAGATATCTCGATCTGGTCGGCCTGTCGGAGTTCCGGCGGCGCTTCCCCTGGCAGTTGTCAGGGGGCATGCAGCAGCGCGTCTCGATTGCCCGCGCGCTGAGCTTCGAGCCGTCGCTGCTGCTGATGGACGAGCCGTTCGGGGCACTGGACGAGATCACGCGCGATGGTCTGAACCTGCACCTGCACCATCTGTGGCGGCGCACCGGCATGACGGTGGTGTTCGTCACGCACTCAATTCCGGAGGCGGTGTATCTGTCGTCCCGCATCGTCGTGATGTCGCCGCGGCCGGGGCGGGTGACCGAGGTGATCGACGTCGATCTGGGTGAGGACCGGCCGCTGGACGTGCGCGAGACGCCGGGCTTCTTGCGGGTGGCGCAGAGAGTGCGGGAGGCACTGCGGGAGGGGCATAGCTATGATTAGCACTTCGCAACGGGCGCCGCTGCCAACGGGAAGCATTGCTCGCGCAATGAGGGTGCCGGGCTGACCGCGCTGACGTGGACCCGTCCCCCTGGCCGCGCAGTCCCGATCCTGCTGGATGCCGGTACCGATCGGGCGGCTGAAATCCCGGATGCATGACATGACGCGCTGGCTCCCGGAGTAGGACTCGAACCTACGACCGAGCGGTTAACAGCCGCTTGCTCTACCAACTGAGCTATCCGGGACCAGTATCGCGGCGATATAGCGAGGCTGGGTCGCCGACGCAAACCCCCCGTGGCCGGATCACGTGGCGCCGGATCACATGGCCGGATCACATGGCCGGATCACATGGGCGGATCACATGGGCGGGGTCAGACCGTCCTTGCCGACCGCAATGCGCTTCGCGGTCAGCGCGTCCCCGCTGCCCGAGGCGACGATGAAGACGTGCGCGCCCGGGGTCAGCATGGACCGGCTGCCCGCCTCCAGGGTCACGATCGGCGTACCCGGCGGTACCAGCACGTCCACCTTGCCACCCTTATAGGACAGCGCCAGGGAACGCCCGGTCGTGCCGGTCGTCTCGGCATCGACGGTGGCGTTGGTCATCGTGCTCTGCGGCCCGAGATCCCAGGGATAGTGGCCCTCTCCCGTGCCCTTCATTGCGGGCGGGAAGACCACGACCTCGCGGGCCACCAGATGCGTGTCTGGCCCGCTCGCGGCCGTGCCGATGAAGGTGCCGGGCTTGATGGCGGCGAGGTCGGAGGCGGCCACCGCCGTCACCGACCAGTCGGCGGGCAGGGCGATGCGCAAATCCCGCGCGCCGGATTTGACCGTCACCGCGTCGGCCGAGACCTGCTCGACAGTGCCGCGCACCCGCTGCACCGGGCCGGCGGCGGTCTGCGCCAGCGCCGGTACGGCCAGGAGCAGGCACGCAAGTGCGAAGCGGGGTGTGCGGGCGTGATGCGGCATCCGGACCTCCTGCGAAGGCGCGTGGCTCGAACTCAGCTCTCCAGTTCGCTGTCCCAATACAGGTAGTCGCGCCAGCTCTCGTGCAAGTAGTTGGGCGGAAAGGCCCGCCCGTTTTCCTGCAGCTCCCAGGTGGACGGCTGCCTGGGCGCCTGGCGCGGGTGCATGTGGCATTCGCGCGGCAGCCGGTTGCCCTTGCGCAGATTGCAGACGCCGCAGGCGGTCACGACGTTCTGCCAGGTGGTCCGGCCGCCGCGGCTGCGCGGGATCACATGGTCGAAGGTCAGGTCCGGCGCAGGCTGCCGCTGGTTGCAATACTGGCAGGAAAATGTGTCGCGCAGGAACACGTTGAAACGCGTGAAGGCCGGCTTTCGCGCCGTCGGGATGTAGTCCTTGAGCGCGATCACGCTGGGCAGCCGAATCGTCACGGACGGCGAGCGGACCTCGGCCTCGTATTCGTTCAGCACCGAGACGCGGTCGAGGAACACCGCCTTCACCGCGTCCTGCCAACACCAGACGGAAAGCGGGAAATAGGACAGGGGCCGAAAGTCGGCGTTCAGCACAAGCGCAGGAAAGTGTTGCCCACCGTCTGGCAAAACCAGCACTCCGTTCCGTTCGGAGCGCCAAATCGGGGGTCAATCCAGTCAGCGACCCGCCAGATATTGTGCGACGCCGAAAGTCCCCGATCTTATGGCACCGCCCCGCCGGTCCGCGCAAGCAGCCGCGTGCCGGTTTAACCGCGCCGTCATGGATCGCCGGCGAAGGCTTTCTGCAGGAACAGCCCCCCCGCCGAGAGGCCGGACGGGTCGATGCCGTGGCCGAGACGCGGGACGTAGAGCGACTCGACCGGCACGCCGCGGGCGCGGAGCGCCTGCTCGGCGGCGCGGCTGAGCGCGACGGGCACCACCTCGTCCGCTTCGCCATGCACCAGCAGCACCGGGGGCAGCGCGGCTTGAGACGGCAGGGTGTCGGGCGCCAGGAGTGCGCCGGAAAACGCCAGGATCGCCCGGGGCGGAACGGGGCGGCGCAGGCCGGCATAGAGCGCCATCATCGCCCCCTGGCTGAACCCCATGAGTGCATAGGCTCCGGCCGGCAGACCGAGCCGGGCCAGTTCCGCGTCGAGAAAGGCGTCGAGACTGGGGAGGGACCGGGCGATGCCAGCCTCCAGCACCGACGGCGTCCGGTCCGCGAGGCTGAACCACTGCCGCCCGTGATGCGCCATGCCGGGCGGCACCATGTCGTATGCAGCCGGCCCGTGCGGACTGACGAAGGCCGCGTGCGGCAGGGCTTGTGCCCATTGCGCCGCCAAGTCGATCAGGTCGTGGCCGTCGGCGCCGACCCCGTGCAGCAGCACTACCAATTGCCGCGCCGGGGCGCCCGCCTGCGGGGCCACGCGGGGGCCGGTCAGTGCATCCATCTTTGCTGCCTCCATGCCGGACGGTGCGGTATAGCGCGCCCCGTCATGCTGACTACCCGCTTCGCGCCCAGCCCGACCGGCCTGCTGCATCTGGGCCATGCCCGCGCGGCACTGATCGCCTGGCGGCGCGCCCGCGCTGTCGGGGGCCGCTTCCTGCTGCGGCTGGAGGACATCGACGCCACGCGCTGTCGGCCCGAATTCGCCTGTGCCGTGATCGAGGATCTGGCTTGGCTCGGGCTGGACTGGGACGGCTTACCGCGCGTGCAATCGGAGCACCTGGCCGAATACCGCGCCGTGCTCGACCAGCTCGCGGAGCGCGGCCTGACCTACCCGTGCTTTTGCAGCCGCGCCGAGATCCAGCGCGAGATCGCAGCCTCCGCCAGCGCGCCCCATGCGCCGGACGGGAGCCTGCGGTATCCCGGCACCTGCCGGTCGTTGTCGAAGCCGGAGCGGCGCCGGCGGATCGCGGCCGGGCTGCCCTATGCGATCAGGCTGGACATGGAGGCAGCGCTCGCCCGCATCTCCGGCCCGCTGAGCTTCGAGGAGGAGGGCAGGGGGCGCATCGTCTGCCGACCCGACCTGTTCGGCGATGTCGTGCTGGCGAGGCGGGACGCGCCATGCAGCTACCATTTGTGCGTGACGCACGATGATGCGGCGCAGGGTGTCACGCTGGTGACGCGCGGGCGTGATCTGCTGCCCGCGACCGATGTGCACCGGCTGTTGCAGGCGCTCCTGGGCTGGCCGGTGCCCAGCTATGCGCATCACGCGCTGCTGACCGATGCGGCTGGACGGAGGCTTGCCAAGCGCGACGGCGCGGCGAGCCTGCGCGCGCTGCGCGAGGCCGGAATATCGCCGGCGGAGGCGCGGGCGGGTGCAGGCTGTCCCGACTAGAGCCTCGCGGCGAGCAACAGGCAGCGCCGTTGCCGGTTCGGGGGCGGCCGGCTAGGTTGCGCCCTTTCGCCTCTGTTGGACCCTTCGAGATGCACCTCACCGCCCAGCGCCTTGACCGCGTCAGCCCCAGCCAGACCATCGCCATCTCGACCAAGGCGCGGGTGCTGAAGACGGAGGGGCGGGATGTCATCAGCCTCTCGGCGGGCGAGCCGGATTTCGATACGCCGCAGAACGTCAAGGACGCGGCGATCCGCGCCATCCAGGCGGGCGAGACGAAATATACCGACGTTCCGGGTACGCCCGCGCTGCGCCGGGCGGTCGCCGCGAAGTTCAAGCGCGACAGCGGCCTCGACTACGCGCCCGACGAGATCATCGTCTCGACCGGCGGCAAGCAGGTGATCTTCAACGCCATGCTGGCGACGATGGATGCCGGTGACGAGGCGGTCATCCCGACGCCCGCCTGGGTCAGCTATCCCGACATCGTGCAGCTCGCGGACGGCAAGCCGGTGCTGGTGCCATGCGGCCAGAACAACGGCTTCAAGCTGCGCGCCGAGGATCTGGAGGCGGCGATCACGCCGCGCACCAAATGGTTCGTGCTGAACAACCCGTGCAACCCGACTGGAGCCGCCTATTCCGCCGAGGAACTGCGGCCGATCTGCGACGTGCTGCTGCGCCATCCGGACGTCTGGATCTTCACCGACGATATCTACGAAAAGCTCGCCTATGACGGGTTCAAGCCGGCGACCATCGTCGAGGTCGAGCCGCGCCTGCGTGACCGCACGCTGACCATGAACGGGTGCAGCAAGGCGTACGCCATGACCGGCTGGCGCATCGGCTTCGCCGGCGGTCCCAGGGCGTTGATCAAGGCGATGGACAAGCTGCAAAGCCAGTCCACCAGCAACACCAGCAGCATCAGCCAGGCGGCGGCGCTGGAGGCGTTGACCGGGCCGCAGGACTTCATCGGCGGCATGGTCGAGGTGTACCAGCAGCGGCGCGACATGGTGGTGGACATGCTGAATGCCGCACCCGGCATCCACTGCCACAAGCCGGAAGGCGCGTTCTACGTGTTTCCTAGCGTGCATGGCTGCATCGGCAAGACCTCGCCGAAGGGTGCGGTGATTACCGACGACGAGTCGTTCGTCGTGGCGCTGCTCGACGAGCAGGGTGTGGCTGCCGTGCATGGCTCGGCCTTCATGTATCCGGGACATTTCCGCATCAGCTACGCGACCAGCACCGAGGCGCTGCGCGAGGCCTGCGGACGCATCCAGGCGTTCTGCGCCGGCCTGCGCTGACCGGCATGCCCCCGTTCGCGGCCCGGCTCCGCCGGACAAAAGTGGCCGCCAACGTCTCGCAGACGATCCGTGCCCGCGCGTTGCGCGACGCCGGGCACGATGTGCTGTTCCTCACGATCGGCGAGCCGGATTTCGCGACACCGCCGCACGCGATCGAGGCCGCGCACAAGGCGGCGCTGCGCGGCGACACCAAATACCCGCCGCAGGACGGCACGCCCGCGCTGAAGGCTGCGGTCGCGCGCATGTTCGCGCGCGAGCAGGGAGCTGTCGTTCACTCCCGATCAGATCATGGTCGGCAATGGCGGCAAGCAGATCATCTTCGACGCGCTGCTGGCGACCGCCGAGGCGGGGTGTGAGGTTCTGATCCCGGTCCCCTCCTGGTCGTCCTACGCGCTCATGGCGCAGGTATGCGATGCGACCGCCGTTTTCGTCACGTGTCCGCAGAATAACGGGTTCAAGCCGCGGCCAGAAGATTTGGAGGCAGCGATCACGCCTGCCACCCGCTGGCTGATGCTGAACACGCCGAACAACCCGACCGGGGCCACGCTGTCGCGCGATGAACTGGCGGCGATCGCGGGCGTGATGCGGCGGCATCCGCATGTCTGGATCATGGCCGACGATATGTACGCGCGGCTCGTCTATGACGGCGGCCCGCGCGCGACGCTTGCCGCCGTGGCGCCCGACCTGGCCGATCGCATCCTGACGGTGAGCGGCGTGTCCAAGACCTATGCCATGACGGGCTGGCGCATCGGCTTCGGCGCCGGACCGGCGGCCCTCATCCGCGCCATGTCCAACATGCAGGGCCAGGCAACGGCGGGTGTCTCGACGGTGGGGCAAGCGGCCGCCGTCGCGGCACTCGATGGCCCGCAGAATGATGTCGAGGCGCATGTGGCGCTGTACAAGCGCCGCCGCGATCTGGTGGTCGATGCACTGGATGCTGTCCCCGGCATGACCTGCCACCGGCCCGAGGGGGCGTTCTACGTGTTCCCCTCCGTCGCCGGCTGCCTGGGCCGCACCAGCGCGGGCGGCCGGCGCATCGACAGCGACGAGGATTTCGCCACGGCCCTGCTGGAGGAGGCGCATGTCGCGGTGGTGCATGGCGCGGCGTTCGGCATGAGCCCCTATGTGCGCATCAGCTACGCCACCGACGAGGCGACGCTCGCGCGTGCCTGTACCCGCATCGCGGAGTTCGTGTCACGACTGCGGTGAGCGTCCGTGCCGCGCGTGACGATGACGCGGAGGCGTTTATCTGCATCGTCGGTGCCTGCTGGGACGAGTATCCGGGCTGCGTCACCGACATCGACGGCGAGGCGCCGCAATTGCGCGCGCTCGCCTCGCATATGGCGGGCCAGGACGGTGCCGCCTGGGCCGCGGAGGTGGACGGCGCAGTGGCCGGTCTCGTCGCGTGCTGGCCGGCGGCTTCCGGCAGGTTCGAGGTCGGCAAGATGTATGTCGCGTCCCAGCACCGTGGCAGCGGCGCGGCCTCGGGCCTGCTGGCGGAGGCCGAGGCGTTCGCGCGCGATCGCGGCGCCGCCGAGCTGACGCTATGGAGCGACACGCGGTTCACGCGCGCGCACGCTTTCTACGAACGGCACGGCTTCCTGCGCACCGGCCCGATCCGTTCGCTGGGGGACCGCAGCAATTCGGTCGAGTTCGGCTATGCCAAGCCGCTGACCGGCGTGGTGGTGCGCGTGCTGGACGTGGCGGCCGCCGGTTCGGCGGAGCGCGGCCTGGCCCGCATCCTGGTGGCGTGCGTCGACGGCGGCGCTTCGGTCTCGTTCCTTGCGCCTCTGGCGCGCGACGCGGCGCTGGCGTTCTGGCGCCGCGCGGCGGCTGCTGTCGCCGCCGGGCGGCGCATCCTGGTGGTGGCCTGGGCCGACGGGGCATTGGCGGGGGTGGTGAGCCTGGATTGCGACACGCCCCCGAACCAGCCGCATCGTGCCGAGGTGCAAAAGCTGCTGGTGCATCCCGCCGCGCGCGGGCGGGGCGTGGCGCGAGCGCTGATGCAGGCGGCGGAGGCGGCGGCGAAGGCCGTGGAGCGGACATTGCTGACGCTCGACACGCGGGAAGGCAGCGCCGCGGAGCCGCTCTACCGGGCACTCGGCTACACCGAGGCAGGGCGCATTCCGGGCTACGCGATCAATCCGGATGGGCGGGACAGGCATGCCACCGTGCTGTTCTACAAGGAGCTGTCGTGACCCTCTCCCGCGCCCTGCTGCTCTGCTGCGTCCTATCGCCCGTGGCCGCCCATGCCACCGATGTCGAGGTGCATGTGCATCCCGTGGATCGCAAGGGCGGCGTGGTAAGGGCGCAGATCTGCACGCGCGCCGAATTCCTGAAGGATTGCGCTTACAAGGCCAGCACGCCCGCTCATCCCGGCGAGGTGGTGGTGGTCGTTCGCGACGTGCCGCCAGGCACGTATTCCGCGGTCGCCTTTCACGACGTGAAGAACACGGGCGACGTGGAGCAGAACGCGCTCGGCATGCCGAAGGAGGGGGTCGGCTTCAGCCGCGATCCGATGCTGATGCTGGGGGCGCCGAGCTTCGAGGACACGTCGTTGCCGATCTCGGGCGAGCGGGTGCGGGTGGATATCCAGCTGAAGTTCGAGCCGTGAATGTGACAGAGCGCCGCGCGATGAGGCTGCGCTCCGCCGTCTCCAGGAGCGCGTTCAGTGATTCGCCGATCGCTCGATCATCGCGCGCACCTTTGTGCCAAGGGCGTCCAGAGCGAATGGCTTCGTCAGCATGTCCATGCCCGGGTCGAGAAAGTCGCCTCGGAATGTGGCGTTCTCGGCGTATCCGGTAACGAAGAGCACCTTCAGATCGGGGCGAGAGGCGCGCGCAATCTCCGCCAGCTTCCGGCCGTTGATGTGAGGTAGGACGACGTCAGAGACCATAAGGTCGATACGCTGTTCGGATTGCAGCAAAGGGATTGCTGGACGGGCGTCTGACGCCACAAGAACATTATAGCCCAGCTCTTCAAGAACGTCGCCGAGGATCAGCCGCACGGTTGCATCATCTTCCACGACGAGGATCGTCTCGCCTTGGCCCCGCGGCGTTTCCACGGCCGGAGTCTCCAGATCGACCGCATCTTGCAGGGCGCGGGGAAGAAAAAGCTTGACAGTCGTGCCGTGCCCCACCTCGCTGTAGATGCGGAGATGGCCGCGGCTTTGCTTGGCGAAGCCGTAAACCATAGAGAGCCCGAGGCCGGTTCCCTCTCCAACCGCCTTGGTTGTGAAGAAGGGATCGATCGCCTTCGCCATCACGTCAGGGGACATTCCGGACCCGGTGTCCGAAACGCCAACAACCACATAGTCGCCCGGCTTAACATCGTCCTGTCGCGAGGTGTAAGCCGCATCCAGACGGGTGTTCGCAGTTTCGATCGTCAAACGACCGCCATCCGGCATTGCGTCTCGCGCATTGATGGCGAGGTTCAGCAAAGCGCTCTCAAGTTGGTTGGCATCGGTGAAGGCGGTCCAGAGATCGGCGGCCAGCGAGGATTCCAATTCGATCTGCTCGCCCAAGGCCCGATGCAGAAGATCCTCCATATTCGCGACAAGTTGATTGATATCATTCGGTCTGATATTCAGCGATTGTCGCCGGGCGAACGCGAGGAGCCGATGCGTAAGGGCGCCTGCCCTCTGCGCGGATGCTGACGCCGCATCCATAAAGCGCGGGATCTCGTCGAACCGATTTGCCGCGATGCGTCTCCGAACGACATCGAGCGCGCCGATGATGCCGGTCAAGAGATTATTGAAATCGTGAGCGATACCACCTGTGAGTTGTCCAATCGCCTCCGTCTTCTGGGATTGTCGAAGGGCTTCTTGGGCCGCCGCGAGTTCGATTTCCGCCTCTCGCTCAACGGTGATGTCCCGACCGGTGCAATAAACAAGGCCGTCCTCCGGAATGCCGACCCAGGAAATCCATCGATAGCTGCCATCCTTGCAGCGATAGCGGTTGACGAAACGGAGCGCTGGCTGACCGATCTGGGTCAGCTCAAAGCCGGCCCGCGTGTGTTCGAGGTCGTCCGGGTGCAGCAGCTCGAAGATCGACATGCTGGCGACCTCTGCCTCGGACCATCCGAGGACCGCCTCCCACGCCGGATTGGACGTCTCGAAATATCCTTTCGAATTAAGCGCCCCTAGCAGGTCAGGGCTCAATTGCCACGTCAAGCCGCTCGCCTGCGCTCGCTCGATGACCCGGCGTTCGAGATCGGCGTTAAGCTTGCGAAGCCGGGCCTCCGTTGCGCGAAGCGCGTCTTCCGTGACAGCCCTCTCGGTTATGTCCGAGCCTTCGATAAAGATCGCTGTAACATTACCCGAGCCGTCTCTGATCGGCTGGTAAACGAAATCCAGATAGCGAGTTTCAGCCGCTCCGCCCGGTGTGCGCTGGAGCACAATTTCCATATTGCGGCCAATGAAAGCCTTGCCTGTCGCAAATACTCTGTCGAGCAGGTCAAGGAAACCTTGGCTCTCAGTCTCAGGAATGGCCTCGCGAACGGTCAGGCCAATGACGTCGCGATGGCCGATTAGCTGTTGATAAGCCGCGTTGGTCAGCACGAATCGATATTCTGGACCGTGAAGTAATGCCGAGAAGCTCGGCGACTGAGCAAACATCTCTCGAAGCAGGCGAATTTGTTCATCGTCGCCGAGTTGCTCCCATGAAGCCTGCGCTACTTCTCCCATTCGCCCGTTTTATCGCAACGCCGCGCCGCGGTCACCGTGCCTGCCTGGTGGCGGCGACGTTCGCGGGCGACGTAGCCGATGTGCCTGGTTCCGGCTAGGCTGTCGCTGCTCGCAACGAAGCTGCCGGAGAACGTGCGATGACCACCCGCCTCGACGAAACCGCCAGCGGCGTGTTCGTCATCGCCGTGACCCCCTTCCGGGACGACGGCGCGCTCGACCTGCCCAGCGCCGATCGCATGGTGGAGTTCTACCTGGAGCGGGGCGCCACCGGCCTCACCATTCTGGGCATCATGGGCGAGGCGCCGAAACTGTCCGCGACCGAGAGCGCCGCCTTCGTCCGCCACGTGCTGGCTCGGGTGGCCGGCCGGGTGCCGGTGGTGGTGGGCGTGTCCAGCCCTGGCTTTGCCGCCCTGCGCGAGCTGACCGAGACGGCGATGGACGAGGGGGCCGCAGGCGTCATGGTGGCACCTCCCGCCGCGTTGCGCACCGACGACGCGCTGGTGTCCTACGTCCAGAACGTGGCCGAATTGCTGGGCGACACGCCGATCGTGCTGCAGGACTACCCGCTGGCGTCCGGCGTGCATCTGTCGCTCGGCGTGATCCGGCGCGTGATCGAGAGCGTCCGCTCCTGCGTCATGCTGAAAGCGGAGGACTGGCCGGGTCTGGGCAAGATCTCGGCGTTGCGCGAGGTCCGGGGGCTGCGCCGGGTGTCGGTGCTGACCGGCAATGGTGGGCTGTTCCTGCCGGAGGAGTTGCGGCGCGGCGCGGACGGGGCAATGACCGGGTTCGCCTTTCCGGAAATGATGCGAGACGTGGTGGCGGCGCATCGCCAGGGGGATGAGCGGCTTGCGTCGGACGTGTTCGACGCCTACCTGCCGCTCGCCCGCTATGAGCAGCAGCCGCAGCTTGGCCTCTCGGTGCGCAAGCACGTCCTGGCGCAGCGCGGCGCAATCGCCAATGCCGCCTTGCGCCGTCCGTTCACGCCGCTTACGGCGCGCGACCTCGCCGATGTGGCCTTCCTGGTCGAGCGTCAGGGACGGCGGCTGGCGGCGCTGGCATAGGCTCGGTCTCCGCTGCCGGATGTTGACCGGCCCGAAGCCGCGGGGCACGGTCGGAGCCGAGGCGCCCACCCGCACCAGCTCAGCCGGGCGCGGGTGGCTGTTGGATAGGGTGAGATGCCGATGCGCCTGTTCGTGGGCCTGGAGCTGCCTCGCATGCTGCGCGAGCGGCTGACGCTGCTCGCCGGCGGCATTCCCGGCGCGCGCTGGGTGCCGCCGGAGAACCACCATTTGACCCTGCGCTTCGTGGGTGAGGTGCCGGCGCATCGGGCGGAGGAGATCGACCACGCTTTGGCCGCGATCGCGGCCGCCGCGTTCCCGCTGAGCTTCACTGGCGTCGGTACCTTCGCCAAGGGCGGCCGCGAGGTCTCGCTCTGGGTGGGGGTGGAGCGCAGCCTCGGTCTCGATCACTTGCAGAACAAGATCGAGACGGCCTTGCAGCGCGCCGGCCTGGAGGCGGAGCGCCGTCGCTTCACGCCGCACGTGACATTGGCCCGGCTGGGCGACGGGGTGGCGGAGCACAAGCTCGCGGGTTTTCTGCAGGCGCATAACCTGTTCCGCGCCGGGCCGTTCGAGGTCGAGCACTTTACGCTGTTCAGCTCGCGGCTCGGCAAGGAGGCGTCGGCCTATACCGCCGAGGTGGAGTATCCGCTGCAGCCGCCCCGGGTGGGCGCGGCGGCGTAGTGGTCACCCGAGTTCAGGAGGGAACGAATGGCCGACCTCGATCTCGTGGCACTGTGGGAGGAACATACGCGCCACGAATTCGTAGCACGCGACGTCGATGCGACGATGGCGACGATGGTGGACACGCCATACGTGAACCACGTTCCCACCATGACCGGCGGCGTCGGGCACGACCAGCTCAAGCGGTTCTACAAATACCATTTCATTGGCGCCAATCCGCCCGACATGACGCTGACGCCGATCAGCCGTACGGTAGGCGCCGACCAGGTCGTGGACGAGATGCTGCTGAGCTTCACCCACACCTCGGAGATCGACTGGATGCTGCCGGGCATCGCCCCGACCGGCCGGCGCGTGGAGATACCGCTCGTGGCGATCGTCCACTTCGAGGGCGACAAGCTGGCGCATGAGCACATTTACTGGGACCAGGCCTCGGTGCTGGTGCAGATCGGCAAGCTCGATCCTGCGGGCTTGCCGGTGGCCGGGGTGGATACGGCGCGCAAGGTGGCCGACAAGACCCGGCCCAGCAATGCGCTGATGCAAAGTTGGGGGACCAGCGAGGGGAAAGCGTTATAGCCTGGCCAAAGGTGTACCAGTTGGCCGAGTTCAAGGACCGTTTCCGCCTCGATACCGTCATTGCCGGGCTTGACCGGCAATCCATGCGGGTGCCGCCACGTCCGGATGCGATCCCGACGTGGCGGCGGCGAGTGCGTTCCAGTCCGGAGAGCGTATTCCCGTTACTGCTGCTGTCCTGTGCTCTGGCCGTTGTAGTTCTGCGTCTGGCCACTGCTGGGAGGCACGCCGGTCGGGTGTTCAGGGACGAGGGTGCCTGTGCCCGGAGGCGAGACGCTCGGGGCTGGCGCAGGCTGCACGAACCCCTCGGCTGCGGCTTGGTCCTGCGTCATCAAGGCAAATGCCGGGCTGGTCATCGCAATGCCAACACCAAACAGACCAAGGCCAGTTGCAAGAAGCAAAACGTTGCGCATCAGTTCCTCCTATAGCGTGCGATGCTACAGCTCAAATAGGTAGCGGCGCCGCGAGCTTATGCAACACCTGATTGGGAGAAAATCCATATCTCAGTTTTATGAGGCCTATTCCAATAAGGAGGCGATCGATCGCGAATACCTGTCATGCACTTCCTTGAAGCCGCGGGTTCTTGCACAAGCAGCGAGGGCAGGCCGTTTCAGCCTGCCCTCTGTGTCGGTCAGAACTTCTCGGTCGCGTTGAGCTGTGCCGCGTTCTCCTTAGTGATCGCCTGCGTCGGCACCGTCACCGTTGCCGGCACCGAGGTCGCGCAGTCGAGCAGGATCTTCTTGGCGAGATCGAGCGCCTGCTCGGCGCCGGTCGGGTAGGTGAAGGTCGCCGCCCACTCGCCCCTTGCCACCGAGGCGATGCCGCCTGCGGGGCCCGGCAGCCCGTCCGTGCCGATGATGGCGATCTGCTTCTCCTTGCCGGCGCCCTTTGCCGCTACATAGGCGCCAGCCGCCTGCAAGTCATTGCTGGCATAGAGCAGCTTGATGTCCGGATGCGCTTGCAGCATCGCCGAGAACTCGGTCGTGGCCTTCTCCGGCAGCCAGTCGCCGGCCTGCTCGGCGACGAGCTTGATGTTCGGGTGTTGCTTGATCGCGTCCTTGAAGCCGTTCAGCCGCTCGACCGCCGGGGTCGAGCTGGGCAGGCCCTCGATCACCGCCGCCTCGCCGCCGTCGGGCAGCAGGTTCTTGGCCGCGTACTCGCCTGCCTCATAGGCGATCTTGTAATTGTCGCCACCGACGAAAGCCGTGTAGTCCTTGCCGGCCGTGCCGACCGACGCCCGGTCCAGTTCGATGACCGGAATGCCGGCTTTCATGGCGCGCGTGATCGCCGGCGTGAGCGGCGCCGCCTCGAATGGCGAGATCATCAGCAGATCGACCTGCTGGGTGATGAAATTGTCCACCTGCGAGGTCTGCGTGTTGTCGTTGCCGGCCCCGTCGGAGATCAGCAGCTTGAATTGCGGTACCGCCTTTACGCGCTCGATCAGGTCGTTGTTGACATGCTGGCGATATGGCTCGGCATAGTTCGCCTGGCTGAAGCCGATCACGTAGTGGCCGTTCGGCCCGCACTCCTTGCTGATCGGGCTCGCGGCGTGGGCGGCGAGGGCACCGAGCGGCAGCGCCGCGGCGCCGAGCAGCAGAGCAAAGGTTCGCGTCATCCTGTTTCCTCCCGTTTCTGGTTTCGTCATCAACGCCCAGCCGCGTCGCGGCGGCTGACCAGCGATTGCAGGACTGCCGCCAGCACGATGATGGCCCCCGTGGCCAGCAATTGCAGCGCCGCATTCACATCGTTCAGTTGCAGGATGTTGGCGAGCGCCCCGAGCATGACGCTGCCGGCGATCGTGCCGATCATGCTGCCGGAGCCGCCGAACAGGCTGGTGCCGCCGATCACCACGGCGGCGATCGCCGTCAGCTCGTAGCCGCCGCCGTCATTGGGGCTGCCGAAGCTGAACTGGCCGGCATGGACGATGCCGGCGGCCGCCGAGCACAGGCCAGTGATGCCATAGACCGCGATCTTGACCCGGCTTACCGGCACGCCCGATAGCCGTGCCGCGCGCTCGTTGCCGCCAACCGCATAGACGTAGCGGCCGAACCGCGTGACGTTCAGTACCAGGGTCGCCACGACCGCAAGCCCCAGGAACACCAGGGTCGCGACCGGCACCGTGTTGCCGAACAGCCGGTCGCCCAGCACGGAGAAGGCGGGCGGTGCCAGTTCCGGGCCGCTGCCATAGCTGATGTTGATGTATTTGTTGTGGGAGACGACGAGCGCCAGCCCGCGCGCCACCTGCAATCCGGCCAGGGTGACGATGAACGGCTCCAGCCGGAACCGGGTGCTGATGGCCCCCTGGGCGATCCCGAATGCGGCACCTGCGGCGAAGACGCCCAGCAGCGTGAGCGCGATGCCCCAGCCGAGCGAGGTCAGCAGGGTCGCGGTCAGCACGCTCGACAGGCCGAGCATCGCACCCACCGACAGGTCGATGCCGGCGGTGATGATGACGAACGTCATGCCGAGCGCGATGATCCCCGTCTCGGAGATGGCGCGCACGATGTTGGCGACGTTGTCGGGTGCCAGGAACAGCAGGTGCCCGTGCCGCACCGGCGAGGCGGCGATGCCGCCCGCCAGCACCAGCACCAGTCCGATCAGGCTCTGGAAGCGGACGATGATGGAAAGCAGATCCGTCCGTCGTCGCTTCGGCATGGGGCTCATGCCGCCTGCGCCTCAGTCGCGGTGGCGGCGGCCAGCACCTCGGCCTCGCTGGCATCCCCCCCGAAGGTGGCGACGCTGCGACCGTGCCGCAGCACCACGATGCGGTCGCACAGCCCGACCAGCTCCGGCAGCTCGCTCGAAGCCACCAACACGCCGAGCCCGGAGGCCGCGAGCTCGCGTAGCCGGGCATAGATCTCGCCCTTCGCCCCCACATCGACGCCGCGGGTGGGTTCGTCGAGCAGCAGCAGGCGGGGTGCCCGCAACAGCTCCTTGGCGAACACGACCTTCTGCTGGTTGCCGCCCGACAGATTGCCGGCGGCGATCTCCGGGCGCGGCGGCCTGATGTCGAACTGCCGGATCGAACGCGCCGCGGCCTCGGCCTCGCGGGCACGCGACACCAGGCCGAACGGCGTGACGCGCGCCAGCACCGACAGGACGATATTGCGCCGCACGCTCTGGCGCAGCATCAGCCCGGCGCCGCGCCGGTCGTCGGTGACCATCGCGAGGCCGGCCCGACGTGCGGCGGCGATGGAGCCGAGCCGGGCAGGGCGCCCGGCCACCTCCACGATGCCCCGCCAGCGCCCCGGCGGAGCGGCGCCGTACAGGGCGGAGAGCAGTTCGGTACGTCCGGCGCCCATGATCCCGGCCAGGCCCACGATCTCGCCGGCACGCACTTCGAGACTGATCGCCTCGGGCGCCTGCCACCCGGCGCGACTCTGCCCCGGCCGATAGCCGGCATCGCGCAGCCGCAGCAGCGGCGCGCCAGGAGCCACCGCTTTGGGGGGGAACAGCTCATCGAGGGGCCGGCCCAGCAGCAGCCGCATCAGCTCGGCCTGTGGCGCATCGGGCCGCGCCTCGCCCACAACGCGGCCGTCGCGCAGCACGGTCACGCGGTCGGCCACCATCGGCACTTCCTCGAGCCGGTGCGAGATATAGACGATCGCCACCCCCCGCTCGCGCAGCGCGCGCACCAGCGCGAACAGCAGCCCGGCCTCGGCGGCGCTGAGTGCAGCCGTCGGCTCATCCAGCACCAGCACGCGCGCCTGCTGGCCCAGCGCCTTGGCGATCGCCACCATCTGCCGCTGGCCGATGCCGAGCGCGCGGATGCGGGTGCGCGGATCCAGATCGAGACCCACGGTATGCAGCCTGGTGGCCGCCTCGCGGCGCATGGCCGCGTCGTCGATGCCAATGCCCATGCGCATCCGCTCGCGCCCGAGGAACAAATTGGCGGCGATGTCCAGCTCAGGCACCAGGTCGAGTTCCTGGAACACGGTGGCGATGCCGGCCGCCTGAGCCTCGCGCGGGCTGGCGAAGTGCGTCACACGGCCGTCGAGCCGGATCTCGCCGCGGTCGGGCGCGAACACGCCGGAGAGGATGTTCATCAGCGTGGACTTGCCGGCGCCGTTCTCGCCGAGCAGCGCATGGACCTCGCTGCCACGCACCGCGAAATCGACACCGCGCAGCGCCTCGACGCCGCCGAACCGCTTTGCCACCCCCCGCATGTCCAGCACATCGGCCGGCGCCACGTCCTGCATGTCCGCCCCTGGCCCCGTTAAACGTGACGCTATGGGGGTGCGCAGTTACGGTCAAGCGGCGGGAATAAAGCCCCTGGCTGTCAGGTCATGCTTGCGAAACGCGACAGGAGACGGCCATGCAGAACCCGGATCACACCGCCGACCCCGGGCGGCGGGGTGCATTGAAATGCATGCTCTGGGCAGGAACGGGCGTGCTGTGGACGGTTGCCGGCGGCGTGCCGCGTTCGACGCTGCTCGGGGCATCGCCGGCCGAGGCGGCCACTGCCTCCGCCTTTCATTTCGTGCAGATCAGCGACAGCCATATCGGGTTCGCACATGACCCGAACATGGACACGCCCGCCACGCTTCAGGCGGCGGTGGACGAGGTCCGCGCGCTGCCCAATCGACCCGCCTTCCTGGTGCATACCGGCGATGTCAGCCATCTTTCAAAAGCGGCACAGTTCGACACCGCACAGAAGATCGTCGCCAGCGCCGGGTTGGACGCTCACTACGTCCCGGGCGAGCATGACGTGCTGAGCGGCGATGGCAGCGCGTTCGTCGAGCGGTTCCAGAAGGGGACAAAACAGGGCGCGCCGAACGGGGCGTTCTACAGCTTCGATCAGGCCGGCGTGCATTTCGTCGCGCTGAACAACGTGACCGACCTCAATGCGGGCGGCCTCGGCAAGCTGGGCGAGACGCAGCTCGCCTGGCTCGCCGACGATCTGCGCGGCCGCTCCGCCAGCCAGCCCGTCGTGGTGTTCGCGCATATTCCGCTCTGGACCGTCTACGCCAAATGGGGCTGGGGCACGGATGACGGCGCACGCGCCCTGGCCTTGCTGTCACGGTTCGGTTCGGTCACGATCCTGAACGGGCACATTCACCAGATCATCCAGAAGGTGGAGGGACATGTCGCCTTCCACACCGCCCGTTCGACCGCATTTCCCCAGCCGGCGCCGGGCACGGCGCCCAATCCGGGGCCGATGAAGGTTCCCGCCGGCCGCCTGCGCTCGGTGCTGGGCGTGACAAGCGTGAGCTACATGCCGAAACACTCGCATCTTGCCATCGTAGATACGCCGCTGGGCGCCTGAGGAGATTGCAGCGATGTCCCATCTGTTCCTGCGCCGTCACGCCCTGCTGGCGAGCGGCCTGCTGGTCGCCGCGGCGCTTGCGAATTACGCGGCGACGGCCTCGGCCGGCGCTCGCGACGCCGCCGTGGTGATCAGCGGCTTCGCCTTCGCCCCGGCGCAGGTCACTGTTCCGGTCGGCAGCCGCGTCACCTGGACCAATCAGGACGATATTCCGCACACCGTCACCAGTGCCGCGACGCCGCGCTTGTTCGGATCCGAGGCCCTGGACACCGGCGAGCATTTCGTCCGTGTGTTCGACAGGGCGGGGACGTACCGCTATTTCTGCGCCCTGCACCCGCACATGCAGGGTGTCGTGGTGGTCCAATGAGCCCGCCGTTCCTTGAGCCGCTTGCCGATGTCCGGGGCTGATACCGCGCTGGGCGGAGCGCCGGATGAAGCGCGCGCCGCCTTCGCGCGCGTGGCACTGCCGCATCTGGACGCCGCGTACAATCTGGCGCGCTGGCTGGTGCGCGATGCCGACGCGGCACAGGACGTGGTGCAGGACGCGATGGTGCGGGCGCTCACCTATTTCGCGAGCTTCCGCGGCGACAATGCGCGCGCCTGGCTGCTGCAGATCGTGCGCACCACCGCCTACACGCGCGTTGCACGCAGCCGGGGAACGGCCGAGGTTCCGCTGCCCGGCGAGGATGAGCCGGCGCTGCCCGATCCCGGTATCGGTCCCGAGGCAGCGCTCGCGCAGCGCGAGGATGCCGACACGCTGGCGCGGGCGCTGGCCGCCTTGCCGGCCGAATTGCGCGAATGCCTGGTGCTGCGCGAGCTGGAGGAGATGTCATACCGCGACATCGCGCGCGTGACCGGGGTGCCCGCGGGCACCGTGATGTCGCGGCTGTGGCGGGCTCGTCAGGCGCTGCTGCGCCACGGCCAGACCGCGCAATCCGGAACCATGACCGCGAAGGAGACGACACGATGAACGACCCTCGCTCCGGCCCCGGTGGCCGTGCCTGCGAGGACATGCGGCTGCTGATCCAGGCCGATCTGGATGGCGAGCTGGACGCGGCCGCGACCGCCGTGCTGACCGCGCATGTCGCGGAGTGCCCCGGATGTCTGGAAGAACAGCAGGAATTGTCCCGCCTCTCGGCGCTGCTGCGCGCCGAGGCGCCGCGCCACGCGGCACCCGCAGCCCTGCGCGAGCACATGGAGGCGCAACTGCTGCCCCGTCGGGCGACACCTCCGCCACCCAGCGGATTTCGCAGGCTGCGCCCGTTGCTGCCGTTCGGCGCGGGTGCCGCGATTGCCGGTGCGGCGCTCGCGGCAAGCCTGATGCTGGTCCTGCTGCCGCCGTCGCCGCGTGGGGCGGCTGATGAGGAGGTCGAGGCGCAGCTGGTTATAAGTCACATCCGCGCCCTGCAGCCCGGGCACCTGACCGACGTGCTGTCGACCGACAAGCACACGGTCAAGCCGTGGTTCAACGGCCGCATCGACTACGCGCCGCCGGTGCGCGACTTCGCGCAGCAGGGCTTTCCGCTGATTGGTGGGCGCCTCGACTATGTCGGCGGTCGCGCAGTGGCCGTGCTGGTCTATGCGCATGGCGGCCACAAGATCGACGTCTATGTGTGGCCGGACCGGGATGCAAAGCGCGAGACACCCGAGGTGAAGCAGGGATACAATCTGGTCTATTGGACGGATCACGGCATGCAGTGCGTCGCGGTATCGGATCTGGAACCTGGTCTGCTTGCCGCATTCGTGCGGCTTTGGACGACGGCCGCTGCGTAGGGAGGTCCAAGCGCCGCTGCGCGGTGCGGTGGCGTGCAGCAGGAGATGCACCGTGGGTAGCTGGGAACATCGTCTAATCGCGCTGGCAGCCTGCGTGCCGCTGTTAGCCGGCTGCGCCGGGGCAAGCGTCGGGAGCGGCTACGCCGGCGGCTCCGGCGGTGGGTACGGCAACGGCTCCGCAAGCAGTTCCGGGAATGGAGCGGAGGGAGGAATGGCCTCCCACTCCTCCTCCTCCCCCGGCGGCGGGTACCATTGAATGTGGCTGGATGTGGCAGGCGACGTCAGGCTGGAAGCCGGCGCCTCGCCACCCATGCGGCCACGGCGAAGCCTGTGATCACGACGGCGAAGACGATGTGTGCCAGCAACGCGCCGGCCAGCGCCGACACCACGCCGATGCCGATCACCGGCACCGAATTGCCGACGTAGCACGCCACGAGATAGCTCGATACGACTTCGCCGCGCTGCGCCGCCGGCGCGATTTCGTTCACCACTTGCAGGCTGCCGCGATAGCCGAGTGCCGCCGCGACCCCGCCGCAGGCAGACGCGCCCAGCAGAATCCAGAGCGAATGGGCAAGCTGTGCTGCGACAAGCAAAGCGAGGCTGGGCGGGAGCAGCACCAGACCGGCCATCATCGCGGTACCGCTGCCAAGGCCGCGACTGAGGCAGGCCGTTGCGGTGGCGAACAGGAACAGCTCGCACACCACAGCACCGGAGACCGAAGGCGCCGTCTCGTGCAGGCTTTGCGCGAGCAGGCCCGGAATCAGGGCGGCATAGAAGCCGAGCAGCGCGAAGACACCGAACGCGGTCGCAGCAGGCGGGATGAATTGCGCACGCATCTCGGCTGGAACGCCGAACCGGGGCCGCAGCGACAGGGCCCTCGGCCCATGCACCGGATCGCCAACCGTTTCGGGCGCGGCCACGAGGGCGACAGCGGTGGCGACCAGGATCGCCGCGTAGATCACATATGAAAGACGCAGGGGAAACGGCGCGAATTCGGCCAGCAGTCCCGCGAACAGCGGTCCGGCCGCAAGCCCCAGGAGATTGGCCGCCGAGGCGATGACGGCCGCACCCGCCTTGTCACCACGCGGTTGCAGCTCGGCGATCCAGGCCGTGGCCGCGCCGGCAGCCAGACCGGTCGCCACCCCGCTCAGGATTCGCGCCGCAAACAGCCAGCCAGTGCCGCTCGCGGCGGTGAACGCTCCCGTGCTGGCGAGCGCCACGACAATCGCGGGCCAGACCGCGTTGCGCCGGCCGATCTGGTCCGACAATCGGCCGAGCACCATGAGCGCGAACAAATTGCCCAGCACGTAGGCTGCGTAGATCAGCGTCAGCATGATCCCGGAAAAGCCGAACGTGCGGCGATACAGCGGATAGAGCGGGGTGGGCAGGGTGGCGCCCAGGAACATCACCGCAAGTGCTGCGGCGACGACCCATACCGCGGAGCGGCCGCCCCGCCGCTGCGCGGCCTCCGATCGGTCCATCATCGCATCCACGGCGAGGACAGCGTGTACCCGCCGCCGTGGTTGCGACGCTTCGACGCTCGCCGAACCGTTCGCGCGTGCGTCACCCGGCCGCGCTCCCTACATTCGCGCCATGACGAACATCCTACAGGTAGCCGAAGTGGCGGCGATGCTGGGCGACCCGGCACGGGCCAACATGATGCTGGCGCTGGGCGACGGCCGTGCGCTGCCGGCCGGCGAACTCGCTTCCGGCGCCGGGGTCACCGCGCAGACCGCCAGCTCTCACCTGGGCCGCCTGGTCGAGGCCGGACTGCTGACGGTGGTCCAGCAAGGCCGGCACCGCTATTTCCGCATTGCCTCCGCGCGCGTGGGTGCGCTGCTGGAAGCGGTGATGGCGGTGGCGGCGGAGGCGCCGAGGCCCCGTGTGGCGGCCTCGCGCATCGACCCGCGGCTGCGCACGGCCCGTACCTGCTACAATCATTTGGCCGGGCGCCTCGGCGTCGCGATCGCCGATGCCTTGTCGGAGGCGGGGCATGTGCGGCTGAGTGAGGAGGGCGCACAGGTCACGTCCCGCGGAATCGGCTTCCTCGGCGCGTTTGGCATCGATGTGGGGCGGCGCGATCCGTCGCTGCTCTGCCGTACCTGCATCGACTGGAGCGAACGGCGGCTGCATCTGTCGGGCCATGTCGGGGCGGCGATCTGCCGCCGCTGCGCCGAGCTGGGCTGGATCGAACGCCGGCGCGACAGCCGGGCGGTGACCGTCACCGCGAGCGGCCGCGCGGGGTTCCAGTCCATGTTCGGCATCGCCGCCGTGTCACTGGGTGACGGCCCCAGACCGTAGAGCGACAGCTTTTCGTGGCAACTGCGCGTCCAGGGGGATGTTGACGTGCGGCAGAAAGTGGGCAGGGAGAGCAACCGCCATGAAAGCCGTACGCATCCACCGCTTCGGCGGCCCGGACGTTCTCAGCCTCGATGACGTGCCGATGCCGGAGCCGCAGCAGGGCGAGGTCGTCATTCGGGTCCATGCCGCGAGCGTGAACCCGGTGGACTACAAGATCCGCGACGGGGGATATCTCGGTTCGGACAAGCTGCCGATCACGATGGGCCGCGACGTGTCCGGCACCATCCTGCGTCAGGAAGGGCAGGGCGGCGGCTTCAAGGTCGGCGACGCCGTCTGTGCCATGCTGTCGCCCGACCAGGGCGGCTACGCCGAATATGTGCTGGCAAAGACTCACGAGCTGGCGCCCAAGCCGGCGAGGCTGGACCATGTGCAGGCCGCCGCGGTCCCGCTCGCGGCGTTGACCGCGTGGCAGGGCCTGTTCGACCACGGCGGCCTGCACGAGGGCCAGCGCGTGCTGATCCACGGCGCGGCTGGCGGCGTCGGGCATTTCGCGGTGCAGTTCGCGAAGGCGCGCGGCGCGACCGTGTATGCGACCGCCGGGACGCGCGACCAGGAATTCGTGCGCGGTCTGGGTGCGGATGCGGTGATCGACTACAAGACGGAGCGGTTCGAGGACCGTGCGCGCGGGATCGACATCGTGTTCGACCTGATCGGCGGCGAGACGCAGGACCGTTCCTGGTCGGTGCTGAAACCGAACGGGATCATCGTCTCGACGCTGACGGAGCCGAAGCAGGATCTGGCGAAACAACACAAGGCGCGGGGCGTGCGTTACATGGCGCAGCCGAACGGGCAGCAATTGCGCGAGATCGGCGATCTGATCGAGGCCGGTCGGGTGCGCCCCGAGGTGACGGCGGTGCTGCCGCTGGCCGAAGCGGCACAGGCGCAGCAGCGGCTGGAGCATGAGCACCCGCGCGGCAAGATCGTGCTGCGCGTCGCCGCGTGATACGGGTGGCTCCTGGATTGACAGGAGTTCGCGTGTTGCCGCTTGCGATCAGAGCCGCCCGGGCGGGCGACGAGGAGGACGTCATCCTGCTGTGGCGGACATGCAATCTGATAACGAGCCACAACGACCCGGCGGCAGACTTCCGCTTCGCGAGGGCGGGTGCGGCTTCGGAGGTGCTGGTGGGCGAGGACGAGACGGGACGCATCGTGGGCAGCGTCATGGTCGGGCATGACGGCCATCGGGGCTGGCTCTACTACGTCGCATCCGATCCCGCCTCGCGCGGGCGAGGGCTGGGCCGGCAGATGGTCGAGGCCGCGGAGGCGTGGCTTCGCCAGCGCGGCGCGATCAAGGTGCAACTCATGGTGCGCGAGACGAATACCAAGGTTGTCTCGTTCTATGAGAAGCTGGGGTTCGAGGTGACGCCGCGCGTCGTCCTGGCGAAGTGGCTCACCGAGGCGTCATAGCTCGCCGCTCTGCCAGGACAGGGCGGCCGCATCGCGCAGGATTGCCTGCGCCTGTTTCGTGAACGCGCCGTCCGACTCGTGCAGGACCAGTCCGGGCAGCAGGCGAAATGGCGCTCGCCCACCCCGGACCGCCTGAAGAAGCAGCAGTTTTGCCGGACTGCCGAAGCGCGGCCAGAGGGGCAGTACGGCCGGACTGCCGCACCCGGCACCCGGCAGCGCCGCGAGCCAGTCGGGCAGGCTGGCGGCATTGGCGATCAGGGTCAGCGTGCCGCGTGGGCGCAGGTGCGTGGCCAACGCGCCCACCCACCGCCCCAGCAAGTCCGGATCGCCGCGCCTTGCCGTCTCACGGGCCGCATCGGGAGAGGCGGTGCCGGCCGCCTCGTGCCAGGGCGGGTTGGCGATGGCGTGGTCGAACGGAGCGTCGGGGGCATAGTCCTCCAGCACCCCAGCGACGATCCGTAATCCGGCGGATGCGTTGGCCGCGACGTTCGCGGCCGCCAACGCGGCCAGCGCTGGGTCGCACTCCAGCCCGGTGCCCAGGACGCCCGGCACCCGCCATGCGAGGCACAGCAATGCCGCCCCGGCCCCGGTGCCGGCTTCCAGCACCCGCTGGCCGGCGCGGGCGGGCACGCCCGCGGCCAGAAACACCGGCTCGATGCCGCTGCGATGGCCGCTTGCCGGCTGATCGTAGCGCACCCGGCCGTCCAGCAGGTGCCCCTGCGTGACGACCGGCGGCGTCACGCGAACCCGGCCTCGCGCAGCACCCGTCGCGCCCGCCCGGCATCGTCGGCGGCGACCACGAGCCGGCGGGGGATCGCGCCGATGCTGCCCTCTACCGCGCTCACATGGTCGTCCAGCAGCAGGGTCTCGATTCCGGCATCGCGCAGCAAGGCCCGAAGGAAGCTGATCCGAACCGGGTCGTTGGACGTTTCGAGGATGTGCATCAGCCATCATCCCCGTTCACAGGCCGGCTGCAAAGCCTTGATCCGCTTTCTTGACCGCGCTTCCGGCCGGCCGATATGGTCGGCCGCCAGCCCCGAGCCAGGTTGCGCTGCACCCATTTTCTGCGGGAGAGCCCCTTGGGCGTCGTGATGGACCTGACCGATATCGTCCCCGCGCACGCGGCCGAACCCGGTGAGGACGCGC
Source organism: uncultured Pseudomonadota bacterium (assembly GCA_963838805.1). Lineage (GTDB taxonomy): Bacteria > Pseudomonadota > Alphaproteobacteria > Acetobacterales > Acetobacteraceae > CAVRQM01. The sequence goes on from CAWISK010000006.1 coordinate 148,692, forward strand.
TGGCCGGCCTGCTGGCGCTGCTGGCCGACGACATGGAGCAGTGCAACCGGACCATCGTGGCACGGATGCACAGCCCGGTGGCCCTGATCCCGCAACTGGCGGCGCATCTGGTGGCGGCCGGCGGCAAGCGCCTGCGCCCGCTGCTGACGCTGGCCGCGGCCCGGCTCTGCGGTTATCCCGGCGAGACGGGCGGCAGCCGGCATGTCAGCCTGGCCGCCTGCGTCGAGTTCATCCACACCGCGACATTGCTGCACGACGACGTGGTGGATGACAGTCGCCTGCGCCGGGGCCTGGCCAGCGCCAACGCGGTGTTCGGCAACAAGGCGTCGGTGCTGGTGGGAGATTTCCTGTTCGCCCGCGCCTTTCAGCTCATGGTCGCCGACGGCTCGCTGCCGGTGCTGGAAATCCTCTCCGGTGCCGCGGCAACCATCGCCGAGGGCGAGGTGCTGCAACTGGCGACACAGAACGACTTGTCCACGACGCGCACCCAGTATCTCGACGTGGTGCGCGGCAAGACCGCCGCCCTGTTCGCCGCCGCCTGCGAGGTGGGCGCCGTGGTGGCCGAGCGCCCAGCGGCGGACCGGACGGCGCTGCGCGGCTTCGGCATGGATCTCGGCATCGCCTTCCAACTCGTGGACGACGCGCTCGACTACGCGGCCGACCAGGCCACGCTCGGCAAGACCATCGGCGACGATTTCCGCGAGGGCAAGATCACGCTGCCGGTATTGCTGGCCCACGAGGCCGGGGACGCGCGGGAGCGTGCGTTCTGGAAACGCACCATCGAGGACAGCCAGCAGGCCGAGGCCGATCTGGAGCAGGCGATGGCGCTGATCGAGAGACACGCCGCCATCGCGGCGACGCTGGATGCCGCCGCCGGCTTCGTCGGCCGACGCGAAGACGGCGCTTGCCCGCTTCCCCGACAGTGCGCTGCACCGCAGCCTGCTCGCGGTCGCCGATTACACGGTTCGCCGGGTGCGCTGAGGGTCGCCGGAGAAAATCTGGTCGCCAAAGCGGATTTTTCTGGCGTTTTGGTGGCATACCACATACCATATCTCGAACGTCGGTTGCAAGCCGCAAGAAGCGAAGCCTGCCCATTCTGGGCAGCAAGGAGGGAGGTATGCGGATCGAGTCCGTCCTGCGGGCCAAGCCCGCGCGAATCATCACGATCGGTATGCGCAGTACCGTCATGGACGCGGCGCGTCTCCTGCGCTCGGAGAATGTCGGCGCCCTGCTGGTCAAGGACACGTGCCAGACCGAGGGCGACGTCCTCCTCGGCATGATGTCAGAGCGCGATGTCGTGCAGGCGATCGTCGATCATGGCGCGGCGGCGCTCACGATGCCGGTCTCCGCCTTCATGACCCGTGCCATCATCTCGTGCCAGTCGGATGACACCGTCGATCAGGTCGGTGCGCTGATGAGCGAGCATCATGTGAGACACCTGCCGGTCCAGCATGGCGAATCGCTGGTCGGCGTCATCAGCATCAGGGATCTGCTTGCGCTGGCGACGATCGCGGAGAAATCCGTTGACGCGCCCTTCGGACATTTGCCGGCGGGTGGTGCGCCGCGACCGCACCACCTGAATTGAACGACAGCCAACTCGCTCGTCCGGCCGCGGGGATGCGCCGCAGGAGGCCACGATGAAGGTGTGCGTTTTTGGCGCGGGTGCGATCGGTGGCTACATTGGCGCGCATCTGGCGCAGGCCGGGGTCGATGTGAGCCTGGTGGCGCGCGGCCCGCACCTCGCGGCGATGCAGAGCCGTGGTTTGCGGCTGATCAAGCAGGATGGGGAGATCGTCGTGCGGCCCGTCTGCACCCACGATCCCGCCGAACTCGGCCCGCAGGATTTCGTGATTGTCGGGCTCAAGGCGCATCAGCTCAGTGCGGCGGTGGAGGCGATGCAGCCGCTGCTGGGCGAGAAGACCGGCATTGTCACGGCAGTCAACGGCATACCGTACTGGTATTTCCACCGTCATGGCGGCCCGCTGGAGGGTCGCGTGATCGAGAGCGTCGATCCCGGTGGCCGGCAGTGGCAGGGTCTGCGCCCTGAGCGCGCCATTGGCTGCGTCGTCTACCCTGCCACGGAAGTGGTCGAGCCGGGCGTTATCCGGCACGTCTATGGCAACAAGTTTCCGTTGGGCGATCCATCCGGCGAGCAGCCCGAGCGGGTGGCAAGACTGTCCGACGCGTTTATCGCCGCCGGCCTTGACGCGCCCGTGCTGGACAGCATCCGTGACGAGCTATGGCTCAAGCTGTGGGGCAATTTGTCGTTCAATCCGATCAGCGCCCTGACCCACGCGACGCTCGACGTGATCTGCTCCGAGCCGGAAACGCGGGCGGTAGCGCGGGCGATGATGCTGGAGGCGAAGGAGATCGCCGACCGACTCGGTATCCGTTTCCGCGTCGATGTAGACCGGCGCATCAACGGCGCGCAGCGGGTCGGCGCGCACAAGACCTCGATGTTGCAGGATCTGGAGCGTGGCCGGGCGATGGAGGTGGCGCCGCTGCTGACCGTAATGCAGGAGCTGGGGCGGATGCTGGATGTGGCCACACCCACCATCGACGTGGTGCATGCGCTGGTGGCGCAGCGCGCGAGGGTCGCCGAAGCGCGCTGACGCATCCGCGTTGGCATCAGGGGAGGGATGCATGGAATACGCGGGCGGCAAGATGCTGGCCGGGACGGATGCCGGCGTGGGCACGGTCACGTTCAACCAGCCGGAAAAGCGCAACGCCATGTCGGTCGAGATGTGGGCGGGACTGGCCGCAATCCTCGATCGGTTTGCCGCCGATCCGGACGTGAAAGTGGTGGTGCTGACCGGGGCTGGCGACAAGGCGTTCGTCTCGGGGGCCGATATCAGCCAGTTCGACCAGTTGCGCGGCGATGCCGACGCGCAGCAGGAATACGACCGGCAGACCAGTGCCGGGCGCGCCACGCTGGCTGGCTTCGCCAAGCCGATCATCGCCCAGATCTGCGGCTATTGCCTGGGCGGCGGGCTCAATATCGCCATGCAGGCCGACATCCGCATCGCCGCCGAGGGTGCGGAGTTCGGGGCACCCGCGGCCAGGATCGGCAACGTCTATGGGCTGGAGATGGCGCGCAAGCTGGTGTCGCTGATCGGCCCCGCGCACGCGCGCATGATGCTGTACACCGGCAGCCGCATCGGCGCCGCCGAGGCGGAGCGGATCGGCCTGGTCAACCGCGTGGTGCCGGCGGACACGCTGGCGTCCACGGTCGCGGAGATCGCCGCCGCCATCGCCGCCAACGCGCAGCTTTCGGTGCTGGCCCACAAGCTGGTGATCAGCGAGGCGGTGAAGGACGCAGGCGAGCGCGACCCTGGCGCCGTGCAACGTGCGGTGAAAGCCTGTCTGGACAGCGAGGATTATCGGGAGGGACGCAGGGCCTTCATGGAGAAGCGGGCGCCGCGGTTTGTGGGGCGGTGAGGGGGCCGGGACTGTTCGCACAATTCGCGCAGCCTGTGCGCGCAGCAAAAGACCCTCACCCCGGCCCTCTCCCTCAGGGAGAGGGTTGAGTGAGGGTGTCAGCCCGTCAATTCGGCTATCCGCGCATCACCGTTTCGTGGACCGCCGTGCAATGGCGCACGAGGCTTTGCCGCGAGGAAACGAACTGCTTCAGCGGCGTGTCGATATCATAGAAATGGATATTGGCGATGAACCCGTAAATGCCGGCGTCGATGCTGGTCGGGTGCGGCCCGTGCACATATCCGCCGACCGGAACGAGATCGGCGAGCACGCCGAGATCGGCGAGACCGCGCGCGTAGGCCGCGTCCGGCGCGTATCGGCCGATGCCCTGGAAATGATACCGCTTGAAATTGAATTCGCGCGCCTTGGCCAACCCCTCCTCGGTGACGCTCGGGTGCTCGCGCATGAGCGCCGCGCGGAATGCCGGCCAGTAACGCTCGTCCTTCCACCGCGAATACGACATCACCCAGTAGAGATCGTCGAGCAGGCGAGTGACAAGAAGGCTCAAGTCGCGCTCGCGCGCGCCCAGCGCCGCATCAATCGTCAGCCGGTATTTGCCGATCAGATGGGCGATGATGGTTTCGCTGTCGCCGATGGTCTCGCCGTCGTCCACGATATAGGGCAGCTGCCCGCGCGGCGCCGCCGACGCATCGAAAATGTGCTCATGCACGAACGGGAGGCCGACAAGTCGCAGAAAAGCAAAGACCTTCAGCCCGTAGCCGTTGTTGTCGGCCACGCCGAAGAGCGTCGGATAGGAGTAGAGAGTGATCATGCCCGCGAGACTGTAGCCTGGCTAGGTGTCAGAGAATCCGCCCTTCCCCGAAGGGGAGGACGGCACTACCGGCACAACTGTGCCCACGCCAATCGCATTTCGCCCCGCCTTTGTCCAGCCTGGATACGCTTCGCCGGCAAAGAAAAGCGATCGTCCCCGCTCGACGCGGGCCTCGTAGCAGCCTGTCGCGGCGACGTGCGCGCGGCCAGCTATCGCGCTCATCGGCGCACAGGCGCGCTATCTCCTCGTCGACCTTTGCCGCGCCGGCGTGGAACGAACGCATGCGAGCGTGCGGCTGCTATGGCGCAGATTCGCGGCTACTGCCTGGGCGGCGGCCTGAACATCGCATGCAGGCCGACATCCGCATTGCCGCTGAGGGCGCCGAGTTCGGGGCACCCGCCGCCAGGATCGGCAACGTCTATGGGCTGGAGATGGCGCGCAAGCTGGTGTCGCTGATCGGCCCCGCGCACGCGCGCATGATGCTCTACACCGGCAGCCGCATCGGCGCCGCCGAGGCGGAGCGGATCGGCCTGGTCAATCGCGTGGTGCCGGCGGACACGCTGGCGTCCACGGTCGCAGAGATCGCGGCCGCCATCGCCGCCAACGCGCAGCTCTCGGTGCTGGCCCACAAGCTGGTGATCAGCGAGGCGGTGAAGGACGCGGACGAGCGCGATCCCGGCGCGGTGCAGCGCGCGGTCAAGGCGTGTCTTGACAGCGAGGATTATCGCGAGGGCCGCACGGCTTTCATGGAGAAGCGGGCGCCGCGGTTTGTGGGAAAATGAGGGTTGGACTGTTCGCCGGGTTGCGGATGGTCGGTCACGCACGTTGGCCGGTTGCCGAGCCGAACCGTTGCGGATTCGTGGTTGCCCGGCGCGACGCTGCGCGTGGTGCGATTGAGCAACCGAAGCCGGGCTTGACTTCAAGCCGTCGCACGGCTTCGTTTGGCTGGGCGCTCCTGCCGCTCGTTCGTGCGCCGTCGAGAAAGCCGCCCGCGCGCGCAGCCACCATGACGCGGTCAGGCGCCGAGGCCGGCTGCCATTGTTCGCCACTCGGAACAGCCCGTGCCGATTGAAGCCTGTTATCACGCAAGCCGGAGCTGTCACATGCACGGTCGATCCAGAGGAGACATGGCATGACCGATATCAGCAAGGCCGGAACGTTCACGCTCGGTGATCGCACCGTGAAGCGCCTCGGCTACGGCGCGATGCAGCTCGCCGGACCGGGCGTGTTCGGGCCGCCGAAGGATCGTGCCAGCGCGCTTGCGGTGCTTCGCGAAGCGGTGGCGAGCGGGGTCGATCACATCGATACGAGCGACTTTTACGGCCCGCACGTCACCAATGAGCTGATCCGCGAGGCGCTCCACCCGTATCCGGCCGATCTGGTGATCGTCACCAAGATCGGCGCGCGGCGCGGCGAGGACGGCTCGTGGAATCCGGCCTTTTCGACCGAAGCACTGGCGAGCGCGGTGCACGACAATCTGCGCAATTTGGGCGTGGACGTGCTGGACGTGGTCAATCTGCGCCTCATGTTCGACGTCCACGGTCCAGCCGAGGGTTCAATCGAGGCACCGCTGACGGCGCTCGCCGAGCTCCAGCGACAGGGGCTCGTTCGCCATGTCGGCCTCAGCAACGCGACGTCCAGGCAGGTCGCCGAGGGCCGCGCCATCGCGGATATCGTCTGCGTGCAGAACCAATACAACCTTGCACATCGGGACGATGACGCACTGATCGATGAGCTGGCTGTTGCGGGGATCGCCTATGTGCCGTTCTTCCCGCTCGGCGGCTTCACCCCGCTCCAGTCGACCGCGCTCAGCGATGTGGCCGCATTGCTTGGCGCAACGTCGATGCAGGTCGCGCTCGCCTGGCTGCTCCGCCGTGCGCCCAACATCCTGTTGATCCCCGGCACCTCGTCAATCGGACATCTGCGGGAAAACCTCGCGGCCGCTGAACTCGAGTTGCCGAAGGACGCCATCGTCGCCCTCGCCCAGATCGGGACGAACGGGGCGCCAGCCTGATGTCGGTTGCGCCGATGAAGGTACGTGCCGCCATTAACCCTTCGATCTCGCGCGACTGATGCTCAGCGACCGACTAGCTTCTGCAGATGTTCCGGGTACCGGGCTCCTTGCACCGCGATTTTGGAGAGGGCGCCGTCGATCTCGCGGAGATCGTCGGATGTCAGTTCGACGGCAGCCGCTCCGATGTTCTCTTCCAGTCGATGCAGCTTCGTGGTACCGGGGATCGGAACGATCCAGGGCTTCTGGGCAAGCAGCCACGCGAGCGCGATCTGCGCAGGCGCTGTCTGCTTGCTCCTCTGCGATTTCGCCGAGCAGATCAACCAGGGCCTGATTCGCCTTTCGAGCCTCCGGCGCGAAGCGGGGAACGATGTTGCGGAAGTCGGTGCTGTCGAACGTCGTGTTCTCGCTGATCGCACCCGTGAGAAAGCCCTTGCCCAGAGGGCTGAAGGGGACGAAGCCGATCCCAAGCTCATCGAGCGTCGGCAGGACATCCGTTTCCGGCTCTCGCCACCACAGCGAATATTCGCTCTGAAGAGCAGCGACGGGCTGAACTGCGTGGGCACGACGGATCGTCTGCACGCCTGCCTCGGACAGGCCAAAATGCTTGACCTTGCCCTCCTGGATCAGCTCCTTGACCGCGCCGGCAACGTCTTCGATCGGTACGTTCGGATCGACGCGATGCTGATAGAACAAATCGATCATGTCGGTCTTCAGCCGCTTGAGCGAAGCCTCGGCCACCTTCTTGATGTGCTCCGGCCGACTATCCAGCCCCCGCTGCTGGCCGGTATTCTGATCGAAGCCGAAGCCGAACTTGGTGGCGATGACGACCTGACCCCTGAACGGGGCCAGTGCCTCGCCGACAAGCTCCTCGTTCATGAACGGGCCGTAGGCTTCTGCAGTATCGAAAAAGGTGACACCGCGTTCGACCGCCGACCGGATCAGCGAGACTCCTTCCTGCTCATTGACCGCCGGGCCATAACCAAAGCTAAGTCCCATGCAGCCGAGCCCGATGGCGGAGACTTCCAATCCGCCGCTGCCAAGTCTGCGCTTTTCCATGACTTCTGCTCCTTCAGGCCTGATACTCTTTGTCGCTGACATGCTCCATCCACTCGACAATCTTTCCTTCGAGTGCTTCCGCAATGGCGATGTGCGTCATGGCCGTGGCTGGCGATGCGCCGTGCCAATGCTTCTCACCCGGCGCGAACCAGACCACGTCTCCCGGCCGGATTTCCTCAATTGGGCCGCCCTCGCGTTGCGCCCGCCCGCAGCCGGCCGTGACGATCAGCGTCTGACCTAACGGGTGCGTATGCCAGGCTGTGCGAGCGCCCGGCTCGAATGTGACAGTTGCTCCGCCCACGCGTGCCGGTTCGCTTCTTTGGAACGGAGCATCAATACGCACGGTGCCGGTGAAATATTCGGCCGGACCCTTGCCTGACGGCTGCGATCCAATTCGTCTGATCTCCATGGCTGGCCTCCTTTGACGTGGCTGGGCGGTCGCCGACTGCCGTTGGCTGCAAATCTAACGGACGCGAGGGGTTGCGATTAGGCGGCAGAATTGGCATGGACCAATGAAGAGGACTCATGTCGCAAAACGGGGACGGCCGCTGACTCCGCAAGACCTGACAGCCCATAACTGCATCAATCTCCGCCTTCCAACCCACGGCGGGCTCTACGCCTGGGAATTCGAGAAAGGCGGACGCGAGCTGAAGGTGCGGGTCGAGGGTCAGTTGGTGTTCAACAACACCGCCCTCAGGCTGAACGCGGTCCTGGCCGGGTTGGGTCTGGCCTATTTGCCCGAGGATCAGGTGCAAGATCACATTGCGGAGGGGCGGCTCGTCCGAGTGTTGGCCGATTGGTGCCCGTTATTCCCAGGCTACCACCTTTACTATCCCAGCCGCCGGCAATCTTCACCGGCCTTCGCCCTGCTGGTCGAGGCGCTGCGCTACAGAGGTTGAGACGGGGCGTTCCCTCACCGCTTGCCGTCAGACGCCCGGTACGTCGGCAAGCGGACCCGGGAAGGTGCCCCGACCTTAATCCCCCACCACCGCCAGCCCCTCTCGCCGCAGCTCCGCGCCGAGATCGCCCAGTGCGGCCACGAACCCGTCCAGCACCTCGTCGATCTCGCGCTTGCTGATGATCAGCGGCGGGCTGAAGCACAGCGTGTCGCCGGGGGCCGCGCGGCCGATGATGCCGTGTGACTCACCCAGCTTCTGCGCGCGGCTCGCCAGCTTGCGCGTGGGGTCGAAATTGCGCCTCGCCGCCTTGTCCTCGATCAGTTCGATGGCGCCGATCAGTCCCACGCCGCGCACCTCGCCCACCAGCGGGTGCGCGGCGAAGCGGTCGCGCAAGCCCTTTTGCATGTAGGCGCCGACCTCGCGCACGTGCGAGCCGATATCGGTCTCGTCGTAGATCTTCAGCGTCTCCACCGCGACCGCGGCCGGTACCGGATGGCCGGAATAGGTAAAGCCGTGGCCGAACGTGCCGATCGCGTGGCTCTCGTCCGCCAGCGCCTCGAACACGCGCTCGTTGACCATCACGGCACTGATCGGCAGGTACGACGCCGACAGCGCCTTGGCGCACACAAGGATGTCGGGGTTGATGTCGAAGGTCTGGCTTCCCCAGTATTCGCCCGTGCGCCAGAAGCCGCAGATCACCTCGTCGGCGACCAGCAGCACGTCGTGCTTGCGCAGCACCTTCTGGATTTTCTCGAAATAGGTGCGGGGCGGCACAATCACGCCGCCCGCACCCATCACCGGCTCGGCCCACATCGCCGCCACCGTCTCCGGCCCCTCGGCCAGGATCAGCTGCTCCAGATCGTCCGCGCAGCGGCTGGCGAATTGCTCCTCGGTCTCGCCGTCCAGGGCGCCGTGGTAGAAATGCGGCGTGGTGGTGTGCAGGAAGCCGGGCAGGGGCACGTCGAAGCTGCGGTGGTTGTTCGGCAGCCCGGTCAGGCTGGAGGCGGCCACGGTGATGCCGTGATAGCCGCCGATCCGGCCGATGATCTTCTTCTTCTGCGGCCGGCCCAGCGCGTTGTTGAGGAACCAGACCATCTTGATTGCGGTGTCGTTCGCCTCGCTGCCGGAATTGGCGAAGAACACCTTGCTCATCGGCACCGGCGCGCGGGCGATCAGCATCTCGGCCAGGTCGATGGTCGGCTCATGCGATTTCGCGGTGAAGGTGTGGTAGAACGGCAGCTTGCGCATCTGCGCCGCCGCCGCATCGACCAGGCGCTCGTTATCGAAGCCGAGCGACGCGCACCACAGCCCGGCCACCGTGTCGATGTAGCTCTTGCCGGAATCGTCCCACACCCGCACACCCTTGCCGTGGGTAATGACCACGGGTCCGGCGGTCTGGTGCGCGCGCAGATCGGTATACGAGTGCAGCACATGCGCCACGTCACGGGCGGCCGGCGAGTTGGGGCGCAGGGCGGCGGAGGGCGGCGTCATTGGCGTCTTCCCGGCTGATGTTTGGTCCAGCATACCCTGTCCGGGGTGGTCCGGGCTACCACGGGGCCGGCGCTGTCACGCCTCTACGCCTTCGGCGCGCACAACCCCGCCATGCGCGCTCGACCATGCGACCGGGTTCTCCAGGAAGCGGCGCACCTCGGCCAGCGCCTCCTCGGCGAAATACGGCCGGTCGCGGCACGCCTCCAGCACGTCCCACCAGGTGCAGAGGTGGTGCAGGGTGATGTCCATCGCTGCCAGCGTCTCGAAGCTGCCGGGGAACACGCCGTAGAAGAACACCACGAACGCATGATTGACGATGGCGCCGGCCTCGCGCAGGGCTGTCGCGAAGCGGATCTTGCTCCGTCCGTCGGTGGTCAGGTCTTCGACCAGCAGCGTGCGCAGCCCCTCTGGCACATCGCCCTCGATCAGCGCGTTGCGGCCGAAGCCCTTCGGTTGCTTGCGCACATAGGCCATGGGCGTCAGCATCCGGTCGGCGATCCAGGCGGCGAACGGAATCCCGGCGGTCTCGCCGCCGGCGACCGCTTCGATGCTTTCATAACCGACGTGGCGGCCTATCTTCTCCACGGCGAGCTCGCAGATCTTGGCCCGCGCGCGCGGGAAGAAGATGATGCGGCGGCAGTCTATGTAGACGGGCGACTTCCAGCCCGACGTGAAGGTGTAGGGTTCCTCGGGGCGGAAATTGACGGCCTTGATCTCCAGCAGGATACGCGCAGCGGTCAGCGCCGCATCCCGGTCCCAATCGGTCATGTGCAGTTTCGTCATGGCGCCGGTCTCCGTTGCTCGCTTCGGTCTAGCGGCGGCGTGCCGGCAAATCCATCGCTGGCCGGACCGATGAGCGGGCACCGATGAGCGGGGGCGACGGCACCGCCGGGCGCGACACGCGGCGGGTACCCCGTGTGGCCCCGCCCGGCTCGGCGCAGGCGAGGATCTGGGTACTCGACGATCCCCGTGCCGGCACCTCGGCACAGGCGCTGGGCATCGCCGAGCGGCTCGGCGTGCCGTTCCACCGCGTGCCTCTCGATTGGAACTGGATGGCGCATCTGGCGGGGCTTGTGCGCGGTGGTTCCCTGCTCGGTCTCGCCGGCCCCGGCGAGCGCCTCGTGTTGCCGCCAGGGGCGGCGCGGCCGCTGCTGGTGCTGTCGGCGAGCAGCCGATCGGCGGCGGTGGCCCGCTGGCTGAAGTCGCGGCTGGGTTGCCGACTGGTGCATTGCATGCGACCCGGGCTGACGTCAGCGCTGGGCGGGGCCGCGCGGCGCGACGGCTATGACCTGCTGGTGATCCCCGAGCACGACCACAAGCGGGCGGCGGCGAACGTGCTGCCCGTCCTGGGCGCGCCGCACCGGATCGGCCCGCAGACCCTGCGCGAGGCGGCCGAGCAATGGGGCGAGCGCCTCGACTACCTGCCGCGTCCGCGCGTGGCCCTGCTGGTGGGCGGCCCGGTGGGCGGCACCGACATGGAGCCGGCCCGCGCGCACGGGCTCGCCCGCAGGGTCGCGCGTGTGGTGGCCGGGCTGGGCGGCTCGGTGCTCGCCACCACGAGCCGGCGCACCGGCCGCGAGGCATCCGACGCGCTGGCGGCCGGGCTGGGTCAGGTCATGCACCTGCTGTATCGCTGGGGCGAGCCGGGTGAGAACCCGTATGTCGGATTCCTGGCCGCCTCCGACGCGGTGGTCGTCACCGCCGATTCGATGTCGATGCTGAGCGAGGCCTGCGCCACCTCGGTCCCGGTCCATGTCGTCTTGCCTGAACTGGCCGGCGCGGGCCATCGCCGGTTTGTGGCGCGGCTGGCCGAAGCCGGGCAGGTACGGCCGTTCCGCGCAGATTTGTCGCCCTGGCCGCGCGCGCCGCTGGACGAGGCGGGGCGGGTCGCGGCGGAAATAAGGCGTCGTTTCGCGGTCGAGTGACCGCCCCCGCATTGCGGCGCGGGGGCAAGGCGCCTAGTTTGGCGGCCATGGGACGCGAGTTCAGCCATATCGGCCGCCGCTGCGAGCGGGCTGTCGTTACCGCCTACGGTGAGTTGCGGGCGCTCGGCACCGGCGATCTGGCGGCGTTCGGCGCCTGCACCACGCTGTACCGCATCCACCACCCGGAGGCGTCGATCGACGAAGCCCGCAGGCTGGTCGCCGAATGGATCGACCATCATCTGGTACGGGCCGATCGCGGCCCGACCACCGGCTGCGACTGCGACTGACGGAGGTCTACTGGCTCGGTTGCTGGCCGAGTCCGGACGGGCTGAAGTCCGGCAAGGGCGGCAGAGGCGCCAGCGGCGCGGCACTGACCGCGGGCGGCGGCGGGGCGGTTTCCGTGGGCTGTGGCGCGGGTGCCGCGGCTGGCGGCGCGGATTGCGTGGCGGCTTCGGTATAATCGGGAACGATCCGCGCCTGCTTGCCGGCGATCACCAGGACATTGGTGCCGACGGCCAGCGGTATCCTGTCCTTCTGCGTCACAGATACCAGGACGTCTTTCGGTTCGCGCACGATGTACTCATAGGCCGTGGTGTCGGCCGCCACATGCTCGACCCCGCTGCCGACCAGCCCGCCGATAAGCGCCCCGCCAAGGGCTCCGAACGCCGAGCCGACGCTGCCGCCCGGCGTCTGCGAGCCGGCGATGCCGCCCGCCGCACCGCCCGCCGCGACGCCCACCACGCCCGGCGCGCTCACATCCACCTTGCGCGCGCCGATCACGACGCCGCGCTCCACCGGGTTGGCCTGCTGCACGGCGATCGTCGAATAGGTATTGGGGGAGTATTTCGGGCCGCAGCCGGCAAGCAGCGGGAGCAAACCCAACGCCAGGCCAACCCGCAGCGAACACACCATCCCATCACCTCCGAAATCGCGCCGGGACATAGTGCGCCCGCCCGCCCGTGTCACGCCTGCCTTTCGCAGTTGCGAAGAAGGCGGCGCCCGTCGATGCTGCGCCGCATGGACGTGCAACAATTCGACGCGCTCGTGATCGGCGCGGGCATCGCTGGCGCCACGGTCGCGGCCCATCTCGCCCCGGATCGGAGGGTGGCGCTGATCGAGGCGGAGGAGGCCGCCGGCTATCACACGACGGGCCGCTCGGCGGCGTTGTGGACCGCCAATTACGGACCGCCGGACGTGCGCACCCTGACGATGCTCTCGCGCCCGTTCTTCGAGCGGCCACCGCCGGGTTTTGCCGAGGTGCCGCTGATGTCGCGGCGCCCCGTGCTGACCCTGGCCCGCGCCGGCGAACAGGCGACGTTTGCGGCGGCGCTGCAAGCCGGGGTGGGGCTGCACGAGGTGTCGCTCGACGAGGCGCTGCGGATGGTGCCGGCGCTGCGGCCCGGCTACGCGGCGCGGGCCGCGATCGAGGACGATGCGTTCGACATGGACGTATCCGCCCTTCACCAGGGATTTCTGCGGCAGATGCGGGCGCGGGGCGGCGTGCTCGCACTGCGCAGCCGCACCGCGCGGATCGAACGGCGGGATGGTCGCTGGCACGCCGAGGTCAGTGGCGGAGGCTGCTTCGCGGCTCCGATCCTCGTGAACGCGGCCGGGGCTTGGGGCGACGCGGTGGCGGGACAGGCGGGGTTGCCGCCGCTCGGGCTGGTGCCGAAGCGCCGCACCGGCATCATCATCGCGCCCGCGCCCTGGGACGTTCATGCCTGGCCGATGGTGGGAGACCTCGCCCAGACCTGGTACACGCGGCCGGAGGCACGCACGCGGCTGATGCTGTCGCCGGCCGACGAAACCCCGATGCATCCGCACGACGTGCAGCCGGACGAACTCGACGTCGCGGTGGCGGTCGATCGCATGCAGCAGGCGCTGGATATCGAAGTGACGCGCGTGGAGCGGGCGTGGGCGGGGCTGCGCACCTTCACGCCGGACGGCAATCCGGCCTTCGGCTGGGATGCGGCCGCGGACGGATTCTTCTGGTGCGTGGGGCAGGGTGGCTATGGCATCCAGACCTCACCCGCTGCGGGCAGGCTCGTGGCCGACTTGATCGCCGGGCGCGATCCGGGCGGGCTGGCCGCGGTCCTGCCCCGGCTCGATCCGCGCCGGTTCGCCGCGGAGGGCTGACCGCGCGGCGCTTCACCTGCCGTTCAGCAACATCCTCCAGGATGATGGCGGACCCATCTCCGCGAGGATTGCCGATGAAGCGCCTGAGCTTGCGTACACTGCTGTTTGGTCTCGCCCTGATCGGCACGGTCGCCTGCGCCGGTATCGGCGGCGTCGGGTTGCTGGCGCTGGAGCGGATGTCGGGGGCGCTGGCGCATTTCGCGGTGCTGCAGGACGCGCTGCGGCTGCACCGCGAGGCGGACGCGAAGATGGATGCCCTGCGCGCCGACGTGCTGCGTGCCGTCGCCTCGGCCTCGGGCACCAGCCGCGAAAAGCCGGACTCGATCCGCGCCGACGCCAAGGACGATACCACCGTGATGACCCGCGATCTCGCAGGTGAACCGGCAGGCAGCTCTGCCGTCCGAGGTCGCTGCCGGCTACCGGCAGATTTCCGCGATCCTGCCGCGCTTCGTCCAGCAGACCGGCGACGCTGTCGAGCTGAGCTTCCGCGATCCCGCCGCGGGCGCCAGGGCGTATGAGGGATTCGACAGCCAGTTCACCGATCTGCAAACGTCGATGGACAGCACGCGCGATCGCTTGCAGGGAGCGGTGGCGGCGGCGCAGGCGTCCGGGGCGCGCGTCCGGGCAGGCGCCTGGACCACGATGATCGGCGCCATCGCGTTGGGCCTGGCCGTGCTGTTTGGCGCCGCGATCATGCTGCTGCGATCGATCCTGGTGCTGCTGAACGGGGTGGCCGCTGCCATGACCCGGCTCGCCAAGGGCGAGGCGCTGACGGAGATCCCGGGCGCTGGCCGGAGGGATGCGGTCGGCAGGATGGCGACTTCCATTGAGGTGTTCCGCGACAACCACGCCGAAGCCGAGCGCCTGGCCGCCGAGCAGAGCGCGGAACGGGAAGCGAAGCAGCGCCGCGCGCAGCAGATCGAACGCCTCGTGAGCGTGTTCCAGGACGGCGTGGGCGCGCTCACGGGCAAGCTCGCCGGCTCTTCCGCGGAGCTCGAAGCCACGGCGCGGTCGCTCACCGGCACCGCCGAGCAGACCGGCCAGCAGGCCGGCAACGCAGCCGCCGCGGTATCCGAGGCAAGTTCGGGCGTGCAGACGGTCGCAGCCGCCGCCGAGCAACTGACCGCCAGCATCGGCGAGATCAGCCGGCAGGTGACGCAGTCGGCCCGCATCACCCAGGGAGCGGTGGAGGATGTGCGGCGCACCGACCGTATCGTGCATACGCTGGAGGACGGCGCGAGCCGGATCGGCGATGTGGTGGGGTTGATCACCACCATTGCCGGTCAAACCAATTTGCTGGCGCTGAATGCCACGATCGAGGCCGCCCGCGCCGGCGATGCCGGCAAGGGATTTGCCGTGGTCGCCTCGGAGGTGAAGAATCTCGCGCAGCAGACCGGGCGGGCCACCGAGGAGATCGGCGGCCAGGTGAGCCAGATCCAGTCGGCGACGCGCGATGCGGTGGCGGCGATCCAGGGCATTTCCAAGACCATCGAGCAGGTGAGCGCCATCGCCACCACCATCGCCGCGGCGGTCGAGGAGCAGGGGGCGGCCACCGCCGAGATCGCCCGCAACGTGCAGTTGACGGCCACGAGCACCGATCAGGTGGGCCGCACCTTGACGGAGCTGAACGGGACGGCGAGCGCCACGGGCGGGGCAGCCGGGAAGGTGCTGTCGGTGGCTTCCGTGCTGTCGCGTCAGGCCGAGCAGCTGTCCGGGGAGGTTGGCAGCTTCGTCGCCAATGTGCGCGCCGCCTGAGTGAAGGCACGCAACGTTCTGGCCCGTTATGCATTGCATGTCTGTCGCAGACCGAACCACAGGAGACGGACAATGCCGGAATCACGAGGCCAGAAGGAGACGATCGCCCGCGTCATGCACGAGGCCAAGCATGGCGAGCTCAAGAGCGCGGGCGGCCGCAAGGTGAAGAGCCGCAAGCAGGCGGTGGCGATCGCGCTGCACGAGGCGGGGGCATCGAAATACGAGAGCAAAGGGGCGAACCAGCGCAATTTGCGCCACACCAAGGTGAAGGAACGTCGCGGCGAGACCTACCGCGATGAGGCCGAGGGTTCGCGGGCGGCGCTCTATGCCGAGGCAAAGCGGCGCGGCATTCCCGGCCGGTCGAAGATGAACAAGGCCGAGCTGTCGCGCGCTTTGCGGCACTGACCGCGGACTATCCCCGCAGCGACTCGTACGCGCGGCGCACTTCCTCGGCGCCGTACAGCCGCTCCAGCCGGCGGATGATGAAGTGGCCGCGTGCCTTGCCCTGAAAATGATCAACGAACACGCCGTTGATCACGGCCCCCGTTGCGGCGCCCACGATCGGCAGCGACTCTGCGGCCACCTTCCAGGCGACCGGCACGCCGAAGCGGGCGGCGACGAGTGCGACCGCACGCGGCAACACCTGGCTGAAGCTCCGGCCGGCCATGCCCCCGAGCGCCTGAGCAAACCCCAGGCGAACGGCGTAGTAGCCGAAATCCGCCTCGTCGTCGGCGGCGGACGGGCTGCCGAAGGCGAACACCTGGAGGCATTCCAGCTTCGCCGCCTCGCTGGCCAGATCCTCGCCTTCTTCGCCTGCGGTCTGGGCGATCGCTCGCATCAGGACGGTGGTGGTGAAGGGAAGCTCGGCGACCACGCCGGGCAGACCGGCGAGCCCGCCGCCTGCGCCGGAGGCGATGACGGTGGCGGTGTTGATCCAGCGCGAGGCAAGCGCGCGATCCAGCCAAGGCAGTCCGGTGCGGCGCCCGACGCTGCGAGCCGCCACGTCGAAGGAGATGCTCAGCGCCCGTTCCAGCGCGTCGCGGATGCTGTCGGTGACCGGCTCGGGCAGCAGGTGCGCGCCCGGGAGTGTCACGCGCTCGACCGCGCGCCCGAGGACGCTGGTGAGACGGACGATGAGGCTGCTCTCGTCTAGCAGCCGCGCGGCGCGGCGCAGATCGGCCAGGTCGGTGTCCGCGAAAACATGATCTGCCATCAGCGCTGCCTCGGGACGGTTTCGATGATCATAGAGCCGAGTCCGGCGACACCGGCACCCGGCAGGCGATCCGCATGGGCTGTCGGGGTGGTGGGAACGCGAGACGGGACTTATGGTTTGCGCCCATTCTCGGAGGAGCCGATCCATGAAGCTGAGCGCCCGCAACCAGATCAGGGGCCGGATCACCGCCGTGACCAAGGGGCAGACGACCGGCCATGTTCTCATCGAGATCGGGAACGGCGTGGTCGTTTATTCCTCGATCACCAACGATGCGATCGACGAGCTGGGCCTGAAGGTCGGCGACGAGGCCCTGGCCGTCATCAAGGCGTCCGACGTGATGGTCGCGAAATAGGCAGCGGCTCTCCGGGCCGTCCGGGTCACGATCGCCGGGTCTGGCCCGCGACCCGGACCAGAACCCGCATGATGCGCGTCCCCGCACGCAGCGTGCCGCGCAAATTGCCGGACACTTTCGACTTCCCGGCGATGCGCCGCCGGTAGGGCACTGGCACTTCGAGGATACGCAGGCGGCCTGCTGCCGCGCGTACCTGCATCTCCAGGTTCCAGCCATATCCCATCTCGCGCATCCCGAGCCGCGCCAGCGTTTCAGCGCGGATCGCGCGGAAGGCGCACATATCGGTGTAGCGTGTGCCGCAAAGCAGACCGACGACCATGCCGACCACCCGCCCCGCGGCCAGCTGATGCCAGCTCATGCTGCCCTTCTCACGTGTCCCTCGCGCGCGGCTGGCGATGACGAAATCCTGCGAGCCATCGAGTAACGGGCCGGTCAGCGATGGCAGCGCGTCGGGAACATCGGCGCCATCGCCATCCAGGAACACCAGGATGTCCGCGCCGCGCGCGGCGGCGAACGCGGCCCCGGAAGCACAGGCCTGTCCGTAGCCAGGGCGCCCCTCGATCAGCACCTCTGCGCCGGCGGCGCGCGCTTCTGCGACCGTGTTGTCCCGGCTGTTTCCATCGACGACCACGATCAATCCGACATGCTTACGCGGCAGACCGCGCACGGTGGGACCGATCGCGTACTCTTCGTTCAGGACCGGGATGATCGCGGCGACAGGCGGTGTCACAGGCTCCAACGCAGTCCGCAACTGGCGCAGGCGCGCGGCGGCGCATCGCTCAGCAGCGCCGCGCGGAAATCCTGATAGCGGGGGCCGTTCCAGATGTCTCGCAGGCTCTGCTGGCTGGCATTGCCGAGCGTGAAATCGTCATATCCGTGCATCGAGAACGGAGCGATGCAGCACGGGATCGCGCGCCCGTGCGCGGTGAAATACATCAGCGACCACGGCCGGCGGCACAGCGACCACGGCTTGTCGTCGGCTTGTCGCTTCAGGCTGGTGCCAGGCTCGGTGGCACCCGAGGCGTCGAAATTTATGCCGAGATCGCGGGCCAGGCGCCTCGGCCGCGCGCAGCGGTGCCGCCTCGTCGGCCGCCAGGCTCTCGAACAGAGCCTGCTCCGGACGCGCGAGGCCAAGCCCCCCGGGCGGGAAAACCAGGCGCTGCAAGTGGACAGCGCGCACGCCGATATCGTGTGCCAGCGCCACGAAGGCCGGCAATTGGTCGATCGTCTCGCGCAGGCCCGTCAGCCACAGGGACACAGCCGGCCGGCTCCAGCCTTCCTCACGCTGCGCCGCCGTGAAGGCACGCAAATTGCGCACGATGCGATGGAAATAGTCCTTGCCGCGCACCGCCAGGAACGCTTTCGCATCGGCGGCATCCAGCGAGACCCGCAGCTCATCCAATCCGGCCTCGGCCAGCGCGCGGCCGTTCTTCGGGTTGAGCAGCGTGCCGTTGGTGTTGAACAGCACATAGGCGCCGCGTGCCTTGAGATAGGACACCATGCGCGGCAGGGTCTTGACCAGCATTGGCTCGCCGACGCCGTGCAGCACGACCCGCGAGATGTTCGGAACCTGATCGACGATACGGGTGAACAGGCCCCAGTCCATGTCGGCCGGGGGCTCCAGCTCCTCGAAGGTGCGCGGGCAGGTCTCGCACAGCAGATTGCAGCGATTTGTGACTTCAAGATACAGGCAGACCGGTTCGCCTTCCGCGACACTGGTCCGACTATCGCCGACCGTCTCGAAATACCGGCTGGGGTCCGGGCGATCCGGTTTCGTAAGGACTTCCGACATCATGACTCTCCGGTCGTGGCGCGCGGAGTGGGCAATGGGTGGCCGACGTCCCACGCCGCGAGGACGAGCGCTGGCACGAACACGATCGCCTGCCACAGGAAACTGTCGTTCAGCGGGTCGATGTAGAGCAGCAACGCGGCCGAGCCGAGAAAGATCGCGCTGCGCTGGGGCGCGATCACGGCGGGCAGGCAGAGCCACGGGAAGTACCAGGTGTAATGCGGGACTTATGGCCAGCAGCAGTGCGACCATCAGCAGTGCCATGTCGCGCGCCGCGCGCGTCACGTCCGGCTGTGCGCCCGGCGTTCGGGCGACGACAGCAATCGCCAGGCCGCCGAGCAGCAGCAGAACCAGCGCGGCATAGGCCGGAGCGGCGAATGCGGGCGGGTGAACCAGCTCCGCCACGCCTTGCAGCGCCCAGATTCCCGTGCCGGTGTCCAGGCCTTCTTCGGCGGCATAGCCGGGCAGGAATCCCAGCACATGCCGGCCGGCCCCGATATAGACGCCATAAAGAGCAGCACAGGTGAGCAGGAACGCCGCCGGAAGCCGCCAGTCCCAGCGCCGCCACAGTGCCGGCACGGCGATCAGCGGGCAGGAACTTCACCAGCATCGCGGCAGCCAGTGCCACACCCGTCCAGGCCGGCCGGTGCCACGCGAAGGCGAGAAGCGCCAGCGCCAGCAGGCCGATCACCAACGCATCGACATGGCCGTTGCCCGCGAACTCCCATACGGCGAGGGGATTCCACGCATAGATCAGCACGCGCGCCCCGGGCAGACCGCAGCGGCGCAGGATCGATCAGCAACGCGCGCGATGGCCACCGCCTCGAACGCGACCATTGCCGCGCGCATGATGACGGGCGTCTGACCGATCCATGCGATCGCCGCGAACACCAGTTCGGCGGCGGGCGCGTAGATCGTGTGAGCGTACATCGCCCGGTTGACGTGCGGGAAGATGGCGGTGTCGCGTAGCGCCGCGAGTGCCGGGTCGCCCGGGACGTAGCGATACGGGTTGAAGCCGTGCAGCTGCACGCGGCCGTCCCAGATGTAGCGGAACAGGTCGCTCGAAAGAAACATCGGCGAGGCCAGCGGGATCGCCCGCATGACCAGGGCGGCGGCCAGCACGATCCACAGCGCAGGGGCCGCCGGCGCGCGACGCAGCACCTGCCGCACCGCCGCCCAGTACAGCAGCACCGCCACCGACTGCACCGCAATGAACACGATCAGCCGCTGGTCGCTGCCGATCCGCAGCTCGCTGCCGTCGTGCAGCGACTGTCCGATGCCGATCAGCGCCGCGATGCCGGCGCCCAGCAGCAGCAGCGTGCGATTCAAGCGACGAGCGCATTCTGCTGACGCAGGCCGAGCTGCCGCACGCAGGCGGCGGTTGCCGGGGCGGCGTAGGGTGCGAGCCCTCCGGCCTGCGGCGCGGCAAGGCCGAGCAGCAGCCGTTTCAGCGAGGCGCCATCATCCACGTCGTACCACGGCGGCAGTTCGACCAAGGTCAATCCCAGCTCGCCCGCGCGAATGC
Source organism: uncultured Pseudomonadota bacterium (assembly GCA_963838805.1). Taxonomy (GTDB): domain Bacteria; phylum Pseudomonadota; class Alphaproteobacteria; order Acetobacterales; family Acetobacteraceae; genus CAVRQM01. The sequence goes on from CAWISK010000006.1 coordinate 169,096, forward strand.
GTGTCTGCTCGGCAACGCGGTCGGTACTCCAGGCGATTTCGGCGAAAAGCCGTGCCCGCGGCTTCTGCATCCCGAGCAGGTAGTAGCCGCCGTCCTCCGCGGGCCCCAGCACAGCGCGTTCGCCTTGTTCCAGCAGCGACTCCGCCATTTGCACGAGAATGGCGGTGGGCAGGGTCGGGCTGTCGGCGTTCAGCACGCAGGCGGCGCGGTAGCCACGTGCCAGCAGTTCCTGCACCGTTTGCAACAGACAGCCCCCGAAGCCTTGCACGCCGGGCGGAAGCGGCACGTTCCCGTCGGCCAGCAGCAGGCGTGTGCCATCAGCGAGCAGACCCTCGAACGACCGCGCATCGCCTGCCGGCGCATAGGCGATCCAGCCGTCGATGGGCGCGGCTTGGCCCGCCAGCGCGATGTTCTCGGTGATGTCGCGCAGGAAGGCGGCACCCATCTGCATCGCCTGCTCGGGCGACAGCGGCGGCACTAGGCGCGTCTTGACCCGTCCTGGGCGCGGCGCCTTGGCCATCACCGCGATGGCGCATCGACCGGCTGGCATCATGTGCTACGACCCGCTGAACCAGTTATAGCCGCGATCTTCCCAGAACCCGCCAGTGTAGCGGTCGGTGACATACATCGTCGTGACCCATTTCGGATTCTTGAAGCCGAGCTTGGTGGGCACGCGCACCTTGAACGGATAGCCGTTCTTGACTGGCAGGATCTCGTCGGACTGGCGAAACGCCATGATCGTCTGCGGATGCAGTGCCGAGGCCATGTCGATGCTGCCGTAATAGCCGTCGGCACATTCGAAGCCCACGTATTTCGCCCGAGTGTCGGCGCCGATCAGGCGCAGGAAGGTGCCGAGCGGCGTCCCGCTCCATTTGCCGATCATGCTCCAGCCCTCGACGCAGACATGCCGCGTGACCTGGCTTTCCTGCGGCAGCGCGTAGAGCTGCTCGATCGTCCAGGGGCGCTTGTCGGCGATGGCGCCCGCGAGCCGCAGCCGGTAGCTCGCGGCGTCGATGCGCGGCGAATCCTGCGGCCCGAAAAAGGCGTTGAAGCGGAAATCCTTCACCGCCCGGCTCTCGGGGTAGGTGGGCGCCAGCCGCGTCTCGCTGAACAGCGCCGCCTGCACGCGATCGTTCCAGCGCGAGACGGCGTGCAGCGCCCGCTGCACCGTATCGGAGTTGCTGAAGTCGCAGCCGGTAAGCAAGGTCAGCGCACCCAGGCTGAGGCTGCGGCCCAGCAAACCGCGCCGCCCGATGTCGCGGCGCAGGGCGCTATCAGGTGCGATGACGCTCATCTGCGCTCTCCATGCGGAACCGCGGTGGCGCGCCCCAGGGTCATCGCCACGAAGGTTTTCGGCACCAGCACGACCAGGGATACATGCACGACCAGGAAGCCCACGATCGCCGACATGAAGAAGAAATGCACCACGCGGGCGAAGTCGAAGCCGCCGAATACCCAGGCCAGCGGCGCCAGCTGCACCGGCTTCCAGATCGCCAGACCCGAGAGAAACATCATCAGGATGGCGAACAGCACGCCCCAGTAGAACACCTTCTGCACGGCGTTGTACTCGCCCAGCCGATGCGCGAGGCGGAAGCGGGCGGCCGCGGTGAAATCGCGCCAGAACGCGCGGGGCGACAGCGGCAGCAGGTCGCGCCACAGATGCCGGGTCAGCAGGCTGTGCAGCAGATACAGGCAGAAGGCCAGCAGGAGCAGCCACATGCCGGCGAAATGCCAGGCGATCGCCGTGCCGGTGCCGGATTCGTTGTGCTGCGCATAGGACGGGTCCGGCTGGCCGCCCAGCGTGATCCACAGCGGAAACTGGTACGACCAGAAGATCGGCACGTTGTTGTAGATGCGCCAGCCGCTGCCGATCATGATGATGATGGCCAGCGCCAGCATCCAATGCGCCAGCCGGCGCAGCAGCGGATGCGTCTGCACCTCCTGCGCCTGCACATCGGGCAGCTTTACCGCGGCGGGTTCCGGCAACGTGAGCGACAGGATTGCCTCCGGTATCATGGCGCTGCCTCCAGTCCCGCGTCGCGCAGGATGGCGCCTGCCGGCGGTGTTTTCAGATAGGCCAGAAAAGACCCCGTGTTGCTGCTGAGCGCGTTGCGGCTCTCGGCCGCAGTGTAGCCGACCGGTGCCGCCATGCTGTCCGGCACCATGGCGATCACGGAGAGTTTGGGCGGACCGAACGCCGCGCTGCGCGGCAGCAGGCCGAGGCGAGCCGACCCGTGACTGAGCAGGAACGCCACGCCCGGCCCGTCGATGGCACCGGCAAGCTTGGCCTTCCAGCCCAGCCGTTCCGCGAGTGCGACACCATCGGCCCCGCCCGGATGCGTGGGATCGATCACGCCCAGCTTCGCGCCGGACAGCAAGCCCGAGAGCGCGGTCGGCGAGGGAAAGGACGGAAGGGCCGCGGCTGTCCTTGCCGGCGAGCACGATCGGATCGCGCCAGTCTCCAACGCGGGTCGCGGCTTTCACCAGGCCGCGCGCGGCACCCTCGTCGATCCAGTCGGTCCGGGTCACCAGCACGTCGTTGCGCGCGCCGTGGGCGATCAGCGCCAGCGAGAGCGGGCCGGCGGTCCCGAACACCCGCACCGGGACGCCGGTACTCCGGCGGAATGCAGTTCCCACCGCGTTCATGGCGCCGGCCAGGGTCGTATCGCAGTACACCACCACGTCGGGCGCGATCATCGTCGCGGCCCGCGCCGGACGCGGCGGCGGCGGCCATCATCGCCAGTGCGTACACGGAGCGTCTCGGGATCGGACCGGCCTGCATCATTCCTCGCGCGGGTTATCGCTTCTCGGGTTCGCGGGGGAACCGAGGCAGGTTACACTCCGGGCGGCTCGGAGACATCAGTGGCGTCGATCGGACAGGCGGAGCAGCGCGAGGCGTGGTCGTCCCTGATGGCAGCGGCGCAGGACGGCAATGCCGCGGCGTATCGCCGCCTGCTGGCCGAGGTCACGCCGTTCGTGCGCTTCGTGGCGCGGCGGCGCGGGCTCGACCCGGCGAGCTGCGAGGATCTGGCGCAGGACGTGCTGCTCACCCTGCATCGGGTCCGGCACACCTACGATCCGACGCGGCCGTTCGTGCCCTGGCTGCTCAGCATCGCCTATCGACGGATGATCGACCTGCACCGGCGCGACCGCCGCATCCGCAGCCAGGAAATGGTGGTGCCGGACATCCTTGAAACCTTCGCCGATCCATCGGCGAACGCTGACGTGGAGGCTTCGGAGCTGAGGGCATGGCTGCGGCAGGCGATGACCGAACTGCCGCCCAAGCAGCGGCAGGCGCTGGAACTGGTGAAGCTGGGCGAGCTGTCGGTCGCCGAGGCGTCGGCGCGCACCGGACAGTCGGCGGTGGCGATCAAGGTGAACGTGCATCGCGCGATCAAGTCGCTGCGGGCGATCCTGGCGGCGGGCCCATGACAGAAACGACGGAACGGCTGATCGAGGAGCTGTCGGGCGGCCTTCGCCCGGTGCTGCGGCTGCCCTCGCCCGGGATGCGCGCCTGGGGCTGGCTGGCCTTCGTCGCGGCCGTGGCGGCGGCCCTGGCAGCGCGCGCCGACCTGCCGGCGGTGGCAGGCCGGATCGGCGCCTTTCCCGATATGTGGCTCTCGGTCGTGGGTTCTGTCTCGACCGCGGTCCTGGCGGCGTTGGCCGCGTGCCTCGTGAGCGTGCCGGGGCGGTCGCGCCGTTGGGCGTGGCTGCCTTTGCCGGCGGCGGTGCTCTGGCTCGCTGCCGGCGGCCTCGGCTGCCTGCGTGCGACCGCCGTCGCGATCGCGCGGCAGGCCGGCTGGCATGAGGCGATGACCGCTTGCCTGCCGTTCATCCTCGAGTTCTCCGTCCTGCTTGGCGTGCCGTTCGCGGTGCTGCTGTGGTGGGCACGCCCGCTGCGTCCGGGGCTGGTGGCGGGTCTGGGCGGGCTCGCGGTCGCGTCCGCCTCGGCGTCGCTGCTGTGGTTGTTCCACCCGTTCGACGCCGGCGCCGAGGATCTGGTGGTGCATCTCGGGGCGGTGCTGCTGGTCGTGGCGCTGTGCCGACTGGCGGCCGCTATCCCCCGCCCGCGCTCTCGGCGAACAGCGTGACGGAGCGGGCAGGAACCTCCGCCCGTTCGCTTGTGCCGAACACCACCGACCAGCGCCGGCCTGGCCGCGGCGCAGGCAGCGTGACGGCGATCGGCTGGCGCCCGCGATGCAGAACCACGGCCACGCGGTCCGTGGGCTGAGTAAAGACGACTACCAGCGTCGCGGCCTGCGGCCGGTTCCAATCGTCCGGACCGAGGGCCGCGCCGTCGGCGCGCTAGCCAGGCCACGTCGGGTGGTTCGGGCGCCGCATCGGACTTGCCAGTCAGAAACCGGTCATCGTGCAGCGCCGGGTGATCCAGCCGTGCCCGCACCAGTTGCGCGGCAGCGGCGGCCAGTTCGCGATCCGCATGGTCCCAGTCGATCCAGGATAGCGGACTGTCCTGGCAATAGGCGTTGTTGTTGCCCTGCTGGGAATGGCCCAGCTCGGCCCCCATCGCCAGCATCGGCGTGCCGCGCGAGAACAGCAGCGTCGCGAGCAATGCAAGCTGGTCGCCGTGCCGGGCGGCGAGGATGGCGGGATCGTCGGTGGCACCCTCGGCGCCGTTGTTCCAGGAATGGTTGTCGGCGGCGCCATCGCGCCCGTGCTCGCCATTGGCCTCGTTGCGGCGCTGCTCGTAGCTGACCAGGTCGGCCAGGGTGAATCCGTCATGCGCGGTCACGAAATTGATGCTGCGCGACGGCCGGCGCGTGCAGCCCAATACGTCCGCCGAACCGGCGATCCGTGTCGCCACGCTGCCGAGCATCCCCGGATCGCCGCGCCAGAAGCGACGCACATCGTCGCGGTAGCGGTCGTTCCACTCGCCCCACTGCGCCGGAAACGCGCCCAACCGATAGCCGCCCTGGCCCACATCCCACGGCTCGGCGATGATCTTCAGCTCGCGCAGCACCGGATCCTGGGCGATGGCGCTGAGCAGGGGTGCGGCCGGATCGAACCCGTCGTCGCGGCGGCCCAGCGTGGTGCCGAGGTCGAAGCGGAAGCCGTGCACCCCGCCCAGTTCGGCCCAGCAGCGCAGCGCGTCCGCGGCAAGGCGCACCACCGGCAGCCGGTCGCAGGCGAGCGCATGGCCGCAGCCCGTGTCATCGACGTATAGCGCGCGGTCGTTATTGCGCAGCCGGTAGTAGCCGGCATTGTCCAGCCCGCGCAGCGATACGGTCGGGCCGAACTCGTCGCCCTCGCCGGTGTGGTTCAGCACCGCATCCAGGATCGTCTCGATCCCTGCTTGCGCCAGGGCGGCGACCGCACCGCGCACCTCCGCCCAGCCGCCCGGCGCCAGCCGCTTGTCCGGCGCAAGCAGCGCCACCGGATTGTAGCCCCAGTAATTGGTGAGGCCGAGCCGGGCCAGATGCCGTTCTTCGATCCACGCGGCCGAGGGCATGATCTCGACCGTGGTGACGCCGAGTGCGGTGAGGTGGGCGATGGCCGCCGGATGCGCGAGTGCCGCGAAGGTGCCGCGAATCGCCGGCGGAATGTCCGGGTGACGCATGGAAAAGCCGCGCACATGCAGTTCGTAGATGATCGTGCCCGACCAGGGCACGTCCGGACGGCCGATGGGCGGCGTGGGCGGGCGGCGCATGACGATGCCCTTCGGCATGGCGGCCGCGCTGTCGGCGTCGTCGCGGGCCAGCGGATCGTCGGTACTGTGGCCGAACATCGTCGGATGCAGGCGCGGGACGCGGTCCAGCTCGAGCGCGTAAGGGTCGATCAGCAGCTTGGCCGCGTTGAAGCGATGGCCCGCGTGCGGCGCCCAGGGGCCATGCGCGCGCAGGCCGTAGAGCGCGCCCTCGGTCACGCCGGGCACAACACCGTGCCACACCCCGCCGGTTCGTTCCGGCAGCGCGTACCGGGTCTCACCGCCGGTCTTGTCGAACAGGCAGAGCTCGACCCGCTCGGCCTCTGGTGCATGGACCGCCACGTTGATGCCGGCGTCCATGAGCGTGACGCCGAGCGGTTCCGGCGAGCTTGCGGTCACGAACCGACCAGCTCGCGGTAGAGCGCCGCGTACTGCCCGGCGGGGCCGGTCCAGGAGACGTCGGTTGCCATGCCTCGACTCTGCATCGTCCGCCATGAAGCGCGGTCGGCGAACAGCGTGACCGCCCGGCGCAGCGCGGCAGTCAGCGCCGGCGCATCGACCGGAGCAAACACGATGCCGGTCGCGACCCCGGCCGCGACCGCCATCGGGTTGGCGTCGATCACCGTATCGGCGAGGCCGCCGACACGCGCCACGACGGGCACCGCGCCATAGCGCAGCGCGCAGAGCTGGGTCAGCCCGCACGGTTCGAAGCGCGAGGGTACCAGCAGCGCGTCCACCCCCGCCTGCATCTGGTGCGCCAGCGCCTCGTCATAGCCGATCAGGCAGCCGACCCGCCCCGGATTGGCCGCGGCAGCATCTCGGAACGCCGCTTCGAGCGACGGCGACCCCGTGCCGAGCACCGCGAGTTGTGCGCCCATCTGCAACAAGACGGGCAAGGTCTGCACCAGCAGGTCCAGCCCCTTCTGCTCGGTCAGCCGGCTGATGACGCCGAACAGCGGCGCCCCCGCCGACATCGCAAGTCCCAGCCGCGCCTGCACCGCGCCCTTGTTGGCCGCGCGAACATCGAGTGTCGCCGCATCGAAGGTGGCGGCGATGTGCGGGTCGCGCGCCGGATTCCAGACCTCGGTGTCGATCCCGTTCAGGATGCCGCGCAGCCGGTCGGCACGCCCGCGCAGCAACCCGTCGAGACCCATGCCGCCGGCGGGAGTTCGAATCTCCTCGGCGTAGCTCGGCGAGACAGTGGTGATGCGGTCGGCATAGCGCAGGCCGGCCTTGAGAAAGCCGATCTGGTCGTGGAACTCCACGCCGTCGGTTGCGAATGCGTGCGCCGGCAGCGCCAGGGTGCGCAGCAGGCCGGGAGGGAACAGGCCTTGGAACGCCAGATTGTGCACGGTCAGGACCGTGGCCGGGCGGGCCTGCGGCGTCAGCGCCAGATAGGCCGGGGCGAGGGCCGCCTGCCAGTCATGGGCGTGCAGCACGTCGGGCACGTAATCGGAAAGCAGGCCGCGCGCCAGCATGGCACCCACCCGCGCGAGCGCCGCGAAGCGTTGCGCGTTGTCCTGCCAGTCGCGTCCGTCGGCGGCGAGGTAGGGGTTGCCGGCGCGCGCGAACAGATGCCCCGCGTCCAGCACCAGCAGGTCGAGACCGGCTGCCGTCCCCGCCAGCAGCCGGGCCGGGCCGCCCGCCAGGTCGGTCCAGCGGTGAAGCTCGCGCGCGTCGCCCCCGATTGCCGCCAGCACCGGCGGGTAGCCGGGCAGCAGGGTTCGCACGGCGACGCCCTCGGCGGCCAGCGCTGTGGGCAGCGCGCCGATCACGTCCGCCAGCCCGCCGGTCTTGACCAGCGGATACAGCTCGGAGGCAACAGAAAGGACGCGCAGATCGGCCATGAGGCGAATCAGGATTCCAGGCGGTCGATCATGGTCTGCGTGATCAGGCACACCCCGCCCTCGGTGCGCCGGAACCGCTGGGCGTCGAGCCTGGGATCGTCGCCCACCACGAGCCCCGCCGGGATGCGCACGCCGCGGTCGATCACGACGCGCTCCAGATGCGCGGAGCGGCCGATCTCGGCACCCGGCAGCACCACGGCCTGTTCGACATGGCTGAACGAGTTGATGTGGACGTTGGTGAACAGCAGCGACTGGCGCACATAGCCGCCGGAAATGATGCAGCCGCCGCTGACCAGCGAGGACACCGCCATGCCGCGCCGCCCGCCCTCGTCATGGATGAACTTCGCGGGCGGCGTCACCTCGGCATAGGTCCAGATCGGCCAGTCGCGGTCGAACAAATCCAGGCCGGGCACGAAATCGGTAAGATCGATATTGGCGGAATGATAGGCATCCACGGTGCCGACATCGCGCCAGTACGGCTCCTCCTCGGCCGAGGAGCGCACGCAGGATCGGGAGAAATGGTGCGCCACGGCGCGGCCGCCGGATACCAGTTTCGGGATGATGTCCTTGCCGAAATCGTGGCTCGACCGCGCATCGGCGGCGTCCTCGCGCAGCAGATCGAACAGCAGCCTGGTCTCGAACACGTAGATGCCCATGCTGGCCAGCGCGCGGTCAGGATGGCCGGGCATGGCCGGCGGGTCGGCCGGCTTCTCCAGAAACGACAGGATGCGGTCGTGTTCGTCCACGTGCATCACGCCGAACCCGGTCGCTTCCATGCGCGGCACCTCGATGCAGCCCACCGTCACGTCCGCACCCTGATCGACGTGCTGTTGCAGCATCTTCTCGTAGTCCATCTTGTAGATGTGGTCGCCCGCCAGAATGACGATGTAGCGCGGCGCCGCCGCCTCCACGATGTCGATGTTCTGATAGACCGCGTCGGCAGTGCCGAGATACCAGAGACTCTCGGACACGCGCTGGCTGGCCGGCAGGATGTCGAAGCTCTCGTTGCGCTCGGGACGGAAGAAGTTCCAGCCGCGATTGAGGTGGCGAATCAGGCTGTGCGCCTTGTACTGCGTCGCCACCGCGATGCGGCGGATGCCGGAGTTCAGCGCGTTGGACAGGGCGAAGTCGATGATGCGGCTCTTGCCGCCGAAATAGACGGCGGGCTTGGCGCGGATGTCGGTCAGCTCCATCAGCCGGCTGCCGCGCCCTCCGGCCAGCACATAGGCCATCGCGTGACGTGCCAGCGGGCCGCTCGGGCCGGTGGCTGTGGGCGACGTGTCCGGCATCCTGTCGTCTCCTTTATGCGCCGCGATTCAGCGGCTTGTGGCGCGGCCCGCGGGCACGTTCCAGATCTCGGCGGCGTATTCGGAAATGGTGCGGTCGGACGAGAAGAAGCCGACATTGGCCGTGTTCAGCGCGCTTGACCGCCACCATGCGGCGCTGTCGCGCCAGCGCGTCGCCACCTCGCGCTGGCACGCCGTATAGGCATCGAAGTCGCACGCGACCAGGAAATGGTCGTGATGGGTCACGACATCGACAAGTTCGGCGAAGCGGTCGGGCTCGCTGGGCGAGAACACGCCCGATCCGACCGTCTCCAGCACATCCCGCAGCATCGGCGAGCGGGCGATCGTCTCGCTCATGTCGATGCCCTGGGCGCGCTGCAAGGCAACCTGTTCCGCCATGAGACCGAAGATGAAGATGTTGTCCTCGCCGACGCGCTCGCGGATCTCCACGTTGGCCCCGTCCAGCGTGCCGATCGTGAGCGCGCCGTTCAGTGCCAGCTTCATGTTGCCGGTGCCGGACGCCTCCATGCCTGCGGTCGAGATCTGCTCCGAAAGGTCCGCTGCCGGCACGATCACCTCGGCCAGCGAGACGTTGTAGTTGGGCAGGAAGACGACTTTCAGCGCGCCGCGCAGGGTCGGATCGTTGTTGATCACGCGAGCGACGTCGTTGATCAGCTTGATGATGAGCTTGGCGCGATGATAGCTCGCGGCCGACTTGCCGGCGAAAATCTTGACCCGCGGCACCCAGTCCCGGGTGGGCTGCGCCCGCATCGAATCATACAGCGCCACCGTCTCCAGGATGTTCAGCAACTGGCGCTTGTATTCATGGATGCGCTTGATCTGCACGTCGAACATCGCATCCGGGTCCACCCTGATGTCCAGCCGATCGGCGATGATCTGCGCCAGCGCGACCTTGTTCTCGCGCTTGACCGCGCGCAGGCGGTCGTGCAGGCCGGCGTATCGGAGGCGTGCGACGCGAGTCCGGTCGAGCGCGCTGGGCGTCGTCCATGACGCGCTCGCCCAGCACATCGACGAGCAGCCGCGTGAGGCCGGGATTGGCGCCGAACAGCCAGCGGCGGAAGGTGATGCCGTTCGTCTTGTTGGTGATGCGGCCGGGATAGATGGCGTCCAGTTGCTGGAACAGCGTCTTTCGCAGGAGCTCGGTGTGCAGCGCGGAGACGCCGTTGATCCTGTGGCTGCCGACGAATGCCAGCGCGCCCATGCGCACGCGCCGCCCGGCATTCTCGTCGATCAGCGACAGCGCGGCCAGCGTGTCCGCATCGGCCTGCCCGTCGGGGGCCTTGGCATTGACCTGGGCAAGATGCTGCCAGTTCAGCAGATAGATGATCTGCATGTGCCGCGGCAGCAGCCGTTCGAGCATGGGAACCGCCCAGCTCTCCAGCGCCTCGGGCAGCAGGGTATGGTTGGTGTAGCTGAACGTGTCCGTGGTGATCTGCCACGCCTCGTCCCATTCCAGCGCGTGCTCGTCGATCAGCAGGCGCATCAGTTCGGCGATGGCGATCGCCGGATGGGTGTCGTTGAGCTGGATCGCGGCCTTCTCCGGCAGCGTGCGGATGTCGCCGTGCTGGCGCACGTGCCTTCGCACCAGATCCTGCAAGCTGGCCGAGGAGAAGAAATACTCCTGGCGCAGCCGCAGTTCCTGTCCGGCCTGCGTGTCGTCGCTCGGATAGAGCACCTGGCTGATGGCATTGGCGCGGCTGCGCTCCGCCAGGGCGCCTACGTGATCGCCGCGGTTGAAGGCATCGAGACGCAGCGGATCGGGCGCGCGTGAGGACCACAGGCGCAGCGTGTTCACGTGCTGGCCGCGCCAGCCCACGACCGGCGTGTCATAGGCGATCGCCTCGACCGTCTCGGCCGGCTTCCAGACGTGGCGCGTCTTGCCCTCCTCGGTCGTGGCTTCCTCGACCCGGCCGCCGAAACCCACGGCGTAGTCAACCTCGGCACGCTCGAACTCCCACGGATTGCCGAAATTGAGCCAGGTCTCCGGATACTCGCGCTGCCAGCCGTCCTTGATGACCTGCCGGAACAATCCGTGATTGTAGCGGATGCCGTAGCCGTGCGCGGCGACGCCCAGCGTCGCCATGCTCTCCATGAAGCAGGCGGCCAGCCGTCCAAGCCCGCCATTGCCGAGGGCCGCATCCGGCTCGATGCTGCGCAGCCGCTCCAGATCGACGCCGAGTTCGCCCAGGGCCGCGCGCATCGTGTCGGTCAGGCCCAGATTGTTCAGGCTGTCGGCCAGCAGGCGCCCGATCAGGAACTCCAGCGACAGATAGTACACGCGCTTGCGGGCGTTCGCGTAGTTGGCCCGTGTCGAGGTCATCCAGCGATCGACGATCTTGTCGCGCACGGTGAGCGCGCAGGCCACGAACCAGTCGCGGTCGCTGGCGACGATCGGATCCTTGCCCACCGCATAGGTCAGCTTGGCGACCACGGCGCGGCGCAGGGCGGCAACGTCCTCGTCCTGCGAGGGCAGGGCGATGCGGGCCGCCACTGGCCTGGCGATGGTTGCGGACGGACGAGCCTAACTCATGGACGGACCTGCGGCGAGAGAGAGTTCGGGAACGGCAAGATCACGGGCAGCGCCCGACCTTAGACCGCGCCTCACGCCACAGGGAGCGGTTTGTCGTCAAGCGTCCGGCCATGCTCCGCGGCGCCGATTGGTCTCGATTCTGCATCCGCCCGCGACGGCGGCGCGTATCGCAGGCGGCACGGTCAAACAATGCGGCTTTGCTCCCAAGGTGATGCTAAGGTATGGTATTCTCTGCGCAATCAAGCGGCATAGCCCGAAACCGCTACCCAGCGGCGGAAATCGCAGGTCCGCATCGGATCGGCGCGTCGCGTATCGGCCGGAGGGGAATTTGTACGGTTCACACGACCCGCCGCGTCGGCCGGTCGTCTAGCAGGCGGGTCATGTCGGAATCGGTTCACGGAACCAGCCACGATGGCGCTGGCCCTGGCGATCCAGGGGCGTTGCTGTGGCTCGTCGCCGCAGGCGATCGCGGGGCGTTCCGTCGCCTCTACGATCAGCAATCGCCGCGGCTGTATGCTGTGGCGTTGCGCATCACGCGCCAGTCCGCGCTGGCCTCGGACGCGGTGCATGACGCTTTCCTGCAGGTCTGGCGCAATGCCGCGCGTTTCGACTCGGCGCGCGGCAATGCCGAGGCATGGCTGCTGAGCCTCGTGCGCTACCGGGCGCTCGACATCGCGCGTCGGCGCACGAGGGAAGTGTCGGACGATAGCGTGCCGGAGTTCGAGGATCCGGACCCCGATCCGCTGAGTCGTCTCCAGAGCGCGAGCGAGGCGCAGGCGCTGCACCGTTGCCTGGAACTGCTCGACCCGGAGCGCCGCAAGCTGGTCGTCATGGCTTTCGTCGATGGCTTATCGCACGGCGAGCTGGCGGCGCGCATTGCGGCACCGCTGGGCACGGTGAAGTCATGGATCCGCCGCAGCCTGCTGTCGCTGCGGTCCTGCCTTGAGGAACCCGGATCGTGAGCGGTGCCGGCGAAGCGCCATCCGGTCCCGAGGACATCGAGGCGACGGCTGCCGAATACGTGGTGGGCGTGCTCGACGTGTCGGAGACCCGGGCCGTCCGGGTGCGGGCACGGAGCGAACCGGCCCTGGCAGCCGCGATCGTCGCGTGGGAGATACGCCTGGCTCCGCTCGCAGCAGCGATACCTCCGGTGGCCCCGCCCACGGCGTTGTGGCAGCGCATCGAAGCGCGGATCGCCGCGGTTCCCGAAGAACCGGCCAATGACGCTGAGCCGGGGGCGCAGCCGACCGCCGTAACACCGGCGCCACGCCCGCGAGGGCTGCGCGCCTGGCAGGCGGCGACCGTTCTGGCCCTGGCCGCGGCGGCCGTCTTCGCGGGAATTGCCTTCCTGCCATCGGCACCACCGGGCGGGCCGCCGCTCGCCGTCATCGCCCCGATCGGCGCGCCGCAGACGGCCTTCGTGGCGCAGGCCCGGCCGGATGGGACCGTGGTGCTGACCGCCGTAATGCCGGCCGAGGTGCCGCCCGGCCGTGATCTGGAACTGTGGATTCTGCCGCCAGGAGCCAAGACGGTGGCACCACTCGGCGTGCTCCCGGCGACCGGACGGACGCTGCGGCTGCCGACCGTGCCCGCCGCCGGGACGCAGTTGCTGATTAGCCTGGAGCCGCGTGGCGGTTCGCCAACCGGCCAGCCCACCGGGCCGGTCCTGTATAAGGGCACTTTGACAGGCGCGTAGCGTCGCAGTCCCCGCCTCGCTGCACAAAACTTGACACGTCTGCGCAAGGTTGCTGAAGGTCACGAGCCGCGTGCCGCCGGCTGCGCGGCGACGGCGAAGCGTCGGGTGGGCAAGGCGGGGGATCGGCCGCTGCTGTGGCAGTCCTACGGGTCGCGATGGGCGCGGCAAGGCATGAGCGTGCCGGGCCTGCATCGCGGGCAGAGGCTGCGCGCGGCCGCGGTCCTGCTGCCGCTGCTGGGGCTGCTGCTGGCGGGTATCTGGGCCTGGATCGACGTCACGGCCGAGCTTCGCGGCACGGTCCTTCGCGACATGATCCTGCTGCGTGGCCAGATCCTGCGAACGCTGGAAGTGCAGGAACTCGATGCTCGTCGCTGTCGAATCTGGCGACGGACACGCTCTCCTGGCCGCAAATCCGCGCCAGTCAGGCCGTGCATCGTCTGCTGGTCGAGCTCAGCGACGCCGCGGACGCGGTCGATACGCTCAGCTTCGTCGATCCCACCGGTCACCTGGCGGCCGCCAGCAACGAGCAATGGCCGGCATCGCCGATCGATCTTTCCGATCGCGATTTCGTGGCGGCGTTTCCGCGCGGCTCGCGGACCGAGCGCGCCTTTGTCGGCAGGGCGGTCCTGGGCCGCATCGACGGTCGGCCGCAGGTGCATATGTCGCGCCCACGCGTGGCCGCGGCGCCCGGAGCGGATGGTCGCGGCGACGGCGGAGTGGTCATCGCCGGATTCCGCCCGGCTCTGTTCGAGAGCCTGTTCGGGGAAATCGCTCGCGGCCGCGACAGCACCATTCTGCTGCTGCGCGACGATGGGGATGTGCTGGCGCGCTTTCCCGAAGCGGTGGCTCCCGGCACTCTGCATCCGTTGGCCGAGCACGATGCGCTGAGCCGCGCGGCACGCGTGCTGCCGCCCGGTGATTCGATGTCGGTGAGTCGTGGCGGGATGATGGCGGTACAGCACCTCCGCCAATACGGCCTGGTGCTCGCACTGACGATCGATCCGTCGGTCACGCGCGTTGCATGGCTGCGCCAGATGATCTTCCCCGCGGTCGTCGCCGTCGCCACCGGCATGCTGCTGCTGCTGCTCGCGCACCGCGCCGAGGCTCGGCTGGCCGCGGAAGCCGAACGGATGCACCTGCGCACCGAGCAGGTCGAGGCCGAAAACGCGGCGGCGCAGGAACGGGCACGACTGGAGGCAAGGCTGCGTCAGACGGAGAGGCAGGCGGCGCTCGGCCAACTTGCGGCCGGGGTCGCCCATGATTTTGGCAATCTCCTGCAAACGGTCGTGATCGGCGCGGAGGCGCTGCTGCGTCCGTCGCTGCCGCCTGATCGGGTGCGCGGCTCCGCGGAACTGGTCCTTCGCGCGGCGGAGCGTGGCGTCGCACTGACCCGCAGGATGTTGGATTTCGCACGTGGCGAGGAGCAGCCGCACGCTCTGCTTGCCCCGGAGCGTTTCAATCCGGAGGCTGCCCTCGACAGCGCGCGCGATCTGCTGTCGCAGTTGCTCGGCCGGAAATGGCCCGTGGCGGTGCATTCACCGCCACGGCGGCTGCCGGCCGCGCGAGGCGGCCTCGCCGAGTGCGAGACGGTGCTGATCAATCTCGCGGTCAATGCCCGCGACGCGATGCCCGATGGTGGCACAATCATCCTAGAGGCGGCACTGGCGGAACCGCCGGCCGTGCTCGCGGAAGCGCCGTCAGGCGCCTTCCTGCGCATCTGTGTGAGCGATACGGGCTGCGGCATGGACGCCGCAACGCTCGCACGCGCGGGGGAGGCGTTCTTCACCACCAAGCCGCGCGGCGCCGGAACCGGGCTGGGCCTGTCCATGGCACGCGGCTTTGCGCAGAGGGCCGGCGGCACGCTGGAGATCGCAAGCGCGCCGGGGCAGGGCACCACCGTCACACTGTGGCTCGCGACCGGCTGAGTCTTTGCGTTTCGTTGTCTTGTCAGCCTATCGGCGCTTGCGTCGGTCGTTCCGGCATGCTTGCATGTTGTCGCGCCTACGGAACGAGAGCGATGCTCCTGGCCCATCTGAGCGACCTGCATGTACGCCCGCCCGGCGTGCGGGCCTATGGTGTTGTCGAAACGACGATGCTGGCCGAGCGCGCGCTGCGCGTCATCGCCGGGTTACGACCGCGCCCGGACGCCGTCGTGATCTCCGGCGATCTCACGGATTGCGGGCTCGTCACGGAATATCAGGTGCTGGCACCCATGCTGCGCCGGTACCTGGAGGGCGTGCCAGTCTATGTGGTGCCTGGCAACCATGACCGGCGCGACAATTTCCGGGCGGCGCTCGGCGAGTTTCCCGGCGTGTGCGCGCATCCCGAGTTCGTGCAGTACGTGGTCGAGGATCTGCCGGTCCGGCTGGTCATGCTGGATAGCGTCGTGCCGGGTGCGGGCCACGGCGAGTTGTGCGCGGCCCGGCTTGAGTGGCTGGACGCGACGCTGGCGGCGGCGCCGGAGCGGCCGACCCTGCTCGTGATGCATCACCCGCCGATCCTGTGCGGGCTGGCGCTGGCGGACGCGATCAACCTGCGTTCGGCCGACCGGCTGGCCGCCGTGCTGGCGCGTCACAATCAGGTCGAGCGCATCCTGTGCGGGCACCATCACCGGCCCATCACCGGCCGGCTCGGCCAGACGATCGTCTGCGCGGCGCCCTCCATTGCCCATCAGGGCGAGGTGGCCTTGTGCTACGATCAGGGCCGCTTTGTGCTGGAGCCGCCGGCCTTCCAGCTCCACCTGCTCCTGCCGGACGGCCAGATCGCCAGCCACACGGTCATGGTGGAGTCCTTTCCCGGACCGTTCCCCTACATCGAGGATCCCGACTACCCGGGGAAGGCGATGAGCGGCCGGCCGGGAACTTTCGCCGCCGCCGGGCCATGAGTTCTCGTGCATCTGGCAGGAGGCGGCGATGGCGGAAAACGAGGCACTGGCACGCGAGAAGGTCTGGTCGCTGATTCGCGAGACGCAGGTCGCCATGCTGACCAGCGAGGACGGCGGCTCCCTCCGGAGCCGTCCGATGGTGGCGGCCCAGAGCGAGTTTGACGGCAAGCTGTGGTTCTTCACGCGCGCCGGCAGCCGCAAGGTGGCGGAGGTTGCGCACGAGGATCATGTCTGCGTCAGCTACGCGGACCCGAGAAAGCAGAACTACGTCTCGCTGTCGGGCACCGCGCACCTGGTCCGCGACCAGGCCATGATCGCGGAGCATTGGCGCGAAGCGGTCCGGGTCTGGTTCCCAAAAGGCAAGGACGACCCGGATATCGCGCTGCTGCGCGTGGATGTGGATCACGGCGAGTACTGGGATGCACCGTCATCGGCGATGCTGCATCTGTATGGCTATGCGAAGGCGCGGCTGACGGGCGAGCCGCCGCATCCGGGCGGCCACGCCCGGGTCAATCTGGGCTGATCGACGGCGGAATGAATGCGTCTCTACAAGTTTGTGAACAAGAAAACATTTGCATCGGGCGGGGAAAGCCCTATATTGCGTTGCAGCAAGGCGGTTCGCCGCTTTGCTTTCTTGGACGTTTCCTCCCTAAACTTGGCGGTGCCCACGGGCGCCGCCATTTTTTTGCGCTCGGTGCGAGCCCGACTCCGGGCAAAAGAAAGGGGGCCTGGCGGTCCCGCCAAGCCCCTCTGCCGACGCCAGATGGCGCGTCGTGGTTCAGTTGCTGCTGCTGCGGTTGCCGGTGAGTTGCAGCAGAAGAATGAACAGGTTGATGAAGTTCAGCAGCAGTTGCAGGGCGTCGAAGACGCTGCGGCGCGCGGCGATCTCGGATCCCTCGGCGTAGCTGTACTGAACGTAGTCGGCCTTGATGCGCTGCGTGTCGTAGGCGGTGAGGCCCACGAACACCAGCACGCCGATGATGCTGACGGCGAACTGCAGCCCGCTGCTGCGGACGAACATGTTCACGACGCTGGCCAGGATCACCCCGATCAGCCCCATGATCAGGAAGCTGCCCATCCGCGACAGGTCTCTGCGCGTCGTGTAGCCATACAGGCTCATGGCGCCGAAAGTGGCCGCCGCGATGAAGAACACGCGCACGATGCTCTCATGCGTGTAGATCAGGAAGATGTTGGTCAGGCTCGCGCCCATCGCGACACAGAACGCCCAGTAGAGCGCCTGGACGGTGGTCGTGGACAGGCGGTTGACCCCGATGCTCAGCACCATGACGAAGGCCAGCGGCGCGAACATGGCGATCCAGGCCAGCGGCCCGGCGACGTGCTGCATCCCGTACTGGGTCTGCGTCAGCGGGTAGAACGCGTCGATCAGGCTGGTATTGGCGATCGCGTAGGCGACGAAGCCGGTCAGCAGGAGCCCTGATGCCATCCAGTTATAGACGCGCAGCATATATGCGCGCAGGCCGGCATCCAGAACCGCGGCGGTCTGGCCGGCGCGGGCACCCGCAGGATAGCCCGGGCCGCGAAACTCGGGACTGTAAGCCATTGGTCTCTCTCTTTCCTTGCGAGGCGACGATGCCTCTGGACAACCCATGTTGGCGAGGGTTCTGGTCCGATCAAGCTAATTCGGCGTAACCCTGGCGGCGACATTCACTCCCGGCCGGACGGCAGCCTAGCCCAGCCTCCGCGGCAGCGCCATGCCGCCTGCGGCTGCCCGGTGGAGGGCGCGCGAGACACTGGGACGGCGGCCCGATATTGACCATTTCTGCCACGGATCTCCATTCTTGCGGGATGGGAAGCGGCATTCCTGGCGCGGACAAAAATGGGATCGGCACCGGCGACGGATTCCGGCTGCACCCGATCGGCCATTTGACCACCCCCTTTCGCAGCCACGCCGATTGTCCCCGCAACGGCCGCCAGCTGGTTCCCGCGCCGCTGTGCCATGCCACGGTCCTGCCGGCGTTCCGCCCCGGCCTGCTGGCGCTGGACGGGTTCTCCCATCTCATCGTGCTGTACTGGCTGCACGAGGCGCCGGCCGACCCGTCGCTGGTGTTCACGCCGCCATTCGACGACCAGCCGCGCGGCATCTTCGCCACGCGCGGGCCGGCGAGGCCGAACCCGATCGGCCTGTCGGTGGCGGCCTTCGAAGGCCTGGAGGCGGACGGGCGGTTGCGGCTGCGCTATCTCGACTGCCTCGACGGCACGCCGCTGCTCGACATCAAGCCCTATTTGTCCACAACCGATAGCGAGCCCGCGGCTGGCCTGGGCTGGCTCGCGCCGCACGCGGCGCGCCGCACCTGATGGAAGCCCCGTGACCCGCGCGACGATCATCGATTGTGACCCCGGCACCGACGACGCCATCGCCCTCTGGCTCGCGCTGGCCTCGCCCGAGGCGATCGATCCGCGCCTGGTGACGGTCGTGGGCGGCAATGTCGGCCTGGACGTGACGCTGCCCAATGCCCGCGCCGTGGTGGGGCTGTCCGGCCGCGCCGTGCCGGTGGTGCGCGGTGCCGATCGTCCGTTGCTGGGCCGCTTCGAGGAATTCGGCACATGTACATGGCGGAGACGGTCTCGGCGGCGTGGTGTTGCCGCCCGGGCCGCCCGCGGCGCCCGGGCTGGCGCTCGACCGTATCCGCGACGTGCTGAGGGCGGCCGCGCCGGACTCGGTCACTCTGGTCGGGCTGGGGCCTGCCACCAATCTTGGGCTGGTCCTGGCCGCCGAGCCTGCCTTGGCCGACCGGGTGGCGGAGATCGTGCTGATGACCGGCGTGCTGGGCGAGGGCAATGTCACGCCATCGGCCGAATTCAATGCCTATAACGATCCCGAGGCGCTGGCGATCGTCCTTGGCTGCGGCCGACCGATCACGCTGGCAACGCTGGACGTAACCAATCAGGCGCTGTGCCTGCCCGGCCATATGTCGGCGCTGCGGGGTGCGGGCCGGGGCGCCTGCCTGCGTGCGGCGGGCGACATCTGGGACAGCGTACCGCGATCGGCACGCTCCGGCGGCGCCGGGCACGAGCAGCATGATGCCTGCGCGGTCGCGTGGCTGATCTTGCCCGCGCTGTTCACGCACCGCCTTGTGCATGTCGCGGTCGATCTGGGGCCGGGTCCGGGGCGTGGGCGAACCGTGATCGACCGCTGGGGCAGGTCACGCTCGGCGCCGAACGCGCGCCTTCTGGAGACGCTGGATGCGATCGCGTTTTTCGCGCTGTTGACGGAGCGCCTGGCGCGGCTGCCGTGATCACCGAAAGCCGGCAATTCGACTTTAGCAGCATCACACATTTGGCCAGCGGCGCGTCCCACCTCGGATGACCGAGCCTGCGAGGCGGCAAGCCTCCCGGCCCGCCGCCGCCTCTGATTTGCCTCGCTACTTCGCCGCCGCTTCGATATTGGCGATGGTGTAGCGCGAGAACGGTCCCATCAACACGCGCAGGCCGGCCTTGCGGGTCGGATCCTTGGTGATCGTGTAGGTGCCCATCCGGCCAGCCTTGAAGGTCTGGCCCGCCTCCGCCTTGATGGCGCCGGTCGCCAGCGCGTACGTCGTGTAGTAGGTCAGATAGCCGAGATCGACGAAGCTCCACAGCGCGAATTCCGGCGCGCAGCCGTTCTTCGTGTAGGCCAGCATCTCCTTGGGTACGCCGAGGCCGCTGACCTTGATCTTCTTGCAGAGCCCCTCGTCCTGCATCGCCTTTGCGGCCGCCACGATCCCGACCGAGGTCGGCGCCATGATGAGCCTCATGTTCGGATATTTGTCCACCAGCGCGAGGGCCTGGTTATAGCTGGCCTCGGACTGGTCGTTGCCATAGACGATCCCGTCCAGTTTCAATTTGGCGTATTTGGGGTCCTTGAGCGCCTGTCTCCATCGCCGCGTTCCAGGCATTCTGGTTCGCGGCATCGGGCGAGGCCGACAGGATGGCGAACTCCCCGCCATCCTTGCCCAGTATGTCGAGCGCCATGTCGGCCATGACCCGGCCGGTCTCGGTGAAATCGACCTGCGCCACGAACACGTCCTCTCCCACCGCGGAGGGAATGGGCGAATCCCAGGTGACGACCTTGATGCCGGCGTCGTGTGCGGCCTTGGCCGCCGGTGCGATCTGGTCGCCCGAATTGTTCGAGATCATGATCGCGTTCACGCCCTGCGTCTTGGCGTTGGTCACGATCTCGATCTGTCCCGCCACACTGTTCTCGGCGGTCGGCCCGACATATTCCAGCTTCGTCGGGTTTTGCAGTTCCTTTGCCGCTTCCTCGGCGCCCTGATGCGCCTGGTCGAATGGCAGGATGCCGAGGAATTTCGGCAGCAGCACCATCTTGACGGACTTGCCCGGAGTCGCGACCGCCTGGGCGTGCGCGCCGGGCGCCATCACCGCCGCGACCGCCAGTGCTACGGTCGCCAGAAGATATTGTCTCACGTTTCTCTCCTTTTCCATTTTTGGTAGGCCAGCCGTGCCATGTTCGGCGCAAGCACCGACACGATCAGCAGCATCCCGATCACGCTTGTCTGAATATTGCCAGTCATGTTGGCCAACCCCATGCCGTTGCGCAGATTGAGGATGACGAGGATCGAAAGCCCGACTCCGACCAGATTGCCTGACCCTCCGAAGATGCTGACGCCGCCGAGAAGCACGATCGTGATGATGTCGAGCTCGAATCCGGTCGCGGTATCACCCCGGACGGACCCCAGTCGTGCGGCGTAGAGCAGGCCGGCCAGCGCCGCGATGATGCCGGACGCGGTGAACAGCACCATCTTCACCCGCTGGACACGCACGCCGGAATAGCGGGCCGCCTGCAGATTGTTGCCCATCATGTAGGTCAGCCGCCCGAGTGCCGAGCGGTGCAGGACGATGCCGAGCACCACGAACAGGGCGATGAAGACCAGGATGGATAGTGTCAGCGGCCCGAGTAGCGGCTGCTGGCCCAGCCGATCGAACCAATGCGGAAAGCCGCCGATCGCGCGATCTTCCACCATGATGCGCCCAATGCCGCGATAGCCGATCAGGCCGGCCAGAGTCACCGCGAGCGACGGCAGTCCCACATAGGCAACCCAGAAGCCGTTGAACAGCCCGGCGGCCGCTCCCGCCGCGAGTGCCGCGAGCGCTGCCCAGGTCATCGGCACGCCCTGATGGAACAGCCATGCCATCAGACAGGCCGACATGCCCATGACCGAAGCGACCGAGAGGTCGATCTCGCCATTGATGATGATCAGCGTCATCACCAGCGCCACGATGATCTTCTCGATCTCCAACTGGAACAGGTTGACGATGTTGCCGACGCCCAGATAGTACGGCGAGCGCGCGACGTTGAAGGCGACGACCGCCGCCAGCACGGCCAGCAGCAGCCCCTCCCAGCTCCGCAGGCGCGCGAGACCGCTCATGGCCGGCTCTCGGCGGGAGAGCGTGCCGGGGCGACGTCGGAGGCCGTCACCGCACGATCGGCAACGACGTTCAGCTCGGTACGCGCCCAGAGTGCCCGCAGCCGATTGAGAATGACGGCGTCGCTCGCGACCGCCAGCAGGATCAGCAGGCCGAGCACCGCATCGCGCCAGAACTCGCTGATCTGCAGGCGGAACAGGCTCTGTTCGAGCGTGCCGATCATCACGGCGCCCAACATCGAGCCGACCACCGTGCCGGAGCCGCCGAAGATGTTGACTCCGCCCACGACGACGGCCGCCACCACCTGCAATTCCAGGCCCTGACCCGCCTCGACGGTGATGTTGCCGAACCGCGCCAGGGTCATGAACCCGGCAAGCCCCGCCAGCGCCCCGGACAGCACGAAGGCGGAGAAGAGGATGCGCCCGATCGGCATGCCGATCAGGCGCGCGGCATCGGGGTTGGAGCCCAGCGCATAGAGCCGCCGCCCGATGTTCAGGTAGCTCGTCACCAGTTGAAAGACGATGACGATGACGACGGCGAGCGCCACCACCACGCGGATATGCAGGCTGCCCAGCGTCATCAGATCCAGCCGTGGCAGATCGACCAGCCAGGACGGCAGGCTGTCGGTGGTCACCGTCCTCGCACCCGAGAGTTCGACGAGAACACCGCGATAGATCGCAAGCGTTCCAAGCGTCACGATGATGGAGGGAACGCCGCCCCATGCGACCAGCACCCCGTTGATGGCGCCCATGACGGCGCCGAGTGCCACCGCCACCAGCACCACCAGGACGGGCGACATTCCGTTATGCGCGGCGACCAGGGCGCCGCCGAAATACGCGGTGAAGCCCACGATGGAGCCGACCGAAAGATCGATGTTGCGCGTCAGCACGACGAGCGTCTGGCCCACGCCGAGCACGACGATGATGGCCACGCTCGACGCGATCCGGTCGAACGTGCGCGCCGTGTAGTAGTTGTTGATCATGGAACCGAAGAACAGGACGGCGAGGGCGATCAGCAGCAGGAGACTGAGTTCGCGGATCTGCTCTGGCCGCACGTGCTTCTGCAGCCAGGTCAAGCGGCGACCCCCCTGTGGCCGTCTGTCGGGGCCTGCCCCATCGCTGCGATCATCACCGCTTCCTGGCTGGCCTCGGCGCGATCCAAAACGGTCATCTGCCGACCCTCTCGCATCACCAGCACGCGGTCGCTCATCGCCAGCACTTCCGGCAGATCCGAGGAAATCATGATGATGCCGATGCCCTCCGCCGCCAGCTCGCCGATCATGGCGTGGACCTCCGCCTTGGCGCCGACATCGATGCCGCGAGTCGGCTCGTCGAGGATCAGCAGTGCCGGATGCGTGTTGAGCCATTTGCTCAGCATGACCTTCTGCTGGTTTCCGCCCGACAGCTTGCCGACCGCGAGATCGACCGAAGGCGTGCGGATCGTCAGCCGCTGGCGGAAGGCTTCGGCGGTGTCCCGCTCCATCCCGGTACGAATGAGGCCGAAGCGATCGAGATATCGCCGCAGGCTCGGCAGCGAGATGTTGGCGCTGATCGATTGCGGCATCGACAGGCCGAGCTGCCGGCGATCCTCCGAGACATAGGCGATGCCGATGGCGGTCGCCTGGCGCGGCGAGTGGATGGTCTGCCGCTTGCCCTTCAGCGTGATGGTGCCGGACGTGGCCGGTGCGATGCCGAACAAGGCCAGCGCCACGTCCGTCCGTCCGGCGCCGATCAGCCCGGCGAATCCAAGCACCTCGCCGCGATGCACATCGAAGCTCACATCCTCGAACACGCCGGTCCGGCCCAACCCTCGCACCGACAGCAGCAATTCGCCGGGCGGCGCCGAGGGCCGCGCCTGCAGCAGTCCGATCTCGCGGCCCACCATGTCGGCGATGGCGCCGCGCGGCGTCGCCTCGTCTCGTGGCCGCGTGGAAATCAGCCGCCCGTCGCGGAACACCGTCACCGTGTCCGCAATCTCGAACACCTCCTCCAGCCGGTGGCTGACGAACAGGATCGCCACCCCCTTGTCGCGCAGGTCGCGCACCAGCCTGAACAGCTGGGCCACCTCGTGCGCGGACAGCGAGGCCGTCGGCTCGTCCATGATCAGCACGCGAACGTTGAGCGAGATGGCCTTGGCGATCTCCACCGATTGCTGCGCCGCGAGCGTCAGTCCGCGCGCCGGGCTGCGCACATCCAGCGCGACGCCGAGCGAGGCCAGGATTCTTTCGGCCTCGCGAAACATCTCGCCCCAGGCGGTCACCGACGCCGCGATGCTGGTGGCTGATGAAGATGTTCTCCGCCACGTTCAGATCGGGAAACAGCAGCGGCTCCTGATAGATTGCGGCGATGCCGTGACGCTGGGCCTCCGCCGCGCTGGCAATCGCGATGGGCTGTCCGGCAAGCAGGATCTCGCCGCGATCCGGCTGATGCACGCCGGTCATGATCTTGATGAGTGTCGATTTGCCGGCGCCGTTCTCGCCCAGCAGCGCATGGATGCGGCCCGCCTCCAGCGTGAGGGAAACGTCCTCCAGAGCATGAGTGGCGCCGAAGCGCTTGCCGATATGGCGCATCTCAAGGATCGGAGAGGGGAGAGTCTGTGCCCCCGGATGCTCGTCGCCTGCCGACGGACCCACTCTTGTCGTTCCCCCGTTTCGGCCCGCCCGCCTCGCGGCGCGAGGTCCAATTCCCTCATAGCCAGCGGCGGGAGGAATTGCCAGCGCTCCCGTCATCTTCCCTGGCGTTCAGCGGATCGGAATCCGAGCAGGCGGGCCGCGGGGGCGACCGTCCAGCCCTGCACCAGCAGCGAGGCGATCACCACGATGAAGATTGTGGCGAACAGCCTTTCGTCCCGCTTGGGGTCGGCCAATGCCGGAATCAGGCTGAGATAGATCGGCACTGCGCCGCGCAGCCCGACCCACGAGGCGAAGGCGCTCTCGCGCAGGCTGAAGCCGAATGGCAGCAGGCAGCCGAACACCGCGAGCGGGCGGGCGATCAGGATCAGCACCGCGGCGCCACCGATCGCCGCCGGGACGTATGGCGGCAGGTCGTGCGGTGTCACCAGCAGCCCGAGCATCAGGAACAGCACGATCTGCGCCAGCCACCCCATGCCGTCGAAGAACGGCTCCAGCCGTTCGCGCAGCAGCGGACTGGCATTGCCTGTCACGACGCCGGCGAGATATGTGGCAAGGAAGCCGCTGGCGCCCACCAGCTGCGCCAGCCCGAACACCGCAAGCCCGCCGGTCAGCGCCATCACGGTGGCCAGCGCCGCCTCGACCGGCAGGCGCCGCAGCGCGTAGGCGAGCGCCCACCCGGCGGCGAGTCCGATTGCCGCACCGCCGACCATCTCCTCCAGGAAGCTCAGCACCGCCCCGCCGATGGTGAGCGGGTGCGGCCCCGCGAACAGCCGCAGCAGGGTGAAGGTGAGGAACACCGACATCGGATCGTTGAGACCGGATTCGACTTCCAGGACCGCGAGCAGCTTCTTCGGTATCGCGGCACTCGCCTGGCGCAGCAGCGGGAAGACCACGGCCGCGTCGGTGGGCGCCAGGATGGCGCCCACGAGCAGTGCGGCCTTCAGCGGTACGCGGTCGATCACCGCGACGCACGCACCGACGATGACCGTGGTGACCACGACGCCGATTGTGGCCAAGGCGGCCGATGGCCACAGCACGAGCCGGATTTCCGCGACACTCGTCTTGAGACCGCCCTCGAACAGGATGACCGCGAGCGCCACGCTGCCCACCAGATAGGCGGTGGCGAAATCGTCGAACGGAATGCCGAGAATCCCGTCCTCGCCCGCCAGGATGCCAAGCACCAGAAAGGCGAGCAGGATCGGTGCGCCGATCCGCCGCGAGATCAAACCCGCCAGCACGCTGAGCACGCCGAGCGCGCCGCCAAGCAGGATCTCCTGGTGCGCGCTGTGCATGACATGTCGCAGCAGTTCCGGCCCGTTCATCAACATTCCTTCCCACTGGCCGATGGTCACGCGCACTTGATCAGGTTGCGGAAGGGTGTCAATCTGGGTGCTTCGGCGTGTCTGTATCGTGGGGGGAAGGGCGTGCGAGCGCGTGGCTTGCCGATCATGCTGGCTGCGCTGCTCTCGATGGGATGTTGGCTTGCGCCCGCCGTGGCTCAACAACCTCCAGCATCACCGGCGGCTCAGTCCGCGTCACCCGATGTCGTCGCGACAAGCTGGCCGCACACGCTGACCAGGAACGGCGCCAGCATCACCGTCTATCAGCCGCAGGCGATCTCCTGGCCCGATCGGCGCCTCCTTACCGCCCGCGCCGCCGTGGCGCTGACGCCGAAGCAGCAGGCGCAACCGCTTCTGGGCACCGTCGAATTGTCGATCGCGACCAGCACGGACGAGGCGGCGGGTGTCGTCAATCTCTCCGACCCCAAGCTGCTTGCAACGCATTTCCCGGCGCTCGACACGCAGCAGGCGGCGACGCTGGAGGCGAAGATTCGCACGGCGCTGCCCGAGATGATGCAGACCAGGCAGGTTCCGCTGGCCGCAATCCTGCTCAGCCTGAAGCAGTCGCCGGTCGCATCGGTCGCGCTGAACAACGACCCGCCGGTGATCTTTCACGCGAGCCGGCCGGCGAGCCTCGTCGTGTTCGACGGCGACCCGGTGCTGGCTCCGGTTGCCAAGACCGGACTCTCGCTGGCGGTGAACACGAACTGGGACGTGTTCCAGGATCGCGGCACCTGGTATCTTCTGGATAACGGGATGTGGCTTTCGGCGCCCGCCGCGACCGGGCCGTACGCGCTCGTGAAGCATCTGCCGACCGCCTTCAACACCCTGCCGCACGATTCGAGCTTCGCCGACGCCCGCAAGCACATCCCGCCGCTTGCGGGCACGCCGGCGGATCAGGTGCCGACCATCTTCGTCAGCACCAAGCCCGCGTCCATCATCGTCATCGCCGGCCCGCCGCAACTGGTGCCGGTCGCGGGCACCGGGCTGAAGCGCGTCGCCAATACCGCGAGCGTGCTGTACTTCGATCCCGAGCGAAGCCGATATTACGTGCTGCTGTCCGGCCGCTGGTTCTCCGCTGCCGGGCTCGATGGCCCCTGGGCTTTCGCCACCGACAGTCTGCCGCCGGATTTCGCGCAGATCCCGCAATCGAGCCCCGACAGTGCCGTGCTCGCCTCCGTGCCGGGCACGGTCGCGGCACAGGACGCGGTGCTGAAGGCGCAGATGCCGACCACCGCCACGCTCGCGCGGAATGAAGCGAAACTGACGGTGGCCTATGTGGGCGCGCCGCGGTTCGAGCCGATCCCGGGTACCGCGATCCAGCACGCCGTGAACACGAATGACGTGGTGCTGAAGATCGGCGATAAATACTACGCCTGCGAGAATGGAGCGTGGTTCGTCGCGTCGCAGCCTACCGGGCCGTGGGCGCTGGCCGACAGCATCCCGCCCGTGATCAAGACCATTCCGCCCAGCAGCCCGCTGTACAACGTGACCTATGTGCAGGTGTACGGGGCGACGCCCACGTCCGTCACCTATGGCTACACGGCGGGCTATCTGATGGGCTTCGTGAGCGGCGGGGTGCTGGTGTACGGGACCGGCTATTATTATCCGCCGGTGGTCGTGCCAGGTCCGGTGCCGGCCTATTTCCCCTATCCGTACACCTATGCCGGAAACGTCTGGTACAATTCCACGACCGGCGCCTGGGCGCGCGGCGGCACGGTTTACGGTCCCTATGGCGCGGCTTCGGCCGGGCGCTACTACAACCCGAACACCGGCGCCTGGGGGCGCGGCGGTGCGGTATATGGGCCGTATGGCGGGGCGGGGGCGTGGTCCTCCTACAACCCGACGACTGGCGCCTATACGCATGGCAGCGCGGTCTGGGGCGGCGGCAGCGGCACCGCCAATGCAAGCTATTACAATCCGCGTACAGGGATTTCCGCCTCAACCAACCAGAACGTGAACCCGTATGGCCGCTGGGGTTCCAGCACCATTTCCGGGCCGAACCAGACCGTGAACACGCGCAGCGGCAGCAACGCGCACGGCTCGGCGGGCGCGTTCAGTTCCTCGACCGGCGCCGAGGGTGCCGGCTACCACAACCGCGCCACCGGCAGCAGCGGCGGCGTGGTGAAGGGTTCGGGCGGCGACGTGTACGCCGGTCGCGACGGGAACGTGTACAAGCACACCGATACCGGCTGGTCGAAATGGAACAGTGGCGGCTGGACGCCCGTGCAGCCGAGCAATGGCGGGCGCGTCCAGGGCAAGTCGGGTGGAGCTGCCGCGACGTCCGGCAGCCGTCGCACGACCCTCGACAGCGGCAGCTATCAGCAGCTTCAGCGCGACCACCTGGGACGGCAGGGCGGTCAGCAATGGATGAACGGCAGACGCGGCGCCGGCGATCAATTCAGGCGGTAGGCGCCGCCTGACAACGAGAAAGGGAGTCCGGAATGCACGCTCTTGCCTGGAGGGTCGTGACGGCGGCCATGCTGGTGGCGCTTGCCGTCCCGGCCGCGGCGCAGCAGCCGACGCAGGCGCAGGCCAGCGCGATCAAGCAGGCATGCCGCGCCGACTATCAGAGCCACTGCGCGAGCGTACCGACGGGTGGCTCGGCGGCGCTGCAATGCCTGCAACAGAACGCGGCCGCGCTGTCGGCACCCTGCCAGCAAGCGCTGGGTGCGGTGAGCGGCGGCGGCGGTGCGTCGGCGCATGCCCCACCCGCGGCCGTCCAAGCACCGGCTGCCCAGGCAGCCGGACGGCTCGGCCGCCAATGTCGCCCCGCCAGGAGATGGCGATGCTGCGCGGCGCGTGCGGCGCGGATTATCGCGCGTTCTGCCGCGGCGTGCAGCCCGGCGGCGGGCGCGCGATGGACTGCCTGCGCGCGCACGGCCCGCAGCTCTCGCGGCAATGCCGTTCGGCGCTGCTGTCGGCGCGGTGAGGATGTTCTCAGGATGACCGGATCGCTCGACGCGTCCGGCCATCCGCGAGCGCCGCTAGATGCGCCTATCCGTAAAACTGCTGCCCAAGGTCCGCCCGATCAGCTCGCCGATGTCTCGCGCCAGCGCCGCCTTGTCGTTCGTCTCGATCGTGCAGGTGATCGCCCCGGTCCAGTCGATCGTCGCCGATTGCAGATCGGTCACGGAGACGCTCAGGGTCAGTGTCCCCGACTGGATCGGGGCTGCCCCCGGCGACATGTCCGCCGCCCAGCCGAAGCCGTGATAGCTGCCGGGCTGTGCCGGCGTGCCCGCTCCCGCGCCCGGCGGGCTGACGGATGCGGCGACGTTCATCTGCACCGTTGCCGCCGGATCGAACGTCACGCCGGCGGCGCGCATCCCGCTCTGGAACCGCTGCGCGATCGCGACCTGGTTCTGATCGTCCGTTCCCGCGTTGAACTGGAGCACCAGCGGCGAGCGGAGCGGCGCCGAGGGCGACGCGGTATAGGTGCCGTGGCACGTCTCGATGGCCTGAGCCGGGCAGGTCACCAGAAGGAGCGTGGCCAGGCCGAGGCCGAGCGACCATGACCCGATCCGCCTCGCCGACATTCCGTGCTCCATCGTGCTATGATCCTTTTCTCCCGCCATGCGGACAGCCGTGGCGCGGATCGGCATCTTTAGCCTACCGGAACGGAGCGCTATTGGCTATATGCTGCGAATGGTGCCGCTGCCGGGCAATGGCAGGCCATCTGTTCAATCTCGAAGGTCGGACATGAGTTCAGGCATCGTGGCGCGGCAAGTGGGATTCGCGGCGGTCGCGATGGGCCTCGCTCTGTCCGGGTGCAAGGAGCAGAACAAATACGTGCCGCCGCCGCCGCCGACCGTGCAGGTGGCGCCGCCGGTGCAACGGGCGGTCACGCAGTATCTCGAGCTGAACGGCTCGGTCGAGCCGGTGAACTCGGTCGATCTGGTGGCCCGGGTCTCCGGCTTCCTGCAGGACATCGGCTATACGGACGGTGCCACCGTCAAGGCGGGCACCACGCTCTTCACAATCGAACCGCCGCCCTACTACGCCAAGATGCAGCAGGCACAGGCGCAGGTGGACTCGGCCCAGGCACAGTTGAAGCACGCCCAGGAGGAATACGCCCGCCAGTCAACCCTCGGGAAGGACCAATACGCCTCGCAATCCAAGGTGGACGAGACCATCGCCAATCGCGACACAAGCAGCGCCAATCTCAATGACATGAAGGCCAATCTCCAGCTGGCAGGGATCAACTACTCCTATACGCGCGTGGCCGCCCCGTTCGCCGGCATCGTGACGGCGCATCTGCAATCGGTAGGCGAGCTGGTGGGCGGCACCACGCCGACCAAGCTTGCCACAATCATCCAGCTTGAGCCGATCTACGTGACATTCAACGTGGCCGAGCAGGACGTCTTGCGAATCCGCCAAAGCCTTGCCGAGCGCGGCATCAAGATCACGCAGCTCGACACGATTCCCGTCGATGTCGGGCTGGCCAACGAAACCGGCTTCCCCCACGCCGGCGTCCTCAATTACGTGGCGCCGAATGTCAATTCCTCGACCGGCACGTTGATGGCGCGTGCGATCTTCCCGAACAAGGATCATGCGCTGCTGCCCGGCTATTTCGCGCGGGTGCGGCTGCCGACCCGCCGCGGCGTCGAGGCCCTGTTGGTCCCGGATACGGCGGTGGGTGCCGACCAGGGCGGCCGCTACGTGCTCGTGGTCAACGACCAGAACGTGATCGAGCAGCGCTACGTGCAAACGGGCACGCTCGACGGCGCGATGCGCGTGGTCGATTCCGGGCTGAAGCCGACGGACCGCGTGGTGATCGGCGGCATGCAGGCGGCCATTCCCGGCAGCAAGGTCCAGGTCGAGGTCCGCACCGCGGACGCGGCTCGCTGAACGGCCGGCGGAAGGGCGCGCGATGATCTCGAAGTTCTTCATCGAGCGGCCGGTGCTGGCGAATGTGCTGGCGATCGTCATGGTGCTGCTGGGCGGCGTCGCGATGCTCGGCCTGCCGATCGCGCAGTATCCGAACGTCGTGCCGCCCACCGTCCAGGTGACGACGAGATATCCCGGCGCCAGCGCCCGCACAGTCATCGACACGGTGGCCCTGCCGATCGAGCAGCAGGTGAACGGCGTCGAGAACATGCTCTACATGCAATCGACTGCGGCGAGCGACGGCACCTACACGCTGACCGTCACCTTCGCGATCGGCACCGATCTCAACTTCGCCCAGGTGCTGGTGCAGAACAAGGTCGCGGCGGCGCTCGCCTCGCTGCCGCAGCCCGTGCAACTGCAAGGCGTGACCGTACAGAAGAAGTCCACCTCCATTCTTCAGATCGCGACGCTGACCTCCTCCGATCCGAAGCGCGACAGCCTGTATCTTGCGAACTATGCGACGATCAATCTGCTGGACGAGCTGGCGCGGCTGCCGGGCGTCGGCAATGTCAACATCTTCGGCGCGGGTCAGTATGCGATGCGCGTCTGGCTCGATCCGAACAAGCTCCAGGCACGCGGCCTGACCGCGTCCGACGTGGTCTCCGCGATCCAGCAGCAGAGCCAGGAAGTCACCGCAGGCCAGGTGGGGATGCCGCCGGCGCCGGCCAGCACGCCATTCCAGTACACGATCAACATCGAAGGCCGGCTTGCCGATGTCGGCCAGTTCGAGAACATCATCGTCAAGACCGGAAATACCGCGAACGGGCCGCAGATCACCCGCGTCCGCGATGTGGGCCGCGTCGAGCTGGGTGCCCAAACCTACAGCCAGGGATTCACGCTGAACGGCCAGCCCGCGGCGGGCATCGCCATCTACCAGACGCCGGGGGCCAACGCGCTGACCGTGGCGCGCGAGGTGCGGACGAGGCTGGCCGAACTGTCCCGTGCGTTCCCGCAAGGACTGAGCTACTCCATCCCGTTCGATACGACAAAGTTCGTGACCGCCTCGATCGACGAGGTCTACAAGACGCTGGCCGAGACCGGCATCCTCGTGCTGGTCGTGATCCTGGTGTTCCTCCAGGACTGGCGGGCAATGCTCGTGCCGGCGACGACGGTGCCGGTCACGATCATCGGTGCCTTCGCCGGCATGGCGGCGCTGGGATTCACCATCAACCTGTCCACCCTGTTCGCGATCGTGCTGGCAATCGGCATCGTCGTGGACGACGCGATCGTCGTGGTGGAGGGAGCGGCCAAATATATCGAGGCGGGCATGACGGGCCCGCAGGCGGCCATCAAGGCGATGGGCGAGCTGTTCGGTCCGATCATCGGCATCACGCTCGTGCTGATGTCGGTCTTTCTGCCGGCCGCCTTCCTGCCCGGCCTGACCGGCCGGCTCTACGCGCAGTTCGCCCTGGTCATTGCCATCACAGCGCTGATCAGCGCCATCAACGCTGCGACGCTGAAGCCCACGCAATGCGCGCTATGGCTGCGCCGGCCCGTGCCGCCGGAGCAGCGCAACCTGTTCTATCGCGGGTTCAACGCTGTCTATGACCGGGTCGAGCGCGCCTATATCTGGGTTGATCGCGCACATGGTCCGGGCGAGCCTGCCGATGGTGGTGATCGGCCTGGCACTGGTCGCCGTGGCCATCGTCGGCTTCACCCGCATTCCCGGCGGGTTTCTGCCGCTCGAGGACCAGGGCTATGTGCTGGTCGGCGCGCAGTTGCCGGACGGTGCGGCACTCGGCCGCACGCAGGCGATGATGGACCAGATCCAGACGCTCGCGCGCAAGGTGCCGGGCGTGGATCAGGTCGTCAGCATCAGCGGCGTGTCGGTGCTCGACAACAATGCGACACTCGCCAATGCCGGCGTCGCCTACGTCATCCTGAAGGACTGGTCGGTGCGCGGGAAAGGTCAGGATCTGCGCTCGATCTACGTCAACCTTACCAAAACGCTGAAGGCGGTCGATGCCGCGACCTTCGTGCTGGTGCCTCCGGCGATCCAGGGCATCGGCAATTCCGGCGGCTTCTCGATGATGATCGAGCTGCGCGACGGCAGTTTCGACTTCGGCAAGCTCCAGGGGGTCACCCGCACGGTGATCGCCCGCGGGCAGACGCAGAGCGGCATCGCGCGCCTCGCCACCTCGTTCCGCGCCAATGTTCCGCAGCTCGACCTCACGGTGGACCGCGTCAAGGCGGAAGCCCTGCACGTCGATGTCGGCGCGGTGTTCCAGACGCTCGCCACCTATCTGGGGTCGAGCTTCGTCGATCAGTTCACCAAGTTCGGCCGCACCTTCCAGGTCTATGCCCAGGCAAACTCGCGGTTCCGCCTGTCGCCCGCCGATATCGAGCGGCTCAGTGTGCGCAACCGCGACGGTCAGATGATCCCGCTCGGCACGCTGGTCCACATCACGCCGGCGGTCGGTCCGTCGCTTATCAGCCTCTACAACCTGTATCCGGCCTCGCAGATCATCGGCGGCCCGGCGCCGGGCTTCAGCTCCGGGCAGGCCATGAGCATCATGGAGCAGGTCGCCCAACAGACATTGCCGCGCGGCATGGGCTATGAGTGGACTGCGATGTCGTACCAGGAGAAGGCGGTCGGCAACCAGATTCTCTATGCCTTCGGCCTGGCACTGCTGCTCGTCTATCTCGTGCTGGCCGGGCAATATGAGAGCTGGCTGGCTCCCGTCTCGGTGATCCTCGCCGTGCCGCTGGCATTGCTCGGCCCGGTATCGGTGCTGACTGGCCTGGGACTCGACAACAATCTCTACACCCAGATCGGCCTGATGCTCCTGATCGCGCTCGCGGCCAAGAACGCGATCCTGATCGTCGAGGTCGCGCGCCACGCCCGCGCGAATGAAGGCAAGCCGATCATCGAGGCAGCGGTCGAGGGCGCGCGGACGCGGTTCCGCCCCATCCTGATGACGTCGTTCGCTTTCATCCTCGGCGTGATGCCGCTGGTGTTCGCGACCGGGGCGGGGGCGAATGCGCGCATCTCGATCGGCATTACGGTGGCGTCGGGCATGCTTGCCTCGACCTGCTTCGCCGTGCTGCTCGTGCCGTCGTTCTTCGTGGTGGTCCAGCGCTTCGAGGAATGGCGTGCGCCGCGCGGCCGCGTTCCCGCAATCGAACTCGTAGCCCATTCGGAAGGCCAAACATGAAGGGCGTCGTCCTGCTGCTCGGTCTTGCCGTTGTCGGATGCTCGACCGGCCACATCGGAACCACCGAGAGCGCCGGTACCGCCGCCATGTCGGCGCCCGCGCACGTCGTGGTCACGAATTTCGCGATCACGCCGGATCAGGTGAGACTCGATTCCGGCGTCAGGGCGCAGTTCATGCGTTCCCAGACGGATCAGCCGCTATCGGTGTCGCAGATGCAGGCCGCGGAAGAGACGCAGGCGGCCCTGGCCGAGACGCTCGCTTCCCGCCTCGAATCCTACGGGCTGCCGGTGCGGCGCCTGCCGGCAGCCCAGGTGCCTCCGCCCGGCACGTTGTTGGTGCAAGGGCAGATCATCTCGATCGATGAGGGAAACCGCACGCGCCGGAAATTGATCGGCCTCGGCGCGGGCAAGAGCAGCATCGCCGCCGATGCGCAGCTCTACTACATCGCCGATCCGGGACACCCGCATTTCGTGCAGAGCTTTACCGGCAGCGCCGATAGCGGCCACATGCCGGGCGCCGCCGAGACAATGGGCGCCGGTGCCGCGGCGCAGCACATCGCGACCTCGGCGGCGCTGACGGGTGCCACGCATCTCGGGGCCGAGGCGCGGCGCACCGACGACGAGGCGAACGCGGACAAGCTGGCGACAGCGCTCGCGCGCCAGATCGGCAATTTTGCGGTCGCTCAGGGATGGATTCCGGCCTCGGCGGTGCACTGAACCACCGGACGGGTTTCAGCCGATCGCATCCCGGACCCATGCTGCGGTTGTACGCAGGCCATGGATCCATTCCGTGTCCGGCCGCCATCCCAGCGTGTGCTCGATGCGCGTAATGTCCAGCACGTTCACCGGCACGTCCACCGACCGGGCGGGCCGATGCACGATCGGCACCTTCCGGCCGACTACGGCCGCCACCAACTCCGCAACCTCCAGCAGCGAGCGGCCGACGCCGGAACCCACGTTGAACACGCGCCGCGGCCCGTCATAGGCGGCGGCTGCGAGCAGCGCTCGTGCCAGGTCTCCCACGTAGAGGAAGTCCCGCACCGCGCGCCCGTCGCCCCACACCTCCAGCTCCCGCCCGGACAGCGCGCTGGCGATCATCGCCGGCACGATTCCCTGCCGGCGTGTCGGGCTCTGATACGGCCCGTAAGGATTGGCCGGGCGCAGCACGACGCTGCGCAGTCCGTAGAAATGCGCATACATGCCGAGGTATTTCTCGATCGCGAGTTTGCCGATGCCATAGGCGCTGATCGGCTCGGTCGGTGCGTCCTCGGCGATCGGCACCGCGCGCGGCACGCCGTACACCGTGCCGCCGGACGAGACGAACACCACCCTGCCGACGCCGGCGCCCCGGCAGATGTCGAGCAGCTGCACCGACAGCACTGCTTCGCGCAGCGCGCCGGCCGGGTCGCGGCTGGACGAGGCGGGGTCGCTGCCGCCCAGCAGATGAAACACCACATCCGCCCCGCGCACGGCGAGCTGCAAGGCCGCGCGGTCGGCGAACTCGCCGGCACTCCAGCGCACCCCGTCGGGCAGCGCCTCGGGATAGGAGCTCGGATGACCGTAGCCATGCACGCGCGCGCCGGCATCGACCAGCGCACGGCTCAAATGCAGGCCGATGAACCCGCCTGCCCCCAGCACCAGGCAGGCCGCGCCGTCCAGCGAGCCGATCACGCCCGTCGCGACAGGAAGTCTGTCATCTCGCCCAGCATCCGTTCGAACGTGAAGCGGGACGCAGCCGTGCGCCCCTGATGCGACAATCTTGCCCGCAATACCGGGTCTGTGGCCAGCCGGGCCACGGCGCGCGCCAGATCCACGGCATCGCCCTTGGCAAACAGCAGACCCGCCTCGCCGTTGCGAATGATTTCGGGATTGCCGCCGACGCGCGATGCCACGGTGGGAATGCCGCAGGCAAGGGCGTGGATCAGCGTCAGCGAGAACGGTTCGTAAAGCGACGGGAAAAGATAGACGTCATGCGCCTCGAACAGATCGAACAGCGCCGCCTCCGCCACCGCCGGGCGCAGCACGATATCCGCGCCGCGCGGGCTGGACGCGATCGCCGCCTCCAGCCGCTCCATATAGGCGCGATCTTGCGCATCGCCGACCACGGTGAGGCGCACCTGTCGCACGCCGAGCACATCCGGGTCCAGCAGCTCCAGGGCCGCAACCGCCGTATCCGCCCCTTTCAGATCAACCAGCCGCCCGGCGAACAGCAGGTTCAGCACGCCGCTTTCCGCCAGGCGGGAGCGGTCGCGCACCGCTCGCGCGGCATGGTCGTGCTGCTTGACACCGTTATGGATCACGGCGTCATGCGCAAAGGATATGCCGCCTGCGCGATACAGGTCGCGCATGAACGCGGAGCCAAAGATGGCGGCGAGCCGCGACGGCACCGGCCCGCCCAGCAGGCGCCGCTTGATCCGTGCCGCCAGCCGCCGCCAGGCCGGACGCGGTGGCGGCGGCAGGAACGGCGCGTCGCCATGCACGTGGAGGCGAAAATAGTCGCTGACGAACCGGCCATTGCGCATCACCAGCAACCAATTGTCGGTCAGCATCACGACGGCGCGCACCTTGCTCCGCTCCAACGCGTCCAGGATGGAGGCATCAAGGAAGAACAGGTTCCAGGCGAACACCACGTCCGGCAGCGACTCTCTCAGAACGCGGCGCAGCGTCTCGATATTGCCGGCATTGATCCGCGCACGCTCCTCCGGCGTGCGGTCGAAGGGCGTGTAGATGTCCGGCCCCGTCAGCAGATCCCATTCCCGGCGCACTGTCTGGCGGGGATACTCGGCGCGGTTGGTCCCGAAGCGGCTGGTCAGCACCGTGATCTCGTGGCCCCGCGCGGCCAGACCCTCGGCCACCTCGAAGCACAGACGCTCGTAGCCACCGATCACGTTCGGCGGATACAGATTGCTCAGCACCAGGACACGCATCACACCCAGCCCTGCACGCGCGACAAAAACTCGCCATCGGCCAGCAGCGGATTGCGGTCGAGCGTCACGGCTCCATGCCGGCGCAGATAGGCCATGCAGAGCGGCACCGCCCGCGCCAGCTCATGCCGCAGCAGCACGTCCTGGACGGCCGACGCGATCCGCCAGTCGATCGGCGGCGCGTTCGCGCGGTCCCACAGGCCGGCCAGATAGGCGGCCGCGACGATCGCCCATTCCGCGCGGACCCGTCCGTGCTCCTCGGCAATGGTATTGGCGGGATGCACGCGGTAGCGCAGCAGAGGCTGCTCCACGATCGCGATGCGCCGTCCAAGGGCGAGCGCGCGCAGCGCGAAATCGAGGTCGTGCGCATAGCGTAGCGCCGCGAAGCCGCCGAGCCGCGCCAGCGCGTCACGACGGATGACGAAGTTCGAAGTCGTAACAAGGATGTTGCCGTTCACCAGGGTCACGCCCAGATCGCCCGCACTGCGCCGGAACGCCATTGCGGCGTCATACCATGCATTGGCAACGGGCTGGCCTTGCGCGTCCATGAACGCGACCGCCGAACTGGCGATATCCGCCTCCGGCTCGGCATCCAGGGCGGCCGTCAGCCGATCGAGGCGGCCGCGCGGGAAAGCGTCGTCAGAGTTGAGGATTGCCACCAGATCACCGCTGCACTCGCCGAGCGCCGTGTTCAGTGTGCTGTGCGCCCCCTGGTTGGCCTGGCTGCGGAACCGGATGCGCTTGTCGCGTGATGCAAGATCCAGCATCACGCTGGCCAACTCGTCGGTCGAGCCGTCGTCGATGACGATGATCTCGCCGACCACCGACCCCTGCGCCTGGATACTGGCGACGGCCTCGGCAATATAGGGCGCGTGGTTGAACAGCGGCACCGCGACGGAGACACGGGCTCGTCTCGCTCCAAACAGTCCACGCAAGCTACAGGCTCCGCGCCGCCAGCCGCCGCGCCAGTCCCGGAGCGACTCGCGTCACCATCGGCGCCGGCTCCTCGTTGCGGGCGACGCGGGCGGGACCGGACAGCATCACGCCGTGCTCGGCCGCGAAGCGACTCAGCGCCGGCGGATCGGCAATCTCGATGACCGTTCTGTCGTCATGCATCAGGCTGCGCTGCGCCACCTTCAACCAGGTATGTCCGCTGCGCTCGCAGATATGGAAATACAGCCGCTCGATGGCGTGCGCGGCGGTGTTGTCCTGCTGCGCCGCCTCGGCCGGGAAATCGTCGAAGGACAGATCGAGGTCCAGCAGCGGTCGCAGCGCCGCCGGCCGCGCCCAGAACATCGAGCCGGACGGGAAATCCAGCGCTCGGGTGGGCGAAAGTGCAATTCCCATGCGCTCCGGCCAGTGTCTGCGCCGCCTCGAAATTGCCGCGCCAGTCCAGCCAGCGGCGCACCCCTTCGTAGTGCTGCGCCGCCACCATGCCCAGATCGTCGAGCCGGAAGAAGGCATCGAGAATGCTGGCGATGGTCTCCGGCGAACCGAGCAGCGTTTCGAACAGGTAGCTGCGCCAGGGCGCCAGAAATGCCGCATGGCTGGACTTCTTGGAGTGCAGATGCAGCACCAGGTCGTACTCGCCGTAGCGGTCGGCGAAGCCCACCAGCTTCGGCGCGATGTCACGCCCGCGATTGGGCGTCACCCGCAGCTCGACGCGCCCCTTGTCCCAGTTCGAGAACGAGGCGGCGAGCGCCGCCCGCTTCGCCTCGGTGTCCGTGGACAGCAGCAGATCGGCCGGAACCGGCAGATGCCGCAGATAGTGCAGCACCTCGGCGGCGAGCTCCGGATGGAACAGATGGCACATGACGCCGATGCGCGGCACGGGATCGCCGATACGCGGTGCGTAGCCGAATGGCAGGGCGATGCTGAAATCGGCCTCCGCCGGTCGGCTGACATTGGGCCTCTCCGGTTCCGGGAAGGTCACTTGCGGCTCGGGGTGGCGGACGGGATGGCCCCTGTCCGCGGCGGCGACCGGTCTGCGATGCGTGATCGGTATGTCGGCCAGGATTTCGCGCACGCGGGCCGCAAATGCCTCCGGCGCGCACTCCTCGCGGGCGCGCCGCATCGCCTGCTCGCGCAAACGCTCCCATAGAGACGTGTCGCGGTACAGCCGCGCGCAGGCGGCCGCAAAGGAAGCGGCATCGTCGGCCACAAGCAATTCCTGCTCGTGCTGCCAGCCGGTCTGCGCGGCGATCAGCGGGGTCGCGACCATCGGGATGCCCAGCATGGCGGCGTGATGAACCTTGTGCGGAATGCCGGCGGCGAAGCGCGTCGGTGCCACCAGGACGCGAGCGCGTGCCAGTGCCGCGGGCAGGTCGTCCACCGCGCCCGTCAGCTCGACCGCTTCGCCGTCCAGCGCCTCGATACTGGGCGACAGCCGGACGAGTCCCACCACGGTCAGGCGCAGCGCCGGCTGGCCCAGCGCCTCGCGCAGCAGCGGCAGTACTTCCGCCGCAAACCAGCGGACGGAATCGGCATTCGGCGTACGGTCATCGTGAATGGCGCCCAGGAACACGATCTGGTCGCGCGCATCAAAGTCGGTCGGAATCGGCGCCTCCTCCAGCGCGTGCCCAAGCAGATGCACCTCGCGCGCGCCATAGGCCTCCATCAGCTCCTGCTCAGCGGCGCTCACCGAGATCACGGCGTCCGCGGCGTACGTCATGCCCACCTCCTCGGCGAGCATCGCGTGCCGCTCCGTATCGGACGCGGGCAGGCCATCCCGCGCCTTTTGCTGAAGCTGGCGGCTGGCGAATACCGCCTCGGCGTCGTACAGCAGCCTTGCCTCGCCGAGCACGCCGCGATCGTCGCCGATCGCACTCAGCAGGGTCTTCATGTTGTGCGGACGGCAAATCAGGATGGCGTCGAAATGGCCACGCCGCGCCTCCAGATAGGCGCGGATCTGCGAGCGCTCGGCGCGGATCAGTCACTTCCACCCGCTTGTCCAGGGCTGCCCGCACCCCGTGCCACGTCTCCGGGTAGCGGAACATCGGAAACAACGCCACCTGCGCGTCCGCCGCCGCCAACTCGTTCACGATGCGGCGCGAACGCGGATAGCCGGATCCCAGCTCGTCCTTCGGCACGCGATCCTCCAGCACCAGGATGCGCCTGGTGTCGTGGCGGGTGCGGGCGGCCAGGATGTTCGCCGGCGAGGCCGGAAATTGATCGGCAAGCCAGGCCCGGTGCTGTTCGGCGAACACGCGATGGTTGGTCGCTTGCAGCGCCAGCGCATCGCCGTTGTCGGCGGAGCTCGCGAACTCGAAATGCAGGATCGCCGCATCGGGATCGAACACGACGCGCCGGCCGCTCTCCCACAGCCGCAGGCAGTAATCCGTCTCCTCGTAGTAG
This sequence comes from uncultured Pseudomonadota bacterium, assembly GCA_963838805.1. Taxonomy (GTDB): domain Bacteria; phylum Pseudomonadota; class Alphaproteobacteria; order Acetobacterales; family Acetobacteraceae; genus CAVRQM01. The sequence goes on from CAWISK010000006.1 coordinate 208,698, forward strand.
GCCGGGGCGAAGCGCTCGTCGAAGCCGTCGAGTTCGCGGAACACGTCGGCGCGTGTCAGCAAAAGGGCGCCGGAGCAATAATCGACGTCGCGCTGGAACATGAAATCCGGCTGGTCGGGATCCTCACCGCGGCCATAGCCGGTGCAGGCGCCGTCGCGCCAGACGATCGAGCCGGCTTCCTGCAGCGCGCCGTCCGGCAGGATGATGCGGCCGCCCACGGCGCCGATGTCATCGGCGGAGTCCAATGTGCGCAACGCCGACGCGACCGCTCCCGGCAGCAATTGCGCGTCGTTGTTGAGCAGCAGCAGTGTCCGTCCGCGCGCGACCCGCGCGGCCTGGTTCACACCCTTGAGGAAATGCAGGTTCGCGCGGTTGCGCAGGATCGTGGCGCCGTCGATGCGGCCGATCAGTTCGCCCGTGCGGTCGGTGGAGGCGTTATCGACGATCACCACCTCGAAATCCGGGCCGTTCGCCAGCGTTTCGATGATGGAGCCCAGGCAGGCGAGCGTCATCTCCGCCTGGTTGTAGAGCACCAGCAAGATGCTGACTTCGGGCCGCTCGGCGCGCGGCAGGCGCAGTGTGGCGGGGCTGGCCAGGAAGGCGGACAGCCGGGCCCCGAGTTGCGCCCGCATCGCCGCTTTCAGCGGCCGCATCGCGGCGGCGCCCGGGATCGCTTCGGCCGCCTCGCTGGGCGGCTGGGCAGCTTCGGCCTGTGCCGCCGGCGGCTGTGGCGGCGGCGCCGCATCGGCGTGGGGCGTGGCTGCCTGGCCGCGCAGCAATCGGCTCGCGACCCGCAGCGGCCGGGTCACGCGCCAAGAGGCCGACTGCGTGTAGGCGCGCACCACGTCCCGTCGAGACTGCTCCAGCGCGATCACGTGATCGTTCAGGCGTCTCACCTCATCCTGCGCGGAGCGGCACTCTGCCAGGGCGCGGGCGTGCTCGTCCTCGTTCACGCGGCGGCGGTCCCGCAGCTCGGCATGAAGCTGCGCCGCCATCGCGTCCCGGCCGCGGATCAGGGCGTCGCGTTGCGCCAGCGCCGCCGCGCGGGCGGCGGCCAGATCGGACAGGATCGCGATTTGCGCCTGCTTGTTGACAATGATCTCGTCGCGCGTGGCGAGCAGCATGTCGCGCCAGCGCAGCGCCTCCTCCGTGGCCTCTCGCGCGCGGGCCACGGCCTGGATCTGACCCGTGAGGTCGGCGATGTGCGCGGCGGCCGCGGCAAGCTGGGTGCGCAGGTTGATGGCCGCGACCTGATGCTGGAACGCCGCACCCCGCGCCGCCACTCGCAACCTGAACGAGGTCGCGGCCGTGGCATCCAGCGCGAACAGCGTCTGCAATGCCGGAGCCTGCGCCGCTCCCGCGCCGAGCACGCCCAGTCCGTTGGAGTGGTGGAATTCGAATGAGGGATGCAGGGCGCTCAGTTCCTGCCACAGCCGCCATACCCCGAAATCGCGCTCGCGCACATTGATGTCGTGGAACAGCACCACGGCGCGCGACGAGAGCGTGCTGCGCCAGGTCTCGAAATCGTGCCGCACGGCTTCGTAGGTGTGCAGCCCGTCGATGTGCAGCAGGTCGATCTGCCCGTGCGCGAAGTAACCCCGCGCGTCATCAAACGTGGTGCGCAGCAATGTCGAGAGCTGGCGGAAATGCGCGTCGTTGAAATCCCTGACCTCGGCGAACACATCCTCGCCATAGCCGCCGGCGTGTTCATCACCCTGCCAGGTGTCCACCGCGAAAGCGCGCGCGCTCGGTGCGAAGGCGGTCAAGGCCTGGCAGAAGGCGAAATAGGAATTGCCGGAATGCGTGCCCAGCTCGACGAAGATCTCCGGCCGCAGAACCTTTGTCAGCCAGAAGGCAAACGGAAGATGCCCGACCCACGGATCGGGCGGTACGACCCGCACCGGATCCCACGCCAGTTCGTCGCCGAGTTGCAGCGCCTCTGTCCAATCATCCATGTCGATCCGGCCTCCCGCCGCTATAGGCCGAGGCGCTGCAGCGCGCCGTCCAGCCGGTCCTGCCACGCATCCAGCGACAGGGTACGGTGCGCATAGGCGAGTGCCCCTTCCGACAGGGCGTGCCATAGCGCGGGGTCGGCGTGGATATCGCGAATGCGAGCGGCGAATGCCTCTGGAGTGGCCCCGACCAGGACGCCCGAGCCGTCCTGAAGCTGCATGCCCTCGGTGGCCACCGGGCTTGCCACGCATGGCACGCCGGCGGCAAGGCTGGATGCGACCTTGCCCTTGGCGCCGGCCCCGTAGCGCAGCGGTGCCACGGTCAGGCGCAGCGATTCGAACCAGGAAGATGTGTCGGGCACATGACCCAGCGCCCGCACCTGCAGCGGTGCCGCCACGCCTTGCAGCAGTTCTGCCGGGAAATCCGCGCCGACAATGCTGAATGTGCAGTCCGGCAGGTGGCGCAGCACGAGCGGCCAGGTCTCGGCCAGGAACGAGCGCACGGCATCGATATTGGGCGCGTGCGCGAACCCGCCGATGAAGCCCATGCCGTGCCGCGCCGCGAACGGGGTGCGCGGCGGATAAATCGGCCTGGCGAGCGGCATTTGCACCACAAAGGCGTCCGGGATGCTCTCCGCCAGCAGTTCGAGCTCGGCGGTCGAAACGACCAGCGTGGCGTCGCAGGCGCGGATGATCTCCTCCTCGCGCTGCCGCACCTGCCGGGCGATGTCTGCCAGCGCCGCGTCGCCGGTCAGCAGCGCCCTGCGCTGCTCGCGCAGGAAGGTGAGGTCGATCGTGTTGAAGATCAGGCGCGCCTTGCCGCAGTGGCGCTGCGCCGCCGCCAGATAGCCGCCGCCGCAGAACGCGCGGCACAGCACGCACAGATCGATCCGGGCACCGTGCCGGATCAGGAAATCCTCGACCGAGGCGGCATCCGTGTCCGTCACGCATTGGATGCCGCGCCCGGCCAGCCGGTCGCGCGCGTCTGACGGACGGGCGAGTTCGCGGGCGGCGGCGAAGATCACGTCAAAGCCCAGCGCGCGCAGCGCCACCAGCAGATTGTCGATGTCGATCGAGCCGGAATCGCGATCGATCCGCGGCCACGCGTCGTCGATGACAAGCGCCACGCCGCGCGTACCGCGCTTGATGACTGGCGTCGTCAGCGTGCCCGAAACGCCGGTCAGCGGCGGAGCGCCCGGACGCAACACGCGCCGCACGGCGCCGCGCAAGGGCTGCGGCAGCAGGCGGAATGCGTGCCGGGCAACACCGCGCATGGAGCGCGCGGACGCCTCCTGCTCGCGCAATGCCGCGATCTCCGCCTGCGCTCGGACGAGCCGCTCGCGATCGCGGCGCGCCTGCGCGACCACTCGCGGATCGGGTGCGGACTCTGCCGGGGCGGCGGGGAGTGCGGCTGCATTGTCCGCCGTGCGGTGCGGTCCCGTCGCTGCGGACGGCGGTCGCCGCAATTGCGGCTGCTCGCCCACCATTTCCAGGTTCGCGTTGAGGTATGGATCGTGCAGCGCAAGGCGCCCCCAGTCGCGCACCAGCCGGTCGCGCGCTTCGCGCGGGAACGGCACGTCCGGCGCCCGCTGTTCCAGGACAGCGAGCGGCGTCCACACGGTGCGATGGTCGTGCGCCGCAAGGCGCAGGCACAGATCGATGTCCGCGCCGCCATGCGGCAGGGCCTCGTTGAGCCCTCCCATTTCCAGCAGCACAGTCCGCTGTACCGCGACGCAGGCGAGGGAGGCCGCCCAGACGCCGCGTGCGAATCCCAACAGGCCGAACGATCCACGGCCGTCAGTGTCCGGCGTGCCGCGCAGCAGATGGCGCGGTTCGCCCGAAATATCCGGCGTCAGCCCCGCGGAGCGGATCCGCCCATCGGGCGCCAGCAGCTTGGCGCCCGCCGCCGCCACGCCCGGCCGCAGCACCTGGGCCGCCAGCACACGCAGCCAGTCCGCGCGAAGGGGGCGCACAGTCTCGTGCAGCAGCACGACAAGCTCGGCGCGCGTGGCACTCGCGGCGGCATTGACCAGGGCCGGTGCACTGGCGCCCGGCAGGCTCAGGACGCGCAGGCGCGGATCGTCGGATCGCATTGACGCGGCATGCGCGGGGGTCGCGATCACAAGCGACAGCGCGGGATAATCCGTGTCGCGCAAGAGCGCCTCGGCCGCTTGCAGCGAGGGGGCATCGGCCGCCAGCACGACCAGGCAGGCGGAGGGCGGCGGGTCGGGCAGGGGGCAGGGGGCGCGATCCACATCTTCGGTCCACGGGGCGTCCCCGCGATGGCACAGCACGGCAGGGATATGGCCGATGCGCTCGGGCCGGGCGAGTGCCGCGACCTGGCGCGACAATGCCGTCTGGCTGAGGGGTGCGGCGACATGATCCGCCAGTACCGCCCGCAGCAGGTCCGCGCGATGAAAGGTGAACGGGCCGAACAGGTCGCGGCCTTGTGCCAGCTCGGGATCCCAGCCCGGCTTGAAGAACGGTTCGATCCGCCGCCCGGCGGCATCCAGCCGGTCCTCGTCGGCGAAGATCATGTCCAATTGCGGGTCGCGGGCCAGCGCCGCGCGAACGATGCGCATGGCCCGCGGCGCCAGCCGGTGGCGCAGGTCCAGCACGCCGATCATGCGCGCCTCGAGCCGTTCCAGCGCCAGCGCCCAGGCTTGCGCCGTGCCCGGCCGGTCTGGAACCGATTGCACCAGCAGGCCCGGCCGGGGCGCCAGGGCGGCCAGCCCGTCCGAGCGCGCCGTGGCGGCGTCGCACAGCAGCAGCAACGGCCACCCCGCCTCGGCGGCGTCGGCGGCCAGCTCGGCGATCAGGCCGGCGGCCGATGCCGGGGGCGGGTCGGTCGCGAGCAGGATCAGTCCCAGCGAAGCAGGCGCGCCAGCCAGTTCGGCGCCCGCCAGATCGGCCAGGCGTCGGGGTTCCACGGTGGCGATCCACTCCTCGTAGGATAGCGGCCGTTCGCCGGATCCGGTCGGCCTGGCGGGTGCCGCGTGGGCAATCCCGTCAGCGGCTCTTCCGCTCGCGCCGGACCCGCGTCCAAGCAGCCGGCCCGTCCAGCGCAGCGGCGCGGTCAGCCGCCAGCTCGTGCTCGCCTCGAACTCCGCGACACGCCGTTGCAGGGCCCGGATCTCCGCCTCCGACAGGGACTGGATCGTTTCCAGCGCGCGCAGCCGCTGGCTGGACCGGGCGCAAACCAGCGTCGCCGGCTCGGCGTCGGCGCGGTTGGCCTCGACCAGCCGCCGGACGGCTTCGCCACCCGGCGCGGAGGGCGGGCTGCTCCACGCACCGGATGACTCAAAGCCACCCCACACCACGGCCTGAGCTGGATCCTCTGGCATCCGGCGGCTGATACACGGATCGCCTTGGGGCGTCATCAGGGTGTGATACGCGGCCGCCTCAAGCGGTTGCGCAGCGTCGCCTGCCCCTCTAGGGACTGTCCCGGCATGACAGAACAGCCGCGTCCGGATCAGGATCCCGATGCCCATCGCTCGCGCGTGAGCGAGGTCTGGTCGCAGGACGCCGCCCAGCGCGCGGAAATCCAGGGCTGGTACTGGATGGCGCACCCGATGGTGCGGGCCCGGGTCAACACGCTGATTTCCGGTGACCCGGCTTGCGACGCCTACGGCCGGCTGGAGCGCCTGTATCGGGAGCGCGGCTGGACCTTGCCGATTCGCGAGGCGGTTTCCGTGGGCTGCGGGTTCGGCAACCTGGAGCGCGACCTGCTGCGCCGCGGCTGGGTCGAGCGGATCACCGCCTATGACCTGGCCGACGGCGCCATCGCCCAGGCGCGGCGGCTGGCCGAGGAGGCGGGACTCTCCGGGCGGGTGACCTATAGGGTGGCGGATCTCGACACGCTGGAGCTGGAACCCGGCTCGGCCGACGCGGTGTTCGCTCATTCGGCGATCCATCACGTGCGGGCGCTGGAGCAGCTTTATGCCACGATCCATGCGGCCCTCCGGCCGGGCGGCGTGTTCCATCTGCACGAGTTCGTGGGACCGACCCGCTTCCAGTGGACCGACGCGCAGATTCGCCTCGTCAACGAGTTCATGGATGCCTTGCCGCCGAGGCTGCGGCGGCTGCCCGGCTACGCGCCAAAGGGGCCGATGCGACGCCCCACGCTGGACGAGATGCTCGCGGCCGATCCGAGCGAGGCGATCCGCTCCGCCGAGCTGGTGTCTGCCCTCGACCCCTGGTTCGAAATCGTCGAGGAGCGCCGGATCGGCGGCGCGTTGCTGCATCTCGCGCTGGGCGACATTGCGCAGAATTTCGATCCGGCCAAGGAGACGGACCGCGCCATCCTGCTGGACCTGTTCGCGAGAGAGGACCAAGCCATTGAGGATGGCACTATCGGCAGCGACTTCGCCATTGTTACCGCCGTTCGCCGGCCACAGCCCCGAGCGCCGGCATTGCGGGAGGCAATGGCGGACGATGCCGAGAGGGTCCATGACACCGCATTCTTCCCTGTCGCGGCTGGCGGTGCATTTCCCGCCAGCCCGCCGGCTGTATCGCGCGCTGCGCCGCCTCGACGCCTCGGCGGACGCGCTCCGCGCCGAGCAGCAGCGGCAGGCGAACGACCTCGACCAGCTCTCTCGCGAACTGGCATCGGTGCGCTCCACCGCCACGCAGGCGCTGGCCTCCGCGCCGATCCCAGCCGCCGCGACGACTGCGCAAGCCGAGGCTGCCCCGGACATCGCGGATCAGCTCGATCGCTGGACCGCGCGCGAGATGCAGCGCGCCGCCCTGTACCACCTGCCGTTTCTGCCGGGTGAGATCGTCTGGGAGGACGACTGCATCCGCATCGAGGGCTATGCCGGCGCCCCGGACGGCCTGACGGCGAATATGGCCTTCTTTATCAACGGTCTGCGCTTCGACAAGGTCCGCTACCCGATTGCCGATCCGGAGCTTGCCGGGCGGTTCGCGGAAGTGCGCGGGATGGACACCAGTGTCCGCGCATTGATGACCCAGCATCTCGACGCGCTGCGGGGCGCGCGCTTCTGGCGGCTCGATGCCTCACCGACCGGTCACTACGTCGCCGCGGACTGGCGGCGGGCGGTCCATTTCATGAATCCGGAATTCGAGCGCTATCCGCTGCCGCCGTCGGCGAACATCCAGCGGGTGATCGGCGATGCCCATGCCGGGCGCTTCGCCATCGGCGGGGCCACGATCTTCAAGAATCTGGAAGCCTACCTGGCCGAGCTGGGCCACGCCTGGGCGGACTTCCCGCGCATCCTGGACTGGGGCTGCGGTGCCGGGCGGGTGACGCGCTACCTGTTGAGCGAAACGGCTTGCGCCGTCACCGGCGCGGATATCGACCCGGACAACATCGGCTGGTGTCGTACCGCGTATCCGCAGGGCCGCTTCGAAACCGTTCCGCTGCGTCCGCCGACCGTATTCGATGATGGTGCGTTCGATCTGGTCACCGGGCTTTCGGTGATGACGCACCTGACCGAGGCCGACCAGTTCCTGTGGCTGGCGGAGTTGCAACGCATCGTGCGACCCGGCGGGCTTGCCTTCCTGTCGGTGCAGGGGCCGACGCTGTTCGCCCATAATGGTTTCCCTGCGCACCTGTACCGCCGCGTGCAGGAGCAAGGCTATCTGGATCTGTCACGCGACGGGGCGCTCGACGATGTCATCGGCGATCCCGAATACTATCGCGCCGCGATGCACTCTCGCCCGTACATCACCGATCGTTGGGGGCAGTATTTCGAGGTGGTGGCCATCGTCGATGCCATCGCGGGCTTGCAGGACTTCGTGGTGCTGCGCCGCCGGCCGTGAGCCCTCCAGCCCTCCCTTGCCTTCGCCCCCCTTCGCCTCTATCGCACCCTGAGCGCCCCCAGGCTGGAGAAAATCGTGCGGACTCACGATGACAGGAGCTGCGATCCGGGCCGGTTCGTCGTGAGGGTGCGCCCCTGGCTGCTCGCTGCGGCGCTGCTGGCGGCGATGCCGGCGCTGGCGCAGCCTGCCCCGCACGCCGCCGCCGATCCGGTGCTCGGCCAGCGCGGCGACATCACCGTGACCGCGAGCGAGGTGCGCGAAATGCTGCGCAACGTCGATCCGGCGGTGCGCGCCAGGGTCGAGGCGAGCCCCTCCGCGCTCGCCGCCTATGTGCGCGACCGGCTCCTCCAGCTCAGCGTGCTGGCCGAGGCGCATTCGCATCAATGGGACGCGAAACCCGAAGTGATCTGGCGTGCCGACCGCGCGCGTGAGGCATCGATCGCCGACGGCTACGTGGCCTCGCTCAGCCAGCCCGATCCCGGCTTTCCGTCGGACGCCCAGGTGCAGGCCGCCTATGACGCCAACAAGGCGCGGCTGATCGTGCCGCGGCAGTACCATCTGGCGCAGATCTATGTTGCGGTGCCGGCCGGCGCCGCCCCTGCGGCAGACAAGGCGGCGCAGAAGAAGCTCCAGGATGCGCGCACCCAGATCATCCGCAACCACGCCGATTTCGCGACCCTGGCGCGGCGCATCTCCGAGGATCGGGTTTCCGCCACGGGCGGCGGCGATCTCGGCTGGGTGCGCGAGGACCAGGTACTGCCGGCGGTGCGCGAGGCGGTGGCGGGGCTCGCCGAGGGTGCCGTGTCCGAACCGGTGCGCGCGGGCGACGGCTGGCATCTGGTGCGGCTCCTGGGCATGAAGCCGGCGGGGCCTGCCACGCTCGCTGACGTGCGTGACGCGCTGGTGCGCGCCCTGCGCCAGCAGAAGCAGCACGAACTGGCGCAGGCCTATGTGACAAACCTGCTGAAGCAGCAACCGATCCAGCTCAACGAGATCGGCATCGCGCAGCTGACGACGAAATAGAACCGCCGCATATGAAGATCAGCCGCCTGCTGGCCTACCAGGTCGATCTGCCGCTGCACGAAGGCCGCTACAACTGGTCGGGCGGCAAGTCCGTGTCGGTGTTCGACAGCACGGTGGTACGGCTGGAGACGAACACCGGGCTGGCCGGGCACGGCGAAGTCTGTCCGCTCGGGCCGGCCTATCTGCCGGCCTATGCCCGCGGCGTGCGCGCGGGCCTCGCGGAACTCGGGCCGCATTTGATCGGCGCCGATCCAACGCAGATCGGCCCGCTCGGCGACATGATGGAAAGCCGGCTCAAGGGCCACCCCTATGTCAAATCGGCAATCGACATCGCCTGCTGGGATTTGCTGGGGCAGGCAGCCGGCCTGCCGGTCTGCACCTTGCTGGGCGGGCGGCATGGCGAGGCGATCGCGCTATACCGGGCGATTTCGCAGGACGCGCCGGAGCGCATGGCGGAGCGTGTCGCGCAGTACCGCGCCGAGGGCTATCGCTGCTTCCAGTTGAAGGTGGGCGGTGACGCCGACACCGACATCGCGCGCATTCGCGCCGTCTCGGCGGCGCTCGCGCCGGGTGACGTGCTGGTGGCCGACGCCAATACCGGCTGGCTGCCGCATCAGGCCGCGCGGGTCGTGCGCGCCGTGCAGGATGTCGATGTCTATATCGAGCAGCCGTGCCTGAGCTACGAGGAATGCCTGTCGATCCGCAGGCGCACGTCGCACCCGTTCGTGCTCGACGAATCTGTGGACAGCATCGGCATGCTGCTGCGCGCCAGCGCCGATCGGGCGATGGATGTCGTCAACATCAAGATCAGCAAGCTCGGCGGCCTGTCGGCGGCGCGGCGGGTGCGCGATCTGTGCGTCTCGATGGGCATCGCCATGACCATCGAGGATAGCTGGGGCGGCGACATCACGACGGCGGCGATCGCGCATCTGGCGCACAGCACGCCGGAGGCGTTCCGCTTCTCGTCCACCGATTTCAACAGCTACGTGACCGTCTCCACCGCCGAGGGCGCGCCGCGTCGCGAGGGCGGGTTCATGCGCGCCTCGACGCGGCCGGGGTTGGGCGTCATGCCCGACATGGACGTGTTGGGCTCGCCGGTTTTGCTGATCAGTTGAGGCGGGTCCGCTTCACCCGAACCGTCCCGGCCGCAGCGCCGCCCATTGCGATGACAGCCCGCCGCCGCGCAGCGCATCCACCACCAGCCTGCCAGTGATCGCGGCCAGCGTCAGGCCGAGATGCTGGTGGCCGAGCGCCAGCACGGCATTGCGTGCCCGCGCCGGTGTGCCGAGCATCGGGCGGTAGTCGGGCAGGGTGGGCCGGTCGCCGCTCCAGCGGCTGCGCGCCTGCAATTCCGGCCGGCCGAACAGCGCCCTCGCATGCGCGAGCAGGATGTCGGCGCGGCGCCAGTCCGGCTCGGTGCCGGCGCCCAGCTCCACCGTCCCCGCGAGCCGCGTGCCGCCCGTCATCGGCGTTGCGACAAAGCCGCGCTCGGCGAAGGTCAGCGGCAGCCCGGGCGCCAGCGCGTCATCCTCGACCATGACGTGATAGCCACGCTCCTGCGTGAGCGGTGCCTGCGCACCCAGCATCCGCGCGAGCCGGCCCGCGCGCGCACCCGCCGCCAAAACCACGGAGGATGCCGCGATCTCCCCCTGCGCGGTGCGGATTGCGGCGACCGTGCCATCCTGGATCGTGAACCCGATGGCTTCTCGCCGCTCGATCGTGCCGCCCTCGGCGGCGAAGCGCCGCGCCAGCGCCAGCACGACGCCTTGCGGATCGACCACGTGCGAGGCATTCGGCAGGAAATGCGCGCCCGCCAGCTTCACGGCGATGGACGGTGCGCGCGCATGCGCCTCTGTCGCGTTCAGCGCTTCCGTGGCCAGCCCTTGCCGTGCCCGAACTGGCGCCTCCGCCAGCTCGGCATCGAGGCTTGCCTGCGTCTCGTGCAGAATGAGGGCGCCATGATGGCGGAACAGGTCATCGAGGCCGGAGGCAGCGATCTCCTCGCGCCAAGCCGGCCCGGCCTCGCGAACCAGCGCCGCCAGCACCTCCGTCCCCTCGCGCACCGCCCCGGGCCGGCAGGCGAGCGCGAAGCGCAGCATCCAGGGGGCAAGCGCCGGCAGCCCCTTCGGCCGCAACGCCAGCGGCGACAGCGGATCGCGCATCAGGCGCGGCAGGCGGGACAGGATCTCGCCGCGCGCCAGCGGCCGCGTCAGCTCGATGGCGATATGCCCGGCATTGCCGAACGAGCAGCCGGACCCCGGCTCGTTCGGGTCCAGCACCAGCACGCTTGCACCCGCGCGTTGCAGCGCCCGCGCGCAGGCCATGCCGATGATGCCCGCGCCGATGACAGCAATCGGCGCCTGGGGCATCACACGAGTTGGAAGCCGCCGCGCAGCGGATCGCGGCTGTTGACGAAGATCGTGTTCAGCCCGTGCATCCGCGCCCAGCCGGAAATCGACGGCACGATCGCCGGGTGGTTGGCCACACGGGTTGCCGCCTCCACACGACCGTCGAACAGCGTGCCGATGATGCTCTCATGGATGAACTCATCGCCAGGCTTGAGTGTGCCGCGCGCCGCAAGCTGCGCCATGCGCGCCGAGGTGCCGGTGCCGCAGGGCGAGCGGTCTATCGCCTTGTCACCGTAGAACACTGCGTTGCGCGCGTGCGCGCGGGCGTTGCGCGGCGCGTCCGTCCACATGATGTGGCTGACGCCGCGTATGGTGGGATCGAGTGGATGCACCGGCTCGATCACCCGGCGCAGGGCGTCGCGCAGCAGCGGCGACAGGCGCTGGATGCCGCCGGCGCCCAGCGAGTCGATGCCGGTGTAATTCGCTTGCGGCTCGATGATCGCGTAGAAATTGCCGCCATAGGCGACATCGACCACCAGCTCGCCTAGCCCCGGCACCTGCACCGCGATGCCAGGCGCCGCGAGGTAACAGGCGACGTTGCGGATGCGCACGCTGTCGATGCACGGCCCGTCGCGCACGAAACTCGCCTCGACCACCCCCGCCGGCGTGTCGAGCCTGAGCACCCCGTCCTCGCGTGGCGTGACAAGGCCATGTTCCAGCGCCATCGTCACGGTGCCGATGGTGCCGTGGCCGCACATCGGCAGGCAACCGGAGACCTCGATATAAATCACGCCGATATCGCAATCCTCGCGGGCCGGCGGATACAGGATCGACCCGGACATCACGTCGTGCCCACGCGGCTCGAACATCAGCGCCCGGCGCACCCAGTCGTGGCGCGCCATGAAATCCTGCCGGCGTTCCGACATTGTGGCGCCGCGCAGCAGCGGCCCGCCGCCATACACAAGACGCACCGGATTTCCGCAGGTATGCCCGTCGAGACAGGCGAAGGTGAAGTTGCCCGGCGGCACCCCCTCGAACACGCCCATGCCGCTACACTCTCGGGCGATGCGCGAGCGCCTCGCGCATCAGCGCCTCGATCTCGGCACGCTCGGCGCCTTCCGGCACCAGGCGCGGCGGGCGGGTCAGCGCGGAACCGCGGCCGGCGATCTCCTCGCACAGCTTGATGCACTGCACGAGATCGGGCCGCGCATCGAGATGCAGCAGCGGCATGATCCAGCGATAGATGCCCAGCGCCTCGGCGGTCTGGCCCGCGCTGCCCAGCGCGTACAGTCTCGCACATTCGCGCGGAAACACATTCGACAGGCCGGAGATCCAGCCCACGGCCCCCAGCGCCAGCGATTCCAGCACGACGTCATCGAGGCCGCAGAACAGCGCGAAGCGGTCGCCCAGCGTGTTCGCCAGATCGACGAAGCGCCTGGTGTCGCCTGAGGACTCCTTGATTGCGACGATCGGTTCGATCCCGGTGAGCTGTCGGGCCAACGCCGGTGCGATATCGTTCCGGTATGCCGGCGGGTTGTTGTAGAGCATGATCGGCAGGTCGGAGGCGGCGGCAACCGAGGTGAACCACGCCACGATCTCGCGCGCGGTGCCGTTGTAGATCATCGGCGGCATGACCATCAGCCCGTCGCTGCCCTGCCGTGCCAGGTCGCGCGCGAACTCCACGGCGGCCGCCGTGGTGATCTCCGCCAGCCCGCACAGCACCGGAACCCGTCCGCCGGCGGCGTCGCGCACCGCTGCTGCCACCTCGCGTTTCTCGGCGGGCGAGAGCACGGTGTTCTCGCCCACTGAGCCGCAGACGATGATGCCGTCCACCCCGTCCTCGATCAGCGCGCGGGCGACACGCTGGGTGGCGGCCAGATCGACCGACAGGTCGGCGCGGAACTGGGTCGTGATCGCCGGAAACACGCCCCGCCAGTCTGTCCGTGCCGCCATGCTGCCGTCCTCCATGTTCTTCGGCGGTTTTGCATATTTTATCCAATTCTGCAATATGCTTGCTCTGTGCGAAAGGAGGAGGGCAGCCATGCCGGACACTGGATCGCCGGGGGGATCGCCAGGAGGATTGTCGGCGCCGCAGACCGTGGCACGAGCCGCAGCGGACGCGCTGCGCGCGCGCATCCTCGGCGGCAGCCTTGCTGAAGGCAGCAATCTGCGCCAAGACGCACTGGCGGCCGAGCTCGGCATTTCGCGCATTCCGCTGCGCGAAGCGTTCCGAGAGCTGGAGGCGGAGGGGCTGGTGACGCTGCTGCCGCGTCGCGGCGCCGTCGTCTCCAGCCTGTCGCTGGGCGAGATCAGCGAGCTGTTCGATCTGCGCCGGCTGATCGAGCCGGATCTGCTGGCCCGCGCGGTCCCGTGTTTCCGGCCGGGTGATCTGGACGAGGCCGAGCGCATCCTCGGCCGTTATGAGCGGGCGCTGAGCCACCGCGACGTGCATGAATGGGGCGAGATGAACACGCGCTTCCATTTGGCCCTGTACGCGCCGGCGGGGCGGCGCCGGAGTCTTGTCATCGTGCAGGGATTGCTCGCCAATGCGGACCGCTACACGCGGCTGCAACTGGTACTGACCTCGGGGACCGCGCGGGCGCGGGCGGAGCACCGCCGGCTGCTGGAGCTGTGCCGTGCCGGCGATGCGGCGACAGCCGTGGCACTCCTCAGCCAGCATATCGACGCGGCGGCGCGCGGTCTGCTGGCCTTTCTCTCCGCCCGAGGCAGCCACGCGGCGCCCCGTGCGTTGCCGGCGGTGGCAGGCGGCTGACGGAGCGGGACATTCTGCCGCCAGAATGCGACCGAACAAGAAAAGGGATGTCCATGAAGCCGATGAGAACGCGGTTTCTCGTTCTGGCCGCGCTGGCAGGGTTTCCCCTGACCGCCCTGGCCGCCGATCCGGCGGTGGTGGTGAGCCCCGTGCTCGACACGCGAACCACTGCAACCGGCCAGCCGATCGTGCTGCCGCAGCGCGATGTGGAGCTGATCGTCACCCGGTATGTGATCCAGCCGGGTGCGAGCCTGCCGATCCACAAGCATCCCTATCAGCGTTACGCCTACATGCTGTCCGGCGAACTGAAGGTCACTGTCACCGCCCCCGGTGCGGATGCTGGCCGGACGTTCGACTACAAGGCGGGCGACCTGATCGCCGAGATGCGTGACGAATGGCATTTCGGCGCTGCCGTCGGTGACGCGCCGGCCGTGCTGCTGGTGATCGACCAGGTCGAAGCCGGCCACGCCGCTACCATAGTGATGCCGAAACATTGAGCTGGTTGCTGTTCCTGTCGGCCCGAAGGAGAGCTCCTCTGGATATGTCGAACACATAATCAAATGAGACAACGGCCCGGCCGCCAGGACGTGACGGGCAGCTGATGGAGAGCGATGTGGAACGGCGCGATTTTCTCAAGACCTCGGCAATGGGGGCGGCCGCGATTTCGGTCCCGCCGGAGATCGGCCGCGCCACCCCGTTCGGGCCGCCGCCAGAGACTTTCGACGCGGGCGACATGAAATACCGCATCCTCGGCCGCACCGGAGCCCGCGTGTCCATCGTCGGACTGGGCGGTTTCCACCTGGCCAAACCGGGCGGACCCGGCGCGGAGGAGGCCGTGCGCATCGTCCACGCAGCGGTCGATGGCGGCATCAATTTCTGCGACAATTGCTGGGACTACAACGGCGGCGAGAGCGAGATCCGGCTCGGCCGGGCGCTGCGTGGCGGCTGGCGCGAGCGGGTGTTCCTGATGACCAAGATCGACGGCCGCACCGCGGCCGCGGCAATGGCCCAGCTCGAGACCTCGCTGCGCCGGTTGCAGACGGATCACCTCGACCTGTTGCAGTTCCACGAGATCATCCGCATGGACGATCCCGACCTTGTATTCGCCCCCTCGGCATCGAGCGGGGGTGGCGCGCTGGAGGCGGTGCTGCGGGCGCGCGAGCAGGGCAAGCTGCGCTTCATCGGCTTCACCGGGCACAAGAGCCCGGCCATCCATCGCAAGATGTTCGAGGTCGCGGCGGCGCACGATTTCCATTTCGACACGGTGCAGATGCCGGTCAACATCATGGACGCGCATTTCGACAGCTTTCAGAAGGTGATCTTCCCGATCGCGCAGCAGCGGCAGACGGCGGTGCTGGCGATGAAGACGTTCGGCGATCCCTTCATCCTGCAAGCTCGGATCGCGAGCCCGACCGAGATGCTGCACTACTCGATGAGCCAGCCGGTCGCGGTGGTCATCACCGGCATCGACCGCCCCGCGATCCTGCAACAGGCATTGCAGGCCGCGCGAACCTGGCAGCCGATGACGGCCGAGCAGCAATGGGCGCTGCTGGCGCGCTCGGCGCAGGCGGCGGCGGCCGGCGACACCGAACGCTACAAGACCGGCACGCATTTCGACGGCACGGTGCAGCACCCGGAATATCTGACGCAGCTCGGCTAAACTTCGGGCAGCGGGTCAGCCGAGCGCCGCGCGCACCGCGTCCAGCGTCAGTCGCACATCCTCGGCACTGGTGCGCCAGTTGCACACGGACACGCGCATCGCCCGCTGTCCGTGCCACGTGGTGCCACCGAACCAGGCGACGCCGCCATCCTGGATCTGCTGGATCACCGCGTCGGTGCGCGCATCGTGCGCTCCGTCGGTCGCAAGAAATCTCACAAGCCCCTGATTGATGATTGGCGCAGCCAGCACCTGCACGCCCGGCATCGCGGCCATCCCCCCGATCAACGCGGTCGCGTGGTCGCAGCAGCGTTCGACCATCGAAGCGATCCCCGACCGCCCGAGCGCCCGGATCGCCGCATAGACGGCAAAGCCCCGCCCTCGGCGCGACCATTCCGGGTTCCAGTTGATCTGCCGCCGCGTGTCCTCGACCAGCACGCCATAGGCGGTCGCCTGCCCGAAAGCGGCGCGGTGCGCGGCCGGGTCGGCGACGAAGGCGAAGCCCACATCCTGCGGCAGGTTCAGCCATTTATGTCCATCGGTGGCCCATGAGTCCGCCTGCTCGACGCCGCGCAGCAGATGGCGGAACCGATCGCTCGTCGCGGCCCACAGGCCGAACGCGCCATCGACATGCACCCAGGCGCCGTGCGCGTGCGCCATCTCGCAGGCCGGACCGAATGCGTCATAGGCGCCGGTATTGAGGTCGCCCGCTTGCAGGCAGACGATCAGCGGCTCGGCGCTGTGCGTCGCGCAGCGCATCGGCCAGCACATCCATGCGCATCGCCCCGCTCGCGTCGCAGGCGACATGACCGCACGCAATCCGTGCCGAGGCCCAGCAGCCGCACCGCGCGCAGCAGCGATTCGTGCCGATTCTCGCTCAGCAGCACGCGGATCGGCGGGCCGCCGGCAAGGCCCGCGCGCTCCACGTCGATGCCGCGCCTCTCCAGCAGCCGGTGCCGGGCGGCCGCGAGTGCCGTGACATGCGCCATCTGACAGCCGGTGACGAAGGCGAAGCTGGCCCCTTCGGGAAGGCCGAGCAGCTGCTTGAGCCAGGCACCGCACACGTCCTCGATCACCGCCTCGGCCGGGCTTAGCGCGTAGGAGGCGGCGTTCTGGTCCCAGGCGGCTGCGAGCCAGTCCGCGGCGATCGCCACCGGCAGCGTGCCGCCGATCACCCAGCCGAAGAACCGTCCGGCGGCGGAGCCAAGCAGTCCGCCCTCGGCATTCCGCGCCAGATCGTCAATGACGGTGGAGGGATCGCTCGGCTGTTCCGGCAGCGGCGCGTGAAAGCCGCGCGCGTAGCTCCGCGGGAGAGGCGGCGGCGGCGATGCGGCGCGTATCCAGGCTGTCGAGGAAGGCCAGCGCGTGCGCGCGGGCACGGTCCAGGATCGCGGCCTCCCCGGATCGTCCTTGCCACGATCCATCGCCGTCTCGCCTAGTTGAAGGGAACCGGCGGGCCGATCAGCGGCGTCCTGATCGGTGCCGCGGCGCCCACCGCGATGACGATCGAGTTGGCCCCCGGATTCTTGAACGGATTGGCATCGATCCTCCAGTTGCTCGTTATCCAGATATTTCCGGAAGGGTCGATCTGGCCGGCAGTGATCCGCTGAAACGCGTCGCTTCGATACCCGGTGTTGGGTGATATCGGCTGCCCCGCCCGCATGCCCGCCGGACACTTCCTGGCATCGATGCCGCAGAAATGACTGATGCCGGTCGGCGTGCTGCTTTGGTCGTGGCCGGGCGGCGTCACGCCGAAGTTGAACACCCACACCGTATCATTGCCATCGACCGTGATGCCCCACGGAACGGTGAGGCCACCGCCGGTGAATGGCGAGCCGGGATACGGTCTGCGGTCGCCCATCCGGTACATCGTGATCGATGCGATTGGTGGCAGGACATTCCTGCGGGTCGCCACGGCCGTCGAAGCAGTCAGTTCACGACCAAATGTCTCCCTTGCTGTCGGCCGCGTCTCCCACCGGGTGGCCGAGGACTGTCTTGCCCCGGTAGGTGCCGGGCAGCGGGTCGATCGGCTGGCCTTGGTAGATGACCGAGACCGTCGCGCTGCGGTTGTCGGTGGCCCGACATTGCCGTCGAGGTCGAGTGCAACCAGAACGGCTTGATTTGCGGCTGGCCAGGCGCGGGCGTCGCGCCCAGCGGAATGTGGAAAGCGCTATACGGATTTCCGCCCGGTATCTTCGTGACCGAGTCGTTTCCGCAATTCGCGACCCAGATGTTCCCTTGGCGATCAGAGACCGCTCCTTGCGGCCAGGAGATGCTGCCTCTCGTGAAGCCGCCGGAAGGCGAGATCGCGGTGCCATCCGGACGGAACAGCGAAACGCTGTCGTTCGTTGCCGCCTGCGGAAGGAACGCGCAAGGCGGGTCCTGAAACCCGAAATTGCCGACCCAGAGATTGCCGTTTGGATCAAAGGCGATGCCCCATCCCGCACCGCTGAGACCTCCGCCGAAATACGGCGATCCGTTGAAATTTTTGCCCCACGGATAGAACTTGACGAGCCGCTGGCCGGCGCAGGCGAAGTGGCCTGCCGGCTGTGGCTGGTAATTGGTGTCAGCCCAGACGAAGCCGCGTGCATCGATCGCAAAATTCCCTGGCCCATTCATCAGGTTCTGGCTGTCCTGGGCGCTGTAGAAGCCTCCGGTGATCTTGAGGAACAGCAGCCAGCTCGTCGGCGGCCGCCTCAGGGCGGGCTGGTAGATCCTTCGCTGGATGGACAGGTCGAACAGCGGATCATCCGCGGCGAGCGTGTCGTCGGGCCCAAGATAGGATGGGTTTTTGACGATGTTCGCCAGAGCCTCGAGCACGTTGGCCGGGGCCGGCTTGCCGGCCGGTGTCGCCGCCTGGAACAGCTTCGCACAGTTCTCCGTCTCCGCGACGCAGCTCGCGACGACGTAGGCGAGCGAGTTGAAGGCGCCAGGTCCAGGAGACTTGATAGTCCCGCAATCCAGCCCCGTTGCTTTCAATCCTGCCACGAAATATCAGCTCATGGGCAAAGGCGGCGCCAGCCGTGCCGATGAGAACCAGCGCTATCGCTGCGGCGGCAACGCATGACGCCACGCGGCAAGAGACCGATCGCCGGAAATCGTCACCGCTGTTCATGACCGGGCTCCGCGACCAGCAATTAATTTCTCACGATCACGCAACGAGCAAGCCCTGTCAAGTCGCCGCCCGAAACCGTGCCGGTGGCCCGCCACCCGGTTCGATCATGGCGAGATGGCGCGACCTTCGCCATCGCACGGACATCCTGGAGTGGATGGGCGCGGCCGGGCGGTTCGTCCCGGCGACCCTATCGCCCGGCCCGCAGGCCAAGAGCCGCCGCCATAAGCAACGCGGCCGATGCTGCCAGCGAGGGCAGCAGGAAACTTCCCGTCCGGTCGCGCACGATCCCGGCGAAGGTCGGTCCGATGATCTGGCCGCAGCCGAACGCGGCCGTCATCAGCGCCAGTTTCCGCCGCGGATCACCGGCCCCGATCATACGCGCCCCGGCCAGCCCCAGTGCCGTGATGCCGACGAACGTGCCTCCAAGAAGCACGGCCGCCAACACGATGCCGGCCGCGCTGGCGGAGACGACGCTTGCCGCCACGCCGGCTGCCTCGACCAGGCAGGCCACGCCGAAGGCGCGGAACACGCCGATGCTCCCGGCGATCCGGTTCCACGCCAGCACGGACGGAACCGCCGTCAACCCGACCAGCAGCCAGACCAGCGGCTCGATGGCCCGGGTCGCGGGGGCACCTCTGACGATCGCCACCAGGAACGTCGCGGTGATGACGTAGCCGAACCCGAACAGCCCATAGGCCGCGATCAGGAAGCCGAGGCCGCCACGGCCCCCGGCCGGGCTGCTGGTGGGGGCGGCAATCGGGCGGGCTGGGGATGGCTCGGCTTGCGGCAGCAGCCACGCCACGATCGGAACGCCCGCCAGGCAGACGGCACCGCTCGCCAGCCACATGACGCGCCAGCCGCCGCCCGCGCCGCGCACGCCTGCGACCAGGCAGGCGGACAAGGCGATCCCCGCGCCCACTCCGGCGAAGTGCAGCGCGGACAGGCCGCCGCGCGCCGATCGCGCCAGGTTTTCCAGGACCATCGCCGAGGAAAAGACCAGCACGAAGGCACTTGCGGCACCGCCCGCGAAGCGGATCACCAGGAACGGGGCGAGCGTGGAGACCAGGCCCATGATGGCAGTCGTGATGGCGCTGACCAGCAGCGAGGCCACCACCCAGAGGCGCTGCGACCCGGGCAGGTTCGGCCGTGCGGCGAGCAGCGCGCCGGCGAGATAGCCGAGGTAGTTGGCCGAGGCGATCAGCCCGGCCTGGCTGCTCGTCAGACCGAGGCTGTGGACCATCGGCGGCAGGATCGGCGTGTAGACGAAACGGCCGATTCCCATCGCCGCCGCAAGCGCGCACAGACCGGCCAGCGCCAGCGCCACGGGTCGGCCGCCCTGCGTCGTCGGCTGCCGCCTCATCCCTCACCGCCGCCGATCCGCCCGCGCAGGACTGCCCTTGGCGGCTCCTGCGCTTCCGCCGTGGTGAAGGCGCCGCGAATGCGGCCGGCTACCCGCGCCGCCATCGCCTCGTCCGCTGCGTGAACGATGCAGAGCGGGCGTCCCGCGTGGACGGGCTCGCCCAGTCCGGCCAACTCGGAGAGACCCACGCGATGATCGATCCCGTCCTGCGGCCGGGCGCGTCCGCCGCCCAGTTCGATCACCGCAAGGCCGAGTGCCCGCGCATCGATGGCGGCGACGTGACCCGCACCGGCGGGATAGACCGGCACGGAAACCGCGGGCGACCGCAGAAGGCGCTCGGGATGGTCCAGCAGGTCGGAGGGTCCGCCCAGCGCCGCGACGCTCTGCGCGAACCGTTCGGCAGCGCTGCCGTCGGCGAGCCGGCGTTCAGCCAGCGCGCGCGCGGCCTGCCGATCCACCGCCAGCCCGCCCAGCAGCAACGCTTCCGCGGCGAGGGCGAACGTCACTTCGGCGAGACGCGGGTCTGGCGCATCTCCCGTCAGGAAGCCGATCGCCTCGCGCACCTCCAGCGCGTTGCCCGCTGTGCGTCCCAGCGCCTGATCCATGTCGGTCAGCAACGCCACGGTCGGTAACCCGGCGCCGATCGCCACCCGCACCAGGCTCTCGGCCAGCGCGCGGGCGTCGGCTTCGGTGGTCATGAAGGCGCCCGATCCCACCTTGACATCCAGCACCAGCGCCCCGGCGCCCTCGGCGAGTTTCTTGGACAGGATCGAGGCGGTGATGAGCGGCAGGCTCTCGACCGTGCCGGTCACGTCGCGGATGGCGTAAAGTCGCCGGTCGGCCGGCGCCAGATCCTCGGTGGCGCCGACGATGGCACAGCCGGTCTCGCGCACGACCCGGACAAACTCCTCGCGCGACGGCTGGCTGCGATAGCCGGGAATGGCGTCCATCTTGTCGAGCGTGCCGCCGGTATGGCCCAGCCCGCGCCCGGAGATCATCGGCACGAACGCGCCGCAGGCGGCGAGCAGCGGTGCCAGGATCAGGCTCACCTTGTCGCCGACGCCGCCGGTCGAATGCTTGTCCAGCACCGGGCCGTCCACGCCGAGTGCCTGCCAGTCCAGCACCGCGCCGGAATCGCGCATGGCGAGCGTCAGCGCCACCGTCTCCTCGGCACTCATGCCGCGCAGCAGCACCGCCATCGCGAACGCCGCGGCCTGCGCGTCGGTCACGCGCCCGTCGGTCAGGCCGGAGATGAACTCGGCGATTGCGGCGGGATCGAGTGCGGCGCCGTCGCGCTTGCGGCGGATGGTTTCGGCGGGGAGCATGGCGGGGGCTAGCCGAACCGGAGCGGGCAGTCCTGTCAAGGAGCGATAGCGGCGGTGCTGAGTGCAGCACCAGTGAGCCGTGCGCAACAGCATCAAGACCACCGAGGCAGGCCAGCCTCGCGGCTCCGATCCCGGCAACGGGCCTCGGGCACAATCCACCCCGGCACCGCCGTGGCGGCGCGTCCCGATCGTGACGCCGCGTCCACTTTTCCCTTGCTCTCGGTCCCGAGAGGGACGCAGGCTGCGCCGCAGTCATGTTCCCGTGAGACAAGGAAGGACGCCGCCATGCGCCTGCGCCTCCCTCTCACCGCTCTCGTTCTCTCCGCGCTGGCCCTGGGCGGCGCACCGCGAGGGCACGCCCAGACACCGGGGGAGCCGGGAGCGACGGCCGCCGCCGCGCCGGCCTCGACCTGCTCCTCCGACACGGCCCAGAGCGCGCAAGACATCCTCGACAGCTTCGCTCAACAAGACCCCGCCTCGGCAGCGGGCGCCCGCGCGACGACGACGGCGTACGTCGCGCAATTCTACCCCCTGTGGTTCACGTACCTCCAATCCGTGCCCAATAGCCTGACCGGCACTTTCAATCAGCTGGCGGGCCCTAACCAGGTCACCCCAACCTATCGCTATGTGGTCCTGATCAACAACGATACGGTCTACGCCAGCGCCTTTCTCGATCTCACGGCCGAACCGGCGATCCTCACGATCCCGCCGACGACCGTCAATTACTCGATCCTGGCGCTGGATCCCTACGGCGACATCTACGATCTCGGAAAGACCGCGCTCCAGCCTTCACCCCAGGGGGGCGTGTACGCCCTCATCGGACCCGGCGGGTTCTCGGGCTCGCTCCCCGCAAGCGTCACCCACAAGGTCGCGCTGCCCCTCAACGCCATGACCCTGATCTTCAGGGCCGATCGGCACCCGCCGGACAGCAGCAAAGACCAGACCGAGTTGGCCAAGCAGTTCCGCAGCCAGCTCCAGTTGCAGGCGCTCAGCGACTACCTCAGCAACCCCAACGGCGGCGCCACCAGGATCGTCCCTGTCGTCTTGCTCGCCTTCTCGTTCAAGCAGGCGGCCGACGGGCTCATCGCGCGAGACCCGATCCTGTTCCTCAGGACGCTCCAGCGGGCGGTCGCGAGCGCCCGCACACCGCCCTTGTCGCCGTCCGAGCAGGCCCTGTCGAGCCGCTTCGACGCCTTGTTCGGTAACGAGGTGGCGCGGAGGGCCGAGTTCCGCGCCGGCGCCCAACTGGCCCACACCCTGATCGTGGACCGCTACCTGACGCACACGGGCCCGACGAACTGGGTGCATTTCTGCAACATCGGCAACTGGGACGGGGGCACGCAGGTCATCGAGCGCTCGGCGATCACCGAGTTCTGCCAGTACTGCAACGGCATCAGCACGGCGGCGTACTACCACGCGTTCAAGGATGCGGCCGGCCAAGGGCTCACCGGGAGCGACCGGCGCGTCTACACGCTCACCTTCCCCAAGAACCAGATCCCGCAAGCGAAACGCTTCTGGTCCCTCACCGCGTACACGCCGAACACGGTCGAGCTGATCCGCAACCCCGCGCGGAAGTACCTGGTCGCCAGCTACACGCCGGGGCTGGTGCCCAACGCGGACGGCTCTCTGTCGATCACCATGAGCACGATCCGCCCGCCCGAGGTGCCGAGCGCCAACTGGCTGCCGGTCTCCCCCGGGCCGTTCAACGTGGCGCTCCGCATCTACGGCCCTGAGGGGAACGTCGGCGACAACTACGATGCGGGCGCCTATCTCCCGCCGGCCATCCAGCCGGGCATCCAGAGCCGCTAGAACCGGACAGATCGTATCTACATGCAGGAAAAACTTCCTTGACAGATGCCCGCGCTCTGTGTTCTTGTTTCGTTCGTGTCGTCCGCCGCCGCCGCTCCGAGCCTTCCCGACCGCTTCGGCTTCATCCTGGCCGGGCTGCGCCGCGAAATGGCCGATCCGGGCAGCCCGGGACCGGGCCATCGCGCCGCTGCTGCTTTTGCTCTGGAGCCGACTCGGCCGCATCCTGAACCGCTTCGTCGCTATCGCCGCCCGCCACCGCGATAGGATCGGCTCCCCGCGGCCAGCCTCGCAAACCCGGCGTCGCCCGAACACGGTCCGGCCGCCGCGCGACCCGCTGCCGCGCCGGCGCGGCTGGCTGGTGCGGCGCCTGCCGCAATGCGCCGCGCATGGCGAATACCTCCGTCTCTTCCTTTCCGAACCAGACATGATCCGGCTGATCGAGTCGGAGCCGCAACTTCGGCGCCTGCTGCGCCCGCTCTGGCTGATGCTGCGAACCGAGCCCGTGCCGGAGGTGCTGCGGCCGCCGCCAAGCCCGCCTGCCTCGCCCCCGCTCGGGGGCCTGGGCTGCGGAGCAGGAAGGCCGGGGTGAGGGGGCTCAGGACGCGCCGCTCTCTCATCCCAGATGCTCCGGCCCAAAACTGTCCGGCAGCAGCTCGGCCATCGTGCGTTCCAGCGTCAGTCGCCCGTGCTCATCGACCATCCGCACGACCACCTCCGCCCCCGCGAACTCGCGCAGCTTCTGCCGGCAGCCGCCGCAGGGCGTGACCGGCTGCGCGCCCGCCCCGCACACCGCCACCTCGGCAATGCGCGTCTCGCCCGCGGCCACCATCGCGGCGATGGCGCTCGCCTCCGCGCACATGCCCTGCGGATAGGCCGCGTTCTCGACATTGCAGCCGGCGAAGATGGTGCCGGCGTGGGTGCGGATCGCGGCACCCACCTGGAAGCGCGAATAGGGCGCATAGGCGCGCGCGCCGGGCCGCCATCGCCGCCTCGACCAGATCGCGCATCACCGCTCCTTCACATACGGTATGCCGCTCGCGCGCGGCGGGATGGCGCGGCCCATGAAGCCGCCCAGCAGCACGACCGTCATCACGTAGGGCAACGCCTGCACCGCCTGCGTCGGGATCACGCCGATGCGCGGCAGGGCGGTACCTTGCAGGCGGATGGCCACCGCGTCCAGCAGCGCGAACAGCAGGCAGGCGAGCAGAGTCGGCACTGGACGCCAGCGGCCCAGGATCAGTGCCGCCAGCGCCAGATAGCCGCGCCCGCCGGTCATGTCGCGCACGAAGCCCGCACCCTGGGCAGTGCCGATATAAGCGCCGGCCCAGCCGCACAGCAATCCCGCGATCAGCACCGCGCGGTAGCGCAGGAACGCCACCGACACGCCCGCCGTATCGACCGCGGCCGGGTTCTCGCCCGCCGCGCGCAAGCGCAGGCCGAATCGGGTCTGGTACAGCACCCACCACGACAGCGGCACCAGCGCGAAGGCGGGCCAGGCCAGCACCGACAATCCGAGCACGATCGGCGAAGCGCACGCCGCGGCGGCAGCGGCGGCGTGCGCCCGCCCTGCGCGAACCAGGCCAGGCCGAGTGTCACGGTCAAGTCCCTGCGACCAGGATGTTGATGGCCATGCCGGAGACCACCTGGCTGCCGCGCTGCGCGACGCAGACATAGCCGTGCAGCAGGCCGAGCAGGGCGCGACACGCACAGCGCCGCCAGCAGCCCTAGCCACACGCTGCCGGAGAGTACCGCGACGGTTGCGGAGGCGAAGGCGCCGGCCAGCATCTTGCCCTCAAGCCCGATATCGACGATGCCGGAACGTTCGCTGAACAGCCCGGCCAGTGCCGGCCAGGATCAGCGGCACGGAGACCCGCAGCGTCGCCATCAGCGATTGCGAACCATTCGCTCACGCCCGCGCCCCCGCTCGCGCCCACGCCGCGCCCACGTCCGCGCCAGCAGCGGCCGCAGCAGGAACGGCATGCCTCCCGGTGGTCAGGATCACCAGCCCCTGGATCGCCACCACCAGGTCGCTGCTGATGCTGGGCAGGTCGAAGGCCATTTCCGCGCCGCCCTGGTACAGCGCGCCGAACAGCACCGCGGCGGGCAGGATGCCGAGCGGGTGGTTGCGGCCCATCAGCGCCACGGCGATTCCGGTAAATCCATAACCGGCGGTGAAGCCCACCAGCAGCCGGTGCTGCGCGCCCATCACCTCGTTGACGGCGACGCCGCCGGCCAGCGCGCCGGAGACCAGCATCGACGATGATGATGACGTGGCGCGGGATCGATGCCGGCATAGAGTGCCGCGCGCGGCGAGCTGCCGACGACCCGCAGCTTGTAGCCCCAGCGCGTGTGCCAGAGCAGCAGCCAGACCAGCACCAGGCAGGCCAGCGCCAGCAGGAACGCGGCATTGAGCGGCGTGCCGCCGCCCAGCGCCGGCATCCACGCGCGCGATGCGAAAAGCGCGGACGTCTCCGGCGTCATGTCGTTCGGCGCGATCAGCGGCCCGACCAGGAGATAGACCATCATCGCGTAGGCAATGAAATTGAACATGATCGTCGTGATGACGATATGGCTGCCCCGCCGCGCCTGCAGCCAGCCGGGAATGAACGCCCAGGCCGCGCCGAACAGGCAGGCGGCACCCACCGCGAGCGGGACCAGCAGCACCGTGGGGAGGCCGCCCGGATGCAGGCAGACCAGCGCGGCACCCAGCCCCGCGACATAGGCCTGGCCTTCGACGCCGATGTTGAACAGGCCGGCATGGAACGCGACCGCGACGGCAAGTCCCGCGAAGATCATGTCGGTCGAGTAGTACAGTGTGTAGCCGATCGCCTCGCCGCTGCCGAACGCGCCGCGCAACAATGCGAGCAGGGCATCGAGCGGGCTGGCGCCCGTCATCAGCACCACCAGTGCCGAGACCAGCAGCGCGAGTGCCAGGTTGAGCAGCGGCAGCACCAGCAGATCGGCCCACCACGGCAAGGGGCGGGTCACGCCGCCAGCCCCGCCATCATCAGGCCGAGCCGTCGCTCGTCGGCTGACTGAGGCGTCGTCTCGCCGACCAGCCGGCCGCCGCAGATGGCGAGAATCCGATCGGACAGGCGCAGGATTTCCTCCAGCTCGACGGAGACCAGCAGCACGGCACAGCCCGCGTCGCGCAACGCCAGCAGGCGGCGATGGATCGCCTCGATGCCGCCGATATCCACGCCGCGCGTGGGCTGGCCCACCAGCAGCACGGCGGGCTGGCGCTCCACCTCGCGCGCCAGCACCAGCTTCTGCTGATTGCCGCCGGAAAACAGGCCCGTGCGCAGGCGCGGGTCGGGCGGTCGCACGTCGTAGTCGCGCATCAGTACCCCGGTGTGCCGCTCGACCGCGCGCCAGTCGAGCCAGGGACCGCGCCCATAGCCCGGCTCGTCCTGATGGCCCAGGATCGCGCTCTCTCGCGCGGCAAACGCCGGCAGCAGGCCGGTGCGCAGCCGGTCCTCGGGGATGTGCGCCAGCCCCATCGTGCGCAGCCGCGCGGGCGAGGCACCCGTGACTGCCCGGCCCTGGATGCGGATGCTGCCGCTGCTGGGGCGGCGCATTCCCGCCAGCGCCTCCAGCAGCTCCGTCTGGCCGTTGCCGGCGACGCCGGCGATGCCCACCACCTCGCCGGCGCGGACCGACAGGCTGAGGTCGTGGACGCGGGCCGTCCCTGCCGCATCGCGCACCACCAGCCCCTCGACTTCGAGCGCCGCGCGTCCTGGCGGGGTCACGCGCGCGGATTGAACGGCTGTGAGCGGCCGCCCGATCATCAGGGCGCCGAGTTCGGCGGCGGAGGTCGAGGCGGTCTCGCGATGTGCCACCATCTCGCCCGCGCGCATCACGCTCACGCGGTCGGTGATGGCCATGATTTCCGCGAGCTTGTGCGTGACCAGCAGCACGGTGCGTCCCTGTGCGCGCAACGCCGCCAGCACGCGGAACAGATCGGTCGCCTCCTGCGGGGTCAGCACGCCGGTCGGCTCGTCCAGGATCAGGATGTCCGCGCCGCGATGCAGCGCCTTCAGGATCTCGACGCGCTGCTGGCTGCCCACCGGCAGGTCGCCGACGAGCGCATCGGCATCGACGGCCAGGCCGTATTCGGATGACAGGCGTTGCAATTGTTCGCGCGCCTGCCTGCGGTGCCGGCCGAGCAGGGCGCCGCCCTCCGCGCCCAGCATCACGTTCTCCAGCACGGTCATGGTGTCGATCAGCATGAAATGCTGATGCACCATCGCAATCCCGGTGCGGATGGCGGCGTGGCTGTCGGGGATCGCGACAGCCGCTCCGTGCACGCGGATCTCCCCGGCATCGGGCGTGTAGAACCCGTAGAGGATGCTCATCAGCGTGGACTTGCCGGCGCCGTTCTCGCCGATCAGCCCGTGGATCGAGCCGCGCCGCACGGCGAGATCGACCGCTCGGTTGGCATGGACCGCGCCGAACCGCTTGTCGATGCGGCGACAGCTCGACGGCAGGCGGGTCGGTCACATCGGGCAGGACTTGTCGGCCATGTAATCGTGTACGACGACCTTGCCCGAGATGATGTCGGCCTTCGCCTGGGCGACGCGCGCCTTCTCCGCCGGCGTCACGAGCTTGGCGTTCTCGTCGTCAAAGGCGAGGCCCACGCCGTTTTCGGCCAGGCCCAGGACGGTGGTGCCGGGCTTCCAGGTGCCGTCCTTGGCCGACTGGAAGGATTTCTCGGTCGCGACATCCACCCGCTTCATCATCGAGGTCAGCATGTGGCCGGGATGCAGGTAGTTCTGGTTGCTGTCCACGCCGATGCCGAGCTTCCCCGCGTCCGCCGCGGCCTGCAGCACGCCGAGGCCGGTGGCGCCCGCCGCCTGGAACACCACGACGGCGCCCCGCTCGATCTGGCTTTTCGCCAGCTCCCCGCCGCGCACCGGATCGTTCCAGGCCGCCCCGGTATTGCCGGTCATGTCCTGCAGCACCACGATCTTCGGATCGACCGATTTGGCGCCCTGCACATAGCCGCAGGCGAAGCGGCGGATCAGCGGCACGTCCATGCCGCCCACGAAGCCCAGCTTGCCGCCATTCGCCGCCATCGCCGCCAGCACGCCGGCGAGATAGCTGCCCTGCTCCTCGCGGAACAGGATCGACTGCACGTTCGGCGCGTCCACCACGCTGTCGATGATGACGAAATGCGTCTTGGGGAACTCTTTCGCGACGGTCGCGACAGCGCTGGCCTGGGAGAAGCCGACCGCCAGAATCGGGTCCTGCCCGCGCCGGGCGAAAGTGCGCAGCGCCTGCTCGCGCTGGCTGTCGTTCTGCGGTTCGAACTCGCGGATCGGCAGGTTGCCGTTGGCCTTCGCGAAGGCTTCGGCGCCATTATGCACGCCTTCGTTGAAGGATTTGTCGAATTTGCCGCCGAGGTCATAGACGATGGCGGGCTTGATATCGGCGGCGGCGGCGGCGGTGGCCCAGACCAGGGTTGCGGCGGCGGCGAGCAGCATGGCTCTCATGACGCATCCTCGGTGCGATTGCGTCCCGAGGCTGCGACGCCGGGCCGGGGGTGTCAACCGCGGGTACCTACCGGCTTTCGGCAAGAGTTGGACTTGTCAGACCAGCTTGACGGTGCGATCGGGCCGCCGGTAGCCTGTCCGCAATAGAACGTGCATCCAGCACGTCTGAAGGGGGACGAACGCCATGCCGGACAGCATTTCGACAGCCGCGCCCGAGAGCGCGGTGGCCGTGCCTGACGGCTCCGCCGGGTTGGGCCGGCGCCGCATCCTGCAGGGGGCGGCGGTTCTCGGCGCAGGTGGCGCGCTGACCTATCCTCGGCATGTCTTTTCGCAGACCAAGGAGCCGCATCCGCTTGCCGGCAAGTCGATCCACATGTCGCTGCTGGGCGTCGCCGGCTGGCTGCCGAGCAGCCTGGGCGTCGACATGTCGCCCGACTTCGCGCGCTATGTGAAGGACCGCTACAACTACGACGTCAGCTTTTCGTTCGCGGGTGCGCCGTTCGGGGCGCTGTTCCAGAAGGGGGCGACCTCGTTCGCGACGAAGAGCCAGGAATACAACATCATGATCAGCGACAGCCAGTGGCTGGGCGCGCTGGCGACCCCGAAATGGATCGTCAAGCTGAATGACATGATCGCCAAGGACCCGGCGCTCAACATCGAATGGTACGCGCCGGTGATCCGTGCCGCATACCAGGTCTTTCCCGACGGCAGCGACAATCTCTGGGGCTTCCCGCAGGTGGGCGACGTCATCGGCATCTTCGTGCGCAAGGACTGGCTGGAGGCGCCGGGCGAGGCCGAGGCGTTCCAGAAGCGCTACAACCAGAAGCTGCCCGTGACGTGGGAAGACTGGGAGGCGCTCGACTTCGACAGCTTCCGCAACGTGATCGAGTTCTTCAATCGGCCGGAGAAGGGCTATCACGGGATCGCCATGCAGTATTCCCGTGAATACGATGCGTGCAGCTGCCCCACCATGTCGTGGATGCGCAGCATGGGGGGCGACATCTGGGATCCGAAGACCGGGCAGGTGGAGGGCATCTACGACACGCAGTCAAACGCGCAGGCGCTGGAACGCTACAAGTCGATGCTGAAGTTCAACCCGCCCGGCGCGCAGAACTTCTTCATCGCCGAGGTGGTCGATGCCTTCACCCAGGGAAAGGTGTTCGCCGGCTGGCAATGGGTGGCCACCGGGGCCACGATGATCCCCAAGGAGTTGCAGGGCAAGGTCATGGTGGTCCCGCCGCCCGGCTTCAAGAACGCCGCCGGCAAGCTGAACCGCAACTACATCATCGGCGGCCAGCCCTGGGTGATCAACGCGTTCAACGACGACGCGCATATGCGCGTCGCGTTCGACTTCATGCGGTGGTGGTACCTGCCCGCGACCTCGCAGGAGTACCTCAAGCGCGGCGGCATGCCGTGCGACAAGGCGACGCTCACGGCGGCGGGTTTCGACAACATCTATCCCTGGAACCGCACGTACAAGTACATGCTGGAGCGCAGCAGCGATTTCTGGCACGATCCGAAATACGCCGAGATGCTGTCTATCCAGCAGGAGGCATTCACGGGCTACATGGCAGGACAGGTCAAGGATCCGATGCACGCCCTGCGCTACGTGGCGTGCAAGCAGCAGGCCATCCTGTTTGACGAGGGGGTGGCACAGAAGGAACCCAGCGGCTCTTGCGCCGGGATTCGGCTGTAGGCATGGCGGACGGCTTGCCATCGGCCGCGGTTGCGGTCGGGATACGGCCGGGAGCGCCGCTCCGCAGGTCCGGGGGGCTGCTCGCCTTCCTCGGCCGGCGGAGCGTGCTGCCGCTGCTGCTGCTCATGCCCGTCCTGATCTTCTTCATCGTCTGGAACGTAATCCCGACGCTGTGGCTGCTCGGACTGGGCTTCTACCGTTTTTCGCTGACCAGCGGCCGGCCGCCGCGCTTTGCCGGGCTCTATAACTACCGGACGATCCTCGACGACGCGGGGGTGTGGCTCGATTTGAGCCGCACCTTCGTCTTCGTGGTCAGCGCGGTGGTGATCGAGACTGTGCTCGGGCTGGCGCTCGGGCTGCTGTTCTGGAACAGCCATCGACTGCCGGGGCGGCGCGTGGCGCTGACCATGCTGTTCTCGCCGATGGTGCTGACGCCGGTGGCCGCCGGCACCTTCTGGCGGCTGATCTACGATCCGACCTTCGGCGTGCTCAACAGCGCCATTCGCGCCCTCGGCTTCCAGTCCGTCAATTTCCTGGCCGACAGCTCGGTGGCGTTCGGCGCCGTGCTGGCCGTGGATATCTGGATGTGGACGCCGTTCATGGTGCTGATGACGCTCGCGGCCCTGGCCTCTGTGCCGAAGGCGGAGCTGGAGGCGGCGGAGATCGACCGGCTGCCCTGGCACCAGCGCCTGCGTCTGGTTGTGCTGCATCACGGCAAGTTCATCCTGATGCTGGGCATCCTGCTGCGCACCATCGACGCCTTCAAGACAATGGACCTGATCTACGACATGACCTATGGCGGCCCCGGATCGACCACGCAGCTCGTGGCCATGACGCTGTACCGGCGCGCGTTCGAGGCGTTCAACATGGGCTGGTCGTCGGCGCTCGCGGTGATCCTGCTGCTGATCTCCATCGCGTTCACGGCGACCTTCATCTTCGTGCTGCACTGGCGCGAACGGCGCGAGGCAGCGGCATGACCCAGACCGGATGGCGCCAGCACCTGTACCATGGCGTGCTGTGGCTGGTGGCGTTGATCTTCTTCGCGCCGATCGCCTGGATTTTGCTGTCGTCGCTGAAGACGGCGGACCAGATCCTGGCGATCCCGCCAAAGTTCATCTTCATGCCGACCTTCGCCAACTACGCGCGCCTGTTCTCCGGCGCCTCGTTCCTGCATCAACTGACCAACAGCATCGTCCTGTCGGTGGCGGCGGTGCTGATCGCGGTCGCGGTGTCGTTCCTCGCCGCCTTTGCCTTCTCGCGCTTCAAGCCCGCCGGCACCAACTTCCTGATGTTCCTGCTGCTGTCGATCCGCATGCTGCCCGGCTCGGCGGCCATCCTGCCGGTCTATCTGATGTATGTGGGCTTCGGATGGAAGGACAGCTATGCCGGGATGATCCTGTTCTACGCCATGTTCTCCATCCCGTTCTCGGTCTGGATCCTGAAGGGGTTCATAGACAGCGTCTCGCCACGCTTCGACGAGACCGGGCTGGTCAATGGCGCTTCGTGGATCAGCATCATCACGCGCCTGATCCTGCCGCAAGTGATGCCGGGCGTCATCGCCGCCACGATCTTCAACTTCATCTTCGTGTGGAACGAGTTCCTGTTCAACTACATCATCGGCGGCATCCGCACGTCGAACATCCCGGTGGCGCTCAGCACCGGGCTGTATTCCAATGGCGGCGTGGACTGGACCTTCATCTCGGCGCTGACCAGCGTGTACATCATCCCGCCGATCCTGGTGGTGTATTTCTTCCAGCGATACCTGCTGGTGGGCATGACCTTCGGCACCGTGCGCGGCGAAGTATGATGCAGGACGAGCACGCGGTGCCTCGGGTGAAGCAGGGCATCGTGCCGCGGGCCGAGCTGGTGCTGATCCTGGTCATGTGCCTGGGGTTCCTGCTGATCGTGCAGCAATGGAGTTTCCAGCTCTACCAGATCGGCTTGCTGACGGTGATGGGCGCCACCCTGCTCAACATCGCGGTGGGCAATCTGCCGCGCGCGGCGGGCGTCGGCCGGGCGCTGGGCCTGACCGTGTTCCTGCTGGCGATCACCGCCGCCGTGTTCGCGGCCGGCATCCTGCTGGTGCCGTACCTGGCCCGGCTTGGAGGCTGAAGGCGTGAGTCATATCCGGCTGGAAGGCGTCGGTCGTTCCTATCGCGGCGTCACGGCGCTGGAGGACGTGACGCTCGATGTCGCGGCGCAAAGCCTCACCGTCCTGTGCGGCCCGCAGCGCAGCGGCAAATCCGTGCTGCTGCGCCTGCTGATCGGGCTGGAACAGCCGTCCTGCGGCCGCATCCTGTTCGACGGGCGCGATATCACGGACGTGCCCGCCGCGGAGCGGAGCATCGGCTATGTGCCGCAATCCTTCGCGCTGTTTCCGCATATGAGCGTGTTCGACAACATCGCCTATCCGCTGGCGTTGCAGGGCGTGGCACGGGCCGAGATCCAGCGTCGTCTGGCGCCCGTGGCCGAGGTGTTGCGCATCGGCCCGCTGCTGAAAAAGCGCCCCGCCCAGCTCAGCGGCGGCGAGAAGCAACGCTCTGCCATTGCGCGCGGCATGCTGAAGAACGCGGAGCTGTTCCTGCTGGACGATCCGCTGGTCGGGCTGGACTTCAAGCTGCGCGAGAGCCTCATGGAAGACCTCAAGACCATGCGCGCGCAACTGGACGCCACCTTCCTGTATGCGACCTCGGACAGCCTCGAAGCGCTGAACATGGCGGAGGATCTGGTCGTGCTGGATGGCGGGCGGGTCATCGACGCCAACCCGGCATCGCGCGTCTATCATGAACCGCGGCATCTGCGCGCGGCCGAGCTGGTGGGATTCCCGCGCTGCAACGTGCTGGCCGGCACGCTGTCGCAGCAGGGCGTATGCCGCACCGATCTGCTGGAGTTCCGCCTCGCGACGAACGCCGGGGCGTCGCGCGAGGTGGCCGTCGTGGCGCGGCCGGAGCATATCGTCCACCGGCCGCAGAATGGCAGCGACAGCCCGCATCGTCCCGTGCAAACCGGAACTGTCCGGCTGCTGGAGAATCTCGGCGCGGAATGCGTTGTCTATGTGGAGGCGCGCGGGCAGACGCTGGTGACGGCGGTGCCGAGCCGCTCGATCGCGGAGATGGAGCTTGGCGCACCGTTCCCGTTCACGGTCCAGGCGAACAGGCTTCAGGTATTCGACCGCGCGACCGGCGCCCGCCTCGGGCGCGGCGAGGAGGCGATGGATGCCTGACATCAGGCTGACCAATCTCACGCGCGCGTTCGGCGCCATGATCGCGGTCAACGACATCTCGGCGGTGTTCGCCGAGGGCAGCGTCACCTGCCTGCTTGGCCCTTCCGGCTGCGGCAAGACCACGCTGATGCGCATGATCGCCGGGCTGGAAACGCCGAGCCGCGGTCGCATCGCCTTTGGCGACAAGGATGTGACGCATCTGCCCCCGAACCGGCGCGACGTCGCGATGGTATTCCAGTATCCGGTGATGTACCGCACGTGCAGCGTGGTCGAGAACATCGAGCTGCCACTGCGGCGCGACCGCACGCTGTCCGCCCCGGAGCGGCGGCGGCGGGTGGACGAGGTGCTGGAGGTCTTGCAGCTCGGCGCGCAGCGCGATCGCCACATCGGCGATCTCGACAGCGGCACGCGGCAGAAGGTGGCGGTCGGCAGGGCGATCGCGCGCCGTTGCGACGTGATCCTGTTCGACGAGCCGACCACCAATGTCGAAGTCCACGCCAAGCTGGCACTGATCCGGGCGTTCAAGGAGTTCCGCTCCCGGCTGCGGCAGACCATCATCTATGTGACGCACGACCAGACCGAAGCCATGACGCTGGCGGATCAGATCGCGCTGATGGAGAATGGCCGCATTTCCCAATGCGCGGCACCGCGGACGATGTACGAGCGGCCGGAAAGCCGGTTCGGTGGCTGGTTCCTCGGCAATCCGGGCATGAACTTCATCACCCCCAGTCAGCTTGCGGGTGAAGGTATCGGCTTCGACGTGTTCGCGCGCCCGCTTTCGCGTCCCGAGGGCGGCCCCGACGGAATCGAGGCGGGCATCCGCCCGGAATATGTCCAGGTGCTGCGCGCGCGGGAGCCGGATGCGCTGCCGGCGCAAGTCCTGCGGAGCAGCATCACGACGGCAGGGCAGTACCTGCTGACGCTCGTCGTTGGCGCGACGCGGCTGGTTGCCAAGGTGGATGCCGAGCGCGGGCCTGAAATCGGCCGCGACGTGTTCGTCCGCTGCCCGCTCGAACACGTCGTGCTGTTCCGCGACGGCCAGCGTCTGGCGACGAAGCTGGCCTACGCCGCCTGATCGCCCCGCGCAGGCTTCCGGCGAGGCGCTAGGCCCGCCGGCGCCTCAGGCACAGGAACAAGCCCGCGAGCGCGCCGCCGAGCAGGGCGAGCGATGACGGCTCCGGCACGGGAACGACTTTCTTGGTCCAATGGCCCGAGAACTTGCAGGCTCCGACCCGATAGCAGGGATCGTACGGGTCATCGGTATAGAACGCGCCGGAAGCCTTTCCGCCCGATCCCCCAAGATTGACGTATTCAGTGTCCGAATACGTGTCCAGATGAAGCGCGGACGACAGGATCTGGCCCATGCCGCCAAAGGTGAGATTCATCGAGAACACCCCGGAACCCTGGCCGGCGGTGACTTGCAGGCGTGGCGCCGATGCGTTCAGCGCCTCCAGGCCGGAATCGCCCGACTGCCAAAACGGGAACTGCTCCTGCGTCAGCGAAAAGGAGCCGCTCTGGACCGCCGCATCCGTCAGTTCGAAGCTGAGCGTCACCATCGGAGCCTGATACTCGGTGCGCCAGGGGCCCGCATCGGCCGTTTCGACAAACTGGTAGATCACGTCCGCCCGGGCGGACCCCATCAGCAGCAACGAGACGGCGGCGATCGGCAGGGCGCGGCGCAGCATGATTCGGAAATCCTATGTTCTCGTCTTCGCGAGGCTTTCATTCCTCGCGAAAGACTGGAAGCAAGAGCCACGCCACTCAGTCTATACAAGGATTTGCGGGCCATAGGCGAGCCGAGTGTAAAAGGGTCCGACGCGCTCCTCCCTATCGACGGCGGTCGCCCGCAAGCCATCGCGGATCAGCGCCAGGCCCTCGGTATAGACCTGCTCGGGCGAGGCGCTCAGGTCTCGCCAGACGCGCGTGGCCGCGGCGAGGTCCGGCAGGGCGCGGCCGAACGCCTCGATGGTGAGCCACCCGTCATAGCCGCTGGCGCGGATCGCGGCGAAGATCGCGGGCCAGGGCAGATGCCCGCGGCCGGGCGTGCCGCGGTCGTTCTCGCTGATGTGGATGTGGCGCAGGTAGGGGCGGGCCTGGGCGATGATGCCGATCGGATCGGCTTCCTCGATATTGGCGTGGAACGTGTCGTGCATCACGCCGAAGCCGGGGTGATCGACGCGGGCCGCGTGAGCGAGCGCGTCGGCCATCGTGTTGACGAAATAGCACTCGAAACGGTTGAGATATTCCATCACGAGCGACACGCCGAGCTGTGCCGCGCGTTCGGCCGCGGCTCGATGCACCTCGGCGCACCAGCCTCGTTCGGCGTCGCTCGGGCCGGTGCCGGAGAACTGGCCGAGCGGCTGGTGGAACGGGCCGCACAGCATGGGCGAGCCCAGCGCCGCCGCGCATTCCGTGGCCCACGCGAAGTAGTCGAGCGCACCCCGGCGATGCGCGGGATCGGGGCTGATCGGGCTGCGCTGCTGGTCGGGAATGACGGTGATGGCGGTGCAGCCGAGACCCTCGTCGCGCAGCCTCTCACCAAGTCTGCGATAATGCGCGGTGTCGCCCTCGAAAACCGGAATCTCCACGCCATCGTAGCCGGTCTGCCGCAACGCCGCGATGTGCGGCAGGTGGGCATCCGTGACGTGCGTGGTCCACAGCAGCAGGTTGAAGCCGATCTTCATGGGGAACGCTCCTCGATCTCGTTTCTTGTCGCGCATCAAACAGGGGCGGCGCGGGCGGCGCAATCCGGCATGGCGGGGGCGCCGCTCCGCCACGGGTCTGCTTGCCGGGTCGGAAAACGCATGGGATAACGTTTTTGCGTGCCTCTCCGGGCCGGCCGGACGAACGGGCGCAGAACGAGCGCCGCCACAGCGGCCTAACAGGGAGGTTCTCGATGAAGCGCCTGGTCCTACCGGCGGTCTGCGCCGCGCTGCTGTCCGTGCCCGTGGTGGCCGCGGCGCAGGACTACGAGGGCGCGGTCAAGCACTCGCTCGCCGACTACGCCGCTTCGGGCGCCTATGGCGGGGTCACGCTCAACATCGCCTGCCGGCATCTGCCGGCGATGGATTTCATCCAGAGCCACGCGGCCTTGTTCGAGCAGTTCACCGGCGCCAAGATCAACTTCACCGACTATCCCGAGAACGACCTGCGCTCGCATATCGTCGCCGACGCCGCCAACAAGGCGGGCGGGTTCCAGCTCTATTGCCTGGACGACAACTACATTCCGCTGTTCGGCTCGAATGGCTGGGTGCGCGAGCTCGGACCGTCGATCAAGCCCGCGTACCAGATGGACGACGTGTTCCCCAGCCTGAAGGGCGCCTATTCCTGGGACGGCAAGCTGTACGGACTGCCGATCTATTCGGAAGTGACCATCCTCTACTACCGGAAGGATCTGCTGGACGCGGCGCATGTCGCCGTGCCCAAGACGCTCGACGAGCTGGAGGCTGCGGCCGCGAAGCTGACAAAGCCGCCGCGCACCTTCGGCATCGCGCTGCGCGGGCTGCGGGGCGAGGGCATGAACGTCTATACTTGGACCGAGTGGCTGCGCAGCTATGGCGGCAATTTCCTCGATGCGACCATGCATCCGGCGTTCGACAGCGCCGCCGCGACCCTGGGCACGCAGCACTATTCCAATCTGATCCGCAAGGACGGGCCGCCCGGATCGGGCACCTGGGGCTGGCCGCAGGTCTCCTCGGCCTTCGCCGCCGGCCGGGTGGCAATGATCGTCGAGAGCACCGCGTTCTATCCGACCTTCAACGATCCCAAGCAATCCAACGTGGTGGGCAAGATCGGCTACGCGGTGGTACCGGCCGGCCCGAAGGGCGCCTATCCGGCCAACTACTCGATCGGCCTCGCCATCGCTGCCAGCGTGCCCGAGGCAAGCAAGCAGTTCCAGGCGGCCAGCAGCTTCCTGCAATGGGCCACCTCGCAGCAGATGGAAATGGCGCGGACCGCGAAGGATATCGGCAACGAGGACCGCAAGAGCGTCAACCAGTCCGACCTGCTGAAAAGCAAGCTCGACGCCGGCTATATCCGCGCGGTGAGCGACGGGCAGGCGATCACGAAAACCGAGTACCGGCCGATGATTCCGCAATGGCGCGAGATGGGCGACATCATCGGTGCGCATATCGAGAGCGTGTTCACCGGCGGCAGCACGGCGAAGGCGGCACTCACCGCCGCCGCGGCCGAGACCGAGGACCGTTTCAAGACGGAGGGCGTGGCCGGCACGAAGCGGGCCTATCAGGAGCTGTTTCCGGATAGCCCCTGATCTGTGCCGCAATCCCTCACCCCGGCCCTCTCCCAAAGGGAGAGGGGAAGACCTCCCTCTCCCTTTGGGAGAGGGCCGGGGTGAGGGGCGCGCGCGTGTGGCGCACGCCCTGGTTGGTGCCGCTGCCCGGTTTCCTGCTGCTGGCCACCTTGTCGCTGCCACCGTTCGTCTATGCGGTGTACCTGTCCTTCGTGAACGTCGATATCGCCGTTCCCAACCAGGTCGTGCGGTTCGTCGGATTGCAGAATTACGCGCGCGTGCTCGGCAGCGAGGCGGGGCTGCACGCGCTGTTCGTCACCCTGCTGGTGTCGTTCGGTTCGACCTTCGCCGCCGTCTGCATCGGGCTGCTGATCGCCTACCTGATCCACCTGTTCGCGGGTCGGCTGTCCGGTTTGATGACGATCCTGGTGCTGATCCCGCTCGCGGTCTCTCCGGTGGCAATGGCGCTGGTTTTCAGCCTGATGCTCGATCCGCTCTACGGTCCGGTGCCGCAGGTCATCCAGATGGTCACGGGTGCCCTGATCTCGCCCACCGGCAGCGCCGTGGGCGCGCTTGTCACCGTGATCGTCGTGCAGACCTGGCAATGGTCGCCGCTCGCGGTGATCCTGCTGCTGGGCGGGCTGAAGAGCCTGCCCGTCGAGCCGGTGGAGGCGGCGCGCATCGACGGCGCCGGGTTCTGGACCACGGTCTGGCGCATTCACCTGCCGCTGCTGCGCCCGCTGCTGGCGGTCGCGGCAATCTTCGAGTTCATCCTGTGCAGCCAGGTTTTTGCTGCGACCGAGTTGCTGACCAATGGCGGCCCCGGCAACGCCACGGTCGATCTGTCGCTGTTCATCTACAAGATCGGCATCGCCGAGAGCTCGCAGGTCTCGCTTGCCTCTGCCGCGGGCGTGATCACGCTGATCCTGGGGCTTGCAAGCACGGCGGTCTGGCTGAAGGTGGCGCGATGGGACACGCAGATCTATCGCTGACCCGGCCGGTGCGCCGGCGGACGCGGCTGCGTGCCGGACCCGTGCTGGGCCGGATCGGGCTTGTCCTGTTCCTCGCCCTGTGGATGTTGCCGCTGTACTGGCTGGTCAACACGACCTTCAAATACAAGGCGCAGATCCAGTCCGAGTCGCCCGTCTGGTTCCCGCACCCGGTGACCTTCGATAACATCGCCTGGGTCTGGCAGAATCTCGACTTCTCCGCCTTCGACCGCTCGGTGCGGGTCGTCGCCATCTCGGTCGCCTTCGCGATCGTGTTCGGGCCGCTGATGGCCTATGCGCTGTCTCGATTTCCGACCCGTGCCAACCGCCACATCGAGAGTTGGATCATCTCCACGCGCATGATGCCGCCGGCGGCATTGATCATGCCCTTCTACTTCCTGCTGCTGCGCACGCATCTGCTCAACACCGAGCCGGGGCTGACGCTGCTGTACATCGCGGTCAACCTGCCGCTTACCTGCTGGATCATGCTGGCCTATCTGCGCGGGCTGCCGGGCGATTCCGAGGAGGCGGCGCTGCTCGACGGATGCTCTCGCTGGGGGGCGTTCGTGCATGTCGTGCTGCCGATGACGCGATCCTCGATTGCCGCGGCCGGGCTGCTGGTGACGATCTTGACCTGGAACGAGTTCTTCATCGCCTTCGTCATCACCTCGTCCAACATCACCTTTCCGGTGCAGGTGGCGGGCTTCCTGGCCAATGGCATGAATCCGGAATACGGCCACATGGCGGCGGCGGGGCTGCTGCTTTCGCTGCCGACGGTGCTGTTGGCCGTGATCTTCCATCGCTCGCTCCTGTCGGGCCTGCACGCCTTCGCCGGCGGGAAGTAGCCTTGCCAAGAGGGCTGCGGGTCGGCTTGTACTGAACCCGTCGGGGGACAGTGATGGCGGACGCGATCTACGACCTGGCGGTGATCGGTGGCGGCATCAATGGTGCCGGCATCGCCCGCGACGCGGCGGGTCGCGGCCTGCGCCCGCTGCTGCTGGAGAAGGGCGATCTGGCGGGTGCCACCTCCTCCGCCTCGACCAAGCTCGTGCATGGCGGCCTGCGCTATCTGGAATATTACGAGTTCCGGCTGGTGCGCGAGTCGCTGGCCGAGCGCGAGGTGCTGCTGCGCTCGGCCCCGCATATCATCTGGCCGCTGCGCTTCGTGCTGCCGCATCATGCCGGGCTGCGGCCCGCCTGGATGATCCGGCTTGGTCTGTTCCTGTACGACCATCTCGGCGGCCGCACGCTGCTGCCTCCGACGCGCCGCCTGGCGCTGCGGCGCGATCCGGCGGGCCAGCCGCTGAAGCCGCAATACCGTACCGGCTTCGAGTATTCCGATTGCTGGGTCGAGGATTCGCGCCTGGTGCTGCTGAACGCGCAGGACGCGGCGGCGCGCGGTGCCGTGATCCGCACGCGCACCCGCTGCATTGCCGCCGAGCGCGACGGCGCGGACTGGCGGCTGCATCTGCGTGACGAGGTAACCGGAATCGCGAGCGAGGCGCGTGCGCGGGCATTGGTGAACGCGACCGGGCCGTGGGCCGGCCGCTTCCTCACGGAGATTCTGCACCAGGATACGCCGGCGCGCATCCGCATGGTGAAGGGCAGCCACATCGTGACAAGACGCCTGTTCGATCACGAGCGCTGCTACATCTTCCAGAACGGCGACGGTCGCATCTGCTTCGCCATTCCCTACGAGCAGGAGTTCACGCTGATCGGCACCACCGATCAGGATTTCGAGGGCGACCCGGACGGCGTCGCCATTTCGGAGGCGGAGACCGCCTATCTGTGCAATGCCGTCAGCGACTATTTCGCGCGTCCCGTGACGCCGGCGGACGTTGTCTGGTCCTATGCCGGCGTCCGGCCGCTCTATGACGACCGCGCCAGCCGCGCCCAGGCCGCGACGCGCGACTATGTGCTGACCCTGGATGCGCCACCGGGCGCGCCGCCGCTGTTGTCCGTGTTCGGCGGCAAGATCACCACCTATCGCAGGCTGGCCGAGGCGGCACTCGCGAGGCTGGCACCGGTGCTGCCGGGCGCGGGTCGCGCCTGGACAGCCGGCGCGCATCTGCCGGGCGGCGATTTCCCGCCCGCGGGGGCCGGCGCGCTCGTCTCGGGCCTGATCGCCCGCTACGGCTTTCTGACACGGCCTGTCGCCGCCCGGCTGGTGCGCACCTACGGCACGCGCACCGCGGAGGTTCTGGGCGACGCCCGCAGCCAGGCCGATCTCGGCCGGGATTTCGGCGCCGGCCTCTCGGAGCGCGAGCTGGCCTGGATGCGGGAGAATGAATGGGCGCGCGCGGCGGACGATGTCCTGTGGCGGCGCACCAAGCTCGGGCTGCATTTGGACGCGGGGCAGCGAGCGGCGGTGGCCGTGTTCATGGGCGGCCCGGACTCGCCGGGGGCCGCGTAGGGGCCGTTCGCGGCCCGGTCTCCCGGCGGTCATTCGATCAACGGGTCACCGGGCGCTATACTGGGCGGGCATGAACGTCGAACCCGATCCGCGCGACCTCGATTCCCCGCCCGTTCTCACCGCATCGCGCGGGCTGTCGCGCGGCCGGCGTCTCGCCGACATCCTGCTGGGCAAGGTCGTGACCCTGGTGCTGGCGGCGGGGGCGGCGGCGCTGGGCGTGGCGACCTTCACCCTGTTGGCCGGCGGCGTGCATTTCGCGGTCAAGCCGAACTCGGTGTTCGCCCTGATCCTGGCCAATTTCGTCGTCCTGCTGCTGCTGATGGCCGTGCTGGCCGGGCGCCTGACCCGGGTGCTGGCGGAGCGCCGGCGCGGCTCGGCGGGATCGCGGCTGCATGTGCGGCTGGTGCTGCTGTTCAGCGTGGTGGCGATCACGCCCACCATCGTCGTCGCGATCTTCGCGACATTCCTGTTCAATGTCGGCATCCAGGCTTGGTTCAGCGACCGCGTTCGCACCGCGTTGCAGGAGGGATTGCAGGCCAGCCGCGGCTATCTGGAGGAACACCGCAACAATATCCGGGCGGATGCCTGGGCAATGGCATACGACCTGGCTCGCGCCGGCAGCCTGTTGGGCAATGACCCGAATACGTTCGGCGCCATCCTGGCCGAGCAGACGGCGCTGCGCGGATTGACCGAGGCGGTGATCTTCGAGCCGGTGACCGGCCAGGTGGTGGCCGCGGCGGGGGCGGTGGCACCCTCGCAGGCGCAGGTGCCGCCCCGCTGGGCGATCGACCGGGCGATGGGCGGCGACGTGGCGGTGCTGGGCACCGACGCCTCGCAGAACGTCAAGGGGGTGGTGAAGCTCGAACTCGACCCCGGCACTCGTCCTGATGATCGTCCGCCCGGTCGATCCGGTGATCCTCGACCACATGGCGCATACCGAAATGGCGGTGGCCGAATACAACCGGCTGGACCAGAACCGCTCCGGCCTGCAAGTGACGCTGGCGCTGATCTTCGCCCTGGTGGCGCTGCTGGTGCTGGTGGCCGCCGTGCTGATCGGGCTGGTCATCGCCAACCAGCTCGCCCGGCCGATCGGCCGCCTCATCATGGCGGCCGAGCGGGTGCGTGCGGGCGACCTCGCGGTGCGGGTGCCGGAAGCGGCGACCGAGGACGAGGTGGCCGGCCTGTCGCGCGCCTTCAACCGCATGACCGGCCAGTTGGCGGCACAGCGCGCCGAGCTGATGGACGCCTATGGCCAGCTCGACAGCCGCCGCCGCTTCACCGAGGCGGTGCTGGCCGGCGTCTCGGCCGGGGTCATCGGGCTGGACGAGCAGGGCCGCATCGAGCTGCCGAACCGGGCTGCCGGTGAGCTGCTGGGGGTGGATCTGCTGGCCGCCATCGGCCGCCCGCTCGACGAGCTGGTGCCGGAGTTCGCCGACCTGATCGCCCAGGCCCGCGGCACCCCGGAGCGCACGCATGTCGCCGAAATCCAGATCGGCCCCACGAACCACCGGCGGACCTTGCTGGTAAGGCTCGGTTCGGACCGCAGCACGGAGACCAGTTCGCGGCGCTTCAGCCTGGTCGTGAGCTTCGACGACGTGACCGAGTTGCAGGCGGCCCAGCGCAAGGCGGCCTGGTCGGACGTGGCCCGCCGCATCGCCCACGAGATCAAGAACCCGCTGACCCCGATCCAGCTTTCGGCGGAGCGCCTGAAGCGCCGCTTCACGCGCGAGATCACCTCCGATCCCGAGACCTTCGTGCAATGCGCGGATACGATCGTGCGGCAGGTGGCCGATATCGGCCGCATGGTGGACGAGTTCTCCGCCTTCGCCCGGATGCCGCAGCCGGCGATCCGCGCCGAGGATATCGGCCGCATCGCCCGCGAGGCCCTGGTGCTGCCGCGCAACGCCCATCCGGGCATCGCGTTCAGCTCCGAGGGAATCCCGGAGCGCGGGCCGATGG
This sequence comes from uncultured Pseudomonadota bacterium, assembly GCA_963838805.1. Classification (GTDB taxonomy): domain Bacteria; phylum Pseudomonadota; class Alphaproteobacteria; order Acetobacterales; family Acetobacteraceae; genus CAVRQM01. Next base: position 251,862 of record CAWISK010000006.1, read on the forward strand.
CTCCCTGCGATCGCCGGCTGGTCGGGCAGGCGCTGACCAACCTCCTGCAAAACGCGATCGATGCGGTCTCCATGCGCGAAGATGGCGGGCACGATGGGCGCATCGCCGTCTCGGTCGTCGAACAGGGGGGCGAGGTGCTGATCCAGGTGGCCGATGACGGGGTCGGCCTGCCGGAAGATGACCGGGGGCGCCTGACCGAACCCTATGTGACGCATAAGCCCAAAGGCACCGGGCTCGGATTGGCGATCGTCAAGAAGGTGATGGAAGATCATGGCGGCCGGCTGCTGCTGGACGAACGCCCCGCCACGGCCGATTGGCCCGGCGGCGGTACCGTGGCCACCCTGTGCTTGCCCGGCGCGAGGGCCGGGGCCTAGGACAACCCTCGAATGAGCAGCTCATGGTAAACGAGATCCTGATCGTCGACGACGAACCCGATATCCGCATGCTGGTGGACGGGATCCTGCGCGACGAGGGCTATGACACGCGATCCGCCGCCGATGCCGACGCGGCCATCGCCGCCTTCCGCAGCCGCCGGCCGTCCCTCGTCGTGCTCGATGTGTGGCTGCAGGGCAGCAAGCTGGACGGGCTGGGCGTGCTGGCCAGCCTGCATAGCGAGGAGCCGCACGTGCCGGTGGTGATGATCTCCGGCCACGGCACGATCGAGATGGCGGTGACCGCCATCCAGCAGGGCGCCTACGACTTCCTGGAAAAGCCGTTCCAGTCCGACCGGCTGCTGCTGATCGTCCGGCGCGCGCTCGAAGCGGCCCAGCTCGCGCGCGAGAACGTGGAGCTGCGCCTGCGCGCCGGCCCGGAGACGGAGCTGCTGGGCGACAGCTCGGTGATCTCGTCATTGCGGGCGCAGGTCGAGAAGGTGGCGCCGACCGGCTCGCGCGTGCTGATCCAGGGGCCGGCCGGATCTGGCAAGGAAGTGGTCGCGCGCATGATCCATGCACGTTCGCGCCGCGCCGATGGGCCGTTCGTGGCGCTCAACTGTGCCACGCTGAACCCGGCGCGCTTCGAGGAGGAGCTTTTCGGGGTCGAGGCCGGTGCCGATCCGGGAATGCATCCCCGCCGCGCCGGTGTGCTGGAGCGGGCGCATGGCGGCACGCTGGTCCTGGACGAGGTCTCCGACATGCCGATCGAGACCCAGGGCAAGATCGTGCGTGCGCTTCAGGACCAGACCTTCGAGCGGGTCGGCGGATCGTCGCGCGTGAAGGTGGATGTGCGGGTGCTGTCCACCACCAATCGCGACCTGCAAGCGGAAATCGCCGCCGGCAGGTTCCGCGAGGATCTGTACTACCGGCTCGCTGTCGTGCCGCTGCGCGTGCCGTCGCTCAAGGACCGGCGCGAGGACGTGCCGGTATTGGCGCGCCACTTCCTGCAACGCTCGGCCGAGCTGTCGGGCATGGCGCCGCGCACCCTGTCCACCGACACGCTGACGGCATTGCAGGCCTATGACTGGGCCGGCAACGTGCGGCAGTTGCGCAATTTGATGGACTGGCTGCTCATCATGGCGCCGGGCGGTGCCGCCGACCCGATCCGCGCCGAGATGCTACCGCCGGAAGTGGGCGCCGCGGCCCCGTCGCTCAATGGCTCGGGCAGCACCGATGTCATGGCGCTGCCGCTGCGCGAGGCGCGCGACCTGTTCGAGACGCAGTATCTGCAATCGCAATTGCTGCGCTTCGGCGGCAATATCAGCCGCACCGCGCTGTTCGTCGGCATGGAGCGCAGCGCGCTGCACCGCAAGCTGAAGCAGCTTGGCATCGGCGGCGAGGACCGCAACGGGTAGAGCTCCAGACGGCTAGGGGACGGGTGCCTGGCGGTCCCCTCTGAGCAAGGCAAGCGTCGCGAGCGTCGCCTTGGATGGGCGGTATTCAAGACCGATCATGCCCTGGTAGCCATTGCTCTCCAGCCATGAAACCCGCTCGCGCCAGTCGAGCCGTCCGCTGCCCGGTTCGCCGCGGCCGGGATGATCCGCCAGATGAACATGACGGACATGATCGAGACCCCCGCCCAGAACATCGGCGATGTCTTCGCCCATGACCGCGGAATGATAGATGTCGTAGAGGATGGCAATTTCGGGTCGATCGACCCGTGCCACGATCTCGAGCGCCTCGCGGGTTGACGGAAGAAAGTATCCCTTGTGATCAATCAGCGTGTTCAGCGGCTCCACCGCCAGCACGACATCGCTGCCGGCAAGCACGTCCGCCGCACGGGCGAGGCACGTGGTCAATGCGTCACGCTGTTCCGACCTTGAGCGGCCAGGCAGATCCGCGCCGGCCTGGGCAATCAGAGTCCCGGCGCCGAGCCGCCGGGCGATTTCGGCGGACAGCTTCAGCCCCTCCAGAAACGCGTCATGATGACCCGGGTCGGTGAGCGGCACCATCGGCTCGGCGACGAAGCCGGTCAGCGCCACTCCCGTGTCGCGCAGGGCGTCTTCGATACCGCCCACATCCTTGTTCGACCACAGCCAGAATTCCACGCCGTCAAGCCCGGCCTCTCGCGCAAGGCGAATGCGATCGGGAAAGGACGGCGCTTCCTGGGCAAACAGCCATTCGAGGCAAGCGGAATACCGCATCGGAGACTCGCTGCTAGAGAGAGGAGGAGGGAAGGCGGTAGTCGATCAGCACCTGCATCACGTCAGGCGAGCCCTGGTCCAGAAGCTCATAGCCGCGCCCTGCTTCGGCGAGCGGCACCCGATGCGTGATGAAGCTCTTGAGGTCGCCCGCAAAGATATCCATGAACTCGCGCGCATTCGCGGCGCGCCGGGCAGTGGACCAGAGCGGACCGAGGTCCGGGTTCACGGCGCCCACCTGGGACGAGACGATCCTCGGCCGGTTGTGGTGGAATTCCCCGGAGAGACTCAGTTTCTCGAACGTGCCGCCATACCAGGACATGGCGACAACAAGACCGTTGAAGCCCACCGTGCGAATGGCCTCGCCAAAAGCCTGACTGGCGCCGGAGACCTCGATCACGACGTCGGCACCCCGTCCTCCGGTCAGTTCGCGCACCATCTCGGCAACTGGCTGGGTCAGAGGATCGAGCGTGTGGGTCGCGCCGCCATTCTTCGCGTGCCTACGCCGTTGCTTGACGCCATCAACCGCGATCAGCGTTCGAACGCCTGTCCGCTTGAGCAGGCGCACGACAATCTGGCCGATCACCCCCAGGCCAAAAACGACCACGTCGGCGCCGAGCGGGACTCGCGCATCCAGCACGCCGTTATAGGCGGTGTTGAGATTGGCAAAGAAAATCCCAAGCTCCGGATCGCGAAGATCGCGAAGCGGCACGACCGATCGCTGCGATGCCACGCCGTGCGTTCCGTGCGGGCTGTAGGCAAACACCAAATCACCCGCCCGAACGCCATCGACCGAGTTGCCGGCCTCGATCACCCGGCCGACGGAGGCGTAGCCGTAGCGTGCGGGCCAGCGCCAATCCGGCGTGCCATCGACGAACAGCCGCGTGGCCGGGTCCATGTGCTGGCGCCACTGCGGCGCCAGGCCGCGATAGACGTTGAGTTCCGTGCCGGCGCTGATGCCCGAGACCAGAGCCTCGAAGACCACTTCATCAGGCCCCGGTCTCCGGAGGTCTTCGCTTTCGACCGTGACCTTGCGGGGGCCGGTGAAATAGAGCGAGCGTGCAGGCACTGCCACGGCGCCAACCCTTTATGCTCCCGGCCAGCAGGCCGCCGACCTGGTGTTTACGAAAACGTGCCATAGAGGCTCGCCGGCGAAATCCCCATCGCTCCCGTCAGATCCGCGACGGATGTCCCCTCGTAGCCACGCTGCCAGAACAAGGTCATCGCCGCCTGCAACACGGCGCCACGATCAAAGCCTCGCGGTCGTCCGCGCGCGCGCTTTGCTGCTCCTGAGACTTTCATAGTGACCACTCAGGTAGGACTTGCGCTACCGCTCCCGGCTCGGCCCCGCGGGCGCTGAGGGACCGTGTCAGAGATCGTCGATGCCGTGCGCCTCGCATTCGGGCTGCTGGTCGGCCTGGATGCGGCGCTCCTGCATATCATAGCACTGTCGCTCGCGGTCAGCCTGTCGGGGGCGGCCGCCGCCGCCGCTCTCGGGCTGCCGTTGGGGGCGGCGCTGGCCGTGTTCCGCTTCCGCGGCCGCCGGCTGCTGATCCTGCTGGCCAACGCGCTGCTCGGGCTGCCTCCGGTGGTGGTGGGCCTCGCGCTCTATCTGCTGCTGTCGCGATCGGGGCCGCTCGGCTTCGTGGGGTTGCTGTTCACGCCGACGGCCATGATCGTGGCCCAGTTCCTGCTGGCGCTGCCGATTGTCACGGCACTCAGCCATCGCGGCATGGAGGCCGCCTGGAGGGATTTCGGCGACGATCTGCTGATCTCCGGCGCCAGCCGCCTGCGCGCCATTCCGCATCTGCTGTCGATCGGCCGCGCGGAGGCGCTGACCGCCAGCCTCGCCGGCTTCGGCCGCTCGATTTCCGAGGTAGGGGCCATCCTGATTGTCGGCGGCAACATCGCCGGCTACACGCGCACCATGACGACGGCGATCACGCTCGAAACCAGCGAAGGCAATCTGGCAATGGCGCTGGCGCTCGGGCTGGTGCTGGTGGCGATCAGCATCGTCGTCAGCGCCTGTGCCTTCGGCCTCGCCGGCCGTTCACGCCCCGCGCAAATCGGTGGAGAGACCATGAAGCTGTTGCAGACACCTCGCGTGGCGCTGGTCGGAACGCTACTGGCGAGCGCGTCGGTCCCCGGATGGGCGATGGAGCAGCAGAGCATCGTGCTGGCCTCCACCACCTCGGTCGAAAACAGCGGGCTGCTGGCTCACATCCTGCCGCAATTCACGAAGGAGACCGGCATCGAGGTGCATGTGGTCGCGCAAGGAACGGGGCAGGCATTGGCCACGGCCGCCCATGGCGACGCGGACCTCGTGCTGGTGCATGATCCCGAGGCGGAGGCGCGCTTCATCGCGGCAGGCCACGGGCTCACCCGGGACGAGATTGCCTGGAACGACTTCGTCATCGTCGGCCCCGCCTCCGATCCGGCGCACATCATGGGCACGCGCGATGTGGTGGCGGCGCTCAAGGCCATCGCCGTGGCGAAGGCGCCGTTCGTGTCGCGCGGCGACCGAAGCGGCACGGATGCCCTGGAAAAAAGGCTGTGGAAGGCGGCCGCAATGGATCCGGCCGCGCATCCCGAGGGCGGCTGGTACCGCGATATCGGCGGCGGCATGGGTGCGGCGCTGAACGCCGCGGCGGCGATGGGGGCCTATACGCTCTCCGATCGCGGTACCTGGCTCAGCTTCGGCCACAAGGACGGAATGAAGATCGTCCTCGAGGGCGACAGGCGCCTGCTGAACAGGTACGACGTGATCCTGCTGAATCCCAAGGCCCATCCGCAGGCAAAGCAGGCGCCCGCGCACCGCTTCGCGGCCTGGCTTGGCTCGTCCGAGGGGCAGGCAGCGATCGGTGCCTACATGATGGACGGACAGCGTCTGTTCCATCCGGAATCCGACCCGAAGCCCTGACCGCCGCCGGCCCCGCCGGTGATCGCGGTCAGCCGGCCTTGCCGCCGGCCTTCTCCATGCCCTCGGCGACACCCTTCCGCGAGGCGCTCTCGCTACCCTGCCTGGAGGGCGCGCCGCCGGTCCCGGTCTGGGGCACCTCGGCGGCGTGGCTCATGCCCTCGACCATCTTGTGACCCGCGCCGGACGCCACCTGGATGCGGTGGACTTTCTCCTGCGTCGCCGATTTCGGCAGCGTGACCGTCAGCACGCCATGATCGAACTCTGCGTGGACCTGCTCAGGGTTGACCGGGTAGGGCAGGCGGATCGAGCGCGAGAATGAACCGAACGAGCGTTCGACCATGTGGACGTTCTTGTTCTCGTGCATGGCTTTTTTCTCGCCGCGAATGGTGAGCACGTCGTCGGCCAGTTCGACGCGCACGTCCTGCTCGGCGACGCCGGGCAGTTCGGCTTCCACCTCAATCTCGTCATCGGTCTCGCTCACGTTCATGCGCGGGGCACTCATCGGCGGGAACCCGCTGCCCCCCGCCGATTCCACGCCGCGCAGGGCGTCGTCGAACAGGCGGTTCATGTCGCGGTGCAACTGCAGGAATGGATCGGCGAACGACCGCGCGGTGGGAAAGCCCGTGTCAAACATGAACGGGATAAGGGATCGAGCCATCGTGACCTCCTCCTCTGGCTTGCCGGCTCTGGCTTGCCGGCGAGAGAGGAATGAGCGGCGCCAGCGGGCGATGCATCACGTTGGTGCGAGAAGTCAGAACCGGGCCACCAGCGCTATTCCCGCAGCCATCAGCACCGCGCCGGCGATGCGCCCCGGCGACGCGGGGTGCTGCGGCAGGCCGAGTGCGCCGAAATGATCCAGTACGACGGCGGTGACGATCTGCGCCGTGACGCTGAGGCCGACATAGAACGCCGCGCCGATGCGCGGCAGGGCGATCGGCTGGCTCAGCAGGTAGATGGCTCCGCAGACGCCCGCCGGCCACGCCCACCACGGGACCGAGGCGAAGCGGCTAGCGCCCGGCAGGGTCAGCCGGCCGCTGCCCAGCCCGACAGCCAGCATGAACAGCAGGCTGCCCGAAAGGCTGACCATCACCACAAGGGCCGGCCGTTGCAGGGCACGGCCCAAGGCACCGTTCAGCGCCGCCTGGATCGGCAGCAGGGACGCGGCGAAGAGCGTGAAGGGAATCGGCCACCAGGACATAGGCGCCGACCCTAGCGAGTGTCCGCCGGCTTGGCGATCATCGCGCAGGCGTTTCATGCGCCCGCTCACTCTTGCGCGCGGCGGCCATTGCCCCTTTATGCTGGGGGCGTGCCGATCTTGTGTGTGTGCGGCCGGGCCTCCCGGTGCGATCGGTGCGAGCCTCCGTGCGCAGGGACGGGGCGGGCGGTTCCGCCCTGTCTGGACTGCCGCAGCCTCGATAAACAAGAAGAAGGATATCTCTGTGGCCACCGAGAAGACGCAAAATGTTCAGGATGTGTTTCTCAATCACGTCCGCAAGAGCAAGACGTCGGTGACCGTGTTCCTGGTGAACGGCGTGAAGCTCCAGGGCATCATCACCTGGTTCGACAATTTCTCCGTCCTGCTCCGGCGCGACGGACACACGCAGCTCGTCTACAAGCACGCGATCAGCACCGTCATGCCGGGGGCACCCATCCAACTGTTCGACCCGGCCCGCAGCGAGAGCGGGGCCGAGCCGGCAGCCGCCGTGGATGCCCCGGCCTCGCCATCGCGGCTGAGCATCGGCGCGCGGGAGAGAGTGTCTGTCGGGCGTGAATGACGCCGGCCTCGAGGGAAAGCGTGGCGACACCGTCACGCTGACCCGGGCAGCCGTCATCCTGCCCTGGGCGGGAGGAGGCCAGCGGAGCGAGGCTGGACGTGCGGCGGATGCGAGGATGGCGGAGGCCGTGGGCCTCGCCGCCTCCATCGGGCTGGTGGTGGTGCATAGCACCATCCTGCCGCTACGGGCGCGCCGGCCGGCGACGCTGCTGGGCGAAGGTCAGGTGGCGAGCCAGGGCGAGGCCATCGCCGCAGCCGGCGTGGCCGTCGTGGTGGTGGACGCCCAGCTTACTCCGGTGCAGCAGCGCAACCTCGAACGCGCCTGGAAAGCCAAGGTGATCGACCGCACCGGCCTGATCCTCGACATCTTCGGCGAGCGGGCGGTGACGCGCGAGGGGTCGTTGCAGGTCGAGCTCGCGCATCTGGACTACCAGCGCAGCCGCCTCGTGCGGTCCTGGACGCATCTGGAGCGGCAGCGCGGCGGCTTCGGCTTCCTGGGCGGTCCCGGCGAGACGCAGATCGAGGCGGACCGGCGGCTGATCGGCGAGCGCATCGCCCAGCTCCGGCGCGAACTGGAGCAGGTGCGGCGCACCCGTGGATTGCACCGCACGGCGCGGCGGCGCGTGCCGTTCCCGATCATCGCCCTTGTCGGCTACACCAATGCGGGCAAGTCCACCCTGTTCAACGCGCTGACCGGCGCCGGGGTGACGGCCCGCGACCAGCTGTTCGCGACACTCGATCCCACCATGCGCGGGCTGCGCCTGCCGTCGGGACGGCGCGCCATCCTGTCCGACACGGTGGGGTTCATCAGTGAGTTGCCGACCGAATTGGTGGCAGCCTTCCGCGCCACGCTCGAGGAGGTGGCCGAGGCGGACGTGATCCTGCACGTGCGTGACGCGGCCCATCCGGACTCGGCGGCGCAGCGCGCCGATGTGCTGGCCGTGCTGGACGGCATGGTGGCCGACGGCACGCTGGACGAGGCCTGGGCCGCGCGCACCATCGAGGTCGCCAACAAGGCCGATCTGCTGGGCGGCGTGGACGCCCTCGATGTCCGCCCCGGCGCGATCGCCGTCTCGGCCATCACCGGCGAGGGGCTGCCTTCGCTGCTGGCCGCCATCGACCAGCGCATCGCCGAGGGTATGGAGGTCGCCCGCTACAGCATCCCGCCCGCGGACGGGGCGCGGTTGGCTTGGCTGTATGAGCATGGCGAGGTCATCGGCCGCGACGACGGAGACGAGGCGATCCGGCTGACCGTGCGGCTGCTGCCGGCCGACCGGGCCCGGTTCGAGCGCGACCGGGCGTGAAGGGACTTTCGGCCCGCGACATGGCGGGCATGGCCCGGCTGCTGCGCGATGCCGCCCGCGCGGAGATCATGCCGCGCTGGCGACGCCTGGAGGTCGCCGACGTGCGCGCGAAGACCGGGCCGCTCGATCTCGTGACCGTGGCCGACGAGGCGGCCGAGCGCGTCATTGCCGAGGAGCTGCGCCGCCTGTTTCCCGGATGCCTCGTGGTGGGCGAGGAGGCGGCAGCCGCCGATCCCCGATTGCTGGGCCGGCTGGGGGATGCCGATCTTGCCTTCGTGGTCGATCCGATCGACGGCACGGCCAATTTCGCGGCGGGCCTGCCGCTGTTCGGCACGATGGCCGCGGCGCTGGTGCGGGGCGAGATCGTGGCCGGCGTGATCCACGATCCGGTGGGCGACGACTGCGCGATGGCCCTGCGTGGCGAGGGCGCCTGGATCGAGGACGCCGCCGGCCACAGGCGCGACCTGCGCGTGGCGCGGGCGGTGCCGGTCTCCGAGATGTCGGGTGCCGCCGCCTGGCGGCACGTGCCCGCACCGCTCCGCTCGACGCTGTGCCGCAATCTGCCGCGCGTCGCCTCCGGCTTCGATCTGCGCTGTGCCGCGCATCAGTACCGGCTGGCGGCGGCCGGGCATTGCCATTATCTGCTGTACTATCGCCTGATGCCTTGGGACCATGCGCCAGGCTGGCTGCTGCATCGGGAGGCCGGAGGCTATTCGGCGCGCCTGGATGGCACCGGCTATGACGCCACCGAGTTCGGCGGCGGATTGCTGTGCGCGCCGGACGCCGCAAGCTGGCAGGCGCTGCGGGAGGCGCTGTTCGCAAGCTGAACCGGCAGTCTGGCGGACATGTCGAAAGATGGTAACTGTTCGGCCGGTCGCCACGTAGTGCTGCTAGAGCACATGAAAGGACGCGTCCCATGCTGGTTCGCAGGCGCCGTGGTTGGGAATTGCCGGACGGGGCCGCGAGCCCTGAATCCGTGGTGCTGGGTCGCCGCGCGGTGGCCCGGCGGGCCATCATGGCCGGCCTCGGCGGGGCCGCCGCGCTGACGGCGACCGTCAGGCCGTCGCGGGCCTGGTCGCTGTTCGGGTCGTCGACGCCGAAGACACCGCCTGCGGCCCGCGCGCCGCTCACGGCGCCGCGCAACGCCCGCTACGACGGCGGCCGCGCCATTACCAACGAGGCCGATACCGAGGATTACAACAATTACTACGAGTTCGGCACCGACAAGGACATCGTGAGCGAGGCTGCGGCATTGCGTGTGGCCCCTTGGAGCCTGCGCATCGATGGTCTGGTCCGCACGCCTCGCACATACGGCTACGACGACCTGCTGCATCAGATGGCGCTGGAGGAGCGGGTCTATCGCCACCGCTGTGTCGAGGCATGGGCGATGACGGTGCCCTGGATCGGCTTCCCGATGGCCGCTCTGGTCAAGTTGGCGGAGCCGCTGGGGTCGGCGAAATATCTCAAATTCACCACGCTCGCCGACGACAAGACGATGCCGGGCCTCGCGCAATCCTGGTATCCATGGCCTTATACTGAGGGGGTGACGATGCAGGAGGCGATGAACGACCTCGCGTTCCTGTCGGTCGGCATGTATGGCAAGACCATGCCACCTCAGAACGGCGCGCCGATCCGGGTTACGCTGCCCTGGAAATACGGATTCAAGTCCGCCAAGTCGATCGTGCGCGTCGAGTTTACCGACGTGCAGCCCAAGACCTTCTGGGAGCAGTTGCAGTCGAGCGAGTACGGGTTTTGGGCCAACGTGAACCCGGCGGTGCCGCATCCACGCTGGAGCCAAGCGCAGGAGCGGCTGCTCGGCACCGGGGAAATGGTGCCGACGCAAATCTGGAACGGCTACGGGGCGTTCGTGGCTTCGATGTATGACGATAAGAAGAACTTGCGGTTGTTTGCTTGATCCTGGCGCGCATCCTGGCTGTGCTCTCGGCGACGTCCCTGGTGGGCGCGTTCACGCTGGCGACCGTGCTCACGCCGTATGAGTTGCTGGCCGAGGTGCTCGCGGACTGGGACCACCCCTGGCTGGTCTCGCTCCACGATTTTGCCGGTGCGAGCTTGCCTGCATGGCTGTGGCAGGACGTGATGATTCCGATCCTGATGCGCCCCGCCTGGCTGCTGCCCACGGCGCTCGGGCTGCTGCTGCTGGGCGGCGCGGTGACGGCGGGCTCGCGCAAGAACGTGGCTCGCTCGCACCGGCGGCGCAGCTGACTACAGGTTCAGCAACCGCCTCGCCACCTGGATGACCCGTCGCGCTTCCGACCAGAGATCGTGACCGTCGAACTCATCGAAGCCCGCCCAGGTCGCGGCGGTAACATCGCCGCCGGCCTCGGCTTCCCCGCCCGTCCAGGCGGCCGCGAAGTCGAGGATCGTATAGTGGAAGCGAACCCGATCGTCCGGATCGCGATGGATGCTGTCCACATGGGCGGCGAGCAGCAGTTCGCCGACCTCGAGCCCGGTCTCCTCACGCAACTCGCGACGAGCTGCGTCCTGGGCGGTTTCCCCTAGTTTTTGGGCACCGCCAGGCAAGCTCCAGGCGCCTAGGCTCGGCGGCCGGCCACGGCGGACCAGCAACACCGCGCCGGGCCGCAGCACGGCGACGCCGATCCCGACCAGGGGGCGGGTCGGATACTCGCGACTCGTCGCAGCCTCGGTGGTCACGATCGCCTCTCCCGGCACGTTGCCCGGGATGCTGGCGGGAGGCGCTGATTCAGGCAATCCGCGACAGAATCGCGACTCATCGATGACGTCTGCAAGTCATGCCGTCGGGTCCGCCGCCCGGACGGCCGTCCCGAGGCGCCTATGCGCCCGCTTCGACCGCGCGACGCGTCGCGACCTGCCCGGACGCGCGCATGAACACGCTGCGGCCGCCTGGCGCCGGCACGAACCCGCAGTGCCGCTCGAGCAGTGTCTCGGAGCCGCCGAGATACAGGTATCCATCTGGCGCCAGCACCCGCGCGAGGCCTGCCAGCACGCGGCCGCGTGTCGGTGCATCGAAATAGATCAGCACATTGCGACACAGCACGATGTCGAACCGGCCGAGCGGCGCCGGGTCGGCCAGCAGGTTCCATAACCGGCAGCGCACCATCGACTGCAAGGCAGGGCGAATCCGCCACCCCTCAGCCTCGCGCATGAAATGCTGCGCGAGCCGCGCCGCGGAGAGACCGCGTTGCACCTCGAATTGGCCGTACAGCCCGGCCTGGGCCCGCGCGAGCGGCGCGCGCGCGATGTCGCTCGCCAGGATTTCCACGCCGCCGGTGGGCCAGGCCGGGCGAGCCTCGGCCAGCAGCATGGCAAGCGAATAGGCTTCCTGGCCGGTGCTGGCGGCGGCCGACCACACGCGCAGGCGCGTGCCGTCGGGCTGCACGGAGCGCGCGGCACGCAAAGTCGGGAGAGCCACGTCGCGCAAATGTGCGAAAATCTGCTCGTCACGGAAGAACAACGTTTCGTTGGTCGTCATCGCTTCGACCACGGCCCCAGCAAGCTCGCTGTGCGGGCCGGCCTCCAATCGGTGCGCCAAGGCATCGAGACTGCCCAGGCCCTCGTCGCGCAGCAGGCCGGCCAGCCGCGTCTGAATCAGGTACAGCTTGTCGGGCCCGATGATGATGCCTGATCGCTCGCGCACCAGCGCGCTGACGATGCCGTAGCCGCGCGGCGTCATGATGCGCGCGCAACTTGCGTGGCGCCGGTCCGGTCGCGGATGCATCCGGCCAGTTGCGGCAGCGGCAGCACCGCGCGGCACAGCCCCGCTTGCGCGATCGCACCGGGCATGCCCCAGACGACGCTGCTCGCCTCGTCCTGCGCGATCGCGGCACCCCCGGCCGCCACCACGGCGCGCGTACCCTCGAGGCCATCCTGGCCCATGCCGGTCAGCATCGCCACCAGCACCCGGCCCTGGCAGGCGCTGGCGGCACTGCGCAGCAGCACATCGACCGAGGGACGGCAAAAATTCTCCGGCGGCGCGTCCGACAGGCGTGCGCGCAGCGCGCCGCCCGCACTTGCCACCAGCAGGTGCTGGCCACCCGGCGCCAGATACAATCGCCCCGGCAGCAGCGGCTCGGTGTCGCACGCCTCGCTGCAGGGCATACCGCCGAGCCGGTGGAGATGAGCCGCCAGCATTGGCGTGAAGGTCGCCGGCATGTGCTGCGCCACCACGACCGGTACCGGCAAGTCGCGTCCGAGCGTGCCTACCAGCGTGAACAGCGCCTGTGGTCCGCCGGTCGAACTGCCGATCGCCAGCAGCAGCGGCAGCTGGCCGGCGCGGGCGGAGCTTCGAGGATCGGACACCGCCAAAGGGGGTGCCTGGCGCATCGGCGCCGACACTCGCCGTAGGCCCAAAGCCCGCACCTTGGCCAAGAGCTCGCGCCGGAAGCCGGAATCGGCGAGATCGGCGGCGCCGGGCTTGGCGATGTAGTCGGCGGCGCCCAGTCGCAGCGCCTGCAGCGTTACCTCGGCACCGCGTGTGGTGAGCGCGCTGGCCATGATCACGCGCAGGCCGGGAGCCGCCCGCAGCAGCAGCGGCAGCGTCGCCAGCCCGTCCAGCACCGGCATCTCGATGTCGAGCAGCACCACATCCAGCGCCGTCTGCCCGGCGTGCCGCGCGAGGGCTGCGACCGCCTGCCGCCCGTCGCCTACCCGCTCGACCACTTTGATATCGACTTCGGTTTCGAGAATGCGGGTCAGGGCCGCGCGGATCACCGCGCTGTCATCGACCACCATCACCCGCACGGTCGCCGACCGCGTCGCTGCGGGCGGGGCGGCGCGCGCCGTGTGCATGCGGCTCAGTCCTGGGCGCTTATGTCGAGCAGACGGGGCACGGACAGCACCATCAGCAGGCGCTCTGGCAGCCGGAACACCCCTTCGGCGAAGGCGGCAAGCCTGGGCGGCAGAGTGGGCGGTGCGTGTTCGTGCAGCGCGCTCTCGAGCGTCAGCACTTCACCCACTTCATCGACCAGGAGCGCGTAATATTCGCTGCCTTGTTCGGCCACCACCGACATCGCCGGATGGCCCGAGGCGCTACCCGGCAGGCCAAGACGGCGGCGCAGGTCGATCGCGGTGACGATGCGTCCGCGCAGATTGAGATTGCCCGCGATCTCAGGCGGCGCCAGCGGAACCGGCGTGATCGTCTGTTCGCCCAGTACGTCGCGCACCGCCATGACCGGCACGCCGCAGAGCTGGCCCGCGACCATCAGCGTCACGAGCACGCTGCTGGAGTCAGCGTCGGGAGCGTCCATGTGGATTTCGCTTATAGCTGTCTGCATGGGAGCCTCCACACTCACGCGGTTTCGCTGCTGCGCATTGTTGCCTCGTGCTCAAGGCTCGCGTGCTCGAGGCATTGTCGCAGGCTCACCAGCAGCGGCTCCTGCTCGAACTTGCCGATGTAGTCGGTGAAGCCGGCCTCGCGACCGATCTCGATGTCGCGCGGCCTCACCCGGCCTGACAGGGCGATGACCGGCAGGTTCGCCCACGATCCGCCGGAGCGCAGCGAACGCACGAAGGTCAGCCCGTCCATGTCCGGCATTTCGATATCCGAGATGATCGCATCGAACATGGCGCCGCCGTCGCGCAGCCGCAGCGCCTGCGCGGCACCCGAGGCCGCGGTGACAGCGTATCCGGCCGCAGCCAGGACCGGCACCAGGAGCTGGCGAAAGAAGCTGCTGTCCTCCACCACCAGCAGGCGCCGCGGTCGCAGGGCCTCTGTCCGCTTCTGCTGGAACCAGTCCTGATACACTGTGGTCAGCCAGTAGCGCGTATCGAGCACGCCGGCCGCCTGGCCGGAGACGACAGCCGTGCCGAGCGTGCCCGGCCGTTGTCCCTCCAGTTCGACGCGCAGCCTTTCCTCCACGACATCCACGATCTCGTCCACCACCAGCCCCACACAGCGTTCCCGCGACCCCTCGGTCGCACCATCGCTGAACACCAGCACCGGATGGGTCGGCCGATCCCAGTCGAGCCTGCCCACGAGCGGCAGCAGCGGCATCAGCGCGCCGCGATACTGGGTCACCGCCTCGTAGGCGCCGCCCGGCTGACCGCCGGCCGGTCGCTCCAGGCGCTCGCGCGGGATATCCTCGAGCCGTGCCACGAGGCCAAGCGGCACCGCCATCAGGGCACCCCCGGAGCGGAACAACAGCATGGCAAGCTTGTCGTCGCTGCGGGTCGCGGCTGGGTCGGGGTTCTGCGCCGGGCTTCCGGTCTGCATCGCGGACGAATGCTGGCCGGAGCGCCCGCGCAGCCGCGACTTGACTCCCTGGCCGGCGCCCATGCCGGTGGCGCGGGCGATGCCGACCGGATCGAGGATCATGATCACCGATCCGTCGCCCAGGATGGTATTGCCACTGAACATCGTAATGTGGCGCAGGATCGGGGCCACCGGCTTGACGACGATTTCCTCGGTATCGAACACGCGATCGACAATGATGCCCAGACAGGCGCCGCCTACCTGGGCGACTACGACGTGACGGCTCGACGGTGCGGCAGTGGCGACCGCGGCCTGCGGGTCCAGCCGCAGCAACGTCTCGAGCGACACCAGCGGCAGCAGGCGCTGGCGCAGCCGCAGCACCGGCGTACCGCGTAAATCCTCGATCACGCTGCGTTCGCCCGCGGCGTCCGCCGCCGCGTCGCTGCTGGCATGGACCAGTTCCACGACGCTCAGCTGCGGAATGGCGAAGCGCTGGCCGGCGGCCTCGACGATCAGCGCGGAGACGATCGCGAGCGTCAGCGGGATCTTGATGGTGAAGGTGCTGCCCTCGCCGGGCACGCTCTTGAGGTCGATCGTGCCGCCGATCTTCTCGATGTTGGTCTTGACCACGTCCATGCCGACGCCGCGGCCGCTGACCGATGTCACGGCGGCGGCCGTGGAGAGCCCGGGATGGAAGATGAGGCGCTGCACCTGCGCCTCGGGCATCATGTCGATCTCGGGCTGGCTGGCCAGTCCCTGCGCTACGGCCTTGGCGCGGATGCGCCCGAGATCGAGCCCGCGCCCGTCGTCGGCCACCTCGATCACGATATGGCCGCCCTCGTGAAAGGCGGTGAGCGTGATCCGTCCCGCCTCCGGCTTGCCGGCGGCGCGGCGAGTGTCGGCGGCCTCCAGCCCGTGATCGGCGCTGTTGCGCACCATGTGCGTGAGCGGATCGCGGATCAGTTCCAGAACCTGCCGATCCAGCTCGGTCTCCGCGCCGGTCATGACGAGGTCGATGCGCTTGCCCAGGTCGTGGCCGAGATCGCGCACCAGCCGCGGCAGCTTGTTCCAGGCCGCACCCACCGGCTGCATCCGCGTCTTCATCACGCCCTCCTGCAGATCGGACGTGATCTGCGACAGGCGTTGCAGGGGGGTGATGAACACGCTGCCGGCGCCGCCGTCGTGCGGCGCGTCCTGGGTACGCGCGAGCTGCATCAGCTGGTTGCGCGTGAGCACCAGCTCGCTCACGAGCGTCATCAGGTTCTCCAGCACCTCGACCGCCACGCGGATCGTCTGCGCTGCCGCCACCGGCTCGGGCACGATCTCGCCCGCACCCTCGCCCGGATGCGGCTCGGGCGCCGTCTCCGGCCGGGCCGGCGAGGGGGATGTTGTCGGCGGCGCCATCGCCTCGACGGCGGCCGGCTCCGCCGGTGCGGCCGGATCGGGAGCGCGGCCCTCAGCGATCGCGGCAAGCGTCTCCACGGCCGCGTCATCCTCGCCCGGCGGCTCGGCGCCCGTGGCCGCGAGGCCCGCCAGAATCAGCTTGATGCGGTCGAGTGCCGCAAGCACCGCGCCGACCAGTTCGGGACCGGCCGCGAGCGTGCCTTCGCGCACCTGGCCCAGCACCTCCTCGGCCGAATGGGCCACGCGCTGCAACCTGGGCAGGCCGAGGAAGCCGCAGGTGCCCTTGATGGTGTGCATCAGTCGGAACACCAGCCCCAGCGTGGGCGCGTCATCGGGAGTGCGCTCCAGCTGCACCAGGGCCACGTCCAGTTCGGCGATGCTTTCTGCGGTCTCGGTCAGGAACTCGGCGATCAGGTCGTCCATGATACCTCCACTGGCGCCCAGACTAGGCCAGCGGATCGGTACGAACGGTTAAGCGGGAGCGTGCTCCAGCTCGATCCGCAGCACCGGAGCCGCTCCGCCGGCGTGCTGCTGCTCAAGCCCCAATCGCGCCCGGCAAGCCTCCGCCAGGAGCGCCAGCAGCGGCGCCAGCAGCCCGCGCGAGCCGCCCTGCCGCGCCAGCCGGCTGGCGCGGTGCGGCGCCGCCACGAGATCGGCCAGGCTCTGTGGCCAGGCGGTGCGTCGCCCGTCGATGGCGATAGCCAGCATCGCCGAGTCGCCCGACAGCGACAGCGTGCCGCCGAGCGGGAGTGCCTCGGCACCCAGCAGCAGCGCGTTCAGAGCCAGTCGCGCCGCGGCGGGCGGCAGGACGGTCGCTGGCGCAAATCCGCTGAAATCAAGCTGGAGCCGGTGCGCGCCGGGGAGGCCGGCGGCAAGCGCCCGCAGCGCCGCTGCATCCAAGCTGTCTCCCGGCGGCCCCCATGCGGCCCGCAGCAGCCGCAGCCGCCCGGCAAGCTCCGTCGCCGTCTCCTGTGCGAGCGGCAGCGCCTCGGGCAGCGCCTGCGGGTCTTCGGCCGCGATGTCCAGTGCGCCCAGCAGCGTGCCGCACATCCCCGCCATGTCGTGGCACAGACGCATCGCAAGCAATTCGCCCAACTCCACCGCCTCCGTCACGCACGTCTCGGTCGTCATCGCGGCTTGCCTCCGGCGGGGAACTCTGTTGGAACGAACGGGTCGCCCGGTCGCTGATGGTGACGCCGCTGATGGTGACGTCGCTGATGTGCGTCGCTGATGTGGCAGGGTTTGAACACCACAAGGTTAGCGTCCGGGAGGTCTAGCGTGTCGGGCCGAGCCGCCCATCCCGCATCAGCGCATTTGCAGCCGGGCCAGCGCGTGCGCCTGCCGGCCCGTCCCGATTGGGGCGAAGGGCAGGTGCAATCGGTGATCGGCGCCCGCGTCACCGTGAATTTCGAGAACGCCGGAAAGGTTCTGGTCAATGTGGAGACCGCCGTGCTGGAGACACTGGATGGGCGGCCTTGAACCGGGTCGGACCGGCGCGACATGGGAGCCATGATGGCTGATCCAGTCCTGACGACCGCGCCGGCCGCCCCGATGATCGACCCTTTCGGGCGGGCCATTACCTATCTGCGCGTCTCCGTGACCGATCGCTGCGACCTGCGCTGCGTCTATTGCATGGCGGAGGACATGACCTTCCTGCCGCGCGCGGAGCTCCTCAGCCTCGAGGAGCTGGAGCGCGTGTGCGCCGCCTTCATCCGCCTCGGCACCGAAAAGATCCGCATCACCGGCGGCGAGCCGCTGGCGCGGCGCAATGTGGTCTCGCTGTTCCAGGCGCTTGGCCGGCGGCTCGGCCCCGGCGGCGGGCTGCGCGAGCTGACGCTCACCACCAATGGCACGCAGCTTGCGCGCTACGCGACAGTGCTGGCGCAGGCCGGCGTGCGCCGGGTCAATGTCAGCCTGGACACGCTGCGCCCCGCTCTGTTCACCGAGATAACCCGCTGGGGCCGGATCGAGCGCACGCTGGAGGGCATCGCCGCGGCACAGGCCGCCGGCCTCGCGGTGAAGATCAATGCGGTTGCTCTGCGCGGCGTCAACGAGGACGAGTTCGACGCCATGCTGGAATGGTGCGGCGAGAAGGGCCTCGACCTGTGCCTGATCGAGACCATGCCGCTCGGCGATATCGGTGCCGACCGCGCCGACCAGTATCTGCCGCTCTCGGTCGTGCGCGCCCGACTGCGACGCCGCTGGACGCTCCAGGAGACGGATTACCGGACCGGCGGGCCGGCCCGCTACTACGTCGTCGCCGAGACCGGGCGGCGGATCGGCTTCATCACGCCGATGACGCACAATTTCTGCGAGAGCTGCAACCGCGTGCGGCTGACCTGCACAGGCACATTGTTCATGTGTCTGGGCCAGGATGATGCCGCCGATCTGCGCTCCGTCCTACGCGACGGCGCCGCGGATGCGGAACTCGATCAGGCGATCCGCGACGCTATCGCGCGCAAGCCGCGCGGCCATGATTTCGTCATTGACCGCCGCAAGCCGGCGCCGGCCGTGGCGCGGCACATGAGCGTCACGGGCGGCTAAAAGGCCTCAGGGCTGCGGCTGCACCACCACCGTCCCGCTGGACGGCGCCGGCTGCACGACAACCGGGGTCGGGGCGGGGGCCGCGACCGGGGCCGGGGTGTTAATCGAGCAAGCACCCAGCGGCAGCAGCAGGGCGGCGGCTAAAAGGCACAGCTTCGTCGTCATGGGTGAGCGCTCCTCTGGTTTGAACCTCGCGCATCCTTACGCATCGCGTGCCCGCTGGTTGCGTGCGCGGTCCGTTTCGATCGGGCTTCCGGTCAGCGCCTGCGCCAGCGAATGCCGTGCCGTGCCGGGCGCCAAGGGACGCGGCTGGGAGGCGGACGGCGCCCAGCCGGTCAGCATGGCCAGCCGCAAGGTGGCATGGACCATGCCGCTCGCATCCGCCTCCAGCCCTGCCAACGCTTCCGGGAACAGGGCGCGGGGCGCCGATGCGCCGGTCGCGCGACAGGACGGCGTTCGCTTCTCCGGCATGGCGCAGGTCGCGCAGCAGCGATAGGGGATTGGTATAGGCCAGACGCATCTCGTCGAGATCGACCACGGGCAGGGCGAAACCGGCCCGTTGCAACAGATCCGCGCAATCGCGCGGCGTGGGAAAGGGCGAGACGCGCGGCGAGGCACCCCCGCGCAGCATGGACTCGGCCTCGGCCAATGCTGTGCGGAGCTCGCCCAGAGTGCCCAGTACCGGCAGGCTGGCAAGCATCAGTCCGTCGGGGCGCAGGGCTTGCCGGAGCTGGATCAGGCAGCCGGGCAGGTCGTCCACCCAATGCAGCGAGAGGCTGGCCACGATCAGGTCGAAGCTGCCGGGCGCGAACGGCAGCCAGGCCTCGTCGGCGGCGACGGCAACGCCGCCGGAGTTCATTGCCATGTGTGGGGAGAGATCGCAGGACACGGTCTCGATGCCGCGTTCACGCAGCCGCGGGGCCACGCTGCCGCGGCCGCCCACATCAAGCGCGCGGGAAAAGCGGCGCGTGATGTCGTCGAGCCGATCGAGCAGGCGGCAGGCCAGCTCATCCAGCACCGGAGCGACCCGCCCGACCGTGCCGGCCGCCCGGTCACGGTGGCGGCGGACGGCGCCGCGGTCGAAGACGGGCGTGGGCGCGTTCATCGCGCCATGCTAGTCCAGCCGGGCAGGGAGGTGCAGCCCGTGGCGGGAATGGCGGCTTTGGCGGCTTTCGGGCGGGGTGCCGGGCGCGGAGTGCTGGATCTGCTGCTGCCGCCGCAATGCCTGACCTGCGATCAGCCCGTGGGCGAGGCGGGGCAGCTTTGCGCCGCTTGCTTCCGGCGGACCGGCTTCATCACGGCCCCGTTCTGCGAGCGCTGCGCCAAGCCGGTGGTGCATGCGGGGCAGCTTTCCCCGGAGAGCCTGTGCGCCGATTGCCTTGCCGCCCCGCCAGCTTGGCGCCGGGCGCGGGCCGCGCTGCGCTATGACGAGCAGGCGCGGCGTCTGGTGCTGCCGCTGAAGCACGCCGACCGCCTGGAACTGGCGCGGCCGCTGGCAACAATGATGGCGCGCGCCGGTTCCACGCTGCTGCGCGAGGCGGAGGTGATCGTGCCGGTGCCGCTGCACCGCCTGCGGCTGCTGGCGCGCCGCTATAACCAGGCAGCGCTGCTGGCGCGGGCGCTGGCGCGGCTGTCCGGCCGGGCGGCGGTGCCCGATGCGCTCCGCCGGGTGCGCGCGACGGCCTCGCTCGGTCATCTCGGACGGTTCGAGCGTCGCGCGGCGGTGCAGGGGGCGTTCGCCGTGCGTCCGCATCGCCGCCCGGCCGTGGCCGGCCGTCGTGTGCTGCTTGTCGACGACGTGCTGACCAGCGGTGCCACCGCGGATGCCTGCGCCGCTGCGCTGCTGGGGGCGGGCGCCATCTCGGTTGATGTGCTGGTGGCCGCCCGGGTTCCCGATCGGCGCGACATCTGAGTTGGGTTGCCGTGCAGGGGGGAGCTCCGCGATCGCCGTCACAAGCCACCCGGGGCCGCGGCTTGATGTAAGCGAGAGGACAGAATAGAAGCCTCAACGGCCGCG
Source organism: uncultured Pseudomonadota bacterium (assembly GCA_963838805.1). Classification (GTDB taxonomy): domain Bacteria; phylum Pseudomonadota; class Alphaproteobacteria; order Acetobacterales; family Acetobacteraceae; genus CAVRQM01. The sequence continues at coordinate 272,590 of CAWISK010000006.1, forward strand.
GTCCCGTTCGTCTAGAGGCCCAGGACACCGCCCTCTCACGGCGGTAACAGGGGTTCGAATCCCCTACGGGACGCCAGCGTAACAACGCCAGATTTTCAAGCGAGCCTTATAGGGCGGCAGCGGGCGGGTGCCCTACAGTTTCGCCCCTACGCTGGTAGCACCCAGCAGGCCCACCTCGGTCGCCACCTGCTCCGGCCCCCATCACCGCTCGCCTCCTCGGCCTCAACGGATTCCGACAGCGAAGTGCTACGCACGGGTATGCCGCCCCGGCTTGCCGCTCCGCTACCGCGGGCGGCAGCGCGTCGATGCTGCCGCCGAAGCAATGGCGAGGATCATCGCCGAGCGGCTGGCCGAGCACCTCCGCCAGCCCGGCTTTGTCCTGAGGAAGCGGCCGCCGGCTCAGCCGCAGGGCGGGTAGTGGCCGCAGCGGGGGCGCCCGATCAGTAAGAGGGCTGCTGAACTACAACGGGCGGCGTCGCGGGGGCCGGCTGAACAAAGACGGTGCTCCCCTGAGGCGCGACGGTGGCCGGCTGCTGCACGACTACCGGCGACGGCGCAGCGACGACGGGCGGCGAGGTGTTCACGGTGCAAGCGCCAAGCGTCAGCGCGGCAGCGGCGGCGATCAGGCGGATGGCCTGTGGCATAACGGCGGCTCCCTTCCCGTTGACAGAACGGGCACCGCAACAAACGCCGTGTGCGTCGTAAAGTTGCAACGCCATGCCGCTCGCGAGCTGTGGGGTGGCCCGCCGCCGATCCTGCGCACTAGCCGGCCAGGAGCGTCAACAGGTCCGGTCCATCGTTGGGCATGCGCCTGACGGTCACCCCAATTGGCCACACTCCCAGCACGTCATCCGGCGCCGGCCGGAGCAGCGCGGTCGGATCGCCCTTCGCCTCGCCCAGCCATGCGGGCCAGTCCGCCGGCTCGATGATGACGGACATCCGGTCATGGACCGGCCGCATCACGCCGTGGGCAGTTGTGGTCAAGACCCGCTGCGGTTCTGTCCAGCAGAGGCATCGAACGCGCGGACGTCGTAGCTGGGGCGAGGCAGGCAGTGATGCTGCCGGAATAGCCGCGCCGTTGCGCCCGTGCTAGGCTCGACGCCAAGGGAACACCGCCATGTTCGGGACCGCCGTGCCGCCACCCACCCTCGTCGCCGTGCCGGGAGCCCCATCCTTCGTCGCGCGCGTTGATTGCATCGACCTGGGACACATCGACGACGCCGCGTTCGCGGTAGTGCGCAGCGCCTGGGTACGCCATCCCGTGCTGCTGTTCCGCGACCAGCGCCTGTCCGATGCGGCCTTGGCCGCATTCAGCCGCCGTCTCGGCGATCTCGACTGGGCGCCGGTGCAGGAGAACGGGCGACGCTTCGTGGACGGGATGCCCGAAATCTACATCGTGTCGAACGTGATCGAGAACGGGCAGGCGATCGGCAGCCTCGGCGCGGGCGAGGCGGTCTGGCACACCGACATGTCGTATCTTCCCGCGCCGCCGAAGGCGAGCCTGCTGCATGCGCTGGAAGTGCCGCACGAGGGCGGGAACACCTCCTTCTGCGACATGTACTCGGTGCTGGAGCTGTTGCCCCACGCATTGCGTCGTGACGTGGCGGGTTTGCGCCTGAAGCACGACGGCACCTACAACAGCGGCGGCTATGCGCGTGAAGGTGTGGCGCCGAGCGATGATCCGCGCACCTCGCCGGGCGCCGTTCATCCGCTGATCTGCCGGCATCCGGAGAGCGGGCGCCCGCTGCTGTTTCTCGGACGACGGCGCAACGCCTATCTCGACGGGCTGGAGCTGGATCGCTCCGAGGCGCTGCTGGACGCGCTGTGGTCGCATGTCGAGGGGCCGGGCCGCGCCTGGACGCATCGCTGGAGGGTGGGCGACCTGGTGTTGTGGGACAACCGCTGCACGATGCACCGGCGCGACGCCTTCGACCCGGCCAGCCGGCGCGTGATGCACCGCACGCAGGTCAAGGGCGAGGCCATGCCGGCCTGGCCCGACGAGGCCGCCTGACCGACCGAGCCCAGTGTATGCCGGGGCCTGGATGTGGGCCACGGGATTCGATACTCTCCCGCGCCAAGGCTGTGATGGCGGTACACAAAGGCTCGGGCGATGACAGGCATCCGCGTTCTGCGTCTCGCTTCGGCGTTCGGTTTGATGCTTCTCGCGTCCGCATGCACGTCTCCCGTCGAGCTGCAAGGGTCCAACCGGGACGTCGCGCGTCGGATGCAGGTCCGAATGGCTCCCGACCTCGCCGCTGGCCAGGCAACGCTCTATGCCGCGCCCAACAGCACCACCGTGACGCTGCCCGAGAAGGCACTTTTTGCCCCCAGTGCCGCGCAGTTGGACGAGAACGGGCGGTTGGTCCTTGCGCGGTTCATGCAAGGCCTGCTGAAACCGGAGATCACCCGCATCGAGGTCGCGGGGCCGCCGGCGGCGTCGTGGACTTTGCAAGCCGCGCGAGTCCAGGCGGTCCGGGCGTTTTTCGTGCAGTTCGGCCTGGGATCGACGTTGCAGCCAGCGACCGTTGCGGCGCCGTCGATAGGAGCGGTTCCCGATAGCATCACGATCGCCGTGCAAGTGGTCTGGAGCTGACCGCCTTCGGGCCGATCAGTGCAGGCGCTCCACCGCCAGCGCCGTCGCTTCGCCGCCGCCGATGCACAGCGCCGCGACCCCGCGGTCCACGCCGTACTTCTCCAGCGCCGCCAGCAGCGTGACTACGATCCTGGCCCCCGAGGCGCCGATCGGATGGCCGAGCGCGCAGGCGCCGCCATGCACGTTGACCTTCTCGTGCGGCAGATCGAGGTCGCGCATCGCCGCCATTGTCACCACGGCGAACGCCTCGTTGATCTCATACAGATCGACGTCAGCCGCTGACCACCCGACGCGCTCCAGCAGCTTGCGCATGGCACCGATCGGCGCGGTCGGGAACAGGCTTGGCGCCTGCGCGTGCGTCGCGTGGCCATGGATGACCGCAAGCGCCCGCAGCCCGCGTCCTTCGGCCTCCGACCGGCGCATCAGCACGAGGGCCGCGGCGCCATCGGAAATCGAGCTTGAGTTCGCGGCGGTCACGGTTCCGTCTGGGCGGAAAGCCGGCCGCAACGTGGGGACCTTGTCGATCCGCGCCTTCAGCGGTTGTTCGTCGTGCAGAACCTGCCGCTCCTCGCGGCCGGATTTCACCGTGACCGGGACGATTTCGCCGTCGAAGCTGCCATCCTCGATTGCCGTGCGCGCGCGCCTCAGCGAGGCGACCGCGAATGCGTCCTGGGCCTCGCGCGTGAATTGGTAGACTCTGGGCACAATCCTCGGCGAAGGTGCCCATCAGCCGTCCCTTGTCATAGGCGTCCTCCAGACCGTCCAGGAACATGTGGTCGAGCAGCCGGCCGTGGCCCATGCGGTAGCCGGAGCGCGCGCGATCGAGCAGATAGGGCGCGTTGCTCATGCTCTCCATGCCGCCCGCGACCGCGACGCGTGGCGCTGCCGGCCAGCAGCGTGTCATGCGCGAGCATGGCCGCCTTCATGCCGGAGCCGCACATCTTGTTGACGGTGGTGCAGCCGGCCGATTGCGGCAGGCCGGCGCCGAGTGCGGCCTGCCGCGCCGGGGCCTGGCCGAGACCGGCCGGCAGCACGCAGCCCATCGCGACTTCATCGACATCCTCAGGCGACAATCCGGCGCGGCGCACCGCCGCTGCAATGGCTGTCGCACCCAGCGACACCGCCGATGCGTCCTTCAACTCGCCTTGCAGCCCGCCGATGGGCGTGCGTGCCGCGCCGACGATGACGACCGGATCGGATGCAGTCACGGGTGGTTCCTCATGCGCGATCGCGGCCGACACAGTTTACGCCTGCGAAGCCAGGCTGCCAGATGTGTCGACCTTTGCCCGCTCTCAACGCCGCTGGTATCGTGGCCGTTTCGGGAGGAACGGGATGCTCGATGCCGCCGCCTTGGGCACCTATGTGATCGTCGTCCTGGGACTGTTCCTGATCCCCGGTCCCGCCGTCATGCTGACCCTGGCCCGCGCGGCAAGCGGCGGGCGCCGGGTCGGCATCGCGACGGGTCTCGGGATCGCCGCGGGCGATCTGTTCCATACGGCTATGGCGACTTTCGGCCTCTCGGCCGTGCTCATGACCTCGGCGGTTGCGTTCAGCATCGTGAAATATGCGGGCGTTGCTTACCTTGCCTATCTCGGCCTGCGCTCCATTCTCGAAAAGGCCGAGCCTCTGGATGTGCCCTCGGTGCGCGCAGTCGGGCCGGCATCGGCATTTCGGCAGGCCGTGCTGACGGAGATGTTGAATCCGAAGACGGCCATCTTCTTTCTGGCCTTCCTGCCGCAGTTTGTGCATCCGAGACATGGCCCCGCCATCATCCAGCTTGCGACGCTCGGCCTGATCTTCGTTGGCATGAGTGCTGCCTACAGCTCGCTGGTCGCCCTCTGCGCCGGCTCGTTCGGCCGCTGGTTGCGCCGACACCGGAGCATTGGCCGCTGGCAGAACAGGATCGTTGGAACCATCTATCTCGGCCTGGGGCTCCGTCTGGCCATGGAAAGTCGGTGAGTTCCCGCTAGAGCCACAGGTCGGCCTGACGCGCGGCTCGCCACGTCCTAGCGGCCGTGCATTGACACCGGCACGCCGCCGGACCATAGCGCCGGCCGCATCATTTCCGGGACGACCGAATGCCGCTCGCCTTCATCTTCCCCGGCCAGGGCAGCCAGGCCGTGGGCATGGGCCGCGACCTCGCCGCGGCTTTCGCTGCGGCCCGCGAAGTGTTCGAGGAAATCGACGAGACTCTGAAGCAGAAGCTATCCAAGCTGATGTTCGAGGGGCCGGCCGAAACCCTGCAACTGACCGAGAATACCCAGCCGGCGCTGTTCGCCCACTCGCTTGCGGTGCTGCGGGTCCTGGAGCGGGAGGGCGGGTTCCGCATCGCCGATCGCGTGGCGGTCGTGGCCGGACATTCGCTAGGCGAATACAGCGCACTTGCCGCCGCCGGTGCGTTCACTGTGCCCCAGGCGGCCGGCCTGCTGAGGTTGCGCGGCGAGGCGATGCAGGCGGCCGTGGCGCCCGGCGAGGGGGCCATGGCAGCCCTGCTCGGCGCCGAACTGTCGCTCGCCGCCGAGGTCTGTGCCGAGGCCGCATCCGCTCCGGATGGCGGCAGCGAGGTGGTCGAGCCGGCCAATGACAATGGCGGCGGGCAGGTGGTGATCTCCGGCCATCGCGGCGCGGTCGAGCGGGCGACCGAGATTGCCCGCGCGCGCGGCGTAAAGCGGGCCATGCTGCTGCCGGTCTCGGCCCCGTTCCATTGCGCCCTGATGCGGCCGGCGGCAGAGGCGATGGACCGCGCGCTTACTGAGTCGTCGCCCGTTTCGCCAGCCCTGCCGGTCGTCGCCAATGTCACCGCCGCGAAGGCCACGAACGCCCACCGAGATCCACCGCCTGCTGGTCGAGCAGGTCACGGCCACGGTGCGCTGGCGCGAAAGCGTCGAGACGATGCTGGCGCTGGGCATCGACAGCTTCGCCGAGCTCGGCGCCGGCCGCGTCCTGGCTGGGCTGGTGCGCCGCATCGCTCCCGATGCCGCCACCAGGTCGGTGGGCACTCCGGCCGAGATCGAGACGTTCCTGAAGGCCCTCTGATGTTCTCCCTCGACGGCAAGCCGGCCCTTGTCACCGGCGCATCGGGCGGCATCGGTGCCGCCATTGCCCGCGCCCTGCATGCACAGGGCGCGGTGGTCGCCCTGTCCGGCACGCGGCGCGAGGCGCTGGAGTCGCTGGCCACGGAGTTGGGCGACCGGGCCTATGTCTGCCCGGCCGATCTGCGCGATCCCGCTGCCGCCGATGCCCTGATCGCGGAGGCCGAGGCGGCGGCCGGGCCGCTCGCGATCCTGGTCAACAATGCCGGGCTGACCCGCGACGGGCTGGCCCTGCGCATGAAGGACGAGGAGTTCGCGACCGTCCTGGATGTGGACCTGGCCGCCCCGTTCCGTCTGGCCCGCGCGACGCTGCGCGGGATGCTGCGCAGGCGGGCCGGGCGGATCATCGGCATCGGTTCGGTGGTGGGCGCGACTGGCAATGGCGGCCAAGCCAACTACGCCGCCGCCAAGGCCGGCCTCGTGGGCATGACCAAGGCGCTGGCGCAGGAGGTCGGCAGCCGTGGCATCACCGTCAACGTGGTCTCGCCCGGCTATATCGACACCGCGATGACGCAGGGGCTGGCGGAGGCGCAGAAGGAGCGCCTGCTGGCTGCAATCCCGCTCGGCCGCATGGGTCGGCCGGAGGACGTGGCAGCGGCCGTGGTCTATCTGGCCAGCGACGAGGCGGGCTGGGTGACGGGGGCCACGCTGCACGTCAATGGCGGCATGGCGATGGTCTGAGCCCCGATGCAGGCTTGGCTAGGCGCCTGTAATCGAATCATGCTAAGCGGCGCGCGAACGCGATCGGGCCTGCGCGGCGCCCAGAAACGTTTCCTTTGAACAAACCGCCAGCCAGGAGCAGAGCACGACGATGAGCGAAGTCGCCGATAAAGTGAAGAAGATCGTGGTCGAGCACCTCGGCGTCGAGGAGAGCAAGGTCACGCCGGACGCCTCGTTCATCGACGATCTGGGCGCCGACAGCCTGGATACTGTCGAGCTGGTGATGGCTTTCGAGGAGGCGTTCGGCGTCGAGATCCCGGAGGACGCGGCCGAGAAGATCAGCAGCGTCAAGGACGCGATCGACTACATCGAGAAGCAGAAGGCCACCTGAGCGGGGCGCGGTCGGGCATGACCGTCACCGGACTGCGCCGTGTCGCCGTCACCGGCATGGGGATCGTCTGTCCGCTTGGACTCGGCGTCGCGCATGTCTGGCGGCGCCTGATCGAAGGCGACAGCGGGATCGGCGCGATCCAGTCCTTCGACGTGGGCGACCTGCCGGCGAAGATCGCGGGGCAGGTGCCGAAGGGTCCGCGCGCCGAAGGCAAGCTCGACCTCGCCGAGTGGATCCCGCCCAAGGACCACAAGAAGATGGACCGCTTCATCCAGTTCGCCCTGGCCGCCGTGGGCGAGGCGGTCGAGGACAGCGGCTGGACCCCCGAGAGCGAGGACGATCGCTGCGCCACCGGGGTCATGATCGGCAGCGGCATCGGCGGCATGGAAACGATCTACGACGCGTCGATCCAGGTGCATGAAGGGCGCGCCAAGCGGCTTTCGCCGTTTTTCATACCCTCGGCGCTGATCAATCTCGCCTCCGGCCAGGCATCCATCAAATACGGCTTCAAGGGTCCGAACCACTCCGTCGTGACGGCCTGCGCCACCGGCGTACATGCAATCGGCGACGCGGCACGGCTGATCGCCCTGGGCGACGCGGACGTGATGGTGGCCGGCGGTGCGGAGGCGGCGGTCAATCCGCTCGGCATTGCCGGGTTCTGCGCCAGCCGCGCCTTGTCGACCGGCTTCAACGACACGCCGGAAAAGGCGTCCCGCCCGTGGGACGCGGATCGGGACGGGTTTGTGATGGGCGAGGGCGCCGGCATCCTGGTGCTGGAGGAATGGGAGCACGCGCGCGCCCGTGGGGCGAAGATCTACGCCGAGATCGGCGGCTACGGCATGTCGGGCGACGCGCATCACATCACCGCCCCGGCCGAGGGCCATGACGGCGCCTTCCGCGCCATGCGCGCGGCGCTGCGCAATGGCGGCGTCACCCCGGCCGACATCCGCTACGTCAATGCGCACGGCACCTCGACGCCGCTGGGCGACGATCTGGAGCTGGAGGCGGTGGAGCGGTTCTTCGGTGATGCGGCGCGCGGCCTCGCCATGTCGTCCACCAAGAGTGCCACCGGACATCTGCTCGGGGCCGCCGGTGCCATCGAGGCGATCTTCTCCATTCTCGCGGTTCGCGACGGCGTGGTGCCGCCCACACTGAACCTCGACCGGCCAAGCCGCGAGAGCGTGATCGACCGGGTGGCGCACAGCGCGCAGGAACGGCGGGTGGACATGGCGCTGTCCAACAGCTTCGGCTTCGGCGGCACCAACGCCAGCATCATCTTCAAGAAAGCCGCCTGAGCCCGCCCTCATCCGCATCGACCCGCCCGCGCCGGGCGGCCTGGTTCGCGCTCGCGGCGCTGCTGCTCGTGCTGGCGGTCGCAGGCGTGGGACTGTGGTCGGCGCGGGGATTGTACAGCGCTCCCGGTCCGCTCGCCGAAACCCGTGACGTCGTCGTTCCGCGGGGATCCCTGGCGCAGGTGGCCGCCGTGCTGGCGAAGGAGGGAGTCGTCGCCCATCCGCTCGCATTGCAGGTCGCTGCCGAGCTGACGCGCAGCGAGGGGCCGCTGCACGCCGGCGAACTGGCGTTCCCCGAGCACGCGAGCCTTGCCGAAACCCTCGCGGTGCTACGGCACGGGCACCCGGTTCTGCATCGCGTAACCATCCCGGAAGGCCTGACCGCGGCACAGATCGCGGAACTGCTCGCTCGGGCGGGCGCGTTGACCGGCAATCCGGTGCTGCCGGACGAGGGTCGGGTGCTGCCGGAAACCTATGATTTCGAGCGCGGCGCCACTCGCGCCTCGATTCTCCGGCGCGCTCGCGAGGCGATGGACCGAGCGCTGGCGCAGGCCTGGGCCGAGCGGGAGAGCGGCTTGCCCTATGCCAGCCCGCACGATCTGCTGGTGGTGGCGAGCATGGTCGAGCGCGAGACCGCCCGGCCCGAGGAGCGGGCGCATATCGCGGGCGTGTTCGTCAACCGGCTGCGCCAGGGCATGCGGCTGCAATCCGACCCGACCGTGGCCTATGCGGTGAGCGGCGGCGAGACGCTCGCGCGTCCACTGACCCGCATCGACCTCGCCTGGCCCAATCCGTACAACACATACACATCTTCCGGATTGCCGCCAGGGCCGATCGACAGTCCCGGTCAGGCCGCCTTGCAGGCGGCGGCGCAACCGCTCGCGACGGACGATCTGTATTTCGTGGCGGATGGCAATGGCGGCCACGCCTTCGCTCGCACGCTCGCCGAGCACGCGCAGAACGTGGCCCGCTGGCGCGCCCGCGCCCTGCCATAGACGCCGCTGGCGCGCTGAGCGTAGCCTTCGTACCTGATGAGGGACTCATTGGGGGTTGGCATGTTCGACCGTCGAGTTTTTCTCGGCGCGGCTGGCGGTTCCGCAGGGTCCGTCCTGCTCGGCATTCCGCAGGAAGCGGTGGCGGCCGCTGGCGTCGTCCCGGGCGCCGCCGATGCGCTGCTGGTGACCGACGTGCAGAACTGCTTCGTGCCGGGCGGCAGTCTCGCCGTGAAGGATGGCGACGCGGTGGTGCCGATCATCAACCGGCTCGCCCATGCCTTCGCCAATGTCGTCGAGACGCAGGACTGGCATACGCCGCACCACATCTCGTTCGCGTCCTCGCATCCCGGCCGCAAGCCGTTCGAGGTGATCCAGTTGCCGTACGGGCCGCAGGTGCTGTGGCCGGATCATTGCGTGCAGGGCACGAACGGCGCCGATCTGGTCGCGGGCCTGTCGATTCCGCAGGCGGAACTGGTGATCCGCAAGGGATATCATAAGGACGTGGACAGCTACTCGGCCTTCAACGAAGCCGATGGCACGCCGACCGGGCTTGCCTCCTATCTGCGCGAACGGCACATCACGCGCGTTTTCCTGGCGGGTCTCGCCACCGATTTCTGCGTCGCCTTCTCGGCCATCGACGCGCGCAAGGACGGGTTCGCGGCCCTGGTGATCGAGGACGCCTGTCGCGGCATCGACACCAATGGCTCGCTGGCCGCCGCCTGGGAGGCAATGGAAAAGGCCGGCGTGCAGCGTATCCAGTCGAGCGACATCGTCGTTCCGGCGTGACGCGCCGGCGCTACGCCACTGCGGACGTCTTCACCGACCGCGCGTTCGGCGGCAATCCGCTGGCCGTGGTGCTGGACGCGGTCGGCCTGTCCACGGCGCAGATGCAGGCCATCGCCGCCGAGTTCAACTATGCCGAAACGAGTTTCGTGCTGCCGGCCGCCGATTCCGCCCACACCGCGCGCGTGCGCATCTTCACGCCGCGCAGCGAGCTGCCCTTCGCCGGCCATCCGAATGTCGGCACCGCGTTCGTGCTGGCGCGGGCCGGTCTGGCCCGGGGTGATCGGCTGGTGTTCGAGGAAGGGGCAGGGCTGGTGCCGCTCGATCTGCTGCGCGAGGCGGGCGAAGTTCGCGGCGCGGAGCTGACCGCGCCGCGTCCGTTCGAGCGGCTGTCGGACATGGTCGTTGCGGACGTGGCGGCCTATGCCGACCCTGGAGGCCGATGCGGTGCGAACCGTCCTGCATCCGCCGCTCGTGGCCTCGGTGGGCCTGCCGTTCGTCATTGCCGAGCTGACCAGCCTGGAGGCGCTGCAACGGGCACTGCCGGATTTGGCCGCGTTCTCGCGCGCGAGGCCACTCGACGGTGCCGACGGGGTGTTCCTGCACGTGGCGGACCCCGCCGATCCCCGCTGCCGCCACGCGCGGATGTTCGCGCCGCTCGATGGCATCTGGGAGGATCCGGCGACCGGCAGCGCCACCGCCGCCCTGGCAGGATTGCTGGCCGACCTGCGCCACGAGGCGACGTGCGAATTGTCGCTCACCGTGCGGCAGGGCGAGGAGATGGGCCGACCCAGCCTGCTGCGCGCCCGTGTCAGCAAGAGCGGCGGGCGCGTCGTCTCGGTCAGGGTGCAGGGGCGCTGCGTGGCGATGATGGAGGGCAGCTTCGTGCTGGCGGGCGAAGCCTGACCAGCGCCTCGGCAATTCGGGCCACGACTCCGTCCCAGTCGCCCGGCCGGGACTGCCGGAACAGCCGGGCCGACGCGTACCAGGGCGAGTCGCAGCGACCGGCCATCCAGCGCCAGTCCGGGGCATAGGGCAGCATGAGCCAGACCGGCTTGCCCAGCGCGCCGGCCAGATGCGCGGTCGCGGTATCGACCGAGATGACCAGATCGAGCCGGCTGATCAGCCGCGCGGTCGCGGCGAAATCGCGCAGATACGGCGAGGCATCGGGAATGCCGAACCTCGCCTCGATCTGTGCGGCGGCGGGTCCGACCTGGAGACTTGCGAACGCGATGCCCGGCAGCGTGATCAGCGGGGCCAGTGCCGCGAGCGGGATCGAGCGCCTGGCGTCATTCGAGTGCGCCGGGTTGCCGGCCCAGACGAGGCCGACCAGCGGGCGCCTGGAGCGGTCGCGCACCGGCGCTGCCCCAGCCGCTACGAGATAGGATGACGCGGCCGGGATCGAATCCGGTCTGATGCCGAGCAGGCGCGGCAGGCTCATCTGGTCCACCCAGAGATCGTGGACGGGCAGCGGTGGATCGCGATCGATGACGCTGACCGGGAGTTGCGCCAGCAGCCGCACCAGCGGCGCAGCACAGGCCAGGGTGACGGTCTCGGCCCGGTTCGCCAGCTCCGGCAGGAAGCGGGCGAACTGGATGGTGTCGCCGAGGCCCTGCGATGCCAGCACCAGCAGGCGCCGGCCGGCGAGTGGCTCGCCCTGCCACTCGCGACCGGGCAGGCGCGGCTGAGCTGCGGCGAAATGCGGATCGCGGCGGCGCCACTCGTAATCCTCCCAGCCGGCGGCGAAATCTCCGGCCAGCAGGCGCGCGAAGCTGCGGTTCCAGTAGGCGCGGGCGAAATCCGGGCGGAGCCGGATCGCCGCGTCGCACGCGGCAGCCGCTTCATGCAGCCGACCGAGGCTTGTCAGGACGAAACCGAGGCTGGCATGAGCCTCGGGCAATGCCGGATCGAGCGCCACCGCCCGCCGCAGATGCTGTTCGGCGAGGGGGAGTTCGTCGCGGTCGGCATAGGCGTTGCCAAAATTCATCCAGGATCGGGCGTCCTCCGGTTGCAAGGCCACGGCTCGTTGCAATGCGCTCGGTCGCGGGTTCCGGCTGGTCCAGCGCGGACAGTGCCGTGCCGCGCACGAACCATGCCTCGGCGGCGTCGGGGGCTGCCGCCAGCGCCAGATCGGCGGCGGCCAGCGCGCCCGCTGCATCGCCTGCTTGCAGCAGCGAGGCGGCCAGCGTCACCCGAGCCGGCGCGAAATCGGGTGCGGCGGCCAGCGCCGTCCGGCAGACGGCAGCGGCCTTTCGAGGCTCGCCGACGCGGCATTGTGCGCGTGCCAGGTTCGTCAGCGCATCGGGTCGTCCCGGTTGCCGGGCCAGAACCTCATTGTAGCGGGCGATGGCCGCGTCATGCTGATCGGACGCCGCCAGCGCATCGGCGAGGGCAAGGGCGGTGTCGCTGTTGCGCGGGCGCAGGGCGAGCGCCTGCTCCAGCAGCCGCGCGGCTTCCTCGGCGTGGCCTGCTTGCAGGGTGAGCACACCCAGCAGGTGCAGGGCCATCGGCTGGCGCGGCTCGGTCGCCAGCACCGCCCGCGTCAGGGTTCGGCGGCATCCGCGTCACCCGCGCGATGGTGGACGTACGCCTCCGCCAATTGCTGCAGGGAATCCGGCACGCTCCGCTCCGCGGTCTCGTGGGACGGAACGTATGCGGCGGACATGAATCGGACCTTATGACCAGCGGCAGGGCTGTGATGCACCGACATTGGCGAGCCCAGCCCGAGCAGGCGTCATGTTCCTGTGCCTGTTCGGCATTCGGTGTACGCGGTGCTTGCGCCTATCGTCGCGTTCGGAGGCATCCTCACCCGCACGCTGGGGACGGGAAGCCTGCTTCACAAGTGCCCGGGGGACATTATGCCTGGATGTTGCCGTCTGATATCGGTGTCCGCCGCCGTTCTGCTCACCCTGGCATCGATTCCGGCGTGGGCCGCCGCCGAGACAGCGCCGCAGCCGGCCGTGACTCCCCCGAGCGCCAGTATGCCGTCTTCGATGATGGCGCACGGCATGCCGAACGCGATGTTCAGGCTGCGAACCGGGATCGCGCATGGCAAGATGGTCTTCATTGGCCAGGGTGGCGCAATCGACTGGAAGGTTAACCCGGCCCTGACCGTGCACGAGGGCGACGTCGTGCAGATCACCCTCGTCAATGGCGAGGGCGCGGAACATGACATTGTTCTGCCCGATCTGCACGCCAGCTCGCAACGCGTGATCGGTCCCGGCGCCAGCAGCACGCTGTCGTTCCACGCCAAGAACGTCGGCAGCTTCGTGTATTTCTGTTCGGTTCCGGGACACCGCGAGGCGGGCATGGAGGGCGTTCTGCGGGTCGAGCCGGCGGCGCCGACGACCGCGCAGAAGGGCGCGGTCAGCATTTCGCGTGATCCTGCCGATCTGCCGCCGCCCCTGGCGGAGCGTGGACCGATGACGGTGCGCTACGAGCTTGAGACGGTCGAGCGCGTGGGCCGGCTGGGCGCCAACTCGACGTACGATTTCTGGACTTTCGATGGCCGGGTTCCGGGGCCGATGCTGCGCGTCCGCCAGGGCGATACCGTTGTGATCGCGCTGCGCAACGCGCCGGACAGCGTCATGATGCACAGCATCGACCTGCACGCGGTCAACGGTCCGGGCGGCGGCGCGGTCGCGACCGAAGTGGCGCCGGGCGAGGAGAAGGCATTCACCTTCAAGGCCCTGGTTCCCGGCCTGTACGTCTATCACTGCGCGACACCGATGGTGGCGAACCACATCTCCAACGGGATGTACGGCATGATCCTGGTCGAGCCGCCGGGTGGCCTGCCGAAGGTCGATCGCGAGTTCTACGTGATGCAGGGCGAACTCTATACCGCGCAGCCCTATGGCCAGGATGGGCTGCAGGAGTTCAGCTACGACAAGCTGATGGCCGAGCGCCCGGACTATTTCGTGTTCAACGGCGCGGTCGGCGCTCTGACCGACGAACACCCGCTGCGCGCCCGCGTGGGTGAGAAGATCCGGGTGTTCTTTGGCGTGGGCGGACCGAACTACACCTCGTCCTTCCACATCATCGGCACGATCTTCGATCACGTGTATCAGGGCGGCAGCCTCACCACCCCGCCGCTGCAAGGCGTGCAGACCACCTCGGTCCCGCCGGGCGGGGCGACGATCGTCGATCTGTCCCTGCCGGTGCCGGGCCGTTACACGCTGGTCGATCACGCATTGGCGCGGATGGAACACGGACTGGTCGGCGCTCTGATCGTCGATGGGCCGCCGGCGCCCGCGATCTTTCACACGGGCCGTCCGGAGGCGCAGGCGGCACCGACGACGCCGACCGCCGTCCCCGCTCGCGCGGTCGCGCAGTAGGAGCAGAACAAACCGGCCGCGCGGCGGCCTCTGTCACGCGGCGAACATCACCCTGGTCGTCGCCCACCAATGAGGCCGCTACCGCCAGCGTTCCGCCGCTGCCTCGTCCTCGGAGCGGGCGGCGACCCAGGATTGCGTGCCGTCGGCGAAGTGTTCCTTCTTCCAGAACGGTGCCCGCGTCTTGAGCCAGTCGATCAGGAAGGACGTGGCTTCGAGTGCTGCCTGCCTATGCAACGCGGCGGCCAGCACCAGCACGATCGGGTCGCCGGGCAGCAGGCGGCCGGTGCGATGGATCACCGTGCAGCCGAGCAGGGACCAGCGCCGCTCGGCCTCCTGAGCGATGGCGGCAATGGCCTCCTGCGTCATCGCTGGATAGTGCTCCAGCTCCAGGGCCTTGATCGGCCGGCCGTGCGCCTGGTCGCGCACCGTGCCCACGAAACAGCCGGTGCCGCCGATATCGGTGCGCCCGCGCGTGAGCGCCGCGAACTCGGCCGCCATGTCGAACGCTTCGGGTTGCACCCGCACGCGAGCCACGGCCTAGCCGCCCGTCACCGGCGGGAAGAACGCCACCTCGTCGCCGGGCGCCACCTGCGTTGCCGGCGGTTGCGAAACTCTGGTTGACGGCGCAGCGCACCAGGGAAGTGTGCTCGAACGCAGCGGCATGGCCGGGATCACGCGCGCGCAGCCAGTCGATCAGCGCGCCGACCGTGGCTACTCCGTGCGGCACGGCAAGGCTCTCCTCCGCGGCGCCGACCCGTTCGCGCAGCCACGCGAAATACAGGATGCGCAGCGGGATGGCGTCCGTCATCTCGGCGTGGGAATCGTACGCACGCTGCCGTCCGGCGAGATCACGGTGCTGGTCCCGTTGCCGTTCGGCACGATGATGTCCTGGCCGCCCTGAGCCGGGTTGGTGGCGGTGGAGGCGCCGCCCGGAACACCCACCGGGCCGTTGCTGATCCGCGGGCCTGTTGGCGTGTTGATGACCGGCGGCGCGGAGGGCGCGGGCCGCGGTGCGGGAGTGGCCGGCGGGTTTTCGATCGGGGGAAGCGGCTGCACGTTCTGCTGCTGTTCCACGTCGGTCAGGGTGGGCATCGGCGGCGGCGGGCCGGGCCAGATGTTTCCCGGCTCGGGCAGCAAGGGCTGCATCGCCGTGTCGCGACCCTCTGCGTGCAGCGTGTTCTCGTCGGTTCCCGGCGGGAGGTTGGGATTGCGGGCGAAGGTATGGGTGTTGGCGATAGAGCCGCCGAACCCAACCACCGGATTGCTGACGTAGTGGCAGCCGGCAAGCGCCAGCAGGGCCGCGATTGCCGCCGCGCGAGCTGGCAGGGGTAGGGAACGGCGGGGCATCGGGTCATCCTCGACTAGCGCGCCAGTGGCTGACGCCACCGGAATGTGCCCATCTCGGGCACGATGCTCAAGATGTGCCGATGCTTGGGAGTGGTTCTTGCTCCGGCGTGAGAATTTTTTGCCACACCCGCAATGATGACCGGGTTGCACGCGCCGCGGCGCCCATCAGCGCGGCGGCAGCGCCGCACCGGACGGGCCGCGCGGCGCGGGAGCGTTTGCCACGTGGCGCAGGCCCGCCACCAGATAGTCCCAGCCGGTGACCAGGGTGAGCATGGCCGCGACCCAGAGCATCGCCTGGCCGATCACCGTCACGGGCAGCCAGCGCAGGTGCAGCAGGGCGGCCGCCGGATCGCCCGCCAGCAGCGCGCCGAGCGCACCCATCTGCACGCCGGTCTTCCACTTGGCGAGCCGCGTCACCGGCAGGCCCAGGCTGAGTCCGGCCAGATACTCGCGCATTCCGCTCACCAGGATCTCGCGCAGCAGGATCACCACCGCCGGATACAGGCCCCATCGTCCCAGCCGCAGCGTGCCGGCCAGCATCATCAGCGTGGCGCCGACCAGCAGCTTGTCGGCGATCGGGTCGAGCATCCGGCCGAAATCGGAGGTCTGGCGCCGCGAACGGGCCAGCCTTCCGTCGAGATAGTCGGTGATGCCAGCGAGCGAGAACACGACGCAGGCGGCGAGGTCGCTCGCGGCGGTGCCGAGCGAGGCGAGGATGACGAGCAGCGGGATCGCCGCGATGCGCGACAGCGTCAGCACGTTGGGCAGGTCGGTGGGCATCGCGGGCGAGACTAGCGAGGTGCGTGCCAGAAGGCGACTACCAGCCCACCCGCCACGATCAATACCCCGCCGACCAGCACCGGCACGCTCGGCGATGCGCCGAAGGCGATGCGGTTGATGATCTGGGCCACCACGAAGAACAGGGCGACATAGACGCCCAACAGCCGGCCGAAATCCCAGGCCGGCAGATTCACCGACAGCCCATAGATGAACAGCACCAGCGCGCCGGCCGCCATGAAGCCGGCGCGGACCGCCGGGGAGTGATCGCTGTGCAGCAGTCCGGCGCGCACCAGCGCGTCGCCGCCCACCTCCAGCATTGCGGCGAGGCACAGCAGCGGCAGGGCCAGCAGCATCGGCATCAGCTATCAGGCCTGACCAGGTGCACCGGCACGCGCGCCCGCCTCGCGACCGCGTACGGTTCGTTCGACCACCACAGATCGGCCAGCATGCGGTGCCGCGGGGGCGCGTCGGCACCCATGAGGATCGCCTCGTAGCCGGCAATCCTGGCCTCCGCCGCGATCCGCCGCGCGGCGTGGCGCGTGCCGATCACACGCCCGGTCGCTTCCACGCCGCGCCGGGCGAGGCCGGCGATGGCGGCCGCGACATGGGCGCGTTGCTCGTCCATCTCGCGACGCGAGGGCATCAGCCAGGGATTGGGAAAGCCGAACGCGCTGCCCCAGATGCGCGCGATCGCGACCACGCCGACGGAGGCGTCCAGCGATCGGGCAAGGGCGGCCGCCCGGTCGAGCACCGCCTCGGTGAACGCCCGCCCCTCCGAGGCAAGCAAGAGCCGCCGGACCGGGAGATCTCCCGGCTCCGGCGGCAGCGCGCGGCCTTGCGTCAGTCGCCGATTCCCTGCTGTGCCAGCCCGGCCCGGGCCGCGGCCTCGTAGCGTGGATCCTCGACGTAGCGGCGATACCAGTAGAAGGGCAGGTAGCACAGCACCACGGCCCAGCCGAGCCAGTAATAGACCTCCGCGTTGCCGATCTTCGAATAGACGATGCCGCCATAGGTCCAGATCACGAAATACGCGGCGGCCATGACGAGTGCCACCCATTTCATGAACTCGGGCAGGCGGAACGGCCGGTGCAGATGCGGCTTGTCCTGACGCAGGATGAAATAGCCGATCAGCACCGGGATGAACGACGCGGTATAGCCGACATTCGAGAAGGTGTAGATCTCGACCGCACCCCCCAGGCACACCACCAGCAACGAGCAGACGACGTTGAAGGCCATCGCGTTGGCCGGCACGCCGTGCTTGTTCAGGCGCTGGAAGAAGCGCGGGAACTCGCCGTCGAGCGACATCTGGTACAGCGCCCGCCCGGTGCCCATGATGGCGTTCAGCGCCGAGAGCGCCAGGGCGATGATCAGCATCGCGGCGATCGCCCAGCCGATCACGTTGCCGGCCGCCGAGGGGAACAGCTTCTCGGTGAAGTTGACGAAGATCGTCTTCGGATCGGACAGCGCCTGATCGCTCAGCGCCTTGGCGCCCAGCACGGTGACGAAGGCGATGGGGATCAGCGTGTAGATGAACACGCCGTAGCCGCCTTCGAGGTTGAGTGCGATCTTCGCGTCGCGCCTTGGATCGGCGCACTCGCCGATGTAGCAGGCGGCGGCCTCCATCGCGATCACGTTCCAGGTGAGCAGGAAGGCGTAGGCCAGATAGACCGACAGCCAGCCATAGCCGCTCATGCCGGTGAAGAACCCGCTGCCGTCGAGATGGCGGAAGCCCGACAATTCATGCAGATGCACGGCCGAGGGGACGAAGATCCAGGCTACCGCGATGAAAGTGAGCGGCACCATCGACAGGAAGGCAAGCAGCTTGGCGAAGGCGGCGCCGAAACGGATGCCGAGATAGGCGGGAATGAAGAACAGCAGGATGCCGGCGAATGAGATGCCGAGCGTCCACCACGCGATCTGCGTGTGGATCGGCGTGAACCCGGACTTGGTATCCAACCCGAAGCGATCCGCCAGATAGAACGACGCCAGGATCATGTTGAGGGGTGCCACCGGAAACCAGCCGAGCCAGTACATCCAGGCGGTGACACCATTGATGTGCTTGGCGGCCCGCGGCCAGCGGTCCTTGAAGGCCGGATAGGCATAGGACGGCGCGCCGCCGGTGCGCTCCGGCATCATCGCCGCGAGCTCGGCCAGGAACAGGCAGAGCAGCCAGCCGCTGAGGGTGATGACGATGGTGAGCGGGATGGAGGCGGCGCCCAGGGTCGTGACCATGACGGGGGCGATGCCGGTGACCAGGATGGTGCCGGCCAGGCCGATCACGAAGGCCCCGAGCCAGCCGGTCTCGCGCCGCAGATCGTGCGCGGTGTAGTCCATCTCATCCGCAGCATAGGCCTGCGGGCTTGCCGCAGCGGGCCGATCAGTCATCTCCGGTCGCTCCCTTCTGTTCTTGGCCTCGGATGGCTGAGGCGGTAGTCCCCGTTCAGGCCACAACACCGTCAGGTGCTTTCCAGTGATGAAACTCTCTTTCGCGGCAGGAGACAAGCGATTCCGTGCGGGCAGGTTTACGCGATGCGCATAGATGCGCCGACGCCCGCCGGCATCTGGCCCATGCTTTATGCCTTCTTTGGCGCCGATGGGGCGCTGGACCGCCGCGCCATGCGGCTTCAGGTCCAGGTGTGCCTGTCTGGCGGTGCTTCGGGGCTGGCGGTGCTCGGGCTCGCGACCGAGGTCGCCAAGCTGTCAGAGGAGGAGCGCCGGCAGGTGGTCGAGTGGGCAGCCGAGGATCTGGCCGGGCGGCTGCCCCTGGCGGTAACGATTTTCGGGGACACGGTGGACCATCAGGCCGAGGCGCTCGCCCACGCAGCGGCGGCGGGTGCGGCGCTTGCGTTCCTGCAACCGCCGAGGCTACCCGCGATGCGTGAGGAGGCGGTGCTGGCCCGGTTCTTCGCGGAAATCATGCGCGGCTCACCCATCCCGGTCGGTATCCAGAACGCGCCCGAGTATCTTGGAGTGGGGCTCGGCCCGGCGGCGATCGCGGCGCTGGCGCACGACGTGGATGCTTTCCGCGTTCTGAAAGGCGAGGGGCCGGCGACCCTGATCGAGCGTGTGGTGGCCGAGACCGGCGGCAGTCTCGCGGTGTTCAATGGTCGCGGCGGATTGGAACTGCCCGACAATTTCCGCGCCGGCTGTGCCGGGCTGGTGCCGGCGCCCGATTGCTTCGACGTGCAGGTGCGCGCCTGGGCGGCGATGCGCGAGGGCGACGAGATGGAGGCGGAGCGCCTGTATCGGGAAATTCTTCCGGCAATCGTGTTCGTGATGCAGTCGATCGATCACCTGGTCTGCTACGGCAAGCGGCTGGTCGCAGCACGGCTGGGCCTGGGGCCGGTGTTCGACCGCGCGCCCGGCCTGGCGCCGACCGCGTTCGGTGAGGCGCGCGGTGGCGCGGTTCGCGCGGATGTTGGGCGGCTACGCGGCGGGCGCAGCCGCTCCGGGCATGACATGAACCGTGACGGCGATGTTGTAGTCGAGGCCGAGAACGCCGGCCGGCATCGTGATGAGGAAGCTGTCCGATCCCGCGTAGCCCGGGGCCGGCCTGTAGCCGAACCGGATGCCAAGCCGCCCCGTCAGCAGACGCAGTTCGCCATGCGCGGGCTTGCTGACGATCCGGCTGCCCTCTGCGTTGAGGCCGCTGAAGCCGAAGGTGGAGAAACACCATCGTCCGGTGTTCTGCACCTTCATGAACAGCGGCACGTTGTCGCCGGCGCGATAGGCGCCGTTATGGCCCTGCACCTTGCACCCGGTATCGGGCGCGGCAGCGGCCTTGGCATCGGCTGTCTGAGCGGGAGGCACGGATGGCGCGCTGCACGCGGAGACGCCGAGGATGCGCCGCCAAGACCACCGCCGCACATTCCGCCCTGCTCCAAAACATCCGTGCCGCCGCGATTGTTACGGAAACTGGTCGATACCCGTAGCCGCGGAAGAAGCGCAAGCGAAAAGGCTCGTTGTCGTTTCGGATTGGTCCTGCTACGCAGTCGGACATGGTCGCGCGCTTTTTGCCGGTTGCTTTCTTCGCGTTCGTGGCAGCGGGGCTGCTGGCCGCGTGTTCGGGCGGCCTGGGATCATCGGGTCAGGTCGCCGGCGTGCAGCCTTGCGGCGGTGCTGCGGCGTCCGGACCTCCGCCGCCCGGATGCGGGCTCGTCTGTCGGGCGGAACTGCCGGTACGGGTGCAGGACCGGTCGCCGATCGTCACCGTCTGGGTGAACGACCAGCCCGCCGACTTGATCCTCGATACCGGCGCGGCCGGTACCGGCGCTCACTCCGGACGGCGCGCGGCGCCTCGGTCTCACGCATGTCGTGCCGATCGGCGGGCAGGTGGTGGGCATCGGCGGTGCGCAGCCACGTTTCATGGTGCTGGCACGGCGAATCGCGTTCGGCCAGATCAGTGCCACCGACTACCCAGTCTATGTGCTCAAGATGGGGTCATCGCCCGGCCGGCATGAGGCGGATGGCAGCCTGGGCGACGATTTTCTGCATCACTACGAGGTGGATCTGGATCTGCCGCATGCGGTGGTTCGGCTCTATCAGGGGCGGCCCTGCCCCGGAAAGCTGCCTGGCTGGTCCACGGAAGACGCGGTGCTGCCCGCGACCCATCCGTTGCCGCGGCAGTGGCAGGTCGCCATTCCCGTGCAGCTTGAGGGCCATGCCTTCACCGCCATGATCGACAGCGGCGCGGGTGCAGTGGTCGTGGGCACCAATGCCGTACAGGCGCTGGGCGGCGCGCAAGCCGACTCGGCCGGCGATCCGGAAACCAAGACGATCGGGTTCGGGCCGGCCATCGTGCCCACCGATCTGCATCGCTTCGCGGCATTGAGCGTGGGCGGCGAGGCAATCCCGGATGTCGAGGCCGCTGTCTTCGACCTGCACTCACCGCGTTACGACATGGTGCTGGGGTTCGACTATCTGCAAACCCACAAGGTCTGGATCAGCTACGCGACGAACCAGGTTCACGTGGCCCATACCTGGTGACCGCAGCCAGGGCCTGGACCAACTGGGTCGGCAACCAGTCCTTTGAGCCGGCCGAGATTGCCGAGGCACCGGACGAGGCCTCGGCGATCGCGCTGATGCAGCGCGAACTCGCGCGGGGCCGAGGCGTGCGCGTGCCCGGGACCGGGCATTCGTTCACGCCGATCGTCGAGACGGACGGCGTGCTGCTCAATCTCGACCGGCTGAGCGGCGTGATCGACGCCGATCCGGCGAAGTGTCAGGTCACGGCCTGGTCGCAGACGCAGATCGGCGCGTTCGGCGATCCGCTCTGGCGCCACGGCCTGGCACTGGCCAATCAGGGGGACATCGACACCCAGGCCATTGCCGGTGCCATCGCCACCGCGACCCACGGCTCGGGGCCGACGCTCGCGAATTTTTCCGCAACGTCCTGCGCGGCGCGCGACTTGTGACCGGCACCGGCGAGGTGCTGGATGTGAGCGCCGAGACGCATCCCGACCTGCTGCCTGCGCTGCAGACGGCGATCGGCATGCTCGGCATCATGACGCGCGTCACGTTGCAGGTGGCGCCGGCCTACGCGCTGCGCGAGCGGATCGAGATCATGCATATCGACGAGGTGCTCGAACGCTATGACGAGCTGCTCGCCGAGTACCGCCATTTCTCGTTCTTCTGGATGCCGGCCGACGAGTCGGCGGCGCTGTATGCGTTGCCCGAGGCGAGGCGCGACATGTGCTTCGTCAAGCTGTACCGCGAGGTGGATGCGGCGGCACCGGCCGGTGTTCTGGCCCCGAATGAGCGGATCGACCGCAGCTATCGGATCTATCCGCAAATCTACCTGCCCAATTTCCACGAGATGGAATACTTCATGCCCATCGAAAAGGGGCGGGAGGTGTTCGCGGCACAGCGCGCATTGATGCTGAGGCACCTGCCGGACAGCATCTACCCGATGGAGGTACGCTTCGTCGGCGCCGACGAGGCCTGGATGAGTCCCAATTTCCGGCGCGCCAACATCGTGATCTCGATCTCCGGCAAGCCCGGCACCGAGTACTGGCCGTATCTGCGCGCCTGCGACGATCTGTTCCGCGAGTTTGATGGCCGGCCGCACTGGGGCAAGCTGCATTGCATGACCCCCGAGCGTCTGGCCGGGCTGTTTCCCGAATACGATCGGTTCCGCGCGGTACGGCGGCGGCTCGATCCCGCAGGGCTGTTCCTCAACCGGCACCTGCGGGCGTTGTTCGAGTGAGATGGCCCGCCGGGGCTGCCCGCCCCGGCGGCACCGGATTCACGGCGTCACTGTAACCAGCATGCCGTGCGTGTTGCCGGCGGCGTCCATGTAGAAGCCGACCAATTGGTGCTTGTCGTTCAGCCCGTTGATGACTGTCCCTTGTGCGCCGTTTGGATCATTCACCGTATGCCAGACGCCGGTGGCCGGCGTGTAGACCAGGCCGTGCGGGAACGTGTCGCTGCCGATGTAGAAGCCGACCGCCACACCCTTGTCGTTCACGCCCAGAAGCTGCGTGTTCGTGGAGCCGGGAACGGAGAAGTGGACGCCGTTGCCGCCCGTCAGCGGCTTGACGAAGCCCAGAGTCGCTCCGCCCTTGTTCACGAAGAACCCCGAGATCAGGTTGTGGTTGTTGATCCCGGTGGCGGCGTCGGAAGTGGCGCCGGTGATCGTGACGGGGGTGAATTTTCCTGTCGTCACGGAATACTCGAAACCGTGCGAGGCGCCGGCGGCATCATTGTAGAATCCGACCACGTTCCACACATTGTTGATGCCCAGCACCTGGTTGACGAGCGGCGTGCTGCTCACCTTCGGATCATTCACGCTGAGATAGATGGTGTGACCCTGGTACGGCCAGCGGATGAAGCCGAAATTCGCGTCTCCGGTGCCGAGATTGGTGTTGGACCAGAAACCGGAGGTGGCGCCGACCGAATTGATGCCGGTCGCCTGAGTCTGCACCGAGCCGGGCAGGTTGTCAGGCTTGAAAATGGTGTAGGGCGGGGCGACGGTATAGCCCTTGTTGGGATGCCCGACGGCGGTGCTGCCGAAATAGCCGGCGATGACGCCCGCGTTGTTGATGCCGAGTAGCTGGTTGAACGTTGGATCGGCCGGGTTGTCGATCGTGGTGAACGTATCGGCAGCCCGGGCGACCGCGGGAACGATGATCGGACCGGCGAGGAACGCTGCCGCCGTTGCGAGAAGATTCAGTGGACGCATGGCATTTCTCCCTTCTGATTTCGTTGCGTGGAGCTGCTTCCTGGCACGGAAGGATTGCGGAAGGGGTGGTCCCTGGGACCGGGAAGCCGACGATACGTTCGGACTCCGTTGCGGCCGTTCTACACCCGTCGATGCCGCTCGACCGCACATGAATTGATCGCGATAACGGATATGTGAGGGTCGGCGTGCCCGCGCCCGTTCATGGGCTCTCGGTCGCTCTCGTCCCGGCGTGGAAATAGGCGTACACCTTGCGCGCCAGGTCGCGGCTGATGCCCGGCGCCGCCTCCAGATCGGCCAGACCCGCCTGCTTCACCCCGCGCGCCGAGCCGAAATGGTTCAGCAGGGCGCGCTTGCGGCTCGGGCCGATGCCCGGCACCTCGTCCAGTTCGCTCGTGACCAGCGCCTTGCTGCGCCCGGCGCGATGCGTGGTGATGGCGAAGCGATGCGCCTCGTCGCGCAGCCGTTGCAGGAAATACAGCACCGGGTCGCGCGGCGGCAACTGGAACGATGCGCGCCCCTCCATGTGGAACCATTCGCGCCCGGCGTCGCGGTCCGGTCCCTTGGCGATCGCCACCAGCGGCAGGTCGTTGATCCCGAGGTCGTTCAGCACCGTGCGGGCGGCGGAGAACTGGCCGGCACCGCCGTCGATCAGCACCAGATCGGGCCAGTCCGGCGGCGTCGACGACGGATCGGGATTCTCGCGCAGCGCACGGCCGAAGCGGCGCTCGAACACCTCGCGCATCATGGCGAAATCGTCGCCGGGCGTGATCGGCCCGCGAATGGCGAATTTGCGGTACGCCTGTTTCGTGAAGCCCTCCGGCCCGGCCACGATCATCACGCCATACGCATTGGTGCCCATGATGTGGCTGTTGTCATAGACTTCGATGCGCTCGGGCGGACGTTCCAGGGCAAACAGGTCGGCGGTCGCCTCCAGCAGCTTTGCCTGTCCCGCACTCTCGGCCAACCGCCGCTCCAGCGCCTCGCGCGCGTTGGTGACCGCGTGCTGCACCACCGCGTGCTTCTCGCCGCGCCGCGGCACGGCGATGTCGACGCGCTTTCCGGTTTTCGACGGTGGTGGGCCGAACGAGGCGGCGCGCAGGCCCAGCGCCTCGGCCACCAGGTCCGGTTCGGCGATGTCGTGACTGAGCAGCACCAGCGGGGGCGGCGGCTTGTCGTCGTAGAACTGCGCCACGAATGCTGCCAGTACCACCCCCGGCTCGTCGGTTTTCGCGTGCGCCGGGAAGAACGCGCGATTGCCGTTGTTGCGGCCGCCACGGATGAAGAACACCTGCACGCAGGTTTGTCCGGCGGCCTGCCACGCCGCGATCACGTCGGCATCGCCGATGCTTTCGGGATTGACGATGCCGCTGCCCTGCACATGGGTCAGGCCGCGAATGCGGTCGCGCAGGGCCGCGGCGCGCTCGAACTCCAGCGCCTCGGCGGCCTGCTCCATTTCGGTGGCCAACTCGCGCTGCACGCGTGGCCGCCCGTCCGCCCAGGAAGGCGCGCGCCTGCGCCACCAGGCCCGCATACTCGGACTCGCTGATGCGGCCGACGCACGGTGCGGAACAGCGGCGGATCTGGTGCAGCAGGCAGGGGCGCTTGCGGTTGGCGAACACGGTGTCGGCGCAGGAGCGTAGCAGGAATACGCGCTGCATGGCGGTCACGGTCTGGTTGACCGCCCAGGCCGAGGCGAACGGGCCGTAATAGCTGCCCCGGCGCGCGCGCGCGCCGCGATGCTTGGCGATCTGCGGGAAGGGATGGTCCTCCGTCAGCATCAGCCAGGGGTACGATTTGTCGTCGCGCAGGACGATGTTGAAGCGCGGCTTGAGGCGCTTGATGAGATTGGCCTCGAGCAGCAGCGCCTCGGCCTCGGTATGGGTGGTGACGATCTCCATCGAGACCGTCTCCGAGACCATCCGGCGCAGCCGCTCCGGCAGGCGGGCCGGCTGCGTATAGGCCGCGACGCGCTTCCTCAGGCTGCTCGCCTTGCCGACGTACAGGGCCTCGCCATGAGCGTCGAGCATGCGGTAGACTCCCGGCAGCAACGGCATGGTCGCCAATGCCTGCTCGATCACGCCGACGCCCTTCAGTGTCGGGGGCAGGCTCGCCCATTTCGCTCATGCGGTATGACCTTGTTCCGGGCAGCGCATGTGCAGGGAAAACAGGCCGCCCAGGGCTGTGGATAAACCTGTGGGAACATCCCGCGGCATGGCCCGGAAACCTCTCTGAATCAAATGTTTCACCGGCGTGCCCGCTTTTTGGGCGATCCTGCTAAGAGACTGAAATTGCTGGTGAACACCGGCGCGATCGCCGCGATCACTGAACCGTGTCCGCCATCCTACTGTAACTCAACGCGAACCGTGGCGCGAGTGGACAAGTCGCGGCCGTCGGTGGTCACGGCACGCTACTTCCGCGGTCACGATGCGCTATTCCTCGAGCGCCGCACCGGCGCGCGGGTGCCATTGCAGGTGCTGGCCGCCGTCCAGCGCCAGCATCTGCCCGGTGAATGACGGCAGCGCCAGGACCGCCAGCACGGCGCGGGCGATTTCGGTGGCGCTCGTGCCGTGGCCGAGCGGCACCGACGCCGCCTGCCGTGCGAACTGCGCCGAGGTCTGGCGCGGGCTCGGCAGGGTGGGGCCGGGGCCTATGGCGCAGACCCGGATGCGCGGGGCCAGCGCCAGCGCCATGCTCTGCGTCAGCGCCCACAGCCCGGCCTTGCTGACCGTGTAGGAGACGAAATGCGGTGTCAGGGACCACACGCGCTGATCGAGCATGTTGACCACGACGCCTTCCGCGTCGCGTGGCAGCCCTGCCGCGAAATGCTGCATCAGCACGAACGGCGCGCGCAGGTTCGGCTCCATGTGCGCGTCCCACGAGACGCGGGTGGCGTCGGCGACCTCGTCGCGCTCGAAGGCGCTGGCGTTGTTCACCAGCACGCCGACCGGCCCCAGCGACTCCGCGACGCGGGGCAGTAGCGACTGCACGGCCCGTTCGTCCCCGAGATCGCAGGCGAGCGTGATGCTTCGCACGCCGCGCGCGCGTACTGCCGCCTCGGTTGCTGCGGCGTCCCGCTCGCTGTCGCGGTGGTGGATGGCTACCGAGAAGCCTGCATCGGCCAGCGCCATGACGATCGCCTGACCGATGCGTCTCGCGCCGCCCGTGACCAGTGCCACGCGCGGGATGCCTGTCGGGATGTCGAGGATCACGGACCGCGCCGGGTGAGCCGCTTGCCGCGCCGCATCTTCGACGGGTCGTAGCCGCCGCCGCCCGGTCCCAGCGGCTCGGGCGTGCGGTCGCGGCGCGATGACGGCCGGAGCGTGGCGGAGGCAGCCGGCGGCGGTTCCAGCCCCATCTCCAGCGCTTCCAGCCGGCGCAACTCGTCGCGCAATCGCGCCGCTTCTTCGAACTCCAGATCGGCGGCCGCGGCGCGCATCCGCTTCTCGATCTCGGCGATCGAGGCTTTCAGATCCTTGCCGACGAACTCGGCCGCCGAGCTGTCGCGGACGGGTGCCACGGTCACGTAATCCTGCTCGAACACGCTCTCCAGCACGCGGCCGATCTGGGTTCGCACCGAGACGGGGGTTATGCCATGCGCCTCGTTCCAGGCGCGCTGCTTGTCGCGCCTGCGCGCCGTCTCCTCGATGGCGAAGCGCAGGCTGCGCGTCATCGTGTCGGCGTACAGGATCACGCGACCGTCGATGTTGCGCGCGGCGCGGCCGATGGTCTGCACCAGGCTGGTCTGGCTGCGCAGGAAGCCTTCCTTGTCGGCATCCAGGATCGCCACCAGCATGCATTCCGGGATGTCCAGCCCCTCGCGCAGCAGGTTGATGCCCACCAGCACGTCGAACACGCCCAGTCGCAGATCGCGGATGATCTCGATGCGCTCCAGCGTGTCCACGTCGGAGTGGAGATAGCGCACCTTGACGCCGTGCTCGGTCAGGTACTCGGTCAGATCCTCGGCCATGCGCTTGGTGAGAACCGTGACCAGCGTGCGCCCCCCCTTTGCGGCCGTGGCGCGGATCTCGGCCAGCACGTCGTCCACCTGATGCTCGACCGGGCGCACATCCGTCACAGGGTCGATCAGGCCGGTCGGGCGGATCACCTGCTCGGCGAACACGCCGCCGGTGCGCTCCATCTCCCATGGGCCGGGGGTCGCGGAGACGAACAGGGTTTGCGGCCGGTAGTGCTCCCATTCGGCGAATTTCAGCGGCCGGTTGTCCATGCAGGAGGGCAGGCGGAAGCCGAACTCCGACAGGATCGACTTGCGCGCGTGGTCGCCGCGTTCCATGCCGCCCACCTGCGGCACGGTGACGTGGCTTTCGTCCACGATCAGCATGGCGTTCTCGGGCAGGTATTCGAACAGCGTGGGTGGCGGCTCGCCCGCGATTGCGACCGGAGAGATAGCGCGAATAGTTCTCGATCGACTTGCAGCTCCCGGTGGTCTCGATCATCTCGATGTCGAAAGTCGTGCGCTGCTGCAATCGCTCGGCTTCCAGCAGCTTGCCTTCGGCCACGAACTGGTCGAGCCGCTGCTTTCAATTCGATCTTGATGTCGGCGACGGCCTGCGCCAGCGTGGGGCGCGGCGTGACGTAGTGGCTATTGGCGTACACCGTGACGCTATCGAGCTTCGCGGTGACTTCGCCGGTGAGCGGGTCGAATTCGCTGATGGCGTCGATTTCGTCGCTGAACAGGCTGACGCGCCAGGCGCGGTCCTCGTAGTGGCTGGGATAGATGTCCACGATCTCGCCGCGCAGCCGGAAGGTGCCGCGCTGGAAGGCGGCATCGTTGCGGCGATACTGCAATTCCACCAGGGCGCGGGCCAGCGCGTCGCGGTCGATGCGGCCGCCCAGCTCCAGCTTGACAACCATCTTCGCATAGGTCTCGACCGAGCCGATGCCGTAGATGCAGGAGACCGAGGCCACGATCACCGTGTCGCCGCGCTCCAGCAGCGATTGCGTGGCGGCGTGGCGCATCCGGTCGATCTGCTCGTTGATCTGGCTGTCTTTTTCGATATAGGTGTCGGTGCGCGGGACGTAGGCCTCCGGCTGGTAGTAGTCGTAGTAGCTGACGAAGTATTCCACCGCGTTGTCCGGGAAGAACGACTTCATCTCGCCGTAGAGCTGAGCGGCCAGCGTCTTGTTCGGTGCCAGGATCAGGGTCGGGCGCTGCACCGCCTCGATCACCTTGGCCATGGTGAAGGTCTTGCCCGATCCGGTGACGCCCAGCAGCACCTGGTCGCGCTCGCCCACCTGGACGCCTGCGACCAGTTCGCGGATGGCGCCCGGCTGGTCGCCGGCCGGCTCGTAGTCGGAGGCGACGCGGAACGGCCGCGAGAGCGGCTTGGCCGGCTGCTTCTGCGGGATGAACAGCACCGGGGCGTGGGCGCGGGTCAGAACCTGGGACATGGGCCGCAAGATGGGGCGGCGCGCGGCGGAAGGCCAGACGGACTTTGCTTCTGGACAGACATTCAGCTAGACAGAAAGCTAGATAGAACGGAGATAGCCATGCTAGAGGTTGGCACGTTCGACGCGAAGAACCGGCTCGGCGAGTTGTTGAGCAAGGTCGAGCAAGGCGAGGAGGTGGTCATCACCCGCCGTGGCAAGCCCGTGGCGCGGCTCGTCCCGGCTGTTCCGGGTCATGATCGACAGAAGGCGCGGGAGGCAGTTGAGCGCATCAGGGCCCGGCGGGTGTCATTGGGCGGTCTCAAAATCAAGGACCTGATCGAGGAAGGCCGGCGTTGAGCTTTGTCATTGACTGCTCGATGGCGTTGTCGTGGATGTTCACGGATGAAAGCACTCCCGCCACCGACCGATTGTTCGACCGGGCTAGTGCCGCAGGAGCGGTGGTTCCGTCGCTGTGGCGGCTTGAGGTAGCTAACGGCCTGGAGATGGCTGTCAGGCGAGGGCGGATCACCGCCGCCTTTCGGGAACTGAGCCTCGCCGATCTGAGATGGTTATCAATCGAAATCGACTCGGAAACTGACGCCAGGGCCTGGGCGTCGACGCTGCATCTTGCCGAGCGGCACAGATTAACTCTCTACAACGCGGCTTATCTCGAGTTGTCGGTGCGGCGCGATCTCCCGCTGGCCTCGCTCGATCACGCGTTGCGCGGCGCGGCAGAAGAGGTTGGTGTCGAGGTTCTATGACGGCCACATCAGCCTGCCCTCTGGCGATCCCAGCAGGCTGATGTCCGGATTGCACCGCAGCCAGGTCTGTGACGGGGCCGAACCGGCCGGCATGAGCTCCACCGTGTCGGGGTCCAGCAGAGCCATGTTGACCGTGCTGCCCGCACCCGGCTCGCCCGGAGGCACCACGTAGCTGAAATAGTGACGGTGATAGCTGCCATTGATGCGGCTGCCGCCCGGTGTGACGATCACGGGCCCGTCGATCGAGAACCGCATCCCGCCATCGCGGCACCAATTGCCGTCGATCTTGTCGGCCCGCGCCGTCCCTGCCCAGGTGACGAGAAGCGCCGCGAGCGCGAGGCCCACGACCTGACGGACGGACATAGCCGCCTCCGCTGCTGCCTGTTGCCGCCGGCCTTTATAGCCCTGCAACCAAGCTGCTGCTAAGCCAGACGCGCGGATGGTTTCGGGAGGCGATTCGTGCGGCGCGTTCTGACTATTGTGTGCCTATTCGCAACGATAATGGCGGGATCGGCGCGGGCGCAGGATTTTCAACTTCCCGGCCTGGACGCCGATGCGCAACGCTACGCCGACGCGCTGCACCAGCGCTTTCCGGCGGATGCGCCCGCTCCCGTCCGAGCGTTGGCCGAGCGTCGCGCCGCGGCGGCGCTGGCGCGCAACGACTACGCCGAAGCCGCCACCGCGCTTGAGCAGCGCCTCGGCATGGGCGAGACGACCGCGCGGCAATGGCGGGATCTCGCGACTGCGGAATTGCGGCGCACGCCACCGGACGCGCACCGCGCCATGCTGGCCGCCTGGGAGGCGTTCGGCGCGGCCAGCGACGCGCAGGGCGAAATCCCTGCTCTGTTGCTGCTGGCCGAGGCGCTGCGGGCGCAGAACCGCGATGCCCAGGCGGTGCAGGCGCTGGAACAGGTGGTCGCACGCGCACCCGACAATGCCGAATACAAGCGCCTGCTGGCCGACGCCCAGCGCGCCGCCGGCATGGCGGTGCGCTCGGTCAATATCGAGGGCGAGGCCGATCCGCCGCGCGCCTGCATCAGTTTCACCGTGCCGCCCACGCGGCGCGCGGATTTCGTACCGCAGGACTGGGTGAAGTTCGACCCGGCGGTGCCGGGGGCAGCGGTGACGCGAGAGGGCGATCAGCTCTGCATCTCCGGCCTGCCTTCGGGGGCTACGACGCAGGCCACGCTGCGCGCCGGATTGCCGGCGCAGAAGCAGGATCAGGCGGCGGCGCTCTCGCTCATGCATGACGTGACACTGAAGCTCGCGATGCCGAACCGGGTGCCGCGCGTGCTGTTCGACACGCGCCTGTTCGTGCTCCCGCGCGGCCAGTCGCCGAGCGTGACGCTCACCACCGTCAACCTGTCCGCAGTCTCGCTCACGCTGCAACGTTTGTCGGAACGCGGGGCGACCCCATTCGTGCGGGACAACACGCTAGGCTCGCCTGTGGACCAGTACACCGCGCGCGGCATCGGCTCGGATACTGGCCGGACCGTATGGCAGGGCAAGGCGGACATCCCGAACTGGCAGCCCAACCAGCCCGCCCGTACGGCGCTGCCGCTGCCGCCGCCACTGCTGACCGCCGGGCCTGGACTGTATGCGCTGCTCGCCACACCCGGCGACGGCACGCGCGACAGCGAGCAGGCCGCATCCGTGCAGATGATCGTGCGCACCGATCTGGCGCCGACCGTCTGGCGGGGCGCCGACGGGCTCACGGTGCAGGTGCGCGGCTATTCCGACGCCCGCGTGCGTTCGGGCGTGAAGCTGCGGCTGCTCGCCCGCAACAACGATCTGCTGGCCGAGGCCATCACCGATGCGGCCGGCGTCGCGCGCTTCGCCGCCTCGCTGCTGCATGGCGACGGGCCGCTGGCGCCGGCCGTGCTGGACGCGTTCGGGCCGGACGGCGACCTGTGCGTGCTCGACCTGAACGCGGCGGCGTTCGATCTATCGGATCGCGGGGTGGCCGGGCCGCCGCATCCGGGGCCGCTCGATACGTTCCTGTATCCCGATCGCGGCATCTACCGGCCGGGCGAGACGGTGCAGGTGATGGCGCTGACCCGCGACGATGCCGGCCAGCCGGTCGATCTGCCGGTGCGCCTGACGGTGCTGCGTCCAAACGGGCAGGTCTTCCTGCGCGCCAACCCGCCGCGCGGGCAGGGCGGTGCGATCCACTGGCCGGTCACGCTCTCGGCGGGAGCGGCGCGCGGCACTTGGACCATCGAGGCGCAGGCCGATCCGAACGGACCCGCGATCGGGCGCACCAGCTTTCGCGTGGACGCCTTCGTGCCGGACCGGATGGCGGTCTCGTTCGGCACGCTGCCGCCGGCCCTGGTGGCGGGGCAGCAATCCGATCTGCCGGTGATCGCGCGCTTCCTGTATGGAGCACCAGCCGCCGGCCTGTCCGGCCATGCGCGGGTGGCGCTGACACAAGATCCGGCGCCGTTCCCAGTGCTAGCCGGCTATCGCATCGGGCTGGAGGACGAGGCCTATGCGCCGGTCAAGCAGCAGGCCGATCTGCCGCCGACCGATGCGCAGGGCCACACCGCTTACAGCGCTGACGATCGCGCACGCGCCGGACACCACCCATCCGCTGAAAGCGGATGTGACGGTCGATGTGGACGACCCGTCCGGCCACGCCTCGCGCGCGGTGGCATCGATCCCGCTGCGTCCGTCCGGGCCGGTGATCGGCATCAAGCCGGATTTCAGCGATGGCGCGGTGGATGCCGGGACCGAGGCCGCGTTCGACATCGCCGCCGTGGACCCGGACGGCAGGCGGCAGGCGCTGACGGCCAGGCTGCGGCTGGTGCGCGAGCGGCCGGACTGGCGGATCGTCATGCAGGGCCGCTTCGCGCGCTACGAGACCGTGTATCGCGACGAGCCATTGCAGACGCAGGACGTCACCATTCCCGCCGGCGGCGCCGGGCTGCATTTCGCCAGGCGGCTCGATTTCGGCCGCTACCGGCTGGAGGTGACACAGGCCGACGGTCTGGCCGCGGCCTCGGTGCGCTTCCGCTCCGGCTGGGCCGACCAGAGCAGCCCCGACGTGCCGGACCGGGTCGATGTCAGCGCCGCCACGCGCAGCGTGAAGGTGGGCCAGAGTGTGCGCATCCACATCGCGTCCCCGTTTGCCGGCCAGGCGACCTTGCTGGTGCTGAGCGACCGGGTGCTGGCGTTGCGCACTCTCGACGTGCCGGCCACGGGCGCCGACATCGATGTGCCGGTCGAGGCATCCTGGGGCCCCGGCGCCTATGTCACGGTACACGTGTTCCGCCCGGCCGCCGGGCGATGGCACGCGGCCGGGCCGCGCGATCGGCCTGGTCTGGGTCGGCGTCGATCCGTCCGCCCGGACGCTCTCCATGTCGGTGGTGGTGCCGGACCGGCTGCCGCCGCGCGCGCATGATGTCGTGCCGGTGCATGCGGCGCCGGGCGCCTGGGTGACATTGGCGGCGGTGGATGAGGGCATCCTGCGGCTGACTGGCTTCATCTCGCCCGATCCCGTGGCGCATTATCTCGGCCGGCTCGGGCTGGGGCTGGATATCCGCGACGATTGGGGACGGTTGATCCAGCCCGCGCTAGGCACGCCCACGCTGCTGCGCCAGGGCGGCGACGAGGGCAGCGTGGTGCTGCCGGAAGTGCCGCAGCACACGGTGACACTGTTCGCGGGGCCTGTGCAGGCCGGATCGGATGGGGTGGCGAATGTCCCGCTCGACATGCCGGATTTCAGCGGCCAGGTGCGGCTGATGGCGGTGGGCTGGGAGGGTGACCGGATCGGTGCGGCCAGCCATGATGTGACCGTGCGCGACGCGCTGGTGGCCGAGCCGCTGCTGCCGCGTTTCCTGGCACCCGGCGATACCACGCGGCTGGCGGTGCTGCTGCATAGCCTCGATCTGCCGGAGGGCGATGTGGTGGTGCGACTCTCGACCGAGGGGCCGCTGGTGCTGTCCGGCCCGGCCGTGCTGACCCGGCATCTGGCCGTGGGCGCACAAATGCTGGCCACCACCGACCTGCGCGCCACGAGCCGCCGGTCGCGGCGTGCTGCACCTGGATGTCAGCGGTCCCGCCGGCTTCCATGTCCAGCACGAGGCAGCGATCCTGGTGCGGCCGGCGCGCGCGGCCTCGGGGGCCGTGGCCGGCGGCGATCTGCCGCCCGGTGTGGACAGGCCGCTCGTGCCGCCGCTGCCGCTGGCCGGTTTCGTGCCCGGGACCGTCTCGGCCAGCGCCAGCTTCGGGGCGCCGGTGCGCTACGACACCGATGCGCTGCTGCAGGCACTGACCGACTATCCGCTGTCCTGCCTGGAGCAGACCACGAGCCGTGGCCTGCCGCTCACCTTGCGCCCGGATGGATCGGCCGCTTCACTCGCGGCCGCGGTGGCCTCGGTCCTGGATCGCCAGCGTTACGACGGCGGTTTCGCGCTGTGGTCGGCTTCGGGCGATGCCGAGCCTTGGCTGTCTTCCTACGCGACGGAGTTTCTGTTGCGCGCCCGCGCGGCCGGGGCCACGGTGCCGGAGGCGGCATTGGCCAATGGGCTGAAATATCTGGCCGACGCGGCGACCAGCGACGACGACAAGCCGGAGTTTTTGAGCGCTCAGGCGTACCGGCTCTATGTGCTGGCGCTGGCCGGCCAGGGTCAGCCGGGTGCCGCGCGGGTGCTGGCCGAACATATCGACCGGCTGCCGACACCCTTGGCGAAGGCGCAGATCGGTGCCGCGCTGGCTCTGGCGCACGATACGCCGCGCGCCGAGGCGGCGTTTGCCGCGGCGCTCGATGCTCCGCAGCGGCGTTGGTGGAGCGGCGACTATGGAACGGCGCTCCGCGACCAAGCGGCGACCGTGGTGCTGCTGCGCGAGAGCGGGCTGCTGCGTGAGCGGTTGGCGAGGCTGGTCGACGCCCTGCCCGGTGCCGACCTCGATCCGCGCAGCCTGTCCACGCAGGAGCTGGCCTGGACCGCGACGGCGGCGGAAGTGCTCGGGCGCGATCAGCCACCCCCGCGCATCGCCGTGGACGGGCGCCAGTCGCCGGTGCGCGGCGGCGTGGTGACGGTGGCGCTGCGCGGCCCCGCGACAGTACGCAACCTCGGCGATCAGCCGGTATGGCAGAGCGTTTCGGTGAGCGGAGTGCCGCTCGTGGCACCTGCCGCGTATCGGGCCGGGATGCGGGTGGCGCGGCAGTTCTTCACGCTCGACGGCGGCACGCTCGATCTCGACCGCATGACGCAGAACACCGAGTTCGTGCTGCTGATGGAGGGGCGCGCCGAGGACGGGCAGGATCATCGTGCCATGCTGTTGCAGGGCCTGCCGGCGGGATGGGAGATCGCGGGACGGATCGCCTCCGGCACGCCGGAGGGGATGCCCTGGCTGGGCGAATTGAGCGAGGCGGAGGCCGAGCCGGCCGCGGATGACCGGTTCGCGGCGGTGCTTGATCTCAGCGCCGACAAGCCGGCCTTCCGCGTCGCGGTGCGGCTGCGGGCGGTGACGCCGGGTGATTACGAGATGCCCGGCGCCGAACTCTCCGACATGTACAGGCCGACGGTGTTCGCGCGACAGGGAGCCAACCGCATCACCGTGCTGCCGGCGCCATAGAACGCGGTGGGCGCAGGGAGACCGGGCCACCGCGCACCATCGAGCTGGAAAGAGAAGAGCCCGGGCGTTGATGAGCACCAGCGAAAATTACAAGGGAGGACTACTCCAGCACGAACGGCAGATCCGTAGCCCCTGTTTCCGCACGGAACCGCGTCAGCAGCGCGTGCGCCTGGCCGCGATGATGCGTCTGGTGGTTGAACAGGTGAGTCACCAGCAGCGCGCGCGGTCGCGTTACCTCCTGGCCGGTGGCGCCGCTGAACCAGCTCAACGTGCCGGATAGCCACTCATCATCGACACGCTCCGCCCAGGCGGCCAGCCGTCCGTCCAGGGCGGCACGCGCCAGCGCCATGTCCTCGAACGGGCCGTCGAAGAACTCCCCGCTCTGGGCCAACTTCGAATCCGGCTTCTCCCACGCGTCGAAACGGGACATCCACATCTGGTCGGCCCAGAGCAGATGGCTCAGCGTGCCGTGGATCGAGCGCCAGAAGGCGCCGCAATCCTCGCGCCGCTGCGTTTCTGACAGTGTCGCCGCCGCGCCATAGACACGCCGGTTCAGCTCGGCGTTGTAGGCGGCCATCGTGCGAACATAGGCGGGCGTGATCATGCCCGCTTCCGCCCCGCGAGGAATCCGTCGATGCAGGCGCGCGTGGCATCGAGACGCAGATTCTCGACCATTGTCGCACTCGCGAGCGCATAGGCGGCCCCGGTGTCCAGTTCGAGCTGGCGATAGAACAGAGTCTTGCCCAGTCCGACCACGGGCGCCAGCTTGCCTGCGATCAGCAGCGCCGTTTCGTCCACCACCGCATCGAGCCGCTCGGGCGGTACCGCGTGGTTGACGAGCCCGATTCGCGCCGCGTGCGCCGCGTCGATCAGTTCGCCGGTCAGCAGCATTTCCAGCGCCGGCTTGCGCGCGACGGCACGCGACAGTGCCACGGAAGGCGTCGAGCAGAACAGGCCGAGATTGATGCCGGAGACGCCGAACCGCGCCGTGTCGGCGGCATAGGCCAGATCGCAGGCGGCGACGAGCTGGCACCCGGCGGCGACCGCGGCACCCTGCACGCGGGCGATCACCGGCTTGTCGATGCGCTGGATCAGCAGCATCAGCGCGCTGCATTGCGCGAACAGCGCCGCGTGCCACGCCGCGTCGTCGTGCTCGCGCATCTCGCGCAGATCGTGGCCGGCGCAGAAGATGCGCCCCGAGGCGGCGAGCACGACCACACGGATCGCCGGCTCGGCGGCGGCCGCTTCCAGCTCGGCGTGCAGCGCCGCCAGCATCGCCTGCGACAGCGTGTTCGCGCGATCCGGCCGGTTGAGCGTGAGGTGTCGCACCGGCCCGCGATCCTCGCGCAGCACGAGTGCCGTATCCGGGGTCACGCCGATATCCATCTCACCTCTCCCCTGCGCCGGGTGTCACAGCGTCCGCGCGATCTCCCGCAGGGCGAATTTCTGCACCTTGCCGGTGGAGGTGCGCGGCAGCGCCATGAACACGATCCGCCCCGGCCGCTTGTAGCCCGCGAGCTGCTCGCGGCACCAGCCGATCAGCTCGTCCTCGGTCGCCGCCATGCCGGGGCGGAGTTCGATGAAGCCGCAGGGCGTCTCGCCCCATTTCGGGTGCGGCATGGCGACCACGGCGGCGCTGGCGACGGCGGGGTGCTGGTGCAGCGCCGTCTCCACCTCGATCGACGAGATGTTCTCGCCGCCGCTGATGATGATGTCCTTCGAGCGGTCCTTGAGCTGGATGTAGCCGTCCGGATGGCGCACGCCCAGATCGCCGGAATGGAACCAGCCGCCGGCAAAGGCTGCCTCGGTCGCAGCCGGATTGCGCAGATAGCCCTTCATCACGACGTTGCCGCGGAACATGACCTCGCCGATGGTCTCGCCGTCCGGCGGCACGGGGCGCATGGTTTGCGGATCGAGCACTTCCAGCGCCTCCAGCGGCACGTAGCGCACGCCCTGCCGCGCCTGGCGTGCTGCCCATTCGGCGCTGGGCAGCGTGTCCCATTCGGCGTGCCATTCATTGACCACGGCCGGGCCGTAGGTTTCCGTCAGGCCGTACAGATGCGTGACCGAGAACCCGGCCTGCTGCATCGCCGCCAGCACCGGCTCGGGCGGCGGGGCCGCGGCGGTCATGAAGCGGATCGGGTGGGTGATCGGGCGGCGCTCGGCCTCGGTGGCACCCAGCAGCGCGGACATGACGATCGGCGCGCCGCAGAGATGGGTCACGCCATGCTCGGCGATGGCCTGCCACATCGGGCCGGCGCGCACCGCCCGCAGGCAGACCTGCGTGCCCGCGACCACCGCGACCGACCAGGGAAAGCACCAGCCGTTGCAATGGAACATCGGCAAGGTCCAGAGATAGACCGCGTGCGGTCCCATGCCGCAGGTCACGACATTGCCGAGCGCCAGAAGGTAGGCGCCGCGGTGATGGTACACGACACCCTTCGGTCCGCCCGTGGTGCCCGAGGTATAGTTCAGGCAGATCGCGTCCCACTCGTCGCGCGGCTCGGACCGCGCGAAATCGGCGGAGCCCGTGCGCAGGAACGTCTCGTATTCCAGCTCGCCCAGAAACGAGCCGGATTGCGGGAATTGTGCATCGTCGAAATCCACCACGAGCGGCGTCACCGAGGCTTGTTCCAGCGCGGCCGCGACTGTCGGCGCGAACTCGCGGTCGGTGATGAGCAGCCTGGTTCCGGCGTGGTCCAGCATGGCGGCGAGACTGGGCGCGTCCAGCCGCGTGTTCAGCGTGTTCAGCACCGCCCCGGTCATCGGCACGCCATAGTGGCACTCGATCATCGGCGGCGTGTTCGCCAGCATGACGGAGACCACGTCGCCGCGCCCGATGCCGCGCCGCGCGAGCGCCGACGCCAGACGCCGCGAACGTGCCAAAAGCTCGCGGTAGGTGACGCGCCCGCCGCCGTGGACCACCGCCGCGCGGTCGGGGAAGGTCTCGGCCGCGCGCTCCAGGAACGAGAGCGGAGTAAGCGGCTGATGGTTGGCCAGGCTTTTCGGCAGCGCGTCGTTGAAATCGGCGGCGGTCACGATTCCTCTCCCTGTCCGAACACCGGCCCCCAGGCGTCGCGCAGCGCCGCATCGACATCAGGCAAGCTGGCCGTCGATCCCCAGCGTTCGCAGGCTGGTCACGCCATGCTGGCTGATGCCGCACGGCACGATGCCGTCATAGTGCGACAGGTCGGGCGCCACGTTCAGCGCCACGCCATGAAAGCTGACCCAGCGTGAGACGCGCACGCCGATCGCCGCGATCTTCGCCTCGCCGCCGGTCGCCGGGTCGGCCACCCAGATGCCAACACGGCCGGCGCGCCGCTCGCCGCGCACCCCGAAGCCGGCCAGCGTACGGATCAGCCACTCCTCCAGCCCATGCACGAAGCCGCGCACGTCGCGCGCCGGCACCATGCCATGCGGCCGGGCGAGGTCGAGCATGACATAGGCGGTGCGCTGCCCCGGCCCGTGGTAGGTCCACTGGCCGCCGCGCCCGGCCTCGAACGTCGGGAAGCGGTCGGGTGCGCGCAGATCCGCGCGCCCGGCCGAGGTGCCGGCGGTGTAGAGCGGCGGGTGCTCGACCAGCCAGACCTGCTCGCGGGCGGTGCCCGCGCGGATGGCGGCGGCGCGCGCCTGCATTGCTGCCAGCGCCCCGGGGTAGGGCAGGAGGCCCGGCTCGGTGCGCCATTCGGGCGCTTCCGTCACGGAAACGGGCGGGGCAATTGCTGCGGCAAAACTCATCGGCTATACGGCGGCCTCTGCCCGGTGCGGTCGTGGCGGAATGGTAGACGCGCAAGCTTGAGGTGCTTGTGGGGGAAACCTCGTGGAAGTTCGAGTCTTCTCGACCGCATTGCCGCATCGCGGGCCGCGCAGCGCAACCCTGACCGCACCGCGGTTGGCTGCGGCCGTGGGCCGACGGCTGGCTCGCAGATTCGTTGCAATCGAATGCGCTGCTCGCCATTTTGTGATCGTCGGATTCCGCATCCAGCCGCCATCCTGGCCGCGAGAGGATGTCATGGACCTAGGGTTCATGCAGAAATGGCGCAGCGACGCCGCGACGACCTTCCGTGCCACGAGGGAGGTCGAGGCGGCGGCGTTGCTGCTGGACTGCTTGCGCGCGGGCGAACCGGTGGTGGTGATGACCGGGGCGAGCGGCCTCGGCAAGACCGTGGTGCTCGACGCGACCCTGTCGCGGCTCGGCCCAGCGGAACCGCGCGTGCTGCGACTGGAAGCGCCATTCCCGACGCCGCTCGGGTTGCAGGAATGCCTCGCGAACGCGCTGGCGGTCCCGGACCCGAAAGCCGCCAGCCCGGCGGATCTGGCGGGCGCGCTGCTGGCGTTGCCGGAACCGGCGCCGGGCGTGGCATCGCTGGCCGTCGTCGTCGATGACGCGGAAGCGATCCCGCTGCCGCTGCTGCAATATCTTTGGCTGATGCACAGCCTGGCCTGTCATGGCCGGCCGGCCCTGCAACTGGTCCTGGTGGGCCGCGACGCGCTGTGGCGGCGGCTGGGCGACGAGAGGCTGAGCGGCTTGCGGCGTGGCGTCAGTGCCCGGCTGGCCATGCAGCCGTTTTCCGCCACCGAGGCGGCGGAGTTTCTGCGCCACCTGCTGAAGGCGCGCGGGCGCCGCGCCGAGCCGGACGCGGTCGCGGAAATGCTGCTGGTGGGCGCCGGGGTGCCCGGGCGTCTGGTGACATTGCTTGATGCCGCCTGCGCGGGTTTGTCGCGGCGGCGGACGTTGACCCTGCGCCGCGTTCGGACGGCATTGGGTACGCCAACCTTGGTTGCCGAGCCCGCCGGGTCGCGGCTGAGCGGCGGGTTCGGCGATCTTGCCCAGGCGTGGCTGGCCCGCTGGCCGTCGCCGCGGCTGCCGTACCTGGGAGCCGGCGCTGCCAGCCTGTTGCTGCTGGTCACGGCCTGGCAGCTGTTGGGGGGCGGCAATTCCTCGCGGCCGGCGGCCGGCATCGCTCCGGGCCGCGCGCGGGCCGCTGCCGCCGCAGCGCCGGATCTCGCTGCGTCGCGGCCGAGCTTGAGGACAAC
Source organism: uncultured Pseudomonadota bacterium (assembly GCA_963838805.1). Lineage (GTDB taxonomy): Bacteria > Pseudomonadota > Alphaproteobacteria > Acetobacterales > Acetobacteraceae > CAVRQM01. Next base: position 312,803 of record CAWISK010000006.1, read on the forward strand.
AGCCCGAGGATCCGTCGTCGTGCCGGCCGGGATCGCGACGGCGGCGCCGCCTCCACTGCCGGCGCCCGTTCCCGTCCCACAGCCCGGAAGCGCCGGCGAGGCGGCCGCGGCCGGCCGGTGATTCCGCCGCGTTAGGGTCGGACATCACATCGCTCCTCGCCGTCTCGGGTCGGGTCGCGTCGCTGATAGGCCACGTGGCGGCGCGGGCCGACACCACCCTTGCCTCTCTCGCCCTGTCTGCCCCGGCAGCACCGACACCGCCGGCCGCCCCGCCACGGGTTGATCCCGCCATCGCATTGCCGGTCCTGTCGCAACCTCTGCCGCCGATCCCGGCCGCACCCGTGCTGGATGTGGAGCCGGTCGGCCCGCCGGCGCCTGTGAACCCGGCGCCTGTGAAAGCGGTGTCGCCCGTGTCGCCGCCCACCGCGCCGCTGCTGGTCCTGTCCGATGCCACCGCCGTTCACGTCGTGCTGCAATACCCGCGCGGAGACTCGCGAGCCGAGGCGCGTGCGCGGCAGGCCGCGTCGATGCTGCGCGCGTCCGGCATGAACGTGGCTGATCCGCTGCCCGTGAGCCGGCCGGCGTTCCGGTCCGGAATCGGTTATTTCTTCCAGCAGGACAGGGATGGCGCCGAGGACGTTGCCCGCGCGCTTTCGGGCATCGTCGGCCGCTCCGCAATCGAGGAACTGCCGCTGCGATCCGGTCCACCACCGCCCGGCTCGGTGGAGGTGCTGCTTGCCGGACGCTGACACCCACAAGCAGGAGGATCTGTTCGATGACCCGCACCATCGCAGGCGTGGCCACCACTGTCGCGCTGCTGCTCACGGCCAGCCCCGGCTGGAGCCAGGCGCCATCCCCCGCCGCGCCCGCGGCACCCGCGCGCCGCCGCGCCGGCCGCGCCAGCGGCACCAGCGGCAAAGGCCGCGGCGCAGCCTTCCAAGGACTCGCTCTCGGTGTTCTTCGACAACGGCAGTGCCGCGATCCGGCCGCAGGATGTGGCGGTGCTGGATCAGGCGGCACGGCTGTACCGGGCCGGGCAGCCGATCGTGATGATCCTGACCGCCAGCGCCGACCCGACCGGCTCGGCGATCGGCAATATCCAATTGTCGCAGCTTCGCGCCAGCTCCGTTCTGCACGGTCTGGTGGCGCGCGGCATCCCGGCCGAGCGATTCCAGATCCTGGCCAAGGGCGAGAGCGATCTTCCGGTGGCCGCCAAGCAGGGGCAAGCCGAACCGCGCGACCGGACCGTGGTGATCGCCTGGCGTTGAGGCGGGCCTGTCCGCTCGGGGCGGCGGCCGCCATCGTGGCCGCGCTGCTCGCTGCCCCGAGCCGCGCCGAACCGCTGGTCGCCGCCGACGGTCAGCAAGCTTTCGCGGCCGGGCACTTTGCCGACGCGCTTGCCATCTGGTCGGCGCTGGCCGCCGAGGGCGATCCGAAGGCGAAGCTCGGGATGGGGGTGCTCTACGATCTGGGCGATGGCGTTGCTCAGGATGCGGCCACGGCATTGGGCTGGTACCGACAGGCGGCGAACGCAGGGCTGCCCGACGCCGAACTGAACGTAGCGGTGATGTACGACAGCGGGCGCGGCACGACGCGCGACGCGCGCCAGGCGGCGCTGTGGTATGCGCGCGCCGCCGCGCACCACGATCACCGCGCCGAATACGACCTTGCCCAGCTCTACGCCACCGGTGACGGCGTGCCGAAAAACGACGCGGTTGCCCAGGCGTGGCTGCGCGCGGCGGCGGCGGGCGGACTGGATGCGGCCGGCGAGCGTCTGGTCCGGCATCCGCCGGCGCGAAGACGAATGCCGCCGACGCGAAACTGGCCGCCGCGACGCCGGCCGTGCCGCTGGATGGTGGAACGGTGCAGCGCGATTCCGTCACGCGCGAGGCCGAACTGGCCTGGACCGCGCCACCGCAGCCAGTGGCGTCGCGCTTCTTCGTCCAGATGGTGGCCGTCGCGCAGTCCGGTCCTGTACCGGTGTTCTCCGGCTATGTCGATACGTCGTCCGTCCTGGTGCCATTGGCACCGGCTCACAGCCAATATCTCTGGCGCGTCTATGTCGTCGGTGCCACGCTGCGCAGCTACGTGTCGAGCGGCTGGAGCCGCTTCAATGTCATCTGGCGCGGCTCGCAGGACGCGGGATGATGTTCGTGGTGCAGCAAGGGGAATATGCCATCATGCGCCGTCTGATCAACTCCGGTTCCGCGTTCGAGGACGACATCGGCTACTCGCGCGCGGTGGTGGACGGTGAATGGGTGTTCGTCTCAGGCACGACCGGATTCGACTACGCAGCCATGACGATCGAGCCGGACGTGATCGCCCAGGCCGAGCAATGCCTGCGCAACATCGCCGATGCGCTGGCGCGGGCGGGTGCCTCGATCGCCGACGTGGTGCGCGTGCGCTACCTGCTGGCCAGCGCCGCCGATTTCGCACCATGCTGGCCGGTGCTGCGCGCCTGGTTCGGCAGCGTGCGCCCGGCGGCGACCATGATGGTGGTGGGGCTCGCGGATCCGCGCATGAAGATCGAAATCGAGGTCACGGCGCGGCGCCGTGCGTCAGACGCGCAATGACGCCCTTCATCTGCACGGCCTGTGGCACGCAGTTCGAGCTGTCCGCGACAGCCCCGGAAAGTTGCGTCATCTGCCGCGACGAACGGCAGTTCATCAATCCGGCGGGCCAGCAATGGACCAGGCTGGAGGTGCTGAGGGCGAATCACTTCAACACCGTGCGCGAGCAGGAACACAATCTGACGGGCGTCGGCATCGAGCCGCATTTTGCGATCGGTCAGCGCGCGCTGCTGCTGCGCACGCCGGCCGGCAATCTGCTATGGGATTGCATCCCGCTGCTCGACCCGGCGCTGATGGATATGGTGCGTGCCCAAGGGCGGGCTGGCCGGCATCGCCATCTCGCATCCGCACTACTACTCGGCGATGGTCGAATGGGCGCGCGCGTTCGATTGTCCGGTGCATCTGCACGCGGCCGACAGGCAATGGGTGATGCGTGGCGACGCGCGGGTGCATTTCTGGGATGGCGAGACGCGCCGGTTGCTGCCCGGTGTTACCTTGATCCGCCTCGGCGGCCATTTTGCCGGCAGCACCGTCCTGCACTGGCGCGAGGGCGCCGCTGGCAAGGGTGCGCTGCTGACCGGCGACACCGTGCAGGTGACGCCTGATCGGCAGGCCAGCTTCATGTGGAGCTTTCCCGACTACCTGCCGCTCTCGGCTCGTGCGGTCGAGCGCCTGGCCCGCGCGATCTCTCCGTTTGCGTTCGAGACGGTGTACGGCGCGTTCTGGGACAGGGTGATCCCGCGCGACGGCAGCGCCGTGCTCGCCGCCTCGGCGGAGCGCTATCTGCGCTGCCTGAGCGACGCGGGAGAGCCCTGACCACCCAGTAACGACGCGGTGGGCCAGCGCCCACTCACCCGGTTGTGAGTACGTCGGCCGCTCTCTGCTCTGCTACCTCAGAGCGCCGCGTCTGACGCGTCGTGCCGCTCTGCCAAACAAGGTATTCTGGAGGCTGCGGTCATGCTCGGTTCCCGGCAACGCGGCATGCGTGATGGCCGACACCATCGGGTGAGGGTGGTCTCGCGTGCCGCCCTCGTATGCGGGCTGGCTGGCGCAGGCTCGCTGGTCGGGTCGCGCGCTGCGCAGGCGCAGGCGCCATCGCCGGTGCAATGCGCCGGCTATTCGCGTTGTCCCGAGGTGGACTATTTCAGCCTGCTGCAGAACAGCAAGGACGCCCGCCACGTCGTCACGGAGAACAACGCGATCGAAGCCCGGGCGCTCGCCCGCTTTCGGCAAGGCGGATTGACGCCCACGCAGGCGGAGCAACTGCTCGGCAAGCTGATCATCTACGATCAGACGCTCTCGGTGAACCGCAACCAGGCGTGCGCGTCGTGCCATACGAAGGTGAACGGCTTCACCGGCGGGATTGGCATCGTGAACCAGGAGAATGTCGGGTTCCTGGGCTCCACCAGCGAGCGCAGCAACAAGCGCAAGCCGATGAGCTATGCCTATGCCCCGTTCGCCCCGGTCCTGCACTATCGCGCCAGCACTGGCGATTTCGTTGGCGGCAATTTCTGGGACATGCGGGCGACTGGCCTGATCACCGGCAATCCGTCGGGCGACCAGGCGCTCGATCCGCCGCTGACCACTGTCGAGATGGATATGTCCGACCCGGCCTGCGTCATCTATCGCATCTCCATCGGACCGTATCGCGACCTGTTCAAGCAGGTGTGGGGGAACGATTCGTTCAGGATCTCGTGGCCGGCCAATGTCGAGAAACTCTGCGACACGCCGCTCTCGAACAATTCGATGAATCCGCAGATTCTCAACCTGAGTCCGACGGACCGCAAGCGCGCGTCGGACGACTACCACGATCTGGGCAAGGCTTCGGCGGCGGACGAGGCCAGCGCGGATGTCAGTCCCTTCTCGTCGAAGTTCGATGCCTGGCAGGATGGGGTGGCGCAACTGACCCCGCAGGAGATGCGTGGTTTCAAGCTGTTCACCGGGCGGGCGAAATGCGACCAGTGCCACGCGGCCGTGGGCAAGCATCCGCTGTTCACCGACTATACCGCTCAGAACCTCGGCATTCCGCGCAATCCCGACCTGCCATTCCTGTACGAGAACCGCCCCGACAGGTACGGCTATGTCGCCAATCCGGCTGGCCCGAGCTTCGTCGATGACGGCGTGGGGGCGTTCCTGGCGAGTTCCCAGAACACCAACGCGGCGTGGAAGGCCCTGGCGCCAAAGTTCAAGGGCACGTTCCAGGTGCAGACGACACGCAACGTCGATCGGCGGCCCTATGCGGCGTTCCAGAAGGCTTACATGCACAATGGCTATTTCAAGACGCTGAAGGAGGTCGTGCATTTCTACAACACGCGCGACGTGCTGGCGCGCTGCAAGGGCGATCCCGAGATCGGCGAGGATGGTGCCGGCACGACATGCTGGCCGGCTCCGGAACAGCCGGCGAACGAAAACATGACGCAGCTCGGCAATCTGGGGCTGAGTTCGGCGGACGAGGACGATATCGTGGCGTTCCTGGGCACGCTCTCCGACAGCCCGCCCCCGGCGCGATCAACTAGGCCGCGGCGTTTCGGCACCCGATGATCGCGCCAGCACGCTGGAGGTTCAGCGTGGCGTCCCGGCATCTACACCACGCTGGGTGGAAAGGCCGACGACCGCCACGGTAACGGGTCCAGGCGTGGGCGTCGGCGGCTCGACGGTGTGGTCGATAGCCGCCAAGGCGCCGGATGCCGATCACCGCCGTGCAGTGGACGGTCGATCAGCGACAATCCGACTGTGGAAGCGTATCTCAAAACTTACGGTGTCACACCCGATCCCAATTACAGCTACGGTATCGGCCAGGCTGGAGGCTATGGCTCGACGCTGGTCGCCTTCGCCCAGGTCGGCGGATCTCAATGCGCGGGTATACGGCGATGCCAGCGTCCGTCTGATCTGATCTGACTCGAAGTAGCCGCGGCTTCAGTCTTTCCCGGACTGGCGGGGTGGCAACGGTCACCGTCAACGGTCCGGGAGAGAAACGATGGCGGACAATTCCGCCCCGCTGCTGCGCTTCGAGGGGATCGTCAAACGCTTCGGCGGCACGCTGGCGCTGAACGCGGTTTCGCTCGATCTGCGCCCGGGCGAGATCCTGGCGCTGCTCGGCGAGAACGGTGCGGGCAAATCCACACTGATCAAGACGCTGGCCGGCATCCATGACCCGGATGCGGGAAGCATCCTGTATCGCGGCGTGCCGTACCGGCACAGACCGGTCCGCTTTGGTCAGCATCAGCCGGTGGCGTTCATCCACCAGGATCTCGGCCTGATCGAGTGGATGACGGTGGCCGAGAACATGGCGCTGGCGCTCGGGTACCCGCGCGCCACGGGTCGCATCGACTGGCGTGCGACAGAAGCCGCGGCACACCACGCGCTGGCGCAGATCGGCGGCGATCTCGATCCGTCGGCGCGCGTGCAGGATCTGAGCCGCACCGAGAAATCGCTGGTCGCCATCGCCCGTGCGCTGGCGGTGGAAGCCGACGTGCTGGTGCTCGACGAACCGACCGCGAGCCTGCCCGCCGACGAGGTGCATCGGCTGTTCGCGGCCCTGCGCCCCCTGGCCGCGTCCGGTGTCGCCATGATCTATGTCTCGCACCGGCTGGACGAGGTGTTCCAGTTGGCCCACCGCGTCGCCGTGCTGCGTGACGGCTCGCTGGTGGGGGGATTGGCGGCAGAGGGAGCGGGGCCGGTCAGCTTCTCGGTGCGCCGCGGCGAGATCGTCGGGCTGGTCGGCCTGCGCGGCGCTGGCCACGAGCGGGTCGGACGCGCGCTGTTCGGGGCGGCCGCCAGCGATGGCGTGGTGGTGACGGCGGCCAACATCGCCTATGACGGCGGCCCGAACAACGTCTTCGATCCGGATAACGGCTATCGTGACCACTACAAGGCGATCTGGGGGAAGTAGCGCCGGTTTCGGCGGGCACTGGGATCGGCCGCAATGACGGGGCCGGCCGATCCCGCAAGGCCTCCGCGCGTCGCCTGCATCGGCGAGTGCATGGTCGAACTCTGCGAGCGACCGGATGGCAGCCTGTCGCGCGGTTTCGGCGGCGACACGCTCAACACCGCGATCTATCTGGCGCGGCTCGGCGTTGCGGTCGACTACGTCACCGCATTGGGCGACGATCCGTTCAGCGCCGAGATGCTGAATGCCTGGCAGCAGGAGGGCGTCGGCACCGGGCTGGTCCTGCGCGCACCCGGTAGCCTGCCCGGGCTGTATGTCATCCAGACTGATGGAGCGGGCGAGCGCCGGTTCTCCTACTGGCGCGACAGTGCGCCGGCGCGTCGGCTGCTGAGCCTACCGGAGCATGAGCGGATCGCCGAGGCGCTGCCGAGGTACGATCTCGTCTATCTCTCCGGCATCACTTTGTCGCTCTACGGCGCGGGCGAGCTGGAGCGGCTTTGGGCGATTCTTGACGCGGGCGGGTGCGCGGCGCGCGGGTTGCGTTCGACACCAATTTCCGCCCACGCGGCTGGCCGGACCGTGCGCGCGGCCGCGAGACATATCGCACGATGCTGAGCCGCACCGATGTCGTGCTGGCGGGAATGGACGATCTGCACGGCTTGTTCGGGTTTGACGAGGGTGCCGCGCACGCCTTCCTGCGTGCCGCCGGCCCGAGCGAGGTGGTGCTGAAGCTCCCAAGTCTCGATTGCCGCGTGGCGCTGGCGGATGGCGATTGGCTGGTCGGGCCGGAACCCGTCGCCGAGATCGTCGATACCACGGCAGCGGGCGACAGCTTCGCCGCTGCCTATCTCGCGGCACGCCTTTCGGGGAGCGGCGCCCAATTCGTCGGCGAGCGCCGGACACCGCCTGGCCGGGCAGGTGATCCGCCATCGCGGTGCCATCATCCCGCGCGCCGTCGCGACGACCTCGTGACCCGGCGCAACCTGCTCACCGACATCCCCGGCCTTGCGGTCGGGCACGCCACCGATCCAATCCTGGGCTCGGGCGTTACCGCGATCGTCTTCGACGGGCCGTGCGTCGTCTCGGCCTGCGTGCTGGGTGGCGCGCCCGGCACGCGCGATACGGCGGGCATCGAGCCAGGCAGCAGCATCGAGCGGATCGACGCGGTCGTGCTGGGCGGTGGCTCAGCCTTCGGCCTAGACGCGGCGGGCGGCGTACAGGCGGCGCTGCGGCAGGCGGGCAGGGGCAGCCATCTTCGCGGGTCAGCGCGTGCCCCTGGTGGCGCAGGCGATCCTGTTCGACCTTGCCAACGGTGCCGACAAGGATTGGGGGTTGTTTTCGCCCTATCGCGACCTCGGCCATGCGGCGGCCACCGCCGCGGCGTCAGGCACCTTTGCGCTCGGCACGGTCGGTGCCGGAACCGGAGCCGCGACCGCCACCTGCAAGGGCGGCATCGGCTCGGCCAGCGCCGTGACACAGGACGGCCACACCGTCGCGGCGATTGCCGCCGTCAACGCGATGGGCTCGGCCACGATCGGGCAGGGGCCGCATTTCTGGGCGGCGCCGTTCGAGCGGGCAGGCGAGTTCGGCGGTCTCGGCTGGCCTGTGATCATCACGCCGGCCGATCTCGCCTTTCGCATCAAGCGCCGCGCCGAAACGCCGGCCACGACCATCGGCCTGGTCGCCACGGATGCCGCGCTGACCAAGGCGCAGGCACAGCGCCTGGCGATCATGGCGCATGACGGCCTGGCGCGCGCCGTGCTGCCGGCGCACGCCCCGTTGGACGGCGACACGATTTTTGCCGCGAGCACCGGCCGCCGCACGCTGTCCGAACCGATCGTCGGAACTGACCGAACTCGGTCACGTCGCCACCCAGGTCTTCGCCCGCGCCGTCGCGCGCGGCGTGTTCGAGGCGACGTCCCTGCCGCATGCGGGCGCGCAACGCGCGTGGTCGCATATCGTCCGGGACCGTGCCGCACGCCCGGGCGCCGATTCTCGTTGACTCGCGGCAACGGGCCGGCGCACCTCCCGGCCACACGGGAGGACTCGCCATGCGAGCAAAAGGCGACGGCGGTGGCTGTTTGCGGCGGCAGCTTGTCGGTGCGATCGGCGTCCTGGTTTTTGCCGGGATGGGCGCCGCCTCACCGGCGATCGCGCAGAACCGCAGCCAAGCGGAATGGATCGGCACTTGGGCCGCCAGTCCGCAGCCGGTCTGGGGCTCCGATTTCGCGGTCCCGCTGAAAATCCCCGGGAGTGTTGCGAACCAGACGGTGCGCCAGATCGCGCATGTCTCGATCGGCGGCAAGCAGGTGCGCGTGCTGCTCTCCAACGAATACGGCAGCAAGCCCCTGGTGATCGGCGCAGCCCATGTGGCACTGGCGGGCCAGGGTGCGGCGATTGTCGCGGGATCGGATCGGACGCTGAGCTTCGGCGGTCAGAAGGGCATCACCATCCCGCCCGGTGCGCCGGCGATCAGCGATCCCGTGGACCTGGATGTGCCGGCACTGGGCAATCTGGCGATCAGCCTGTTCCTGCCGGAACAGACGCCGCTTGCGACCGTGCATTGGGAGGGCGTGCAGACCGCCTACATTTCCGGTCCGGGCGACTTTGCCGGGCAGGCCGACATGCAGCCCGCGTCCACCATGACATCGCGTGCGTTCCTCAGCGAAATCCTGGTCGATGCGGCACCCGACGCCCGGGCCATCGTGACCTTTGGCGATTCCATCACCGATGGCGCCAACTCCACCCCGAATGCCAACCGGCGCTGGCCGGACGTGCTGGCGGCACGACTCGTCGAGGCCGGCGGCGCGCCGGTCGCGGTGCTGAACGAGGGCATCTCCGGCGACCGCGTACTGCGCGACCGCATGGGCGTGAACGCGCTCGCACGGTTTGATCAGGATGTGCTGAGTCAGGCCCATGCCGACACGGTGATCCTGCTCATGGGCATCAACGATATCGGCTGGCCGGGCATGGCGCTGGCGCCGAACGAGCCCGCGCCGACGGCCGACGATATCATCGAGGGCTACAAGCAATTGATCGCCCGCGCCCACACGCATGGCCTGCGGATCATCGGCGCCACGCTCACGCCGTTCGAGGGCGCGTTCAAGGGCACGCCGTTCGCCGCCTATTACAGCGCGGAAAAGGAGCAGAAGCGGCAGGCAGTGAACCAGTTCATCCGCAGCAGCGGCGCCTTCGACGGGGTCATCGACTTCGACGCGGTCGCCCGCGACCCGAACCACCCGTCGCGTTTGGCACCGAACTCCGGGACGATCGACAACCTCCATCCGGGCGATGCCGGCTACAAGGCGATGGCGGACGCGATCGATCTGGCGACGCTGGCACCGCATCACTGAGGCGACGCGAACGGCGGGCGCGGGATCGCGGCGACCAGCGCGCCGCGTGTACGGATGTTGCGGCGCCGAGAACACCCGCTCGGACGGGCCTTCCTCGACGATGCGGCCCTCGAACAGCACCGCCACGCGATCGGTGACCAGCCGCACCACAGCGAGATCGTGGCTGATGAACAGCCAAGCCGCGCCCGTGCGTGCGCGCAGCTCGGCGATCAGCGCCAGGACCTGCGCCTGCACCGAGACATCGAGCGACGATACCGGCTCATCAGCCACCACCAGCGACGGCCGGGCCACGAGCGCGCGGGCGATCGCCAGCCGCTGACGCTGGCCGCCGGAGAACTCGTGCGGATACTTCCTCGCCGTCTTCCGCCGGCAGGCCGACCGCCTCCAGCATGGCGGCCACCCGCGCCTGACGCTCAGCGCCAGGTAGAGCGGGGCGCAGTCCCAGCAGCGGCTCGGCCAGGCTGGCGCCCACGCGCATTCGTGGATCGAGCGAGCCATACGGATCCTGGAACACCGCTCCCACCGTGCCGCGTCGCGCACGCGCGGGCAGGGCGTACATGTCCTGTCCATCCAGCCGCACGGTGCCGTCCTGCGGCGGTTCCAGGCCGAGCACGGCACGCGCCAGCGTGGACTTGCCGCTGCCGGATTCGCCTACCAGCCCGAGCGCCTCGCCGGCGGCGATGTGCAGCGACACGCCATGCAGCACGGTTCGGCTGCGCGCCGGCGCGAAAGGGTGCGCGCGGGGCAGGCGATAGGCGCGCACCAGGTTGCGCACCTCCAGCATCAGGCGCAGGGGTGCAGGCAGGCGACCCGATGCGCCGCATCGCCCGCGAGTGGCGGCGGTGCAGCGCGGCAATCGTCCTGCGCGCGCGGACAGCGCGGTGCGAAGGCGCAGCCGGGCGGCAGCGCCCCCGGTGCCGGCATCCGTCCGGGAATCGGCACCGGCCGGCCGGAGGTCGCGTGCGGCGAGGCGGCGAACAGCGCGCGCGTGTACGGATGCGCCATGCGCGCGAACACGGCCTCGGTCGCTCCCTCCTCCACCACGCGCCCGGCATACATGACCAGCACGCGCGCCGCGGAGCGGGCGACCACGCCCAGATCGTGGCTGACCAGCAGCATCGCCATGCGGCGCTCCGCCACCAGCTCGGCCAGCAGATCGAGGATCTGCGCCTGCACCGTGACATCGAGCGCCGTTGTCGGCTCGTCGGCGATCAGCAGATCCGGGCCGCAGATCAGCGCCATCGCGATCATCGCCCGCTGCCGCTGGCCGCCCGATAATTGGTGCGGCCATGCATCGGGCTGCGGCAGGCCCACCCGCCGGAGCAGTGCGCGCGCCTCGTCGCGCGCACCGGCGCGCGCAAGACCCCGATGCAGGCGCAACGGCTCGGCCACCTGATCGCTCACACGCATCAGCGGATTGAGCGCGGTCATCGGCTCCTGGAACACCATGCCGGCGCGCGTGCCGCGATAGGCGCAGAGCGCTGCCTCGTCGGCGTCCAGCAGATCGAGGCCGTCGAAGCGCGCCCGGCCGGTCGCGCGCGCGTAGTCCGGCAGCAGGCCCATGATGGCGAGCGCCGTCATCGACTTGCCGCTACCGGATTCGCCCACCAGCCCCACCGTGTCGCCGCGCTCGATGGCAAGGTCGATGCCGTGCAGCACCGGCACCTCGCGCAGGCTCACGCGCAACTGGCACAGCTCCAGCAGGCTCACCGCGCGCGCCGCAGCCGCGGGTCGAGCCAGTCCTGCAACCCGTCGCCCAGCAGATTGAGGCCGAGTACGGAGAGCGCGATGGCGATGCCGGGAAACAATGCCAGCAGCGGATCGCGCCAGATGGAGGTCTGCGCCTCGTCCAGCATTCGCCCCCAGCTCGGATAGGGCGGCGGCGTGCCCAGGCCGACATAGGCCAGGCCCGCATCGGCGACGATGCCGAGCGCGAACTGGATCGTCGCCTGCACCACCAGCACGGCGGCGATGTTGGGCAGCACATGCCGGCCCGCGATCATCGCCTCCGGGCGGCCCGCCACGCGCGCGGCCAGCACGTAGTCGCGCCGCCACACGCCCTGTGCGGCACCGCGCGCCACCCGGGCAAAGACAGGGATGTTGAAGATGCCGATGGCAACGACAGCATTGCGCGCGCCGGGCCCCGCCAGCGCGGTCAACATCACCGCCGTCAGCAGGGCCGGAAAGGCGAAGGCGAGATCCGCCCCGCGCATCACCAGTTCGTCGGCCCACCCCCTGCGTGCCGCCGCCAGGATGCCGAGTGGCACGCCGATCGCGGCGCCGCCCAGCACCGCGACCAGGCTCACTGCGAGGGTGATGCGGCTGCCGGCCATCAGCATCGAGGCGACGTCGCGCCCCAGCTCGTCGGTGCCGAGCCAGTGCGCGGCCGAGGGCGGCGCCAGCCGATGCACGATGTCGATGGCGAGCGGCGAGTACGGCGTCCAGGCGAGAGACAGCAGCGCCACGCCCAGCAGCAGGGCGGTCAGGGTGCAGCCCGCGATCAGGCTCGGACTCTTCATGCCCGCAATCTCGGGTCGAGTGCCGCATAGGCCAGATCGACCAGGAAATTGACGAAGATGACGCTGCCCGCCAGCAGCACCACGAGATCCTGCACCACGGCCAGATCGCGCTGAGCGATCGCCTGGAACAGCAGGCGACCCAGCCCGGGCAACGTGAACACCTGCTCGATGATGACGGTGCCGGCCAGCAGGAACGCGAATTGCAGGCCGATGATCGTGACCATCGGGATCAGCGCGTTCGGCACCGCGTGGCGCCATAGCGCGGCGCGGCGCGACAGCCCCTTGGCGCGGGCGGTGCGCATGAAATCCTGCCCCAGCACGTCCAGCACTGCCGCGCGCGCCACCCGCGCCAGCACCGCCGCCTGCGGCAACGCCAGTGCCAGCGCCGGCAGCAGCAGCGCGCGCAGGGCCGGCCACGCACCCGCCGACCAGCCCGGAAATCCGCCGGCCGGCAACCAGGCGAGCCGTATCGCAAACAGCAGCACCAGCAGCAGCCCGAGCCAGAAATTGGGCAGCGCCACGCCGATCTGGGCGGCGCCCATCAGCGCGGCGTCGCTGGCGCGTCCCCGCCGCGAAGCCGCCCAGACGCCCACCGGCACCGCAAGCGCCGTCGAAAGCAGGATGGCAATGCAGGCCAGCGGCAAGCTCACCAGCACGCGCTCGCCGATCAGCGTCGTGATCGGCACGTCGTAGGTATAGCTGAGACCGAGCCGCCCGGTGACCAGGCCCGCAATCCATCCGCCATATTGTGCGACCACGCCGCGATCGAGCCCCATCTGATGGCGCAGGGCGGCCAGCGTGTCGGGGCGCGCCCCAGTGCCGAGTACCAGCGCCGCCGGATCGCCCGGCAGCACCTGCATCACCGTGAATACCACGAGCGAAGCGGCCAGCAGGGTGGCGAGAAGGATCGCGACGCGGCGGAGCAGGAAGCCGGTCACTGGCGCGCGGCTACTCCGTCCAGTACACGTCGGAGACGTCGTTGGCCGGCACCGGGTTGTTCTCCCACAGGCCGCGCAGCTTGGCGTTCCAGACACCGACCAGCGGCAAGGCGAACATGAAAACGTTCGGCTCATCGGTCGCCAGCTTGCGTTGCAGGTCGCCAAGCAGGGCCAGTTGCTCCTTGGGATCGGTGGCCGCCAGATACTTCGCGTACAGCGCCTTATACTCGGGGCTATGATAGTTGAAGTAGTATTTGTCGCGCGCGTAGATGTCCAGGTCGCGCGCCTCCGTGTGCGAGATGATGGTTGCGTCGTACTGGCTGTGCAGGAACACCTGGTCGATCCACTGCGCCCATTCGATCGGCACCAGTTTCGCATGCAGCCCCACCTGCTCCAACATCGCCGCCACGATCTCGCCGCCGCGCCGCGCATAGGGCGGCGGCGGCAGCGTCAGCGTGAACGTCGTGCCGGGCTTGATGCCGGCCTCGGCCAGCAGCGCCTTCGCCTTCGCAGGGTCGTACGGGTAGACGCCGGTGAGGTCGATATAGCCCGGATCCGTCGGTACGTAGTGCGAGCCGATCGGCTGGCCCAGTCCGTTCTCGGCGCCGTCGATCACTGCCTTGCGGTCGATCGCATAGGCGAGCGCGCGGCGGACGCGGATGTCGTCGAACGGGTGGCGCGCCTCGTTCAGCGCCACGATGGTCTTGCCCTCGGTGGTGCCGATATGCACGGCGAAGCGGGGATCGTGCCGGAACTGGTCGAGCGCGTCGGGGGCGGGGAAGTTGGGGAAGGCGTCGAGATCGCCGGCCAGCATGGCGGCGGTCGCGGCCGCCGGATCGGCGATGAAGCGGAACGTCACCGCGGAGAGCTTGGGCGCCGGTCCCCAATAGTCGGGGTTGCGCACCAGCTCGACCCGGTCGCCCTGCACCCATTGCTTGAAGCGGAACGGGCCGGTGCCGATCGGGTGTGTCTTGTTGCCGCCAGCGCTGGACGGCGAGACCATCACCGCGTCGCCCCAGCCCATGTCGAACAGAAAATTGCTGGCAGGCTGCTTCAGCGTGATCCTCGCGGTCAGCTTGTCGGGGCAGTCCACGCGGCTGATCGGGGCGAATAATTGCTTTTGTGCGTTGACGCTGTCGGGCGCCATCGCCCGGCCGTACGAGAACTGCACCGCGCTGCAATCGAACGGGCTTCCGTCGTGGAACTTCACGTTCGGCTGCAGGGTGAAGGTGTAGGTGAGCCCGTCCGGCGACACAGTCCAGCTCCGTGCCAGGCTCGGCTGCACCTGACCGTGGCGGTCGATCCGCGTCAGACCCTGAAAGATGTTCTGGTAGGTGACCTCGCGGATCGCCGAGGCGGCGCCCGCGGTCGGGTCGAGGTTCGGCGGCTCCAGCACCATGCCCAGCGTCAGCGTGTCCTTTGCGTGCGCGCTGCCGGCGGCGGACGCGGCGAGGGCGACGACGGCGGCGAGGAGCAGGCGCATGGGGTGACATCCCGACTGTGCGATCGGAAGCACAACAGGCGGGCCGGGCGGGGTCAAGCCGCCATGCGGCGGTGTTGCCGTGCGGCTTGTCGCGCACACTTTTTGACACCTGCCCCCGCCCGCAGGACTTAGCTGAACAGCTTGAGCGCGGTCGTGAGCGTCCGATAGACGCCCCAGGCGAGCGGGATGCCGACCACCGCCCATCCCAGCAGCGCCCCTGCGGTGAGGCCGCCGGTGCCAATCCCGTAGGAGCCGGCCGGGGCGGGTTCGGCGCGGTGCCCGGCCTGTGCCGCCGCGACCTCGCGCTCGCTCATCAGCCAGCGCGACGAGACCGGGCGCACCAGAAGGTTGCAGATCAGGCCGATCACCAGCAGCCCGGCCAGGATATACAGCACCTGGTCATACACCTGATCGCGCGGCACCCCCGCGGCCACGCGGTTGGCGCGGATGTAGCCCACAATGCTCGGGCCGACGACGCCCGCCGCCGACCAGGCGGTGAGCAGCCGCCCGTGGATGGCGCCCACGAACTGCGTGCCGAAGATGTCCGCCAGATAGGCCGGCACCGTCGAGAACCCGCCGCCATACATGGACAGGATGATGCACATGAAGGCCACGAACAGCGCCTGGCTGCCGGAATGCGCGGCCCATGGCGAGGCGGCATACATGGCGATGCCGAGCAGGAAGAAGATGGCGTAGGTCGCCTTGCGCCCAATTCCGTCCGAGATCGAGGCCCAGAAGAACCGGCCGGCGATGTTGAACAGCGACAGCAGCCCGGTGAAGCCCGCGGCGATGCCGGCGATCAGCTTGAGCTGGTTGGGATCAAGCTGGAGGAAGCCCTTGTCCGGCATTCCGATCAGCCTGCCGCCGAAGATCTCCTGCAGCATCGGCGAGGCGACCGCGATCACGCCGATCCCCGCACTCACGTTCAGGAACAGCACCAGCCAGATCAGCCAGAATTGCGGCGTGCGGTGGGCATGGCGCAGATGCACTTGGCCGGTCGTGATCATGCCGCCGCGCGTGTGCTCGGACGGGCTCCAGCCCTCCGGCCGCCAGCCGGCCGGCGGGATGCGGTAGCCGAACGCGCCGCCCAGCATGAACACGAAGTAGATGACCGCCAGGATGACGAAGGTCTGCCAGACTTGCGGGGCGCTGGGGGTGCCGAACCGGTTCAGCAGGATATTGGCCAGGGGTGCGCCGATCATCGCCCCGCCGCCGAAGCCCATGATCGCCATGCCGGTCGCCATGCCGCGCCGGTCCGGGAACCATTTGATCAGGGTCGAAACCGGCGAGATGTAGCCGATGCCCCAGCCGATGCCGCCCAGGACGCCGATGCCGAGCCAGAGCAGCCAGAGCTGATGCGTGACGGCACCCACGGCCGAGATCAGCAATCCGCCGCTCCAGCAGAACGCGGCCACCACGCCCGCGCGGCGCGGGCCGACCCGCTCCAGCCAACCGCCCCAGATCGCGGCTGCAAGGCCGAGAAAGACGATGCCCAGCTCGAACGTCCAGGTGACGTCGGTCCTGCGCCAGTCGCAGGTGGTCGTCACCAGCGCCTGTGCCAGCGACATCTTCTGGCATGCCGGCGAGGCAGGAGCGCCCAGCAGATGCGTGAGCGGCAGCCAGAACACGGACAGGCCATAGGCCATGCCGATGCAGAGATGGATGGCGAGGGCGGCGGGGGGCACCAGCCAGCGATTGAAGCCGGCCCGCGCCACGGTACGCTCGCGATCGAGCAGGCCCGCGCCCCCGCCGCCGGTTGGCGCCGCTATATCGCTCATCCTCGTCTCCCCCCTTGGATCTTCTTGGGCCGCCGTAACCGTTGCCCGGTCGCGTCACTCTGTTGCAAACTGGCTGCCAACTCCAGCCCCCGACTGCGATTCGGGGTAATGCCGCCGACAATTCGTCCACACCCCTTCGTGCCGGAAAAGGCGTCGCTCATCTTGTCAGAAGCGCCGGGCGCCCCTAGTGTGTCAGCGACTACAAGCGCCATCGCAGAGGAGACGGACATGGCCTGGAAGGCACCGAAGATCGTCGAAATCGCCCTGGGCGGCGAGATCAACTGCTACGCCTGCGCCAGCGTGAAGTGATTCTGTCCGCGCGCGCAGCGTCGGTTCGTGTGGACGGCGCGCGCGCGGAGATCGCGCCCATTCCTGCCTGAGATCGCCCCCGGATGCGGGCGATCGTCCTGGGCGCGGCCGCCGGCGGCGGCTTTCCTCAATGGAACAGCAATGCAGAGGCGTGCCGGCGGGCGCGGGGGTGTGACCCTGCGGCCCGGTCGCGTACACAGGCCTCGGTGGCCATCAGCGCCGACGGCACGCACTGGTTTATCCTGAACGCATCGCCCGATCTGCGCCAGCAGATCGAGGCGACTCCGGCTCTGTGGCCCATACACGGCCTGCGGTCCTCTCCTATCGCCGGCGCGGTCCTGACCGGGGGCGACGTGGACGCCATTGCCGGGCTGCTGACCCTGCGCGAGCGCCAGCCCCTCCGCGTTTACGCCACCGCGCCGGTGCTCGACGTGCTGGATCGCAACAGCGTCTTCGAGGTGCTTGCGCGCGACATCGTGACGCGGGAGCGTCTGCTGCTGGATCAGGAGGTGGAGCTTGCCGTGCCGGACGGTACCCCGTCCGGCTTGCGCTGCACCGCTTTCGCGGTGCCCGGCAAGGTGCCGCTCTACCTCG
Source organism: uncultured Pseudomonadota bacterium (assembly GCA_963838805.1). Lineage (GTDB taxonomy): Bacteria > Pseudomonadota > Alphaproteobacteria > Acetobacterales > Acetobacteraceae > CAVRQM01. The sequence continues at coordinate 330,236 of CAWISK010000006.1, forward strand.
AATCCGGCAACCAGCCGGCGATCGAGGAGGGCGAGCGGACGGTGGGCCTCATGCTGCGGGACGGGGCGGGATCGCGTCTGTTCTTCATTCCCGGCTGTGCCGCCATGACCCCGGCTCTTGCCGACCGGCTGCGGGACGCTCCCCTGGTCCTCTTCGACGGGACGCTGTGGACCGATGACGAGATGATCCGCGCCGGGCTGGGGGCCAAGACGGGGCGGCGGATGGGGCATATGAGCGTGGCCGGGGCAGAGGGCACGATGGCTGCCTTCGCGAACCTCGGGGTACGGCGCAAGGTGCTGATCCACATCAACAACTCGAACCCGGTGCTGCTGGATGACTCGCCGGAGCGGGCCGAGGTCCGGGCACGGGGCTGGGACGTGGCCCGGGACGGAATGGAGCTGGTGGCATGAACGATGTCGCGTCCGCGTCCGGATCTGCCGCTGTCGGCCGAGGCACTGACACAGGCGCTGCGCGACGTGGGTGCCGAGCGGTATCACAACCTGCATCCGTTCCACCGCCGGCTGCATGGCGGGCAGTGCACGCGCGCCCAGGTGCAGGCCTGGGCGCTCAACCGCTACTACTACCAGAGCCGCATCCCGGCGAAGGATGCTTCCCTGATCGCCCGGCTCCCCACTGCCGACTTGCGCCGCGAATGGCGCAGGCGGCTGGTCGATCACGATGGCGAGCAGCCGGGCAGCGGCGGCATCGCCCGCTGGCTGAAGCTCGCCGAGGGCATCGGCCTCGATCGCGCCTATGTCGAGAGCACGTCTGGCATCCTGCCGGGCACGCGGTTCGCCGTGGACGCCTATGTGGCCTTCGTGCGCGACCGCAGCGTGCTGGAGGCCGTCGCTTCGTCGCTCACCGAGATGTTCTCGCCCGGCATCATCAGCGAGCGCGTGGCCGGGATGCTGCGCCACTACGACTTCATCACCGAGGACACGCTGGCGTATTTCACGCCCCGGCTGACACAGGCGCCGCGTGACGTGGATTTCGCGCTCGCCTACGTCACCGAACATGCGCGCAGCCCGGCCGAGCAGGAGGCCGTGATTGCCGCGTTGCGCTTCAAATGCGACGTGTTGTGGTCGCAGCTCGATGCGCTGGACTACGCCTATGTCTCGCCCGGCCACGTCCCGCCGGGGGCGTTCGCGCCGTGATCGCCGATGCCGCGATCCCCGCCTTGGCGCGCGGCGTGAAATTCCGCTTCGACGGCGTGCGCGACGCCTGGGTCGTGCTGGCACCGGAGCGCCTGTTCCAGCCGGACGAACATGCCGTCGAAGTCTTGAAGCTGGTCGATGGCCGGCGCACGTTCTCCGCCATCATCGACGATCTGTGCAGCCGCTTCGACGCGCCGCGTGACGTGGTGGCAGGCGACGTGTCGGGCATGATGGAGGACCTCGCCGCGCGCGGGGTTTTGTCTCTATGACCGTTCTCGATGTGGCGCCGCTCGCTCGTCCTCCGGCCCTCGCCCGGCCGGATGCGCCGATGGGGATGCTGCTGGAGCTCACGCATCGCTGCCCGCTGCAATGCCCCTATTGCTCCAACCCGCTGCATCTGGAGCGCGCCGCGCAGGAGCTGGACACCGCGACCTGGCTGCGCGTGCTGGACGAGGCGGCCGAACTCGGTGTGTTGCAGGTGCATTTCTCCGGCGGCGAGCCGACCGCGCGGCGTGATCTGCCTACGCTCGTCCGCCGCGCCGCCGAGCGGCAGCTCTATTCCAATCTCATCACCTCCGGCGTGCTGCTGGACGCAGCGGGACTGGCGGGGCTGGCCGAGGCGGGCCTCGACCACGTGCAGCTCAGTTTCCAGGACGCGCAGGCGGAGAACGCCAACCGCATCGGCGGCTACGCCGGCGGCCACGAGAAGAAGCTGCAGGTGGCGGCGCTGATCCGTGCGGCGGGATTGCCGCTCACCGTCAATTTCGTCGTGCATCGGCAGAACCTGGGGCGCCTGGAGCAGATGATCGCGCTGGCCGAGCAACTCGGCGCCGGGCGCATCGAGGTGGCGCATGTCCAATACTACGGCTGGAGCCTGCTGAACCGCGCGGCGCTGATGCCCACACGCGCTCAGCTCGACGCCGCGACCGCGACGGTGCTGGCGGCGCGAGCGCGGCTGCGCGGGCGGATGGTGGTCGATTACGTGGTGCCGGACTACTACGCGAGCGAGCCGAAAGGCTGCATGGGCGGCTGGGCGCGGCGCTTCCTGAACGTCTCGCCGGCCGGCCGCGTGCTGCCCTGCCATGCCGCCGAGACGCTGCCCGGCTTCGATTGGCCGGATATCCGCGAGCAGCCGCTACGGACGATCTGGGAAGAGTCGGAGGCGTTCAACCGCTACCGCGGCACCGCATGGATGCCCGAGCCATGCCGGTCGTGCGAGCGGCGGGAAATCGACTGGGGCGGCTGCCGCTGCCAGGCCTTCGCGATCACCGGCGATGCCGGCCGTACCGATCCGGCCTGCGCGCTGTCGCCCGATCACGCGCTGGTGGTCGAGGCGGCCGAGGCGGCGGTTTCCGCCGACCCGCCCGGCTTCGTGTATCGGCGGATCGGCGGAGCGCCAGCGGCCGGCTGATCGGTTCAGCGGCTCAGTTCTGCAAGTTCGAGCGGCCGTGTCAGCGCGTGCGACGCGATAGGCGCCTCGTACTTGGCCTGAACGGTATGCGCAAGCGCCTCGGGGTTCGGGCGCAGGTCCGGCGAGGCGGTCGGCGCGGCGCGTGACGCGCAGGCGCCGCCCGTATCGCTGACCTGGACCTTCGGGGTGGCGCCGTTGCCTGAGTAGATCACCCGCTGCGTGCAGGTGCCGTGCCCGTCGGAGAACGAGGTCACGACCACTCCCGATACACCGGGTGGAATCCCGCCCAGCTCCGCCCTGATGATGCGGTCTGGACTGGCCCAGCCAGGCATCCCTCGGGCCGGCCCGGCAAAGGCGCCCTGCATCTCGGCTGTCATCTGCCTCATCTGCTGGTCGATCTGGCGAATCAACGCCTGCGGCCCCGGCATGACGACGAGCGGGAACCCTGCATCGAAGGTCGGCCCGGACCAGGACATGGCCTGCGCCGCCGTGCCCGGCAGGACGATGACGACCGCCCCCGGCGGTACCTCGATCATCCTGTCATGCTGTGTTTTCCCGCTCTGTGCCAGGGCGGCGCCGGCGCCGCCGATCAGCGCCAGCGAGGCAGCCCCCAATGCCACGGCTGTGGTGAATCTCCGCATCGACCCGACCTCCATCGATATCAATCGAGGGCCGAAGTGTACCTATAGGCAGGCCTCGCCGCATATGCGGAAACCTGGGCATCGTATTAAGAACGCGACAGATTTGGCCGCCGGGGCGAGGGGACGGCGCGAGATGATGTCCGCCACGCTCTCGCCATGTGCTATGAGGATTACAGCCTGCCTACGGGAGGAGGTGACTCACCACCGTGTCCACATATGTCATGCTGGCCAATTGGACCGATCAAGGCGCGCGCGCGATCAGCGATGGTCCCAGGCGGCTTGATGCTGCCAAGAAGGCGCTTGAGGAGATGGGTGGCGCGTTCAAGGCTTTCTTCATGACGATGGGCCATTACGACGTCGTCCTCGTGTACGAGGCCCCGGATGACGCGGTAGCGGCCCGGTTTACCCTGGTTCTGGGCAAGCTCGGCAACATACGCACCAGCACGCTGAAGGCATTCCCCGAGCAGGCGTACCGGGAGATCATCGCGTCGCTGGGATGAATTCGGCGATGCGGTGCCTGCTGTCCCGCGATCGGAGGCGGCCGGATTTGACAGGGGCGTGGCAGCCTCGTTAGTGCTTGCGTATCTTATTGCCGAGGGTGCATGGCGGAGCTCGATGCAACGGTAGGTGGTATCGAGTTATCCCGGGTTACGAAGCGCTTTGTCACGCCGACGGGTGCGCTGATGACCGCCATTCGCGACGTCGATCTCACGGTCAAGCCCGGTCAGTTCTGTGCGGTCGTGGGGCCGACCGGCTGCGGAAAATCCACCACCCTGACGCTTACGGCCGGCCTCGACAGCCCGAGCGAGGGCTCGGTGCGCGTGTCGGGGAAGACCGTGGACGGCATCACCAAGAATGTCAGCTTCGTGTTCCAGACCGACGCGCTGCTGCCGTGGAAGCCGGTGCTCGCGAACGTCTCCCTGGGGCCGATGTTTCGTGGCGTCGCCCGCGCCGAGGCGCGCGCGAGGGCGCGCGAATGGCTCCGCCTTGTCGGGCTCGATGCGTTCGAGAACCATTATCCGCACCAGCTCTCGGGGGGGATGCGCAAGCGGGTCAGCATGGCCGCCGCACTCATCAACGAGCCGGCCATCCTGCTGATGGACGAGCCATTCTCCGCGCTGGACGTGCAGACCCGGGCGATCATGTCCAACGAATTGTTGCTTCTGTGGGAGCGCACGAGGCCGTCCGTCATTTTCGTGACGCACGATCTTGAGGAAGCGATCGGGCTTGCGGACAAGGTCGTGGTGATGACGGCGGGACCGGGAACGGTCAAGGCGGTCTATGACATCGACCTGCCGCGGCCGCGCGGCGCGGTGCAGGACATCCGCTTCGATGCCCGCTTTCTGGAGTTGTACCGGCAGATCTGGGGTGCCCTGCGCGAGGAGGTGGAGCGCGCCTACTCTCGCACGGCCATCGCGGCGAAGGAAGGAGCGCCGGCATGAGCGTAGGCGGTCTTGCCGAAGACGGTGCGAGCAGCCCATCCGCGGCCGAGGGTTTCTCGATCGTCGCGAACAACCGGCGGCGCGCGCGCCAGCGCAGGCGATTGGTTCACCTCTGCCAGGCCGCGATCCTCGTCGTGGTGCTGGGCGTCTGGCAACTCGGCGCGTATCTGAAGTTCATCGACCCGTTCTTTTTCGGATCGCCGGTCGGGATCGTCCTGCGGCTCGCGGACTGGGCGGTGCGTGGCACGGCCTACGGCTCGCTCTGGTTCCAGATCGGGATCACACTTGAGGAGTCCCTGCTCGGCTTCGCCGTCGGTGTGGTGGGCGGTGTCGTCGCGGGCGTGCTGCTCGGCGAGATTCCGTTCCTTGCCGACGTGACCGGCCCCTACATCAAGATCGTCAACGCCCTGCCGCGCATCGTGCTCGGCTCGATCTTCATCATGTGGCTCGGCCTCGGGCTTGCGTCGAAGGTGCTGCTCGCCGCCGTGCTCGTGTTTTTCGTCGTGTTCTTCAATGCGTTCCAAGGCGTGCGCAGCGTCGATCGCAACCTCGTCGCCAATGCCCGCGTGCTCGGCGCGTCGCGCCTGCAGGTGGTTCGGCACGTCGTGTTTCCGTCGGCGATGACGTGGATCATCGCCAGCTTGCACGTGTCGCTCGGCTTCGCGATCATCGGCGCGATCGTGGGTGAGTTCCTGGGCGCCCAGCACGGGTTGGGCCTGGTGATCGCGACGGCACAGAACACCTTCGATGCCAACGGCGTGTTCGGCGCCATGCTGATCATCGGCGTTCTGGCACTCAGCGCCGAGGCGGTGATGAGCATCATCGAGAAGCGGCTGCTCGCCTGGCGGCCGCCATCCTTGTCTGAACAGAAGAACCCAGGGATCTGAGCAGCGTGCGGACCCTGTTCAGGCCATAAATCATCTTGCGTCGAGAGGATGTTGCAATGTCCAGGACAATCGATCTGCTGAACTCCGTCGCGATCGCCGCAGCGATGGTGTGCGCCGCGGGCGCCGCGAGCGTGCCGAAGCCAGCGCAGGCGCAGGCGGCGGCCGCCACGCCGACGGTCACGATGATGGTGGGTGGCATCGACAAGCAGATCTATCTGCCGTACCAGCTTGCGGAGGGACTGGGCTTCTACAAGAAGTACGGCGTCAACATGGTGCTCAGCACCGAGCAGGAGGGCGGGGTCGGGGCCGAGGACGCAATGATCTCGGGCCAGGTGGACATGGCCGGCGCCTGGTATGTCCACACGATCGACTTCCAGCTTCGCGGCAAGAACGTGGTCGGCGTGGCGCAACTCAGCGGCTCGCCCGGCGAGCGTGTGATGTGCGCGAAGGGTTCGAACGTTCACTCCCCCGCCGACTGGCGCGGCAAATCGGTGGGTGTCACCGACATCGGTTCCGGGACGGACGACCTGACGCTCTATCTCGCGGCGCGCTTTCACCTTACGTCGAAGGATTTCACCCGCGTTTCCGCGGGCGCCGGCCAGATCATGATCAGCGCCCTGAAATACGGCAAGATCGTCTGCGGCATGACGACGCAGCCGACCGTGAACGCGATCGAAAAGCTGGGCGTGGGGTACTCGGCGATCGATCTGACGACGACCGAGGGCGTGAAGAAGTGGCTCGGCGGCTACTGGCCCACGGCCTCGGTTCTGGCGCGCACCGACTGGGTGGAGAAGCACAAGGACGCGACGCAGCGGGTCGTCAATGCGCTCGTCGCCACGATGCACTGGATCAGCACGCATAGTGCCGCCGACATCGCGGCCCATCTGCCGGCGGATTTCGTGAGCAATCCGCTCAGCACCCGCGAGGAGTATGTCCGCGCGCTGGAGCAGGACAAGGCGCAGTTCCTGCCGGACGGCATGATGCCGCAGGGCGGTCCCGAGACCGTGCTTTCGGTCGAGAAATTCGCCGGCAAGATCACGGGGCCGGTCGATCTTCCGGCGACGTATACAAACGCGTTTGTGATCCAGGCGAACAAGCTGGAGGGGTTCAGCAAGTAGCGGACTTTACGGCGTGCTGCTGCCGGGCTCTACACGCCCAACTGCTGGTTCAAAGTCGTCGCCAACTGTGCCGCCACCGGCTCCCAATGCCGCTCGGCGCCTTGCCGGAACAGCCGGGCAGTGGGGTACCACGGGCTGTCGTCGCGATTGCGCAGCCAACGGAAATCCGCCGCATGTTGCAGCAGCACCCAGACCGGCAGAGCCAGCGCCCCGGCCAGATGGGCTACCGCCGTATCGACACTGATCACCAGGTCCATCGCCGCGAGCAACGCGGCCGTTTCCGTGAAATCCGCCGGATCGGGACGATGCACGCGAATGGCGGGCCGCTCGCACAGCCAGTCCAGATCGGCGTCGCGCGCGTCGCTTTGCACGACGTGAAATGTGGCGGCTGGCACCCCGAACAACGGCTCCAGCGTCGCCGCTGATACCGAGCGCAGCGCGTCCTCCGGATGGTCGGCGCTACCGGACAGCGTCACCGCGACGTTCAGGCCCGGACCACGCAAATCAATGTGCGGTGCGGGTGCCATCAGATACGGCACCAGCGCCGGAATCGTGTCGAGTTCGGTACCGAAGGCGTGCGGCAGGCTCAACAGCGGTACGCGTAGATCGTGCGCGGGCAGGGGATCGCCGGCCGCGATCACAGCATCGGCCAGCGGGCGCAGCAGCTCGACCAGCGGCGCCTGCACCTCCAGCACCACGCGCGCGCCGCGCGCGCGCAGCAGCGGCGCGTACCGGACGAAATGCAGCGTGTCGCCCAGCCCCTGCTCGGCGTGCAGCAGCACCGTGCGTCCGGCCGGATCGCTCTCGCCCAGCCAGAGCGGGGCCGCGTAGTCGCGGACATCCTCGCGGCAGCCGCGGGTCGAGCCAGCGTGCCTCGTAGGCGGCGAAGCCCTCGCGCAGCCGTCCCAGCGACAACAGCGCCATCGCCATGCCGAACCGCGCCTGCGTGGCGCTCGCGTCGAGCGCCACTGCGCGGCGGAACCATGCGAGCGCCTCTTCTGGTCGGTCCAGGGCCAGAAGTGCCCCACCCAGGTTGTCGCAAGCCTCCGCATAGTCCGGCCGCAGGCGCAGCGCCGCTTCCAGGCTCGCCAGCGCCGCCTCCGGCTGGTGCAGCGCCAGCAGCGCCGAGCCAAGATTGTTGTGCGCGCCGTACAGGTCCGGCCGCAGCGCCAGTGCCGCGCGGTACGAGACGGCGGCCTCCGCAGGGCGGCCCAACCGGCGCAGCGCGTTGCCGCGATTGTTCAGGCAGCCGGCATGGCCAGGCGCCAGCGCCAGCGCCGGGTCATAGGCCGCGAGCGCCCCCGCCGCATCGCCGGTCGCCAGCAGCGCGTTGCCCAGGTTGTACAACGCGGGCGCGTGCCCGGGGCACAGGCGCAAGGCCGCGCGATAGGCGGTGATCGAGGCAGCGACCCGCCCGGCCTCGACCAGGGCATTGCCGTGAAACATCTGCGCATCCGCGTCATCCGGACGAGCCTCGGCTGCCTGCGCGAAATGATCGAGGCGAGCCTGCGCGTCCGGTGGCGGCGGCACGCAATTCCCTCGCTTACGTCACGGTGCAGATGCTGCGCGTCCGCTGCTGCGTGAGCGGCGCCAGCTTCTCGTTGACGCCCGCCATGCGCGGGTTGTTGCGGTGCGCCTCATAGGCGGCGCGATCGGCATAGACCTCGACCAGAATGGCGCGGTCGGGATCGTCGTCATCGTGCAGCACGTCGAATTGCCGGCAGCCGGGTTCCTCTCCGAGTGTCTTGCGCGCGTGCTCGGACAGGATGGCATGAAATTCCGGCCAACTGCCGGGATGCAGGCGGAACTCGACGATCAGGGCGCAGGCGGCCATCGGATACTCCCACGGATACAGCGGCATACTGGCAGAGCCGACGCGATGGCGAAACCGTCAGCAGACGCGGTCGAGCAGCGCCTCGCCGCGCGCCAGCCGGCGGACATTCTCCGCCGCGCGCGTCACGCTGCGATCCCAGGTGCCGGTGGTCAGCCAGGCGATATGCGGCGTCGCCACCACGCGGTCGAGGCGCAGCAGCCGCTCCTCCTCGGCACCGACCGGCTCGTGCGCGAACACGTCCAGCCCCGCGGCACCCAGCCGGCCGCTTTCCAGCGCCCGGATCAGCGCCGGCTGATCGACCAGGCCGCCGCGCGCCGTATTGACCAGCACCGCACCCGGCCGCATCCGCGCCAGAGCCGGGGTGTCGATCAGCCGGGTCGTCTCGTCGGTCAGCGGCAGGTGCAGCGATACGACATCGGCCTCGGCCAGCAGATCGGCGAGCGGCCGCCAGCCCGGATCCGCCGAGCAGCTCCGTGTCGTGTGGATGACCGCGCAGCCGAGCGTCGCCAGGACGGGCGCCAGCGCACGGGGGATGGAGCCGAAGCCCACCAGCCCCACGGTGCGGCCTCCCAGCTCGCCCCAATCGTCCTGTGCCGCGGCATCCAGCGTCCAGCCGCGCCCGGCGCGCGTGGCGGCGTCGAGCAGTGGCAGTCGGCGCAGGCAGGCCAGCATCAGCAGCAGCGTCATCTCGGCCACCGCCGGGGCGTTGCTGCCGGGCAGGTTGCACACGGCGATGCCGCGCGCCCTTGCCGCCGCGAGGTCGATCGTGTTCACGCCGACACCGATCTTCTGGACCAGCCGCAGGCCCGGCGCCATATCCATCACGTCCGCCGTCACCGGCTCCAGCGAGTGCCACAGCACCTCGGTCTCGCGCATCATCAGGGCGAAGCGCGGCCAATCGTCCGGGGCGCACCAGCCGGCCTCGATACCCGGCAGATCGGCCAGTTGCGCCGCGACGCGCGGGCCTGCCGCATGGTGCAGCAGAACCTTCATCGTCCGGCCAGGATCGCCCCACCCGCGAAGCGGCCGCGCGGTCCCAGCGCTTCCTCGATGCGCAACGCTTCGTTCCACTTCGCCATCCGCTCGCCCCGCGCGAAGCTGCCGACCTTGAGCTGGCCCACGCCCCAGCCTACGGCCAGATGCACGATCGTCGTGTCCTCGGTCTCGCCCGAACGGGCCGAGACGATGCCGCGCAGGCCGGCCGCCTGTGCCGCCTTCCAGGCCGCGTGCGTCTCGGTCAGCGTGCCGCGCTGGTTCGGCTTCAGCAGCACCGCGTTGACCGCGCCATGCGATGCCGCAGCCTCGATCCGTGCCGCGTCGGTGACCACGAAATCGTCGCCCACCACCTGCACCCGCCCGCCCACGCGGCGGGTGAAGGCGGCGAAGGATTGCGGGTCGTCCTCGGCCAGCGGGTCCTCGATCGACAGGATCGGGAAGCGCTCGACCCAGCCGGCCAGGATGTCGATCAGTGCCGCCGCTTCCAGGGCCTGGCCGCAGAACTGATACGCGCCGCCGCGGCCGAATTGCGAGGCGGCGATGTCGAGCGCGATGCCGACCTCTTCGCCCGGCTCGAACCCGGCGCGGTCGATCGCCTCGACCAGCGTCTCCAGCGCCTGCTCCGGACTGTCGAAATCCGGCCACCAGCCGCCCTCGTCGGCCACGCCGTGCAGCGTGCCGCGGGCGGCGAGCAGGCGGCCAGCCTCGCGATACACCTCGGCGGTGATGTCCAGCGCCTCGGCGAAGCTGCCGGAAGCGGGGCAGATCACCATGAAATCCTGCACGTCCAGGCGCCCGGCGGCATGCGCGCCGCCGCCGAAGATCTGGATCTGCGGCAGCGGCAGCAATCCGGCGCCCTCGCCGCCCAGATGGCGGTACAGCGGCACGCCCGCCTCGCCGGCTGCGGCGTGGGCGGCGGCCATCGACACGGCGATGGTCGCGTTGGCCCCCAGCCGCGTCTTGCCGGGCGTGCCGTCCAGCTCGATCAGTGCCGCATCCAGCGCCGCCTGGTCCGCCCCGTCGCGCCCCAGCAAATGCGCGGAAATCTCGCCATTGACGCTCGCTACGGCACGGGTCACGTCGAGCCCGCCGAAGCTGCTGCCACCGTCGCGCAGGTCGAGCGCCTCCCCGGTGCCGGTCGAGGCGCCGGCCGGAGCGATCGCCCGCCCCACCGCGCCGCCGGCGAGCATCACCTCGGCTTCCACGGTTGGGCGGCCTCGGCTGTCCCACACGCGGCGACCGTGGACATAGACGATTTCATGCACGCTCATGCGGCGGCGATCCCCGTTTGCGACGCCGGCGCGACTTGCCATTGATGCGCGCCCGCAGCAAGCCCGTGGCCGTCCACGTCCCGCGCGCAAAACTGTGGCGCCGGCCCCGCGTCCAGGGCATTTTACGCTGCAATGCAGCACACCCCCTATACCGGCGCGGCGGATGGCCTGCTGGGGCGCATGGCGGCCGCGCCCGACGATGGCGCCGCACTTGCCGCGTTCGAGGCCGGATTTCACGCCGTGCCGGCTTTCGCCAGCTTTCCGCTGGTTGCGGAGGCGGCGCGCCGATACGGCAGATGCGGGCAGGCGGACGCGGCGCGGCTGCTGGACGGGGTGGCGTCCCAGATGCAGCGCGTCGGGGGCACGCGGCCGCGCGCCGCCACCGACCTGCCCGCCAGCCTTCCCCCGTCCGCGCTCGCCGTGCTGACCCATCCGGACCCGGTAACCGGCTTGCTGCGCCGGCTGGAACACCTCGACCGCGAGCAGGAACCGGCGACCGCGGTCGCGCTGTTCGAGGCGGTGTTCGCGCACCTGCCCCCGATGGGAGAATACTGGGTCCATCATCGCATGAGCCGGCTCTATGCCGACGCCGGCCGCGACGGGCTGGCGTTCCTGCTCGCCAGCATGGCCCTGCAGTTGGAACCGCTGAACCCGGACGCGCTTGCGCCGGCCCGCGCCGTGACTGCATGGCTGGTGCGGCATGGGGCCTTGGCCGAAGCCGGCCGCCTGCTGCGGCGGCGGGAGGCGGCCAATCCGGGGCAGGAGCTGCTGGCCCCGGCAGAGCGCGATCTCCTGCTGGCCAGGCCGGAAGCGGCGGTGCCGGCGCTCGATTCCGGTCTGCGCCGCGATCGGCTGCTGGTGCCGGCGAGCGAACGCCTACCCGTTCCGATCGCGGTGCATGGGCGCGGGATCCCCCGTGCGCTGCTGCCTCTGCTGGAGTCGCAGCCGCGGCCGGCGATCAGCCTCGCCGAACTGGACGACGCGGAGCTGCTGATCGCCGACGGAGCGGTGTCGGTCTGGACCGCTGACGGCTCGCCTCAGCCCGAGCTCTCGGTGGGCTCGCCAGCCGGCCTGGTCCGGACCGTGCTGGATCGCCGCCGCGCGGGCGGCGAGGCTGTGGACGAGCTGCGGCTGGAGCGGGCGGCGCTGATCAGCGACATGTTTCCCGCGCCCAATCTGTGTCACTTCCTGCTTGACCAGGCGACGCGGCTGGCGCTCTACGCCGCGTCCGGAATCGACCTGGACGGGACCGTGATCGTGGGCCCCGACCTCGTCCGACCCTACCAGCGTGCCATCGCGAGGCGCCTGGGTGCCCGGCGCTATCTCGGTACCGCGGGCTACGGCCGCGTGCGCGTGCGGCGGCTTGCCGTGCTGTCGAACTGCCATCACCTGCGGCATAGCGCACATCTGGGTGCCGACTGGGCGGTGGCGGCGGTGCGCCGCGCCTTCGCGGATGTCAGGGAGACAAAGCCCGCGCCGCGTCGGCTGCTGGTCTCGCGCGCCGATGCGGCGACGCGCCGGCTGATCAACGAGGACGCGATGCTGGCCCTGCTGCGGCCGCTCGGTTTCGAGCGGATCGTGCCGGGCGACCTGTCCCTGACGGATCAGGTTCGCGCCTTCGCTGCCGCGACGCATGTGGTGGCGCCGCACGGCGCGGCGCTCGCGAACATCGTCTTTTGCGCGCCTGGCAGCCAGGTGCTGGAAATATTTCACCCGCACTACGGAACCTATGCCTACGCAATGTTGGCACCGGCCCTGCGTCTGGGGTACGCCGCCATGGTTGCATGGGATGGCGAAAGCGGGGACGCGGTGCATAACGACCCGGGACTGGCCGCCGAGCGCGCGGATGCATCACTCGAACGTCACATTCGCGTGGAACTGGATGAGTTGGAGACATGGCTGCGATCATGTGCGATGTCATGAGGAATACCGTTGCCCAGCGAGACGTGCGTCACTACACAAGCGGCGGAATCCGCTGTTTGAAACAACCTGAGACCGTCAAGACGTGAGGGTTGAGATGCCTGGCATGCCGAGACGATCAACCCAGCAAGCGAAGTCCGCGATGATGCGGCCGGCGTCGTCTGCGCCTGTGCAGCCGACGACGGCCGAGAGTGTGGCGCTGCGCGTCGTCCGTCCCGTGGCGCGCGCCAAGACACGAGGCAATGGGCCAAAGACAAACGGCGAGGCCATCTGCCGCGTCCGGCCGTCGGCGCCGTCGTCCGCCGCGCGTGCGGCGACCGAACCCCGATCGGCGAGGCACCTTTTCCCAAGCCGATCGGGCCGTCGACCAAGCGATCGCGCAAGCCGGCAAAGCCGCCGCGCCTCGCCCCGCGGAAGGAGGTGCGGCCGCAGCCGCCGCGGGAGGAACCGCAGCCAGTCACCGGCCCGCGCTCAAAGGCGCTGTTCATCCTCGACATGCACACGTTCGACGAGATGCGCGCGGGCGAGATACCGATCATTCCGTACAGCCACGACCGCAACGTGCTGCTGCTCGCTCATGTCGTCGCGCGCCGCAATATCGAGCTGTTCGTGTGCTGCGGCCCGGACGGCGCGCACGAGCGCAAATTCCGCCGCGTGGCGCGGGTCTATCCGCGGTGGGAGTTCTCGCGCGAGTTCGTGGTCGATCCGCAGGAGATCTCGTTCGATCTGATCGTCTGCGCCGGGATCGAGGCGCTCATCATGCGCGATCTGTTTCCGGAAGCGAGACTCGTCGGCATCCTTCCGGCGCTGCACATGTTCGAGGCGCCCGGACTGTTCAAGCCGAAATTCGTCTATAACTTCATCCAGTCGCTGCGTCACCAGATCGACTTCATCATCACGCAGAACGAGCGCATGCGCGAGACCATCGTCTTTCTCTGTCATTGGCTGGCGCGCTGGGATCCGAGCCAGCGGGTGCTGACGGCGCGCCTCGGCCTGTCGCGCGACATGGAAAGCGTTGCGGACGTGGCCAGCGACGCCTATCTGGCCCGACGCGCCGAAGGACGCGGGCGCCTGCGGCTGGGCGACGAGGACATTCTGATCGTCAACGCCGGCGGCGCCTGGAACTGGACGGATTGCGACACCTTCCTCGAGGCGGCCTGCCTGCACTTCCGTCAGGGGGGGCGTACGCGCGTGTATTTCTCGGGCATCACCCAGCCCGACAATCACGAGATCAACCGCGTGCGCGATCGCATCCTGGAATTGCTGGCGCAGTATCCGGAATGCTTCTCCAACGAGATGGGCGACGGCCGGCCGATCTACATCGAGCGCGACTGGTCGCGTGGCGGTCGCGACATCCACACTTTCCTCCAGGCGGGCGATCTCGGTCTCAGCGTCAACAAGGTGGGCTTCGAGGGCTGGCAGAGCCATCGCGTGCGCATCGTGGACTATATCGGTGCGGGCCTGCCGCTGCTGGCGGCCGGCGACGACATGCTCACATGCGAGTTTTGCCGGCCCAACCTGCGCGCGGTGCCTGGCTCGGTTCAGAGCTACCTGGACATCCTGCGGGAGCTTGAGGCGGGCGGGCGGCCGCAGATCGCGTCCCTGAAGCAGGAGGTGGTGCAGGAACACCGTGCCACCCTGGACGGCGACGTGATCTATGGCCGAGCCATCGATACGATCATGGCGATGCCCCGGCGCTCGGCCGAGGAGATCGGGGGCCTGGAACGCAATTTTCTGGAACTGATCGAACAGCAATCCGAGGAGCGGTTGCGCGACGAGGTGCAGATGAAGCTGCGCAAGATGCTGGATCTGTGACGGCATGACCAAGGTCACGTTCATCTTCGACGACCATGCGAAACCCTACTGGCGCCATGACCGGCCGCCGCGGACCGGGCTCAGTCACGATTTCAACCTGTTCCAGATGGCGCACGAGGCGCTTCGTCTGGGCATGATCGTGCATTTCACGACGATCGACGACTACTTCAGATACGGCAGTGCGTCGGCCGTCTCCCAGGTGTATCCGACGCTGCAGATCTCGACCAGCGAGATCAAGCTTGATGCGCTCGATCCAGACATTCTGGTGTGCGTGCATCCGCAGGTGTTCGCGGGCGGCCAGTTGCAGCGGGCCAAGAAGGTCGGCATGCATCCGGCGCTGTATTTCATCGAGATGCCGCACACCTACGGGGAGCACCAGACGCTGGCGCTGCTGCAGGCGGTGCGCTATCACGTCGATCATCTGGTCGTGCAGAACGAGCGGATGCGAGAGCTCGCGGGCGCGGCGTATGAGTGGCTGTGCAAGTGGCGCGCGCAGGACCGCGTGCATGTCAGCCCGCTGGGCATCGTGGCCGAAGAGCAGATCGACCTGCGCGATCGGCGGGTCAGCCGCCGCGTGTTGGGCCTGGCGCCTTCGGATATCGCCATCGTGAATGGCGGCGGCGTGTGGCGCTGGACCGAGGTGAACAACTTCCTGCGCGGCTTCTGCGCCGCCGTGCGGGCGGGCGACAGGAACCTGCGCTTTTTCCTCTCTGGCTTCCGGCAGTCGGAAAATACCGATCACGCCGAATACATCGCCGAGACCTACCGCATCCTGCGCGAGAACATCGACCTCGTGGGCGGCGCCGATGCGCGCGCCTTCGTGGTGGCCATGACGGCGGGACAAGGCAGCGGGCGAGACTCGGTCGATCCCGGGCGCGGACACATCCACTTCCGCGCCGACTGGACCGCGGCCAGCCGACAATTGCCCGAGGTGCTTTCGGCTGCCGATTTCGGGCTGAGCGTCAGCGCCGACACGGTCGAGAACTGGCAGTCGCACCGGGTTCGCTGCCTGGATTACATCCGCTACGGCCTGCCGATCATCAGCACGACCGGCGACCTGTTCTCGGAGCGCGACGCACGCGAGGTAATGGTCATAGCGGAACGTCGCACGCCCGAAGCATTCCAGGCTCTGCTGCACGGGATCGCCCAGGGCGAAATCCGCGCGGCCGACTTCCAGGCCGGATTCGCCACCGTGCGCGACCGCATGGACACCCGCAATACCTTCGGGCGCCTGCTGCTGCTCGTCGCCTCCACCCCGCGCAAGCTGTTCGATCCGAACGACGAGAGCATCCTGGAATATGCCTGGCGGGTGCGCCGGGTCGACAGCGCGGGCAAAATCCTCAAGAACCTCACCACCACGGCATTCGGCGCCCGCGACTAGCCGCCGCCCGCGCCCATTTCGACGGAATCACCGCTCATGTCCGCCACCGCTCCCGCAAAGCCTCGACCCGTGACGCCGCTTCCGGCGAGCGGGAAGATCATCAAGGACTTCACGATCCCGGCGGACCACCCGGCCGCGGTCAAGCCGAAGATCGAGGTGCTGGACTTCTTCTGGGCTCCCCTCAACTTCTACGTCGCGGTGACCCTGCCGAACGAGCTGCACGAGAAGCCGGATCATTGCTCGGTGCAGGTCTGCCCGATGCGCGATCAGGCGATGTTCTTTTTCTGGAACATCCCCGGACCGAAGCAGGATCGCGTGGCCGAGGGCGGGATGCGCCGCGTGTTCGGGTTGATCAGCTGCCAGTACAACAGCTTCGAGGCGTTCGAGGCGCGATTGGTGGTCGGCGGCAAGATAGTCTCGGTCGCCAAGTTCGAGCGCCGCTTCGGCTCCGACCGGCTGATCGGCAGCGTGACGCTGGAGCACGAGGTCGAGCGGGTGGTACCGCTGCTCATTACCGGGACGCAGAAATCCGGCACCACCTGGCTCGAGACGATCGTGGATACGCGGCCCGACGTACTGGTGCTGCACGAGGGCAATACGCTCAACACCGTGGACCACCGGGCCAGCCGTGCCAGCTTCGAGGAGCGGATGGGCGAGTTCCAGCGCCGGGCCTTCATCCGCTGGCGCCCGGCCTATCCGAATGCCGAGGAGATGGCGATGTTCACCCAGATCTCGGTGGCGCGCAATCTGTTCGACCTGCTCGGTTCCACGTTCGGTTTCCGCACCATCGTCGATCGTACCCCCAGCACCTCGGAGGCGTACCATTTCCTGGTGAAGTTCTGGCGCGAATGCCGCTATGTCCACATCATCCGCCATCCGCTCGATGTGTTCATCTCGCGGCTGTTCCATGAGGCGGCGCTCGGGCGCAGCAAGACCCCGGATGCCTCGCGGCTCGACCAGGCGACGCTCACCTGGCTGGTAGACCGCATCGAGAAGCTTGGACCGGGCGAGGTGCGGCCGGGCGATCTGCTGGAGGACGAGATCCTGCAATCGGGCACGTTCGACGTGCTGTTCATGCAATGGCTGATCGATCAGAAGAAGCTTCTGGAAGTGCTGCCCTTCGCGCGCGACCGCTTCCTCGTCGTGCGCTACGAGGATCTGTTTTCCGAGTTCGAGGCGCAGGTGCGGCGCGTGTTCGAGTTCATCGGCGTGAACGACATCAGCGACGAAGACATCGCCATCGTGCGCCGCACCACGTCGTTCGACGCGATGTCGGGCGGCCGCAAGAGCGGTGAGGAGGATCGCAGGTCGTTCTTCCGCAGCGGCCAGGTCGGCGACTACAAGCTGTACCTCACCGATTCACAGGCCACATGGCTCTGGGGCCGCGTCGCTACCGTGGCGCGCGAGTTCGGCTACGACATGCCCTGAGGGGCGCGCGCCCGCGACACGGCAAAAACCAGCGCCAGCACCAGCGCCAGTGTGGCGAGGCCGCTCAGCGCCATCGTGGTGAGCGTCTGCAGCGGCGTCAGGAACTGGGTCAGCGTGCCGCCAAGCAGCATCCCCAGTGGCCAGCAGCCGATGCAGACCGTGACCAGCCCCATCACCCGGCTGCGCAGCGCGGGGGGTGCCGCGGCGATCGCGATCGTCGTCTGATGGTTGGTGAACAGCGCGCTGCCGAACCCACCGCACAGCAGCACCAGGCAGACCGGCCATAGCGGCGAGGCCAGCGGGGCGGTCGCCAGCGCCGAGAGCAGCAGGGCCACGCCGCCCGCGAGCCATGCCACCGGCCGGCCGGGCAGGATCAGGGCCGCAACCAGCAACCCACCCAGCAGCGCCCCAGCCGGTTCGGCCGCCGCCAGCACGCCGATCCGCGCGGACGCCAGCCCATACGCATCGCGCCCGATCGGCACGATCAACGTGGCATAGGAATAGCCGAACAGGTTCATGGTGATCGTGACGCCCAGCAGCGCCAGCAGTGCCGTGCTGCGCCGCGCGAAGGCCAATCCCTCGACCAGATCGCGCCCGACTCGTGCGAGAGACATCGCCACCCGGTCCTGCCGGTGCGCGATGCCGGATACCAGGACAGCGCCGAACAGGCTGAGCGCCGCCGACGCGGCGAAGGTGCCGCCCAGTCCCATCAGCTCATAAGCGGCGCCGCCCAGCAGCGGGCCTGCGCAGCGCGTGGCGAAGTTGGTGAGGCTGTCCAGTGCCACGGCGCGGCGGACGCGCGTGGGCCCGGCGCTCTCGGCCGCCAGCCGCCGTCGCGCCGGCATTTCGGTCGCGTACACGCAGCCGCTGGCGAGGGCCGCGACCGCCAGGTGCCATGGCCGGGCGATGCCGAGGAAACCCAGCATCGCCACGCTGGCCGATGATGTGGCGGCCAGCAGCAGCCCGCCGACCACGATGCGCTTGCGGTCGAATGCCTCTGACAGCACACCCACGACCGCGCCGCCGAGCAAGGGCAGGCTGCGCGCGGCCGAGACGATGGCGACCGCCAGCCCCGACCCCGTCACCTGCGCCGTGAACAGCCCGGCCGCCAGCACCTCCAGCCACAGCATCGCGTTGCTGATGCCGCCCGCGATCCACAGGCGCACGAAGGCCGGGCTGGACAGCACGCCGCTTCGCGAATGGCGCATCCTACAGACTGGCCAGGATCGCCATCGCCGCCGCCCGTCCGCTGGCGTATGCGCCGCCGACCGTGCCGGCCAGACCGTCCGTGGCAACCGCCTCACCGGCGAGGCGCAACCGCCCGCCCGCCAACGGCTCGGCCAGCGCCGTGCGCGCGTCGGCATGGCTGGGCAGGGCATAGGCATAGGCGCCCCGGTGCCACGGATCGGCGGCCCAGTCGGCGATCACGGCCGCGCCCACGGCCTGGTCGGCGCGCGTGCCCAGCATGGCGCGGAGCTGGTTGCGCGCGAACGCCTCGGTGGCCGCCGCGCCCTCGCGCGCCAGCGTCGCGGCGGCCGAGCCGCCCACGAAGCCGATCAGGTGCGCGGCACCCTGCGGCCAGGCGATGAACGACATCGCGGGCGCGTGGCGGCGGCCCACCCGCGCGTGCAACGACGACTGTGCCGGCAATCCCAGCCGGTCGGCGCCGGCGGCGGCAAGCGCCACCTTGGTCAGCACGCCCATCGGCAGTGCCTCCAGGGCAGCGAGGTGGCTGTCCGGCAGGGCAGGGATGAACACGATCCCGCCCTCCCGCAGCACGCCGGTCGAGGCGGTGACGACACAGGCGCCTGCTCGCACGCGGCCCTCCGCGGTGTCGAGTGTCGCCCCGCGATCGTCCCAGGCGATGCGTCGTACCGGAGTGTCCAGCGAGACCGGCTGAGCCAACGCGCGCCCGATAAAGGCGCCGAGCCCACCCGCCACGTTCAGATTGGCCCCGGAGAGCGCGTTGGCCGCCGCGTCGCGCACGCTGAGGCGGCGGGCGTCGGCGGCGGCCACCAGCGTCGCCTCGAATGTCTCGATCGAGGCCAGCCAGGGATCGTCCTGCATCGCTGCGACCGCCTCGGCCATGCTGCAATCCTCGGGGCGCGCGGCGGCCTCGCGCACCAGTCGGTCGTAGCGGTCCTCGGCGCGATCATAGGCGGCCAGCTCCGCCGCACTGGCCGGCGCGCCATCGACCATGACGTGGCGCGACCATGCCGCGCCGGAGTCGAACAGCCTCGCTTGCGCGGCGGCGGCGATCGGCACCAGCGGATTGCGCTCGGCGGCGTGCAGCCAGGAGGCGCCGTGGTCGAAGGCGGCGCCATGCAGTGCCGCCGGGTGCGTGGTCCAGGCGCGGCCGCCGATGCGGCCCGAAGCCTCGAGCAGAATGCAGCTCCGTCCCGCCTGCCGCACCGAAGCCGCGCAGGCCAGGCCGGCGACACCCGCGCCGACCACCGCCACATCGGTTTCAGTGGTCACGCGATGGGGGCGGGGGCCGCGAGTCCGGCCGCTTCGGCGCGGGCCGCCAGCACCGGCGGGATCGCCGGGTGCAGCGCCACGCCGCGCGCCAGTTGCTCCGCGCGCAGAGCCAGGGCGCGCTCGCCGGGCAGGCGCGGCGCCGCACCGCCCGGCACCGGCGGGTTGGCGTGTACCCCCTCGGCCATCCAATTCGCCTCGCGCAGGAAAGCGTCGCGTCCAGCAAACCGGGCCGGGTCGATTGCCAACACCAGCACCGAGGCTCCCCAATCCGTAGGCGCCTCCGCCCGGCCATAGCCGCACAGCGCCGAGGTCAGCGCCTCGACCAGCAGCCCGAGCGCGTATCCCTTGTGCCCGGCCTCGACCCCACCCAGCGGCAGCAGGGTGCCGCCCGGCTCGGTGAAGAAGGCGTTCGGGTCGCGCGTCGCGTTGCCCTCGGCGTCGAGCACCCAGGGATGGTCGAATTGCTGTCCGGCGCCGCGCAGCCGGCTGGTCATGCCGTTGGTGGTGATGGACATCGACACGTCGATCATCACCGGCCCGTCCGGCGAGGGCCAGCCGGCGGCCAGCGGATTGGGGGTGTAGAGCCGGCGCGTGCCGCCGAACGGGGCCACGCTTGCGGTGGACGGGTCCGAGCAGGTCACGATCAGCATGAAACCGGCCTGCGCCGCCGGCAGCAGATAGGCGGCGAGGCAGCCGATATGGCACGAGCGCCGGATCGAGACGGCGGCCGTGCCGGACTCGGCCGCCCGCTCGCAGGCCCAGCGTGCGGCGCGCTGAGTGAGCCAGGGACCGGGCAGGCGCCGGCCGTCCCAGGTCTGCGACGCCGCGGCTTCGGCCACGATTTCCGGCTCGCCGCGCCCGGCCATGTGTCCGGCCTCGGCCTCGGCCAGATAAGCGGGCAGAAGGGCCAGCCCGTGCGTGGTGTGGCCCATCAGGTCGCCCTCGACCAGGATTTCGGCGGTCACGCGCGCCTTGTCGTCATCCAGCCCGGCATGACGGAACAGGCTGGCCGCGAAGTCGGTCAGCGCGGGCGGGTCGTAACGGTCGGTCATGGTCGGGACTGCTCTTTCTGGGTGCATGGTCGCACCGTATAGGACAGACATGACTTGGCAGCCCAGCGAACGCTACCCCGATCCCGCCATCCGTGTGCTCGATCGGCGCTTCCAGCGCTACCGCCTGCCGCTCGCTTCCGTGGAGCGACTGGCGACCGGGTGCCGCTGGGCCGAGGGGCCGGTCTGGTTCGGGGATGGCCGATACCTGCTGTGGAGCGACATCCCGAACGACCGCATCCTGCGCTGGGACGAGGCGAGCGGCAGCGTGACCACGTTTCGCGCTCCCTCGAACAACGCCAACGGCAACACGCGCGACCGGCAGGGGAGGCTCGTCACCTGCGAGCACCGAACCCGGCGCATTACCCGCACCGAATACGACGGTGGCATCACCGTCCTGTGCGAGACCTATCTCGGGAAGCGCCTGAACTCACCCAATGACGTGGTGGTGGCGCCGGACAGCGCGGTGTGGTTCACCGACCCGCCATTCGGGATTCTCGGTTACTACGAAGGCGAGTGGGCCGAGCCGGAGCTGGGGCAGGGGGTCTATCGGCTGGATCCGCAGAGCGGCGAGCCGGCGCTGGTGGCCGACGACATTCCCGGCCCGAACGGACTGGCCTTCGCGCCGGACGGGCGCACGCTCTACATCGTAGCGTCGCGGGCGGAGCCGCGCGAGATCCGCGCCTTCGACGTGAGCGAGGAGGGCCGGCTGTCGCGTGGACGGGTGGTGATCGACGCGGGCGAGAGCGGCACGCCGGACGGCTTGCGGGTCGATATCGACGGCAATTTGTGGTGCGGCTGGGGCATGGGATCGGAGCGCGCTGGACGGCGTGCGCGTGTTCGCCCCGGACGGTGACGGCCCTCGGCCATATCGCCCTGCCGGAGCGTTGCGCCAATGTCTGTTTCGGCGGCCGGCACTGCAACCGGCTGTTCATGGCGGCGAGCCACAGCCTGTATTCGCTCTACGTCAACACGCAGGGCGTGGCGGGGGGCTGAGTGACCCCCCGCCCGTGCGTCACTGCGCCGGGGGCGGCGGCGGGGCGCCGTCCGGGTGCGTCGGGACCACCACCACCATGCGGGCCGTGGCCGTGCTTGCCGTGCCCAGGGCCGTGCTCGCCCGGACGTGGCGCCTTGATCGGCGTCAAGGTGTTCGCGTCGGGGCCGATCGCCCGCGCCAGCATCAGCTTGCCGAGCGGGCCGTCGATCGCCTGGCCGCGCACAACCACCGTCTTGCCGGCGGCCAGCGCATCGCCGAGCCTGGTGGCATCGGGCGGCGGCAGACGCACCTCGGTCCCGTCGGCCAGCAGCACGCCGTTGATCTCGCCGCGCGGGCCGTACAGCGGCGTCTTGACCTGGCCGGTGATCTCCGTGCCGGGGGCACCCTCGTCCATGCGCGGCCCGTGCGGGCCGGCCTCGGTCACGGTCTGGTGGGTGGCGTCATTGGTGATCGACATCGCCATGACCATCGGCAGCGCCTTGGCCTTCAGTCCGTAAATCGTCACCGCGTCACCCGGACGAACGGCATAGACGAGTGCGGTGGACATATGCGGCGGGAAATGGACTTGCGTGCCGTCCTCCAGGATCAGCCCGTCCACGTCGCCGCGCGGGGTCAGCGAATACTGCGCCACCTTTCCCTGTACCTGCGGTAGCTGTGCCGGGTCATAGGTGGGCTGGGTTGCCTGCTGCCCGGTTGCCTGCTGCCCGGGTGCCTGCTGAGCGTAGGCCATGCCCCCGGCACCGCCGGCCAGCAGCGTTGCCGCGAGCAGAAAAGCCTTCATTCTTGACATCGTTTTGCCTTTCCATTGGACGGGCCAGTGCGGCCCGTGCGGATCGCAGCGCAAGCCGCGTGCCAACCCGCAAGTGCCTGATATCTGATGGCGTGCGGACCCGATCGCTGCGTTCAGGCGTCCGGCTTGGCGACGTCGTCCGTCCGGTTGCCGGACGGGTCCAGCCCGTAGCGCCGCAGCTTCTCGTGCAGCAACTGGCGATGGATGCCGAGCAGGCGGGCGGCCTCGGCCCGCTTGCCGCCGCTCGCCGCGAGGGCGCGGCGGATCAGCGCCGCCTCCAGCCGGGCTACGGCACCCGGCAGGTCGAGGCTGTCCCGATCCCCATGCTGCTCCGGCTCCGTCCGGCCCAGGAAGGCGAGGTCATCGGCGGCCACGATCGGGCGGCGCGCCAGCACGGCCACCCGCTCCATCGCGTTGCGCAGCTCGCGCACGTTGCCGGGCCAGGCGTGCGACAGCAGCCGCGCGGCGGCCTCGGCTGAGAGCCGCTTCCCGCCGCCGGCCAGTGCCAGGAAGTGCTCGGCGAGCGGCAGGATGTCGGACAGCCGCTCACGCAGGGGCGGCAGGGCGACCGGGACGACGCCGAGCCGCCAGAACAGGTCTTCGCGAAACCGCCCCTCCCGCACCTCGCGCGCGAGGTCGCGATGCGTCGCCGCCAGGATGCGGACATCCACCGCCACCGGCTTGCCGCCGACCGGGGTGACCACCCGTTCCTGCAGCACCCGCAGCAGCTTGGCCTGCAAGGCGGCATCCATGTCGCCGATCTCGTCGAGGAATAGGGTGCCCCGATCGGCCTCGCGGAAACTGCCCAGGCGATCGGCCACGGCACCGGTGAAGGCGCCGCGCACATGGCCGAACAACTGGCTTTCCAGCAGGTCGGCCGGAATCGCCGCACAGTTCACCGCGACGAACGGTGCCGGCGCGCGGCGGCCGTGGCGATGGATGGCACGGGCCACGACCTCCTTGCCGGTCCCGGTCTCGCCGGTGATGAGCACGGTCGCGTCCATGTCGGCCAGCATGCCGATGGCCTTCTGCACCTCGCGCATGGCGGGCGAACCGCCGACCAGTTCTTCGGCCGGTTCGGTCGGCCCCGCGGCAAGCGGCTGCGACGGCGCGGGCAGCATGCGGCCGACCAGCGCCGCCAGTTCGGCCCGGCCGACCGGCTTGGCGAGATGGTCCACCGCCCCCAGCCGCATCGCCTCGATCGTGTTGGAGGCGGTGGGAACGGCGGTCAGAACCGCGACCGGCGGCGGCGTGCGGGATTGCTCGCGCAGGTGGCGCAGCACGGTGATGCCATCCATGTGCGGCATCCGCAGATCGAGCAGCACCGCGTCGATGCCGCCCTCCGCCACCCGCGCCAGACCGGCGGCGCCGTCCTCCGCCTGGACCGCGACGTGGCCGAGATCGGCGAGCGTCTCGGCGATGCCCTCGCGCAGCGCGCGGTCGTCGTCGATGATCAGGATGCGCGCCACGGCACCTCCAGCTCGAAGACAGCGCCTTGGCCGGGCGCTTCGCCGCCGGGGCAGGCGAGGCGCAGCGTGCCGCCATGCGCGGTGGCCAGCTCGCGTGCGATGGCGAGGCCGAGGCCGGTGCCGTCCGGGCGGCCGCTCACGAACGGCTCGAACAACGCGCCGCGCAGGGCGGGATCGATGCCGGGGCCGCTATCGGCGATGCGGAACCGGAGCGCGTCGCCGTGCCGCTCGGCGGTGAGGCGGACCTGTCCGCCGCGTCCCGCGTGGCGGCGGGCGTTGTCGAGCAGATTGATTAAGGCTCGCCGCAGCAGGTCAGGGTCGAAGCAGGCGCTGGCGACCCGGGCCTCCGTTTCGATGGCGCCGCCCGCATCTGACGCCAGTTCGGCGAGGAAGGGGGCGAGTTCGACCGTCTCGGGCGTCGGCTCGCGGGTCTGCGTCATGGCGAGCAGTTCGGCGGCCAGATGGTCCAATCGCGCGATCTGCGCCAGCACCGCCTCGAGTGCCGCACCGCGCCGGGCGGGATCGCCATGCAGGGCGTTCTCCGCGCGCAGGCGCATGGCCGCGAGCGGATTGCGGATTTCATGCGCGACGCCGGCGGCCACGCGGCCAAGTGCAGCCAGCCGCTCGGATAGTGCCGCGCGCGCGGCCATCGTGTCGGCGCGGGCGTGTGCCTCGGCCAGCCGCGTGCCGGCGCGGTTCAGCGCGGCCACGATGCGGTCCAGGCTGGGTTCCCCGGTGGGCGGCACGGCGGGAAGGACCGGTGCATCGGACCGCGCCAGCGCCGCCTCGACTGCCAGCACCTTGCGGTTCCAGTCGGCAATCAGCCAGGCAATCCAGCCGGCGATGCCCAGCACCAGGGCGAACAGCACCCCCAGAGCGAGCCGCAGCGGATCAAGACCCGCCGTCTGCGTCCAGGCGACGCCGGTCCAGGCCACCAGACCCTGTATCGGTCCCTCCAGCGGGCAGGCGCGCAGCAGCTCCGTCTGGCCGGCGACCGTCAGCGTGTCGCTGCGCGATGCCTCGGCTTCAACGGCCGCCGCCGAGATGGTGTCGATGGCTTCGCGTTCGGCCGACGTGAGCAGGGCGGCGCGGGGCAGGCTCGCCACGACGCCTTCGGGCGCGTGCCAGACCCCGGCCCGCACGCCGCTATCGCTGCCCAGCGCCAGGGCGATCACCGCGGCAAGATCGCGGCGCGTCGGCGCATCGAGTGTCGCGATGCCGGGGGGTGGTCCTGGCCAGTCCGTGGTGTAGGTCGCATAACGATCGGCGATGCGCTCGCACGCCTGCTGCGCGATCACCTCGGCGCGCGCCTGCCGCGCCGCCGCGGATTGGCCGTGCAGGCGCAGCAGCAGCAATCCCACCGCCACGGCCGCCGCCAGCGACAGCGCCCAGACGACGAACAGGCGCGCGCGCAGCGATCCCATGCGGCGAGTCTAGGTGCTGCGTCGCGCCCCGGCCAGACCGGGCTGCGGTCGCGGCTGCACTACTGACCCGCCAGCCGGCCCGACATTTCGGCCAGATCGTGCTGGTTCTTGTCCAGCAGCCGCAGCGTCGCCTGGCGTGCTGCTTCCGGGTCGCGGCGATGCACCGCCTCCGCGATCTCGCGATGCTCGTCCAGATTGCGAATGAAGGCGTCGCCGGCCTGGATCGCGATCTCGAAATTGGCCCGCAGCAGCACGAACACGGCGCGCGACAGGCTGATCAGCAGGTGATTGTGGGTGGCCTGGAACAGCAGCATGTGAAAACGGACATCCGCCTCCACGGCCAATGCCCGGTCATGCGCCTTGGCCTGCATGGCTTCGAACGCCTCGAATAGCCGGACCATCTCGGTCAGCGTCGCTTGGCGTGCGGCGATCGCGGCCACTTCCGGCTCGATCAGCCGACGCAGCGTGGTCAGCTCCACGATCAGCCGGTCGCGCACCTCGGGCGCGGCGACACTCCAGGCGAGCACGTCCGCGTCCAGCACGTTCCAGTCGTCGCGCGGCAGAACGCTGGTACCGGCGCGTCCGTCGGTGCGGACGAACTGCTTGCCGGCCAGCGTCTTGATCGCCTCGCGCACGACATTGCGGCCGACGCCGAGCCGGCGGCAGATCGCGGGCTCGGTTGGCAGCTTGTCGCCGGGTTGGTAGGCGCCGGCCACGATCTCGCCGCCCAGCGTGCGGGCCACCTGGTCGGCCAGGCTGGCCCGCGGGACTGGCGGGCGCCGGGCGGAACCCGGCCGGCTAGAACTTGCCATGGCGCAGATAGGCCTCCTGCGGGTCCGCCCCCGCGAGAATGGCCTTTCGGACGAGATTCTCGGTTTGCATCACCCGTTCGACCTCGTCGACGACATCGGCCACCATTCCTGCCGGGATCACCACGATGCCGTCGATATCGCCGATGAGGTAGTCCCCGCAGGCGACGGCCACGGAGCCAATCGTGATCGGCTCGCCTAGCACCGTCGGCATCCACGCCCCCACCACGTCGCGCGGCGTGCGCAACCGGCAGAATACGGGAAAGCCGATATCGAGGATGAACCGGCAGTCGCGGCAGCCGCCATCTGTGACATAGCCGAGCACGCCGCGCCGTTGCAGGGTTTCGGCGCTCAATTCGCCCATCAACGCGCGCGTCGCGTCGCGTCCCTCGGTGACGACCACGCAATCGCCGGGGGCGCGCGACAGAAATCCGGTCCAGGCGAGCAGGGTCTCGTGCGGATCCGCGCCGGACGTCGGCTGCCCCCGCAGCGTGAACACCGGACCTGCCAGGGATCGCGACGGATCGAGCGGCAGGATGTCAGGCGGCAGCACGGTGTCCGTGATGCCGCGGGCGCGCAGCACGTCGAACACAGCACCGCTATAGCAGCGCGCGAGGCGCGCCGTGAGATTTTCGGCCATCATCCTCTCACATCCAGCCGCCATCCACGGCATAGGTCTGCGACGTGCAGAACCGCCCGTCATCCGAGGCGAGGAACAGCGCCATTGCGGCGACCGCTTCCGGGCCGATCAGCTCCTTCAGGCATTGCCCGTCAAGGACGGTGCGCTCCAGCTCGGGCGTCAGCCATTTTGCGACCTGCCGCTCCGTGCGGATAAATCCGGGCACAATGCAGTTGACCCGGATATGCCGCGGCCCGAGGTCGCGCGCGAGCCCGCGTGTCAGTCCCTCGATCGCGGCTTTTGCCGTGACGTAGGCCGGCATTCCGCCCAGCCCCAGATGCCAGCTGCATGAGCCGAGATTGATCACCGCGCCGCCGCCTGCCTCGGCCATGCCCGAGATGACTGCCTGGGTGCAAAAGAACTGGTGGTCCAGATTGATCGCCATGCGCTCGCGCCAATTCTCGGGCGTGAGCTCGTCGATGCCGTGACGCTCGTCATGCGCGGCATTGTTGACGAGCACGCGGATCGGTCCGATCTCCTTGGCCACCGTCTCCACGGTGGCCGGAATCGTTTCCGCCGCGCGCAAATCGCAGCGCAGGAACAGCGGAGCGTGCGGACCGGCTGCCAGGCGCGCGATGGTCGCGGCCGCAGCCGGCTCGTCCACGTCCAGGAAAGCAACCCGGCTCCCTTGCCGGACAAATGCCTCCACGATCGCGGCACCGATACCGCTCGCGCCGCCCGTCACCAGCACGCTCCTGTCCCGCAGGCTGGGAAAGCGCCCCTCAGGACTGGACGACATGCTCGGTCAACTCCTGCACCGTGGTCTGTGCCTTGTTCAGCTCGTGCTTGACTGCCCCGTGAACTCATCACCACGAAGCGGTCGCAGACATCGTAGGCGTGATAGATGTTGTGCGTCACCAGAACGGCCGACGTGCCGCTGTCGCGCAATCCGGCGACGTAGGACAGAAGCTTGCGCGTCTCCCGCACCGAAAGGGCGCTGGTCGGCTCGTCGAGCAACAGGACAGACTTACGGAAATGCACCGCGCGCGCGATGGCGACCGCTTGCTTCTGCCCGCCGGATAGTGAGCCTACGAGCTGATCGGGCGAGTCGATCCCGGAGATGTCTATCCCCGCCGATAGTTCATGCAATGCGATGCGCTGCATCTCGCGTTCGCGCAGGAAGCCGAGCCGGTTGCGCCGTTCGCGGCCAAGGAACATGTTGCGCCAGATGGTCATGCCATCGACCACCGCGATGTCCTGATAGATCGTCTCGATGCCGATAGCCTCGGCCGCGGCGCGCGAGTCGAGCTTGACCACGGCTCCCGACGCCCGGATTTCGCCGCTGCTGGGAGGGTTGATGCCGGACAACATCTTCAGCAGCGTCGATTTCCCGGCGCCATTGTCGCCGAGCAATGCGACAATCTCGTTCGGGCGAACTTCGAAATCGACATCCCGCAGCGCCACGAGGTTGCCGTACACCTTGGAGACCTTGCGGGTCTCGATCAGGGGATGGAGCATCATCGCGCCGGGTCCCTGCGGATCACCTGGTTGCTGATGGAGGCGAGCACGATGAGGGCGCCCACGAAGATGTCGAGATAGAAGCCTGGTGCGCGCAGCAGCAGCAACACGTCCTGAATGGTGTAGATGAGCGCCGCACCGAGGAACACGCCCAGCATGGATCCCTGGCCGCCAGTCAGGGCCAGGCCGCCGATCACACAGGCGGCGATCGCCTGGAGTTCCAGTCCACCGCCCTGCGCCGGGGTGACACTGCCGACGCGCGCGGCGCTGATCATGCCGGAGAGTGCCGCCATGGCACCCGCAAGGGCAAAGCAGATAAGCTTGACCCGGCGCGGATCGATGCCGTTGGCGACGGCGGCCGCGCGGTTGCCGCCCACGGCAAAGACATGATTGCCAAAGACGTGGTGCCGAAGCAGCAGGTGGAAGACCAGCGCGAGGGCCGCGAACCAGACGAAGGCCATCTCGACCGGCCCGAAGCTGCCCGCCATAAGGCCGGTGAAGCCAGGCGTGCCCGTGAAGCCGATCGATTGTGCGCCGTGGATCAGGAAGATCATGCCCTTCCAGAACAGCAGACCGCCTAGTGTCACGATGAACGAGGGCAGGCGGAAGGCAAGCGTGATCACGCCGTGCCCAAGACCGATCGCCGCACCCACCAGCAGCATGAGCGGTGCCGCGACCCAGACGCTCAGACCGGCGTTGACCGCCATGCACAGCAGGACCGAGGTGAACGCGTACAGCGATCCCACCGACAGGTCGAACTCGCCGGCGATCATCAGCACGCCGACGCCGAGAGCGACGATGCCCAAGGGTCGGGATCGCCTTGAGCATGATCGAGATGTTGACGGGCGAGAGGTAACGGAACTGCTCCGGCGCGATCAGCGCGAGCGCGGCACAGGCAACCTGGATCAGCACGAAGGCAATCAGGATGTTGCCGGCCGGGATCCCCAGCACGCGATCGAACAGCCCGCGCGCGCCGGGGCGTGTGAGAAGCCGGCCCCGCGCGGGGCCGGCATGGTCCAGCGTGGCCGAGTCTCGATGCTGCGTCATCGTATCAGCGATAGGTGCCCGCGAGGGCAACCGCGCGCTGATAGTTGGACTTGTCGATCAGGCCGCTGCCGCCGGTGTTGATGTCCGCGGGGTACAGACCGAAACGGATGTACTGGGAAAGCTCGACGACCGTGTCGAAGCCCTGCTGATACGGCTGCTGGTCCACGGTTGCCGTGATGCGGCCGTTCCTGATGCCGGCGAGAATCTCCGGCGCAACGTCGAAGCCGCCCACCGGCACGTTCATCTTCACCTGGTCGAGCGCCTTCTGCGCCATCATCATCGGCTGCTGGCCAAGGCCGATGATGGCCTTGGTGTTGGGGTGGCCGAGCAGATACTCCGTCATTGCCGTCAGCACGTTGGGCAGGTTGTCGCCCACGCCGACCATCTCGGATTTGGCCCCCACCTCGTCGAGTGCTTTCTGCACGCCCTCATGCCGCAGCACGGCATAGGCAGCCTCGGGGAACTCGACCGGAGTGAACACCAGATCACCTTTGCCAAGATGCGCCGTGGCAACCATGCGCTTGCCAATCAGATAGCCGGCTGCCACGAAGTTCTGGCCTACGAACGCAAGGCGGCAGTTGCCGGCGGCGCCCTTGCTGTGGTCGATGTTGAACGCGATGACCGGCGTGCCGCCCTTGATCGCGTTGCACACCGCGTCGTTGAAAGCGTGGTCATCCCAGACCTCGATCGCCAGCCCGTCAACCTTGTTGGCGAGGGCCGTGTGCATCAGGTTGTTCTGCCGCACCACGTCGTTCTCGGCATATTGAATATCGAGATTGACGTGCAGTGCCTTGGCTGCGTCGCGCGCACCTCGCTCCACCGGCTGGAAGAAGGGCACGCCGGGCGAGGTGTAGATGATCATGGTGATCTTCACCGGTCGGTCGGCCTGCGCGAATGCGCCGTTGGTCAGCACGGCCGATAGCAGCACGGCCAGCAGGCCGGCCACGAAGTTGCGCATGTGGTGTTCCTCCCCGGTTTATGGGGACGAATATGACAGATTCATGGGACGAAAACAATAGTGCATCCCACTTTGTGGGCGCGTTGCGCCGCCGGCACTATTCCCCCGCCGTATGCGCCGGTTGCGGCAGTTCCGGCCCGATCGCCCTGCCGCGCCCGCGCCCCTTGATCCGCTCGCGCACGCCCTGGAACACCACGTAGAGGATCGGGATGACGAAGATGCCGAGGAAGCTCGCGGCGATCATGCCGGCGAAGACCGGCGTGCCGACATGGCGCCGGGCCAGCATGCTCGGTCCGGTCGCGATCACCAGCGGCAGCAGGCCGAGAATGAACGCGAAACTGGTCATCATCACCGGGCGGAAGCGCAGCCGGGCGCCGTTGATCGCGGCCTGGAGCAATGGCACGCCGCGCTCGCGCTCCTCCTTGGCGAACTCGACGATCAGGATGCCGTTCTTGGCGGCCAGGCCGATCAGCACGACCAGCCCGATCTGGCCGTACAGGTCCATCGTGAGACCCGACAGCACCATGCCCGGCATAGGCGCCGGCAACGCCAACGGTGACGGACAGCAGCACCGGCACCGGAATGGTCCAGCTTTCGTACAGCGCCACCAGGAACAGATAGGCGAACAGCATCGCAAAGCCCACGACGATCGTCGTCTGTCCCGCCGCCTTCTGTTCCTGATAGGCGATGTCGGTCCATTCGCCCCTGAAACCCGGCGGCAGCGTCTTCGCTGCGACCTGCTCCATCGCCGCCAGCGCCTGCCCGGAGGAGACGCCCGGCGCCGGCCCGCCCGTCATGACCACGGCGCGCTTGTTGTTGTAGCGGGTCAAGGCCTGCGGACCGAGGATCAGCCGCGTTTCGACCAGGCTGCGCAGGGGCACCATCTTGCCTTCGGCGTTGCGCACGTTGATGCGGTTGATGTCGTCGAGCGAGGCGCGGTCCTGCGCCTCGGCCTGCACCTGCACCTGCCAGGTGCGTCCGAACAGGTTCATGTCGTTGACATAGGCGCCGCCAAGATTGGCCTGGAGCGCCTGGAATATCGAACTGAGCGAGACGCCGAGCACCTGTGCCTTGTCGCGGTCGATATCGAGGAAGATGGAGGGCGAGGTGGCGGAGAAGGTGGTGAAGACGCCGCTCAGCCGCGTGTCCTGGTTTGCCGCCACGACCAGTCCGCGCACGACCTGCGCCAGCGCCTTCGGATCGCCGCCGCGCACGTCCTGCAGCACGTAGGAGAAGCCGCCGCCGCTGCCGAGGCCGATGATGGGCGGCGGTGCCAGCGGGATCGCCATGCCGCCGCGCACCGCGCGGAATTGCTGCGCAAGGCGGCCGACGATGGCCGGCGCGCCGTTGGCCGACCCCTTGCGCTTCGCAAACGGCTTGAGCGACACGATCAGGAACGCCGCGTTCGGCTGGCTGGAATTGTCGAGGAAGTTCAGGCCGACGATCGAGGTGTAGTCGGCAACCGTATCCTCCTTGGCCAGGATCGCCTCGACCTGCTTCACCACGTCGAGCGAGCGCCCACCGAGGCGCCGTCCGGCAGTTGCACCACGACGAACAGCGCGCCCTGGTCGTCTTCGGGCAGGAAGCCGGTGGGCGTGATTTTCGCGAACCCGCCGGTCGCGAAGATCGCGAGCGCCACCAGCGGGATGCTGATGATGGCCAGCCGCGCGAGCTGGGCCACCACCGCGCCATAGCCGTCGCGCACGCGGTCGATGCCGCGCATGACCATGCCGATCGGTCCGCGCCTCGGCCCGTGATGCGGCTTGAGCAGGATCGCGCACAGGGCCGGCGACAGCGTCAGCGCGTTGACCGCGGAAAGGAACATCGACACCGCGACCGTGATCGCGAATTGGCGGAACAACTCGCCGGAGATGCCGCTGATGAATGCGACCGGCACAAACACGGACAGCAGCACCAGCGTAATGGCGACGATCGGCGCGGTCAGCGTGGACATGGCCCGCTTCGTCGCCTCTGCCGGCGTGAGTTCGGGGTGGTCGTGCATCATCGCCTCGACGCCCTCGACTACGACGATGGCGTCGTCCACCACGATGCCGATCGCCAGCACCACCGCGAGCAGGCTGATCGTGTTGGCCGAGTAGCCGATGGCGTTCAGCACGATGAAGCAGCCGATCAGGCTGACCGGCACCGCGATCGTGGGGATCAGGGTGGCGCGCAGGCTGCCGAGGAACAGATAGACCACCAGCACCACCAGCACGAAGGCCTCGATCAGCGTCTTCTGGACTTCGTGGATCGTGGCGGTGACGAAGGTCGTCGGGTCGTAGGTAACTTTCCACGCGACATCGGGCGGGAAGTCCTTGCGCCGCGGCCGCAAGCTGTGCTTCACCGCATCGAGCGTCGCAATCGCGTTGGCGCCCGGCGCCTGATAGATGGCGACGACCGCCGCCGGCTGGCCGTTCAGCCGCGTATCGAGGTCCAGGTTCTGCGCCCCGAGCTCCACCCGCGCCACGTCGCGCAGCCGGAGGATGGAGCCGTCCGGATTGGTGCGCAAGATGATGTTGCCGAATTCGGCTGGCGAGGTCAGCCGGCCCTTGGTCTGGATGTTGAGCTGCAATTGCTGGTCGTTGCTGATCGGCCGCGCGCCGATGCGCCCGACGGCGGCCTGCGCGTTCTGCGACTGGATGGCGTTGATGACGTCCGCCGTCGTGAGATTGAGGCCGGTGAGCCGGTCCGTCTCCAGCCAGACGCGCATCGAGTAGTCCTGTGCGCCGAACAAGGTGGCGTGCCTACGCCGGGCGTGCTGCGGATATCGTCGAGCAGATTGATGGTCGCATAGTTGCTGAGAAACAGCGGGTCCTTCGTGCCCTTGGGCGAGTACAGGCTGATGACGCCAAGCAGGGCCGAGGACTTCTTCTTGACGGTGACGCCCTGCTGGCGAACTTCCTGTGGCAGCTTGGCGAGGGCGACCTGGATGCGGTTGTTGACGTTGACCGCGTTGATGTCGGGATTGGTAGCCTAGCGCGAACGATACCAGCAGGCTGTAGCTGCCGTCATTGCCGGAGACGCTCTTCATATAGATCGCCTTGTCGACGCCCACGACCTGCGCCTCGATCGGCTGGGCGACCGTCGCTTCCACCACCGCCGCCGATGCGCCTGGATAGGTCGTGGTGACGGAGACCTGCGGCGGAACGATATCGGGGTATTGCGCGACAGGGATCGTGAGAAGCGCGAGGAGGCCCGCAATCGTGGTGACGATGGCAATGACCATCGCCAACCGCGGCCGGTCGACGAAGACCGAGGAGATCATCGGACTCAGCCCTCCGTCTCGACCGGGGCCGCTGTCAGCGTGTCAGGCATCGGTGTGGCGATGCACGGCAGCACCCGGGCGCAGCGACTGCGTGCCGTTGACGATGACCAGCTCTCCGGGAGAGAGGCCGCTCTCGATGACGATGCCTGCGCCGATTTCCGCCCCGGTCTTGACGCGCTTGACGACCGCCTTGCCGCCCTCGGCCACGAAGACGTAGACGCCTTCCTGGTCTGCGATCAGCGCCGCCTGCGGGATCACCATCTTCTCCTCCGGCGTCTCGTCGACGACGGAGACGCGGGCGAACTGGCCGGGGATCAGCGCGCCATCCGGGATTCGGCACGCGCGCGCGCACGATCACCGTGTCGGTGCTGCGATCGACCGCCACATCCACGAAATCGATCTTGCCGGTGTGGTCGTATGTCGAGCCGTCGGCGAAGCGCAGCCTCACCAGGACATTGTCCGCTTTCGGTCTTGCCGCCTTCATCGCGGATGCGCAGAAACTCCCTCTGGCTCACCGGGA
The DNA here is from genome assembly GCA_963838805.1 of uncultured Pseudomonadota bacterium. GTDB lineage: Bacteria > Pseudomonadota > Alphaproteobacteria > Acetobacterales > Acetobacteraceae > CAVRQM01. The sequence goes on from CAWISK010000006.1 coordinate 364,477, forward strand.
AAGGTCACGAACATCGGGTCCTGGCTGACGATCACCGCCAGCGGCCCGCTATCGGGACCGACGAGATTGCCCTTGGTGATCAGCGCGCGGCCGATGCGGCCGGCGATCGGCGCGGAGATCGTGGAGTAGCCGAGGTTGATCTGCGCGGTTGCCAGGTCGGCGTCGGCGCGCACGACGGCGCCCTGCGCGTTCGTCTGGTCAGCGATCCGCTGGTCGCGCGTCGCGACCGCGCGTGGCGCTGGTCTTGACCAGTTCATCGGCGCGCTGCCGCTGCAAACTTGCGTTCGCGTAGGCGCCCTGGGCCTGCAACAGCGCGCCGCGCGCCTGCTGGACAGCGGCCTGGAACGGTGCCGGGTCGATCTGGAACAGCTTGTCGCCCGGCTTTACCGTATCGCCTTCCTTGAACAGGACCGCGTCCAGATAGCCGCTGACGCGAGCCCGCAGCTCCACCCGGTCGATGGCCTCGACGCGGCCGACGAACTCGATGGATTTGCTGACGGGCTGGCGCGCGGCAACAACGGTGCCGACCGGAATGGCCTGCTGGGCGAGCGCGGGGGCGGCCAAGGAACGCCGCCATGACGGCGGTCACGATGGAACGGCGCATGCGTTCTCCTCCGAAAACCCTCTTCGCCGGCCCGCGCTCGACATGAGCCTTCGGCGCGCTTCTTCTCAACGGGCGTTCATCGAGATCACGACCGCATCCCCGCCCAGGCTCAGCATCAGGCCGGTGCGCTTGGCTTGGGCTCCAGCACGACGCCCTTGTCGTTTTCAAGCCACATCTGCCCGCCGCTCGTCGTTCCGAGCGCAAAGCCGTAGCGGCCCTGCACATAGGGGCCAGGAAATTGCGAGACGTCCTTGAGGTTATAGACATTTCCGGTGGCCTCGAGCTTGGCGGCGCCGATGCCGCCGATCCCCAAGCCGCCCACGGTAAACGGATAGACATTCCCGTTGAAGAACAGCTTGCCGGTCCCGCCGCCGCCGCTGCCGATGAAGGCGGCCTGGATCTGGGTCATTTCCACGGTCGCGTCCGGCTGCCTGCTTGCATAGGCGGCGGCCCCGGTCGAGCCATTGGTGCCTTGCTGGCCGGCGCAGGATGCGAGCGAGGCGGCAGCCGCGGCTGCGAGGCAGAACGACCGGATGGCTGTCCAGCGGCTCGCGCAGCGGCGATGTTCAGGTTCATCCAACGTGGTGAGGAGTTCCACCACAGCCCCGGCACGATTGCGCAAGCCCTTGGCCTCCCAGCCCCGTTTTGGGTCGTTTCTCGCGTCATTGTCGCATGATGCGGCGTGCAACACCATTGTGCGGCCGTGCAGGTATCAGGGCACGCGGCCGCCGCGCCGTGGATCAGGGCGGGCGCCGCGAGCCCCGCCATCCGCCCGATACCGCCCAAGCCGCTCCGCTCCGAGATTAGCGCGCAGAACAGCGCGGGATTCCCGATCATGGCCGACATCCTTTCCGAACTCTCGCAGGCGGTGCAGGCGCGCGTCAGCGATGCGGCGCCCCTGGTGGCGAGCCTGAGCTGGGGCGGTCGCGGCCTGCTGAGCGCCATCCTATGGCGCGATGGCGTGGTGGTGACCTCCGAGCAAAGCCTGCCGGAGGCCGAGCGCTACGAGGCCGCCCTGCCCGGTGGATCGCGCGTCGCCGCGACACTTGCGGGGCGCGATCCGTCCACCAATGTCGCGGTGCTGCGGCTCGAGGCATCGGCGCCAGGATTTGCCCGTGCCGAGCCAGCCGGTGTCGGAGGACTGGCGTTGGCCCTGGGCGGCGATGGCGTGGGAGGCACGACAGCGCGGCTGGGCGGCATCGAGGTGCTGGGACCGGCGTGGCAGAGCATGCGCGGCGGTCGCATCGACCGGCTGATACGCATCGGCGTGCGCCTGCCGCCGGCCGCCGAGGGTGGACCGGTGATCGATACCGAGGGCGGCGTGCTGGGCATGTCCACCTTCGGTCCGCGCCGCGAGGTGATGGTCATTCCGTCCGCGACCATCGCGCGCGTCATCGAGCATCTGCTCTCGCAGGGGCGTGTGTCGCGCGGCTGGCTGGGCGTGGGACTGCATGAGGTAGCACTGCCGCGCGACATCGCGGCACGGGCGGGAGCGGAGAGCGGGTTGATGGTGATGAGTCTCGCCGAGGACGCGCCGGCCGCGGGCCAGGTGCTGCCGGGCGACATCCTGATCGCGATCGACGGCACGAAGGTCGCGCAGTCGCGGGCGGTGGCCGGTCTGCTCGGTCCGGAAAGCGTGGGCAAGATCGTCTCCATCACGCTGGTCCGCGCCGGCGTGCTGACCACCGCAAGCGTCACCGTAACCGCGCGGCCGGCATGAGCGCCGCCCTGTCCGTGCTGCGGGTTGCAGAACGCCCGCCGCCATCGGTGGCGCTGCTGGTCCGGGACGCGCCGCGTCGGCGTGCTTTCGAGCAGGTGCTGACGACTGCATCGGCGGACGATGCCGACGTGTTGCTGGTGGCGTTGCGGGTTGGCGAGGCGCTGCCGGCGGACGCCACCGGCTTCGAGGGGCCGCTGCTGGTGCTGTCCGACGATCCGGCGCTCGCGGCCGATCGGGCTCTGGCGGGGGTGCTGCCCTATGCCGCGACCGACCGGCAAGTGGACGCGGCGGTGGCGGCAGTCGCGGCAGGCCTGATTGTCCGCGCTGCCGGCACCCCGGCGGAGCCGGCCGGTTTTGCGCCGCCTGAACCGGTGGGTCGCCCGCTGCTGACGCCGCGCGAGGTGGAGGTTCTGGCGGCGGTGGGGCAGGGGTTGAGCAACAAGGCGATTGCCCGCCGTCTCGGCATCTCGGCGCACACGGTCAAATACTATCTGGAATCGATATTCCAGAAACTCGACGTGCGCAGCCGCGCCGAGGCGGTCACGCGCGGTCTGCGGCTGGGCGTGCAGGTGCTGTAGGCGGGGCCACTTCCCGCAATCGTCCCGCGAGCCACCGCGCCGCAGGCCCCAGCGGCGCGTCGGCGCGGTGGATCAGCAGCGCCTCCAGCCGCGAGGTTGCGTGACCCTCGATGGGCAGGCGCACCAACCTGCCCTCCGCGAGATCGCGCGCCACCATCGCCTCGGGCATGTTGCCCCAGCCCAAGCCGGCCCGCAGCAGCGCGTGCTTGGCGCCCAGATCGCCCAGCCGCCAGCAGCGGGTCGAGAGCACTCCGAAATCCTGGCCTTCGGTCAGGTGCGAGCGGTCCGACAGCACCAGTTGCGTCTCGTCCTGCAAGGCGGCGAGCGGGATCGGGCCGGCAAGGCGGGCCAGCCTGTGGCCTGGGGCCGCGACCGGAACCAGCGCGATTTCGTCGAGAGGATGTCGCTCCAGGCCTTCGTGCAGCAGCGCCATCCAGCCGGCGATGCCGAGCGTGCAGGTGCGGTCCAGCACCAGTTGCACGACGGCGCCGAGCGCTTCGGCGTGCAGGCGCAGCGCCACGGTGGGGAAGGTGGGCGCGAACGCGTCGAGCACTGCCACCAGCCGCTCGATCGGGAACATCACGTCCACCGCCAACGCCACCTCGGCCTCCAGCCCGCCGGACAGGCCGGCGGCGCGGGCCCGCAGATCCTCGACCGCACGGCCAATGCGCCGCGCGTCGGCGAGGATCGCACGCCCGGCCTCGGTCAGGCGCGGCCGGCGCTGGTCGCGGTCGAAGAGTGCCACACCGAGCTGCGCCTCCAGATTGGCGATACTGTAGCTGATGACCGATTGCGTGCGGCGCAGGCTGCGCGCGGCGGCCGAGAAGCTGCCCAATTCGGCGACCGCTGTGAGAACGGCGAGTTGGTCCAGCGTTGGTCGGCCTGAGGGAGACATATCGACTGGCTCGATGGGTGCGATCGAGATATTCTCGGTTTGCGCGATCGTATCGGGCGACTAACTCTGCCGCAACCGGGCCAACCCCGTCTCTGCACCGAGGAGAAGCCGATGGCGACCAATATCCTGATTGCCTTTTATTCCCGCGATGGATCGACCGAGGCCCTGGCCAAGGCGGTCGCCGAGGGTGCCCGCGCCCAAGGAGCGGAGGTCCGTCTGCGCCGTGCCCGCGAAGTGGCGGCCCCCGAGATCATGGCCAAGGCCGCCGGATGGGCCGAGAAGGCCGCGCGCATGAACGCCCTGTACGAGGCGCCGACCGAGGCGGATGCCGAATGGGCTGATGGCATCGCCTTCGGCTCGCCCACGCGCTTCGGCAATGTCGCGGCCGACCTGAAGGCCTATATCGATGGCTTGGGCGGGCTGTGGTTCCAGGGCAAGCTGGTGGGCAAGGCCGGCACCGTGTTCTGTGCCACGGCCACGACCCATGGCGGCGCGGAATCGACGCTGCTTTCGCTGTACAACCCGATGGCGCATCTCGGGCTGATCATCGTTCCCCTGGGCTATGGCGAGCCGGTCATGTTTCGCGCGGGAACACCGTACGGCGCCCATGCCGCCGTGGACGGGCAGCATGTGACGCAGGTGGGTGCCGATGAGCTGGAGGTCGCGCGCTACCAGGGAAGGCGTCTCGCCACGGTGGCGACCGCGCTGAAGGCGGCCCGGTTGACGGAAACCAAATAGGAGGCTGCCATGACTGCCACGAACAGGATCGATGTCACACTGACGCCGCTGCTCGGGCGGCTGCTGCTGGCCGCCCTTTTCGTCTGGGCAGGCGCGCTGAAGGCGATGTCCGCCAGTGGAACCATTGGCTACATCGCCCATTCCGGGGTGCCGGTGCCGGAACTGGCCTATGCTGTCGCCGTCATCGTCGAGTTGGGCGGCGGCATCCTGCTGGCGCTGGGTGCCTTCACCCGGCCGGTCGCGGTGGTCCTGGCGCTGTGGTGCCTGGTCACCGGCCTGCTGTTCCACTTCATTCCGGGCGGCTACGAAAACCTCATCAACGGCTACAAGAACCTGGCGATGGCCGGCGGCTTCCTGTACGTGGCGGCGCACGGGGCGGGCCTGTGGAGCGTCGATGCGATGCGCGGCAGCACGGGCCGCGTGAGCGCCGCCGTGTGACGTGACGTTTCGACCCGCGCGCCTCTTGTCGCGGCGCGCGGGACGGAACAGAAAGGGCGGACTCTGACGCAACAGGGGACGTCCATGCCACGTATCGCCGTGATCGGCGCCGGCCGGATCGGCCGCATTCATGCCCGCAATGTCGCCTTGCACGGCGAAGCCACGCTGTTCGGCATCAGCGACCCGCATGCGCCCTCGGCCGAGGCGCTGGCCCAGGCAACCGGCAGCCGTGCCATCCCGCTCGACGAGGCATTCGAGGCGGATGCGGTGCTGATCGGCTCGCCCACGCCGACCCACGCCGACTATATCGAGCGGGCAGCGCAGGCGGGGAAATCCGTGTTCTGCGAAAAACCGATCGACCTCGACGTGGCGCGCGTGCGGTCGTGCCTCGATGTGGTGCGCGAGACCGGCATTCTGCTGATGGTGGGATTCAACCGCCGCTTCGATCCGTCGTTCGCGACGCTGAAGCGCCGGCTGGCCGCGGGCGAAATCGGTGAGCTGGAATTGCTCACCATCATCAGCAAGGATCCGGCGCCGCCGCCGCCCGGCTATACCGGCTCGGGCGGGTTGTTCCGCGACATGATGATCCACGACCTCGATCTGGCACGGCATCTGCTGGCCGAGGAGCCGGTGGAGCTGTTCGCCAGCGGCTCGTGCCTGATCGATCCCTCGATCGGTGCGCAGGGAGATGTCGATACGGCGATCGTCACGCTGAAGACGGCGAGCGGCAAATTGTGCCAGATCAGCAACAGCCGTCGCGCCGTGTACGGATACGACCAGCGCATCGAGGCGCATGGCGCGCGCGGAATGCTGCGCGCAGGCAACCAGCGCGAGACGACGGTGGAGATCGCGACTGGGCGCGGCTTCAGCACCGACCCGGCGCTGCCGTTCTTCCTGGAACGCTATGCGGCCGCATATCGCGCCGAGCTGGACGTGTTCATCGACGCGCTTGGCTCGGGACTTGCGCCGGAGCCGAGCGGGGCGGACGGCCTGGCGGCGCTGCTGCTGGCCGATGCGGCGACCGAGAGCGCCCGCACCGGTCAGTCGGTGCGATTGTCCAGCTAGCGGACGCGACAGGCGAAAGGGGGAAACGCAGACGTGGCGAACAAGAACACCTATCCGAAGCTGCACAACGCGATGTGGCCGGGTCTGGTCGGCAAGGGGCCGGATTCGGAGCCGCCGATCGACCTGGAAACGATGCTCGATCTGACGGCGGCGGCCGAGGTGGACGGGCAGAAATTCGACGGCGTGGATATCTTCGCCGCCGAGCCGCACACCAGCATCGACGCGAGCGACGACGAACTGCGGCGTCTGGCCGACAGCGCGCGGCGGCGTGGCCTGGTGATCGGCTCGATCGTCGCACCCGTCTGGCCGCCGGTGGGCGGCGGCTCGGCGATGGGCGATGCGGCTGAGCGCGCGCGCTTCGTGGAGAACGTGGGCAAGGCGTGCCGCATCGGCAGGCGCCTGCGCGAGCTGGGCGTGCGCCCATACGGCGTCATTCGCATCGATTCCGCGACCGGGGTGGCCGATTACGCCCGTGATCCGGACGCCAACATGCAGACGATCGCCGCGACATTCCGCGAGGCCTGCGCCGTGGCCGAGCAATACGGCGAGCGCCTGGCTGCCGAAGGGGAAATCTGCTGGGGCGCGATGCAGGGGTGGCGCAGCATGGTGCGGCTGCTGGAGACGGTGGACCGGCCGAAGGTGCTGGGCTTCCAGGCCGACATGGCGCACACGCTGCTGTACACGCTGGGCTACAACGCGGCCGACGAGCGCATCCTGCCGGAAGATTTTTCCTGGGAGCAGACCGAGCGGTTCCACGCGGCGCTCAAGACCATGACGGATGCGCTGCGGCCCTGGACCATCGATTTCCACGTGGCACAGAACGACGCCACCGTGAAGGGCATGGGATCGCACGACAAGACCGGGCGGCACTGTCTGCCGAAGGATCCGAACGGCAAGCTCGACATCGTGCGCGATTCCCGCTTCTGGCTGCGCGACGGGCAGGGCAACCTGACGCGGGCTTTCCAGCATATCTGCTGGGACGGCTGCATGTTCCCCAACGCCGTCATGCACCAGCGGCAGACATGGAATGATGTGCTGGCGGCGATGGTCGGCGTGCGCGACGCGCATGGGTGGGTGGCATGAGCACGAAGCCGCTGCGCGTCGGGATTGTCGGCTACGGTTTCATGGGCCGCACCCACTCCAACGCCTTCCGCCAGGTCAACCAGTTCTTCGATGTGCCGTATCGCCCGGTATTGGCGGCGATCTGCGCGCGCAAGGCGGATGCAGCCCGGGCCTTTGCCGCGCAATGGGGACACGAATCGGTCGAGACCGATTGGCGCGCGCTGGTTGCTCGCCCGGACATCGACCTGATCGACATCGCCAGCCCGAACGACACGCACGAGGAGATTGCGATCGCTGCGGCACAAGCCGGCAAGATGGTGCTCTGCGAGAAGCCTCTGGGCCGCACCGCCGCCGAGGCAGAGCGCATGGTCGATGCGGTGGAAACGGCGGGCGTCGCCAACATGGTGTGGTACAACTACCGCCGCGTGCCGGCGGTGACGCTGGCGAAGCAATTGATCGACGAGGGCAGGCTCGGCCGCGTGTTCCACTATCGCGCGAAGTTCCTCCAGGACTGGACCATCTCGAAGGATTTGCCGCAGGGCGGTGCGGGCCTGTGGCGGCTGGATGCGAGCGTCGCCGGCAGCGGTGTCACCGGCGATCTGCTGGCGCATTGCATCGACACGGCGATGTGGCTGAACGGCGGCATCATCGAGGTCTCGGCGATGACGGAGACGTTCATCAAGGAACGTCCGCACCAATTGACCGGCCGCGTCGAGAAGGTCGGCATCGACGATGCGAGCGCGTTCCTGGCGCGGTTCGCCAACGGCTCGCTCGCGACATTCGAGGCGACGCGCTATGCGCGCGGGCACAAGGCGCTCTACACGTTCGAGATCAACGGCGAACACGCCTCGATCGTCTGGGATCTGCACGATCTGCACCGGTTGCAGTATTTCGACCATCGCGACGAAGGGAGGGTGCGCGGCTGGCGGTCGCTGCATATCACCGATGGCGACCACCCCTATATGAGCCATTGGTGGGTGCCAGGATTGCAGATCGGCTACGAGCACACCTTCATCCATCAGGTTGCCGATTTTCTCATGAGCCTGGAGAGCGGGACACCGGCGGCACCGACATTCCGGGACGCGCTGGCGACCGACCGGGTGACGGATGCCGTGTTGGAGTCGGCGCGCTCGCGGCAGTGGAAGACGGTGTGACAGCCGGCCCCGCCCGGCCCTTCGGGCCACCCTCCCCAAAATGGGGAGGGAGATTTCTTTTCTTCCCCGGAACGGGACTTGGGCTGCGGAGCGGGCCAAGGGCACGAAGGGCTGGCTGGGATGCGCGACGGGTCGAAATTGTGCTTGCCGCCGCGTTGGCCCTGCTGCCTGTCGCGGCGGGCGCCGCGACGCCCAAGACCCTGACTTTCTGTTCCGAGGGCGCGCCGGAAAGCTTCAATCCGATGCTGGGCAGTACCGGCACGACCTTCGACGCCAACCGGCCGATCTATGATCGGCTGGTCGAGTTCCGGCCGGGCACGACGCTGGTGATGCCGGCGCTGGCGCAGCGCTGGGACATTTCGCCGGACGGACGGGTGTACACCTTTCATCTGCGCCGCAACGCGGCCTGGCAGAGCAACGACGATTTCAGGCCGAGCCGCAGCTTGAACGCCGACGACGTGATCTTCAGCTTCGAGCGGCAGTGGAAGGACGCCAACAGCTATCACACGGTCTCGGGTGGCCATTATGTGTATTTCGGCTATATGGGGCTGGCGGACCTGCTCGACACGATCGAGAAGGTTGACGATCTCACGGTACGTTTCACGCTGAAGCGTCCGTACGCGCCGTTCCTGGCCGATCTGGCGATGGATTTCGCCGCCATTCAGTCGAAGGAATACGCCGACACGCTGGCCCGGCTCGGCCGGCCGGAACAGATCGACCAGCAGCCTATCGGCACCGGGCCGTTCCAGTTGGCGCAATATCAGCCGGGCACGGCGATCCGTTACCAAGCGTTCAGGCGCAGTTGGGGGATCAAGCCGAAAGTCGACTCCCTGGTGTTTCTCATTACCAAGGATGCCGGTGCGCGCGTAGCGAAGCTGCGTGAAGGTGAGTGCCAGGTCACCGATTTTCCGGATCTTTCCGATCTGTCCGCACTCAGGGCCGATCCCAAGCTACAGGTGCTGAGCGGGCCCGGTCTGGACGTCGGCTATATTGCCATCAACACGACCAAGAAGCCGTTCGACGATGTGCGCGTGCGCGTCGCCATCAACATGGCGATCGACCGCAAGGCGATCCTGGCCGCCGTCTATCAGGGGGCGGGAATTGCCGCGAAGACGCTGCTGCCGCCGACGCTCTGGGCCTACAATGCCGCCATTCCCGAGTTCCGCCATGACCCGGCGGCGGCGAAGAAGATGCTGGCCGATGCCGGTTTCAAGGACGGATTCTCGACCGATTTGTGGGCCATGCCGGTGCAGCGTCCGTACAATCCGGACGGCAAGCGGATGGCGGACATGGTGCAGGCGGATCTCGCCAAGCTCGGCATCAAGGCCGCAATCGCCAGCGATTCCTGGGACGACTATCGCCGACGCGCGCAGGAGGGCGAGCCGTCGCTCGCCGAACTCGGCTGGATCGGCGACAATGGCGATCCCGACAATTTCCTGACACCGCTGGCCGGCTGCGACGCGGCGCAGCCGGGTGGCAGCAACATCGCGCGATGGTGCGACAAGGGGTTCGACGACCTGCTGAAGAAGGCGGCCGTCCTGCCGGACCAGGCGGCGCGGGCGCGGCTGTATCAGCAGGCGGCGGTGATCCTGCACAAAGATGCGCCATTCATCCTTATGGCGCACTCGCTGGTGTTCATGCCAATGGCGAGGCAACGTGACGGGCTATCGCATGGACCCGCTGGGGATGCACGATTTTTCTTCGGTCGATCTGCGATAGCGGTTTTGTTCAGTGAGGGGCGGACGGATACGAGCGGCCAGCACGGCCGCTCGTATCCGCAACACGTCATTCCGCGGGCGGGAGTCGATGCTGCGGTCCGACCGGCGTGCCCGCCATCGCGGCGTGGATGGCAGCCGATGTCAGGCCGAGATGGAGCGGTCGGGTGAACAGGCCGGTATGGTGCGGCCCCGTCACGACCGGAAACACCGGCCAGATATCGGTGCCTTGCGCGGTCAATCCGAAATAGTCGCCGAGGGTGTAGCCGAAGCGTGTGAGCGGGGCCTGCAGAATGTCGAAGGAGGTCGGCGTGAGTCTCTGCTCGCGACCCCAGTTCGCCGCGTCGATGCAATGGACGCTGCAAATGACCGCCCAGTAATCCACCAGCTCCTGACCGTTGGTGCCGGTATCGTTGCGGAAATCGTAGTAGGTGACGATAACGTTGCCGACGTAGTCTTCCGTAACCGTGGGATTGAAGGCCTGCTGGCGCAACGGGTTCGCGGGATTGGGCGGCGTCTGGTTGATCTGGACCGGGGGGGACCAGGTCAATCCGCCATCGTAGCTGGCGGAGAACAGCACGCCCACCGTCGAGCCGCCTTTCGGCACATCCTGCCAGGTCATGGCGATGTAGTACGTGCCCGGCTGGTAGAACACGCTGAAGACGATATCGGCGCTGCTGACCGGCTGCTTCGTGCCCGGCGTCACGACCGGCGGTTGACCGAGCGGTGCGATGACCAGCGGCTTCCTTGCCCAGGAGAAGCCTTGATTGGGCGAGCGAAGCACGTCGATTGTCGTCTGGCCTCTGGCGTCGAAATGCGTGAAGAAATTCAGCAGATCGCCGTTCGGCAGGGTGCCGGCCACGGTGTTGTTGTAGGTTCCGGCGTTCAGGCCGGGATCGTAGATCGGGGCTGCCCGCTGCCATGTGTTCCCGTCATCGGTCGAGCGGGTGAAGTAAGTCGGGTCTGCAGTCAATGTCGCTGGCGCTTGCCCGTTGGCCGCGGCTGCGCGAAGTGCGGCGATGCGAACGTGGGCAGGATCGACGCCGTCTTGCGGATGCGCGGCGCTGGTGAGGTCTGCAGCGCCGGTTGGACCCGAGTAGTCATAGAACCGGTCCCAGCTTGCGAAGACGAAGCCGCGCACGACCTGGTCGGCCGTGATCCACTGCTTCTCATTGAACGCTCCGGGATCGGTGTCGGCGATCAGCGCCATCGGGTTGGCCCAGGTTAGGCCGCCGTCCTTCGAGCGGTTAAGCAGCACCGCGTTGGGACCTTGTCCGGAAATCAGCAGGTAGTCGAAGGCCAGCGACGCGAAGAAAGCCGTCCCGTCCAAGGAGAACGCCGTGGACGTATTCTTCGCCCGAAAATACCTGCCGCCTGCGCACAGGGTGACGCCGGGCGGCAGGTTCGTGGTCCAGGTCTTTCCGCCATCCCGGCTGAGCCCGGCGCGGACGCCGCGCGAGCCGATATCCCAGCGGTCTTGCAGCACGCTGGTCAGCAGCTGTCCAGGCATGGCCGAATTGACCGCGACGGTGGCTTCCACCTCGGTATTGGGGAACAAGGTGCCGAACTGATTGCCGACGCGGTCGGCGGTGCAGCGCGCGAACGGGTCGTCGGCGGATATTCTTACCAGCTTGTCCAGCCGCTGCGCTTGGGCAGAGGCAACGAGGGCAAGCCATCCGGTGAGCACGCCGGCCGCGAGCCGGGCTGTGAGCCGCAGGGACATGGCAACGCACTCCTCGCTGTGTGCGAGTTGCGGTTAGCACCTCACCGGGCATCGGCGCGTCATCCAAATGGATGATGCGGAAGCGGAGCCGAGCGCGGAACAGCCCGGCCCCGCGCAACGGCCAGGGGCGGAAGGCGGAGCATCACAGCTCCGCCCTGCTTATCACTGGGCCGAGGCCGAGACCGTGCCCAGCCGGATCGGCCGCGTGTACAGATCCGTCTGTCCCGGCCCCACGACCGCGGTAAAGGCGGGCCATACCATGCTGCCTTGCGCCACAAGACCGAAATAGTCGCCGAGGAAATAGCCGGAATCGGTCAGCGGCGCCTGATCGATGTTGAACGAGGTGTTGGTCAGCCTGCCCTCGTGGCCCCATTTGCCGGGATCGGTGCAGGTCGGCGCCGTCCCCGCCGGTGTGCAGAACAGCACCCAGGCATCAGCGAGTTCGTGGCCGGCCGGGCCGGTGTCGTTGCGGAAGTCGTAGTAGGTGACGGCGAGCGTGCCGTCGGGTGCGGCGACAAGCGTCGGGTTGAAGGCCTGCCCGCGCAGCTTGTTGGTCGTATTGGCCGGTGTGGCGTTGATCTTCACCGGCGCGGACCACGTGCTGCCGTTGTCGGTCGATTGGGTGAACAGAACGCCGCTGATGCCGCTCTTGCCGACCGGCTGCTCCCAGGCGACGTATAGATTGCCGCTCGTCGGATCGACCGTCGGGCTGAACAGCAGGGATGCGTCGCGCAGCGGCTTATGGCTTTCCGGGGTTATGGCACCCACGGCGATCGTCGGCGCGACAAGGATGGGATTGCGGCTCCATGAAAAGCCGTGGTCGAACGAGCTGACCGTGGCGATCGACGTGTTTCCTTGCGCATCGATATGCGTGAAGAAGTCGAGCAGCTTGCCGCTCGGCTGGCCCACGATCAGGTTGGCGATGGTCTGGGCACCTCGGCCCGGATCGTAGATCGGCGAGGCACGGCTCCAGGTCAGGCCGCTATTGGTCGAACGCGCGAAATATGTCGGGCCGAACGTGTCGGATACGGGGGATGGCTTGCCCTGGGCCGCTGCCAGTCGCGACGAGGCGATGCGGTTGCGCGCCATCTGCAAGCCGTCGTGATCGACCACTGCCTGCGACGAGGCGCCATTCTCGTCGCTGCCGCCCGGGGCACGGAACGCGGTGGGCGGCCCGTACAGCCGGTCCCAGACCGCATAGACGTTGCCGGGGATATTCGGGTCGGTGGTGAGCGAGTTCTTGTCGTTGAACGCCAGCGGATCGGTGTCGTTGATCAGGTAGGTCGGTGCCGACCAGGTGACTCCGCCATCGGTCGAGCGGCTGACCAACATGGCGCTCGCGCCGTTAATCGGGGGCGTAGGGTTGTTGTTGAAGGCGAGCGAGAAGAAATAGGCCGTGCCGTCAAGCCCGAACGCGGTCCACGGATCGGTCGAACGCTGGAACGGGCCGCCGGTGCAGAGCGAGACGTCCTGCGGCACGGAGGTGGTCCAGTTCCGCCCGCTATTGACGCTGACACCCGCGCGCAGCCCCCGCGCGCCGCCATTGCTCCAGCGGTCCTGCTGCACGCCAGTCAGCAGGTGCCCGGCGGTCGTCGGATCGACGGCGATCCAGGGTTCGATCGCGGAGCCCTGGAAGACCGTGCCGGGCTGGCTGCCGACGTGGTCGGCTGTACAGCGGTTGAAAATCGATCCGCCCGAGATCTTGACCTGCGGGCCAAGTGTCTGTGCCTGTGCCAGCGAGGGTGCAAGCAATGCGCCGCCCATCGCGGTGCAGGCGGCGAGGAGGTGTCTACGCTGAGTCATCGGCCTAGTCCTTCCGCTGTGGGTGCGCCTCGTCGTCCGACGGTGTGTTAGAGAAACCGATTGATCAGGTTCTCCAGGTATTCCTGCCGGCCGGAGCGCGATTGCGGCGGTGCTTCGGCGTGCGCGCGCGCTGCCACATCGGCAAGCGACAGGCGGCCGCCCAGAATGTCCGCACCCAATCCGCCACGCCAGCCGGCATACCGTTCCTCGACGAAGCGCCGCAGTGTGCCATCGGCGAGCAGCCGCTCCACAATCAACAGGGCGTGTGCGCACAGATCCATTGCGCCCACATGGCCGTGGAACAGATCGGCCGGGTCGATCGACTGCCGCCGCACCTTCGCGTCGAAATTGAAGCCGCCGGAGCCGAGCCCGCCGGCCTTGTGGATGAACCAGATCGCCAGCACCCAATCCGCCAACGAATTGGGAAACTGGTCGGTATCCCAGCCATTCTGCGGGTCGCCGCGATTGACGTCGATGCTGCCGAGCAGACCTTGCGACCCGGCATAGGCCAGTTCGTGCTCGAAGGTATGGCCGGCAAGCGTTGCGTGGTTCGCCTCGACGTTCAGCTTCACCTCACGGTCGAGGCCGTATTTGCGCAGGAAGCCCGTCACCGCGGCGGCGTCGAAATCGTATTGATGCTTGGTCGGCTCGCAGGCTTCGGTTCGATCAGGATGGTGCCGCCGAAGCCGATCTTGTGCTTGTGCTCGACGACCATCGACAGGAAGCGGCCGAGTTGGTCGAGTTCCTGGCCGATATCGGTGTTGAGCATCGTGTCGTAGCCTTCGCGGCCGCCCCACAGCACGTAGTTCGCACCGCCCAGGCGATGCGTCGTCTCCAGCGCGATCTTCACCTGTCCGGCGGCATAGGCGAACACGGCCGGATCGGGATTGGTGGCGGCGCCGGCCATGTAGCGCGGATGGCTGAACAGATTGGCCGTGCCCCACAGCAGCTTGATCCCGGTCTGCCGCATCTTGCGCTCGAAGATGCCGGCGATGTGGTCCATGTTGCGCTGCGCCTCGTCGAGCGTGCCGCCGAGTGGCACGGCGTCCACGTCGTGGAAGCAGAAGAACGGCGCGCCGAGCTTCTCGATGAAGGCGAACGCGATATCGGCCTTGCGCTCCGCATTCTCGATCGTGTCGGCCGCCTGCCAGGGCCGATTGAAGGTACCGGGACCGAACATGTCCGAGCCGGGCCAGGTGAAGCTGTGCCAGTAGGCGACGGCGAAGCGGAAATGCTCGGCCATGCTGCGGCCCAGCACCACGCGCGCCGGGTCGTAGTGGCGGAAGGCCAGCGGGTTGCTGCTGTCCGGACCCTCGTAGCGAATGCGCTCGATGCCGGCGAAGAAATCGTCCATTCGGATCAGACCTTGTGCCAGGTGGCGCCGTCGTGGCTGGATGCCACGGCAGCGGTGATGAAGCGCATGCCGCGCAGGCCCGCCTCGATGCCAGGCACGAGCAGGCTGGCAGGATCGGGCGCGCGGCCGGCTTTGTGGGCAATGATCTGCTCGGCCACGTCGCGATAGAGCTGCGCGAAGGCTTCCAGATAGCCTTCGGGATGCCCCGCCGGAATGCGCGAGGCGTGCGCCGCGACCGGCGTCGTGCCGGCGCCGGCGCGGCGGATCACGCGCGGCGGTTCGCCATGCGGTGTCACGACCAGCGCGTTCGGCTGCTCCTGCGCCCATTCCAGCCCGGCTTTCTCGCCATAGACGCGCAGCCGCAGGGCGTTCTCGTTGCCGGGTGCCACCTGGCTGCACCACAGCGCGCCGCGCGCGCCGCCGCCGAAGCGCAGCAGCATCTGCGCGTTGTCGTCGAGCCTGCGGCCGGGCACGAAGCGGGACAGTTCGGCGGCAAGCTGCTCGACCTCCAGGCCGCAGACGAACTCGGCGAGGTTGAAGGCGTGCGTGCCGATATCGCCGACACTCCCGGCACCGCCGCTGCGCGCCGGATCGGTGCGCCACTCCGCCTGCTTATGCCCGGTCTCCTCCAGTGGTGTCGTCAGCCAGTCCTGCGCGTATTCCACTTGCACGGTGCGCACCACGCCGATCTCGCCGGCCGCCACCATTGCCCGTGCCTGCCGCACCAGCGGATAGCCGGTATAGTTGTGGGTCAGCGCAAAGACGATCTTGCTGGCCTGCACCACGCGCGCGAGATCCTGCGCATCATCGAGCGTGCTGGTCAGCGGCTTGTCGCAGATCACGCTGATGCCGGCCTGCGCGAACGCCTTGGCCGGCGCGTGATGCAGATGGTTCGGCGTCACGATCGCCACGACGTCGATGCCATCGGGACGTGTCGCCTCGCGTTGCGCCATCTGCGCGAAACTGTCGTAGCTCCTCTCGGCCGGGATATGCAGCGCTGCCGCGGAGTCATGCGCCCGCGCCGGATCGGCGGACAGCGCGCCCGCCACGAGTTCGTATTGATCGTCAATGCGCGCGGCGATCCGATGCACGCCGCCGATGAAAGCGCCGCTGCCGCCGCCTACCATGCCCAGGCGCAGGCGGCGCGTGAAATGGTCGGGCATGTTCAGCCGATCCCCAGCAGTTTCTGGTTGGTGGCGAGATCCATGCCGCTCGCCGCGAAATCGTCGAAGGCGCGGCTGGCGACCTGGATGATATGGCCGTCGATGAACGGCGCACCTTCGGCCGCACCCTGCTCGCTGTCCTTGATGCAGCACTCCCACTCCATCACCGCCCAGCCGTCGAAGCCGGTACTGGCTCAGCTTGGAGAAGATCGCGCCGAAATCCACCTGTCCGTCTCCCAGGCTGCGGAACCGGCCGGCGCGGTTCACCCAGGATTGGAACCCGCCATACACGCCCTGCTTGGCGGTCGCGTTGAACTCGGCGTCCTTCACGTGGAAGGCGCGGATGCGCTCGTGATAGGCGTCGATATAGCCGAGATAGTCGAGTTGTTGCAGCACGAAATGGCTCGGGTCGTAGAGCAGGCAGGCGCGCTTGTGGCCGCCCACGCGGTCGAGGAACATCTCGTAGCTGACGCCGTCGTGCAGATCCTCGCCGGGATGGATCTCGTAGCAGACATCGACCCCGGCCTCGTCGAACGCATCCAGGATCGGCCGCCAGCGCCGCGCCAGCTCGTCGAAGGCGGTCTCGACCAAGCCGGCCGGACGTTGCGGCCAGGGATAGATGTAAGGCCAGGCCAGGGCGCCGGAGAAGGTCGCGTGCGCGGTCAGCCCGAGATTGCGCGAAGCGCGCGCCGCCAGCATCAGTTGCTCGGTGGCCCAGGCCGTGCGTGCCGCGGGATTGCCGCGCACCTCGGGGGCGGCGAAGCCGTCGAATGGGACGTCGTAGGCAGGATGCACGGCGACCAGCTGGCCTTGCAGATGCGTCGAAAGCTCGGTCAGCTCCACCTCGGCGTCGGCCAGGATGCCGCGCACCTCGTCGCAATAGGTGCGGCTCTCGGCGGCGCGCCTGAGGTCGAACAGCCGGGCGTCCCAGGAGGGGATCTGCACACCGGCATAGCCGTGATCGGCGGCCCAGCGGGCGATCGAGGACAGGCTGTTATAGGGTGCCGCGTCGCCGGCGAATTGGGCGAGGAAGATCGCCGGTCCCTTGATCGTGCGCAGCATACGCCTACCCCCAGTTGTGGTGTTTCGTTGGGCGGCGATCCTTCGGCGCGGGTCGGGGCGTGTCAAGCTGGCGTGGCTGTGTGCCTACGCGAAACCTTCGCACATCCGTCATCGTACTGTAACATGCCGTCGTTTACATGCCCCGCAACACCAACCGAGAGGCGCCTGCCATGTCGTTTAATCGTCGGTCCTGTGCTGCAAGCGGGATTGGGGCTGGCCGGAGCGGGGCTCGCGGGGACCGGGTTTGGCCGCGGGCGTGCCTTCGCCGCCGCCGGCGGCCCGGCCATGCCGGCCGGGCTGGTCGATGCGGCGAAGAAGGAAGGCACGCTCAACATCATCGCGGTGCCGCGCGACTGGGCCAATTACGGGGAGATCATGGACAGCTTCACGTCCCTGTATGGCATCAAGATCAACGACGCCAATCCGGAAGGCAGCTCGGCCGAGGAGCTCCAGGCGGTCCGCAGCCTCAAGCACCAGAGTCGGGGGCCGGATGCCGTGGATGTCGGTCCCTCGTTTGCCATCATCGGCGCTGAGCAGAAGCTGTTCCAGCCGTACAAGGTGCAGACCTGGAACGACATTCCGGACGATGTGAAGCATCCGGACGGGCTGTGGTACGGTGACTATTTCGGCGTGATCTCGTTCGGCGTGAATACCGGCGTGGTGAAAAACGTGCCGCGTAGCTGGGCCGACCTGCTGAAGCCCGAATACAAGGGCATGGTGGCGCTGAACGGCAATCCGCTGGGCGCTGGTGCCGCGTTCGCCGCGGTGTTCGCCGCATCGCTCGGCAACGGCGGCAGCTATGACAACATCGAGCCTGGCATCGAGTTCTTTGGCAAGATGGCGAAGCTCGGCAATTACAGCCCGATCGCGGCGACCGGGCCGGCCACGCTGGTCGGCGGCCAGACCCCGATCGTGATCAATTGGGACTACCTCAATCTGGGCTTCAAAAGGAGCGCCGAGGCAGAGGGCAAGGCCAAGATCACCGTGCTGCTGCCCGAGGGCGCGCCTCCCTACGGCAACTACTACGCCCAGGCGATCAGCGCCTTCGCTCCCAATCCGAACAGCGCCAAGCTGTGGATGGAATACCTCTATTCCGACGAGGGCCAGCTTGGGTTCCTGCGTGGTTTCGCGCACCCGATCCGGTTCAACGCGATGGTTGCGGCCGGCAAGATTCCCGCCGACCTGCTGGCGGCCATGCCGCCCGCCGATGCCTATAAAAGCGTGCGGTTCGCGACGCCCGCCCAGAGCTCGAAGGCGCAGAAAGCGCTGGCCGACAACTGGCCGCGAATCGTGAAGTTCTGAGACGTGGTGGGCGCGGGGGCGGCAGCGTGAGACGCCCGCTGCCCTGGCTGTTCATCGGCGCCTTCATCGCCGTCGCCGCCGCCTTCATGGTGGCGCCGACGGTGATGCTGGCGATCCAGTCGGTGACCGGCGATGATGGCCGCTTCACCTTGCAGTACCTGGCAGGGCTGGACGCCTATCGCTATCAGGTGGCGCTGGAGAACTCGCTGATCCTGTCGGTTGCCTCGGCCCTGGTCGGCGTGGTCGCGGGCGGCCTGATCGCGCATGTGGTGTTGAGCCCGGCGGCTCCGCGCGGATTGCGGTCCGCGGTGACCAGCTTTTCCGCGGTCGCGGCCAATTTCGCCGGCGTGCCGCTCGCCTTCGCGTTCGTCTCCACACTCGGAACCCTCGGTCTGCTGACAACGGGATTGAAGAGCATCGGCATCGACATCTACGCCCTGGGATTCAGCCTGTTCTCGTTGACCGGCCTGGTGCTGGTCTATTCGTATTTCCAGATCCCGCTGATGGTGATCATCATCACGCCGGCACTGCTGGCATTGCGGGCGGAGTGGCGCGAGGCGAGCGAGAACCTTGGCGCCAGCGCATGGCAGTACTGGCGGCTGGTCGGTCTGCCGGTGCTGCTGCCGTCGCTGCTGGCCTCGTTCATCCTGCTGTTCGGCAGCGCGTTCTCGGCCTATGCCACGGCCTATGCCTTGACCTCGGGCAATATCGGGTTGCTGACGACGGAGATCGGCAACGTGCTGACCGGCAACGTGATGGTCTCGCAGCAGACCGGGGCCGCGCTGTCGATGACCATGATCGTGGTCATGGTGGCCGTGCTGGTGCTGAACGGGCTGCTGTCGCGCCGCGCCGCGCGCTGGACCGCGCGGCGATGAAGCCGCAGCCGGTTTCGCGGCAGCGGACGGCGCCGCATCTCGGCCTCGGCGGCTGGGTCATCCTGGTGCTGGCCGCGCTGTACTTCCTTGTGCCGCTCGCCATGACGGTGGCGTTCAGCATGTGGGAGGGCAACGGCCAGATACGGATTCGCCGCCTATCGCGATCTGCTGCAACTGCCGGCCTTGCCGTCGAGCCTGCTGCTGTCGATCGAACTGACCATCGCCACAGCCGCCGCGCTGCTGGTGCTGCTGGTGCCGGCGATGATCTTCATGAACCTCTACGCGCCCCGGCTGCGGCCGGTGTTCGAGTTCATCGCCGCATTGCCGTTCGTGGTTCCGGCCATCGCCCTTGTCGCAGGACTGTCGGCCCTGATCACCGGCCCGGACTGGCTGGTCGGCACTCCGTACTATCTGGTGATCCCGTATTTCTTCCTGTCGCTGCCCTATGCCTATCGCGCCGTCGATGTCGGCATCCGCTCGCTGGACCTCGTGACGCTGACCGAGGCCGGGCAAAGCCTTGGGGCCAGCATGGGGCAGATCATCCGTCTGGTGATCCTGCCCAATTTGCGACCGGCGCTGATCGGCAGCACGCTGCTGACGGTGGCGGTGGTGATGGGCGAGTTCACCTTCGCGAACGTGCTGCTGTTTCATACGTTTGCAGTGCTGATCAACGAAATCGGCCAGCATGCGGCAACCGAGGCGGCGGCGCTGTCAACGCTGAGCTTTCTCATCACCTGGGCGGCGATGCTGGGCGTGCTGGTGGCGGGGCGAGGCGAGATGCAGATTGCCGGCGGCCGCTGACATGGAGGGGTGCTGATGGCGACCGTCGAGGCGCGAGGGATCGGCAAGGGCTTTGCCGGGCGACCCGTGCTGTCGTCGCTCGACCTCGCAATGCGCGATGGCGAGCTGGTCTGCCTGCTCGGTCCCAGCGGCTGCGGCAAGACCACGCTGTTGCGCATCATCGCGGGCTTCATCAGGCCCGATGCCGGCCGGGTGCTGGTGGCCGGGCGCGACGTGACCGACCTGCCGGCCAGCACGCGGCGCATGGGCATGGTGTTCCAGGCCTATAGCCTGTTTCCCAACATGACGGCGCTCGACAACATCCGGTTCGGACCGCGCGTGACCGGCCAGCCGAAAGCCGAGCAGATGAGCCGTGCCGAGCGGCTGCTCGATCTGGTGGGGCTGGGGCAGCACCGCGCGAAATACCCGCACCAGCTTTCGGGCGGGCAGCAGCAGCGCGTGGCGCTGGCGCGGGCGCTCGCGGTGCAGCCGCAGGTGCTGTTGCTGGACGAGCCGCTCTCGGCGCTCGATGCCAAGGTGCGCGTGCAGTTGCGCGAGGAAATCCGCCGCATCCAGCGCGAGACCGGGGTGACGACGGTGCTGGTGACGCACGACCAGGAGGAGGCGCTGTCGATCTCCGACCGGGTGGCGGTGATGAACGAGGGCCGGCTGCTGCAGGTGGCCAGCCCTGCCACGATCTACCGCGAGCCGGCCGATGCCTTCGTGGCCCGCTTCATTGGTGCCGCGGCCGTGCTGTCCGGTGTGGCTGGGCCGGGCAGCGTTCGGGTGGGGGAGCTCGACCTCGCGGCCGGGGCCGCTTCGCAACTGGCGCCTGGCACACGGGTCGATGTGTTCATCCGGCCCGAGCACGTGCGGCTGGAGGCGATGAACGGCCATGTCCGCCCGGGCGGCTTGGCCGCCGAGGTGCGCGAGGCCACGTTCTACGGCTCCCTGACGCGGGTGCGGCTGAGCCTTGCCGGGCTTCCGGACGAGAGCGGCATCAGCGCCGACCTGCCCAGCGAGGACGCCGAGGCGTTCAAGCCCGGCACGACGGTCGTGGCGCGATGGGATGCCGCGTCACCCAGGGTGATGCCGCAGGCCTGATCGTCTCGCGCGTCGGCTGCGGTTCGGCGGGGGGCTGGCGCCTCATGCTGCGCCGCACCATTTATCGCGAATGCGACAGTCTACCGGGTGTCCGCGAGGGGCAGCCGGTCGCGCCACGACCGGAAAGGCGACCGACGATGCTTCGATCCCCGTTCGACGATAGCGGCTTGCTCCACCTGCTCCCCGCACGGCCCCTTACGGGGGAGACCGGCATTCTCGACCTGTCCGAGATCGCTGATTTCGGGGCGGATCCCGGGAACCTGCGGATGCTGGTCCTGGTGCCGGAGGGTCTGCCGGAGGGCGCGCCGCTGGCGGTGGTGCTGCACGGGTGCGGCCAGACGGCTGCCGGCTATGCCGCCGGAGCAGGATGGATGGAGTTGGCCCGGCGGCACGGCTTCGCGCTGCTGCTGCCCGAGCAGCGTCGGGCCAACAACCCGGGCCTGTGCTTCGATTGGTTCCAGCCCGGAGACACGGCGCGCGGCGCGGGCGAGGTCGCCTCGATCCGCTCGATGGTCGAGTATGCGCTCGCCACCTGGCGGCTGGACCGCCATCGCGTGTTCGTCACCGGCCTGTCCGCCGGGGGTGCCATGAGCTCGGCGCTGCTCGCGACCTATCCCGACTTGTTCGCAGGCGGGGCGATCATCGCCGGGCTGCCATACGGCGGCGCCGCGACCGTGCCGGAAGCGTTCGACATGATGCGCGAGGGTCGCGCTCGGCCGGCGCGGGAATGGGGCGACAAGGTGCGGGCCGCCTCGGCGCATCGCGGGCCCTGGCCACGCGTATCGGTCTGGCAGGGGGGCGCGGACAGGACGGTGCATCCCGTGAATGCTGCCGCGATTGTCGGACAGTGGCTCGACGTTCACGGTCTGGCGGCAACGCCGAGCGCGGAAGACAATGTGGATGGCGCGATCGCGCCTGGTCTGGCGCGACCGTCGCGGCCGGGACTGCGTCGAGGCCTACACGATTGCCGGAATGGATCACGGGACACCGATCGCGCCGCATGCGCGCGACCCCGAGCAGCGCTGCGGCAACGCGGCCCCGTTCCTGCTGGATGCCGGCATTTCGTCCAGCTACCGGATTGCCGAGTTCCTGGGGCCTGCTGCGCGCCGGCGGCACCGCCCGCGTGGAGCGGCCGGCCCAGCGGGCCACCCCACGCGTGGAGCCGCCGGTCCAGCGGGCCACCGATCCCGGCACGGTCATCCGCGCGGCACTGCGCGCCGCGGGTCTGGTGCGCGGCCCGTAGGAGCGCCCGTCACCGCCGGCGCCAGACGAGCGTCGCCGACACCGCGTAGTTCCACACGACGCCGATCGCGGCCCCGATGGCGCCCGCGCCCGTCCAGCCGAAGCGGTCGGTATAGAGCGTCTGGGCGATGCCGATATTGGCCGCGGCGCCGATGCCGCAGACCAGCATGAACAGCGCGAGCCCGCGCCACAATCCGGGTCCGCGCAGGCGCAGGTCGCGGTAGGTGATCGAGTTGTTGAGCTGGAAATTGGCGATCATCGCCGCCACCGTGCCCGCGACCTGCGCCTCGGCGAAGGCGAGCCCCGCGGCGCGGCCAAGCGTCAGGACGAGCAGGTTCACGAGGACGCCGAACCCTCCCACCAGGGCGAAGGAGACGAAACGGAGCGGCAGGATGCCGCCGGTCGCCTTGTCGATCAGCAGTGCCGCGAACTGCGCCAGCACCTGGATGTTGAGCTTGCTCTCGCCGGCCACGCGCTCGTGGAACACGGCTGGTATCTCGGTCACGCGCAAGGGCGCCGGAGCGGACAGCACGAGGTCGAGCAGGATCTTGAAGCCCTGCGTGGTCAGGTGCGGGGCAAGGCGATCGAACAGTGCGCGCGGCAGGGCGAAGAAGCCGCTCATCGGATCGGTCAATCGCACGCCCGTCAGGCGTTGCGCGAGCGCGATGCCCAGGCGCGACAGGCGCGCGCGGCCTGCATTTGCGAGTCCTCGCGCGTTCCCGCCGGCGACGTAGCGGCTGGCAACCACCAGATCCGCCTCGCCCGCGCGCAGCATGGCGAGCATCGCCGGCAGCCTGGTCTCGTCATGCTGCAAATCGCCGTCCAGGACAGCGATCAGATCTGCGGATGACGAGAGCGCGCCTTCGATCACGGCCGAGGCGAGACCGCGCCGGCCGACGCGACGCAGGCAGCGGATACGGGGGTCGGTGCGCGCGATCCGCCGGACCGCCTCCGCCGTGCCGTCCGGGCTGTCGTCATCGACGAACACCGCCTCCCAGGCGATGCCGCGCAGTGCCCGGGACAGCCGCTCTACCATGACAGCGACGTTCGCCCGCTCATTGTAGCAGGGAACGACCACCGTCACCTCCGGCAGGGTCGCGGCGGAAAGCCCCGCTGCGCGGGTCCGGGACGATCATGGTCATCGGCGAGGGGGCACGAACATGGCGAGGTCAGCGACCTTAATGGACTGTTAGGAACGGGGCTGCAAAGGAGCGATGCAACGGGCCGGACCGCCGGCTCGGCCGCAACCGGCGAGGTGGAACTCGCAGCTCTTCCGCGAGGGGAACCATTGCCAGCCGGTCACTTTCCTGTCAGCCTTGCGCAACGTTCGGCCCGGCCGTCGGGATAGCGAAAAGCAAGAGAATAGCGAGAATAGGGGCAACGCCAGATGAGACATAGCATGAAACTTTTCTTGTTCGCGAGCGCCGCGGTGCTGGCGATCACGGCCGGGGCCGGCGCACAGGAAGTGCGCAGCGCCGTCAAATACGGCGACATGACCACCGCCACCCAGGATCTGCTGACCCGCGCCAACAGCGACGGCAACAACTTCCTGCACACCAACGGCAATTACGCCCAGACCCGCTATTACCCGAACGCGCAGATCAACCGCAACAATGTGGCGCACCTGCATCCGGCCTGGATCTTCCAGACCGACGTACAGGAATCGCTCGAAACGACGCCGATCGTGGTCAACGGCGTGATGTACGTGACCACCGCGTTCGACCACATCTATGCGCTCGATGCCCGCACCGGCGAGGAACTCTGGCACTACAAGCACAAGCTGGGGCCGATCACCACCTATTGCTGCGGCTCGAACAACCGCGGTGCGGCGGTGTACGGCAATCTGGTCTACATGGCGACGCTCGACTCCAAGCTGATCGCGCTCGACAACAAGACCGGCAAGCTGGTGTGGTCGACCGACGTGGCCGATCCCGAGCTGGGCTATAGCGAGACGATGGCGCCCACCGCCGTCAACGGCAAGATCCTGCTCGGCACCAATGGCGGCGAATACGGCATTCGCGGCTTCGTCAAGGCGTTCGACGCCGCAACCGGCAAACTGCTGTGGACGTTCTACACCATCCCGGAGAACTCGCAGGGCGTCTGGGCGCAGAATGACGCGACGGGTCGCAACGAGCACCGCGACATTGCCGCCGAAAAGGCCGCCTATGCCAAGAACGGCGATCCGTACAAGACGCTGGGCGGCGGCGTATGGCAGAACCCGTCGGTGGATTTGAAGCGCAACCGCATCTACTTCGTGGTCGGCAATCCGTCGCCCGACCTGGATGGCTCGGGACGTCCGGGCGACAATTTGTACACGGACAGCCTGGTGTCGGTCGATCTGGATACCGGAAAATATGTCTGCCATTTCCAGTATGTCCCGCACGATTTGTGGGATCTGGACGCGGTCAGCCCCACGGTGCTGACGCCGGTGATCGACAATGACGGCCAGACCGTCGATGGCGTGCTGCATGCCGGCAAGACCGGGCATCTCTATGTCAGCCGCGCCGACGATTGCAGCCTGATCCGCTTCTCCGAGGCGATGGTGCCGCAGGAGAACATGTGGACATTGCCGACCGAGAAGGGCGCGCGCATGTTGCCGGGCGCCAATGGCGGCGTCGAGTGGTCGCCAATCGCCACCGACCCCGGGCAGCACCTTGCCTACGCGATCAATTTGCACCAGCCGATGACCTATACGGTCGCGAAGGCCGCCTATCCGAACGGCAAGCTGTGGCTGGGCGGCGCGTTCGCGGTGATCCCGAGCGAGGAGCAGTGGGGCAACATCACCGCCGTCGATTACGACACCGGCAAGATCGCCTGGCAGGTCAAGACACCCGAGCCGATGATCGGCGGCATCCTGGCCACGGCCGGCGGGCTGGTGTTCACCGGCGAGGGGAACGGCGCCTTCAAGGCCTATAATTCGTCGAACGGCTCGACGCTCTGGACCTTCCATGCCGGGGCCGGCGTGAACGCGCCGCCGGCTTCGTACACGGTGGAGGGCAAGCAATACATCGTGGTCGGCGCAGGCGGCAACGCGCAGCTCAACTACAAGCGCGGCAACGCGATCATCGCCTTCACGCTCAACTAGCGAGGCCACGCTATGATAGCGGGACCGCGCCGGTCTGGCCGGGTGCGGTCCCGTCGCGTATTCGCAGACATGACGGACTGGGACGATGAAGACGATTGCGTTGATGCTGATGCCTCTCTGCTGCTGGCCGGAACGGCGCGCGCCGATAGCCCTGGCCGACAAGGTGGCGCTGTGCGCCACATGCCACGGCGAAAAGGGCGTGCCGGTGGACAAGTCGGTGCCGGTGATCGCCGGACAGATGGAGGGCTACCTCTATCTCGAACTGCGCGACTTCAAGCTGGGCAATCGCCACAACGACCTGATGCAATCCGTCGCATCCGGCCTGGAAAAGGCCGACATGCAGGCGCTGGCCGCCTATTTCGCGGCGCAGCCCTGGCCCGATCTGCAACAGAAGCGCGCCCCCGCTGCCGCGGCGCACCGCGCCGAGGTGATCGCCGGGTCCGCGGCCTGCGAAGGCTGCCATGCCGAGGGCTTTGCCGGCACCAGCGTCACGCCGCGCCTGGCCGGGCAGGGCGTGGACTATCTGCGCGGCACGATGCTCGCCTTCAAGACCGGGGCGCGGGCCAACAATCCGTGGATGACGGCGCTGATGAAGACGTATGGCGACGACGATATCGACGCGCTGGCGCAGTTCCTGGCCGGGCTGTAGCCGGATCAGTCGCCGAGCGGGATTCTCGCCGCCAGCACGAATGGCTGGTGCGGCGCCGGCTGCTCGAACAGGCAGACATCCTCCACGGGCAGTCTGTGCGCGAGTGCCGGGGCGAACCACGCCTCCGCCGCCGGCCGCACCATTGCCTGCTCCTCCGCTGTCAGGCGGCGGGTCAGCGTCATGTGGAAGAACCAGGTGGCGAAAACCTGCGGATAGCCCCAGCGCAGCAGGTTGGCCTCCTCGGCGGCGGTAAGCCCGTTGCGGAGCCGGTGGTCCCGCTCGCGCGGCGAGAGCGGTGCGCGCAGGTGATCGACCCCGGCCACCATCGCATCGGCCAGGGCCTGCAACGCGGCGCTCTCGCGCTGCTCGCGCAGGCACAGGAAGCCGTGCCAGTCATGCACGGCGAGGCGCGGCAGGATGAACGGGCGTACGCCCGTGGCGGTCGCGCGCAGCGCCGCGATCAGGTCGGCGCGCGAGGCATCGGGATGCAGCCGCATCGGCGGCTTCAGCGTGGCGTGAAAGCCGTACAGCCTGGCATCGTCGGTGATCTCGGCGATGCCGGGCAGGTCCGGCTGCTCGCCCCGATCGCCGCCGGCCGGATCGCGCCCCAGCCAGGCGGCGCCCGCCGTCCAGAGCGGATGCGTCGATGCCGGCGCCCAATAGATCGCGAAACGGGCACCGTTCGTATTGTCGCTGGTCACGCCACCCGCTCGCCCCGCCGCCAGACGGCCCGGATCACGGGCATGGAATGATGCACCCGCACGCGCACCAGATCGGCGCGCAGGCCGGGGACGAGTCGGCCGCGATCGGGCAGGCGGGCCATGCCGGCCGGGACGGCGGTGATCATGCCGATGGCGCGGGGCAGGCCGATGCCGCGCGCTGCGATGAACGCCGCCTCGACCAGCGCCGCCGGCACGTAGTCCGAGGCCAGCGCATCGACCGCGCCAGCATCCAGCAAGGCGCTCACCGGGACGTTGCCGGAATGGCTGCCCCCGCGCACCAGATTGGGGGCGCCGGCGATCACCTGCATGCCCGAGGCATGGGCGGCCAGCGCCGCGGCGAGATTGACCGGGAACTCGCTGATGGTGATGCCGTCGGCGGCGTTCTCGGCGATCTCGGCCTCGGTGCTGTCGTCGTGGCTGGCCAGGGTCACGTCGCGACGAGCCATGCGGGCGAGCAGGGCGCGGCGGTTGGGCGTGCGCAGCCGGTCGCGCTGGGCGGTGATCTGGTCGATGCGCCGCTCGATCTCCGCCTCGCCGATGCCGGCGCGGCGGCGCAGGCCGCGATAGCGGTCGAGATCGGCGTGCTGGCCCACCCCCGGACTGTGGTCCATCAGGCTGACCATGCGCAGCAGCGTGTGATCCGCGAGGGGTTCGAGCATCTCCAGCATGTCCGCGGCCGGCAGCTCGCAGCGCAGGTGCAGGAAATGGTCGCTCTTGAGCAGATCGGTGCCGGCCAGGGCGTCGAGGTCGGCGACGCCATCGCGCGCGGTCCGCATCCGGCTTTCGTCGAAGCCGAGATCGCCCAGGCACAGCGCGTCCAGCACCGTGGTGACGCCGGCCGCGGCACATTGCGCGTCATGTGCCAGCAGGGCCGAGCGCGACGGCCAGCGCGCGGTGCTGCGCGGCTGGACCTGGCGCTCCAGATTGTCGGTATGCACATCGACCGCGCCGGGGATCAGGGTGTCGCCGTCCAGGTCGATGGCACCGGCGGCATGGGTCCGGCCGGGTGCGATTTCGGCGATCAGGCCGTCGCGCACGACCAGCGTGCCGTGGAGCACGGAATCGGGCAGCACCAGGGCTGCGTTGGTGAAGACGGACTCGGTCATGCGGCGTTCTGCATCCGTCCGGTGTCATACAGAAGCCGGGCCCAGTGGTCACCGGCAGGACGCTTCGGAGTGAAGAGTGGAGCGCCAGCACCTGGTGAGAGTAGCTGTCCGAGGAAAGTCATCCCGGTAAAGTCGCTGTAACGTCTGGAGAACCTGGACCGTCGGGGCCATAAATCTCGACCGCACTAAGATGGAGAGGAGCCACTCCGTCCAGCACGATGCGGACGTACCGCGTGAGCACCGGATCCGCAAGCCGGCATGAAAGCGCATCGTCGCAGCCGGCAAATATGCGATCATCTGACTTCCTATACACCTCCTCCCAGTGCATACCGTCAGTGCTGGCTCGCACGATCAGCCGTCGCGCCCGCTCGGGTGCTTGCGGACTGTTGAAGATCCGGATTTCCTTGACGAGGCAAGATTGCTCAAGATCAACCTGCCACCACGGGTGATCTTCGCGATCAGTGTGGAACGCAAAGGAACCGGTGATCACGCCACAGGTCGCTCCGCCCGCGTCCTTCGCGTTGGGATCTTGATGATCGGCTCGGACCTTCAGAGACCATCGTGAAAGGGAGCTTTGACGCGCCGGACGGTCGAGGGCCAAATTTCCAGGCGCGGCGGCGATGCGCCAGTTACGATAGCTGTCGCGGCCAACTCCGACCAATGCCTCGCGCGCAAGGCGGAGTTCCGTCGGATCGTCGCGTCGCCGCAGTGATGCGAACCCGCGTTCAGTGAACTTCTCCCAGTACCGGTCCGGATCGAGTACCCGAGTGGCATATGCGGCCAACGATCCTGGTTCGCGGATCGGTCTCCAAGTAGATCGAGTTTGATCCAAAATGCGATAGAATCCGCAAACCGGTGTGCCGAGCCGACGTTGAAACCCGCATCGAGCAGGGCGCTCCCAACGAAGCCCTCGCAGAATGCCCAGTCCGCGGGCGCACCATCCGCGAATTTGGACGCGAGCTTCTGACGTTCTGACAGCAGGTGCAAGGCTAGGTGCCTTGATGCAAACATCAGGGATATGGGCACCCAAGCCCGCTTGGCGTAAGGCAGGCTCCGACAGGAGGTTGACCACGCCCAGGACGGGTCCATGGGCCTTAGCCCGAAGGGAAGCAGGCAGTCGTGGCCGGCCGCGATCACCTGTTCGATCATGGGCCGCAAATCCAAACTGATCGCGACGTCACTCTCGATCACGTAATAGTAGTCGTATTCAGGTAGCTTCAGAGCGGCGTCGTATAGGCTGTAGTCGCAGTTCCACCATAGCGGCGCGAAGTTGTCCGGAGCTGAACAGGGTAGGCCGGCGGCCTGAAAATCGGCCGTGGTGTGCCCGAGCTTACGAAACGGCCCGGTGTCTAGCGCACCGCTGCGCGTTTCGTCCGCGAGGATATAGAAGTCGAGGCCTTCGCATCGACTCCAGATCCGCAGGCAGGCTCGAAAGGCGAAATCATCCCAGAAATAGGTGCGCACCAGCACCGCTATTCGCGCGTCAGACATCCCGGCCGTACACCTCGATTTCGCCCAGATGCAGGAACCCAGCTCCGTCGAGCGTGACCCGCACGTAGCGGGCGGGTAAGGGAGTGGCCAGGCGACAACGAAGTGGGTCATCGTTTCCCGCGAAAACCCGATCGTCAGTTTTGCGGAACACCTCGTTCCAACCCACACCGTCGCTGCTCACACTCACCCATAGTCTGCGGGCCCGTTCGGGGGCCTGCTGACTGTTGTAGATCCTGATCTCGTCAACCATGCAGGCCCGCTCAAGGTCGACCTCCCACCAGGGGCTGTCCTCCAGCTCGGTGTGAAAGCCGAAACTTCCGGTCAGCACGCCGCAATTGCCGCCTCGTGCATCCGCGCTTGTCGGATCGGCGTGACAAGGACGGCCCGGCCGGGACCATTGTGATACCGAGCTTTGGCGAGCTGGACGGTCCAATGCCAAGTTACCCTGCATAGCGGCGATCCGCCAACCCGCGTGCTCGGTTCTGCCAAGGCCGATCAGCGACTTTCGCGCGTGTCGCAACCGCGCATACTCGGCCCTGCCAAGCAAAACCCGGAAAGCCCGGGCGACAAACTTATCCCAGAATCGGTCAGGGTCGAGCACGGAATGAGCGAAGCTGCCGGGAAGTCTCGTTTGCGGGATCCGTCTCCAGAAAGATTGCCTCGGAGCTAAAATGCTGAAGGTTCGCAAAGCGTGAAAGAGGTGCCACGCTGTATCCGCCGCTCAGCACCGCACTGGAGAAGAACCCTTCGGAGATTGGCCATCCGGGAAGCTCGCCTTTCGCATACATCTGTCCTAGGCGCTGACGTTCCGCAAGCAGGTATCGGGCCACCCGGTTCGACACCACCATGACAGGGAGGGGAGCCCACGCGCGCGCTGGGTAGGGCAGGCCGACGCACGACCCGGCATGTGGCCATGTTTCGCGCATGGGTACAAACTCAGCGGGGGTTACGCACTCGTATCCGCCGGCGACGAACTGGTCAAGCAATGGACGCAGCGGCATGTTGGCTGCAACGTCGCACTCAATGCTGAGGTAGTAGTCATAATGGGGAAGCTTTAAGGCGGCGTCGTAGAGGCTATAGTCACAGTTCCACCACAGCGTGGGTCGCCCGGAAGGGGCTACGCAGGGCAGGTCGAGATGCCCGAACTCAGAAGTAGTGTGAGATAGCTTGCTGAACGGGCGTACGTCGAGGGGGCCGGTATCGGTTTCGTTCACCTGGACGTAAAAATCTAGGCCCTCCGACTGCTCGTGAAGTCGCGTGGCCGACCGCGCTGCATAGTCATCCCAGAAGTAGGTACGAAAGAGCACAACTCCTCTAGCGCCCCGCATTTGAGCCGCCCCACCTCACGCGCAAAGCTGCACGTTACGCCTGGCGAACCCTGGATCGCATTTATCCGAATGCCCCTCGTACATTGAAGCTGACTCCTATCGATTGTTCTGTACCGACAAGCCCTGGGCCGGCACCGTGGGTGTCGAGTGCCGCGATCCCGGGATGGAGGATCAGCCTGTTGCCTATGACGCGCACAGCGCTCGCCCCCTGATCCACGCCAATGGCAGCGCGCGCGTGAGCCCCCGGACCGGGCGTGACGGTGTTGCCGGTCACGAGAATATCGCTGGGCACACTGGGCATTGCCATCGCGTTGTGGATCTCGATGCCCTCACGTGTCGTTCCTTGGACCATATTGCCCCGAATTACGCCCTGACGGGCCGGACCGTTGACCACGATGCCCCAACCAAGCACGCGCTCGATCCGGTTGCCGCTCACCTCGAAGCCGACGATGGCACCGGTCAGGTCGATACCGTTTTCCGTGCTGTCGGTCACCACGTTGTTGATGGCGCGGAACGGGCCGGAGGATGCAACGCTTCGTGCGCTCTCGAGGAAGATGATATCGTTTCCAGTTACCACATTATCTTGCACCAGCACGTCCGAGGTGATGGGGTCGACGTCGATGCCATCCCAGGTCTGCTTTGGCGACGGTGGCAATCCACCGAGGGAATTGTGAATGACTTGATTCTGTATGATGCGGATCCGCGTGGCTCGCCGCGCCGGAATGGCGCCGCGGCCGGGCGTTCCTATGACATAGATGCCGTTGGTCCAGTTGTCATGCACGAGGCTGTCGGTGACATCAATGTCGCTGCCATTGGCTTCGATACCATTGTCGCCCGCATTGAGCACAGCGACGTCATGGATGCGCACGCGGCTGCTCGGTCCCGTGATCAGGATACCGTCGCTGCTACGCGGCCCCCGGGCCGCCGCCCCACCGTCCACTGTGAGGGCTGACACATCGACCTCATGGGCTTCCTGTGGCGAACGTGGTTGACCCACTGATAAGGTGGGATAGGTCGCGCCCAGAACCGAGCGGATAATGGTGGCTTCGCGTCCCGCGCCGGCCAACCTGGTGTCCGATCTCACCACCACGGTCGCGGAGACGAGGCAGACACCCGCCGGCAGTCGCACCTGACCGCCGGCGGCGAGCATGGCGTTCAGCGCAGCGGTGGCATCGTGGCGGCCGTCGCAGACAGGTGCGGCCATGCCGGTTCGCGCCAACGCCACCGCCACCAGCCCAGCCAGCGCCGTCCTCTTGCGCCACATCATCGTGCCTCCCGCGTAGCCAGCCTTAGCGCCTCGATCTGCCGGCGGTTTAGCACGCAGGCGGCGAGGCGCGTCACGCCTCGATCGTGGATGCAATACCCCGGCCGCCACCGAGATCATGTCCGCCCAGACGGACATTGAGCCTCCCCTGCCGCTATGCAACACTGATCCGTGATCGCAGCGCCGGAACCGGGTGCGGGCCAGCCGAGAGGCGCCCCGTGCCAACGTCCGGCAGCAGTGGCAGGCGTGCGACCAAATCGCGGATCTCGCGAAGCGAAGTGCATAAGGGGGAAGGAAACGGAATGCCCAAATTGATGAAGCTGCTCCTGGCCGCGGTCGTGGCGCTGGCCATGCCAGCCCTGGCCCAGGCCAAGACGTTCTACTGGATCTCGCACGGCTCGCCCGCGGACCCGGTCTGGACCTACTTCCTGGCCGGCGCCAAGCAATGGGCCAAGGATACCGGCAACACGGTCGATACCTCGTTCCATAACGGCGACGTGGCAGCCCAGCAGGAGGCGGTGCGCGCCGCGATCGCGGCGCACGCGGACGGGATCACCACGACCAGCCCCGATCCGGGCAGCCTGGTGGAGGTCGTGAAAGAAGCCCACGCGGCGCATATCCCGATCATCAACTTCAACACCCCGGACCCGAAGGCCAGCTTCGACGCCTATGTGGGCGGCGACAACATGCTGTTCGGCAAGCACTGGGCGCAGTACCTGGTGGACCACAAGCTGGTGAAGTCCGGCGATTTCGTCTGGATGCCGGTCGAGGTTCCGGGCGCCACCTATGGCGTGCAGGAAGAACAGGGTATCGCCAGCGTGTTCAAGCCGCTCGGCATCAAGTGGGAAGTCACCGACACGACGCTTGACCAGGCCGAGATCATCAGCCGCATGACCGACTACCTGACCGCCAACCGCAAGAAGGTCAACGCGATCATCGGCCTGGGCGACCTCGTCACCGGCAGCATCAAGCGCGTGTTCGACCAGGTCGGCGTGAAGCCGGGCGAGATTCCGGTGGTCGGCTGGGGCAACTCGCTGGATACGACGCAGGAGGTCATCCACGGCTACGTGAACGCGGCGCAGTGGCAGGACCCGCAGGCGACCAGCTACGTCGCCCTCTCGCTCGCCAACATGGCCGCGAGCGGCATCCCGCCGGGATTCAACGTCATCACCGGCGCGCTCTACGAGAAGGACAAGGCGCCGCTGTACGACAAGATTCTCTCCGGCAGCAAATAGGCGCCCTGCCGGACGGGGCTCGCGGCGGCGCAAGCGGCCGCGGACCCGTCCGCGCAGCGATCCGGGCGCGCGGCTGTCGCGCGCATATCTGACCTCGGAATTGGACCCAAGTGGAACATCGCTCGATCATCTCCCGCCTGATCGCCAGGTCAGAGCTCGGCCCCTTCATCCTGCTATTGGTCGAGCTGGCCGCGTTCTGGTCGATCAACCATGACTTCCTGTCGCCGCAGAACATCAGCAACACGCTCACCTTCACCGTCGAGCTGGGGCTGATCGCGCTGGCGATGACGCTGCTGATGACGGCGGGCGAGTTCGACCTGTCCGTGGGCTCGGTGTTCGGCTTCTCGCCGGTGCTGATGTGGACCCTGTTCAATGCCGGAATCACCTCCCTCGGCGTGGCGTTCGTGGTGGCGATGGTGGTCGCGGGGCTGATCGGGCTGGTCAATGGCTGGTTCGTGACCCGGCTCAAGATCCCGTCCTTCCTGGTGACGCTCGGGATGCTTCTGGTCGTGCGCGGCACGGCGCTGTTCGTCACCGACGGATTTCCGCAGCGGACCTGGAACGCGGGCCAGCACTGGCTGGCGCGCATCCTGGTGGGCGAGTTCGCGATCGGCGACTTTCGCGTCTATGCCTCGCTGTTCTGGTTCGCGGCCGCCGCGATCGTGCTCGGCTACGTGCTGACCGGCACCAAGGCGGGGAACTGGATCCAGGCCGCCGGCGGCAATCCGGGTGCCGCGCGGGCGCGCGGCGTCAATGTCGATCGCACGCGGGTCGCGCTGTTCGTGCTGTCGGCCGCCATGTCCGCCTTCGCCGGCATCATCAGCTCGATCCGCACCTCGGCCGCCAATCCGAACAGCGGCACCGGCTATGAGCTGGAGGTGATCGCCATGGTGGTGATCGGCGGCACGGCGCTGACCGGCGGGCGCGGGACGATCATCGGCACCGTGCTCGGCGTGTTCATCCTGCGCGTGATGCGCAACGGCATCGTCATGGTCGGCGTGCCGGGCCTCGCCTACAACATCTTCATCGGCGCCATCATCCTGGGCATGATGGCGCTGCACTCGGGGCTGGAACGCCGGCACCAGGCGGGGACATAGCGCGATGACCGAACCACTGATCCGCATGGAGCATGTCAACAAGTCGTACGGCCGCGTCCAGGCGCTGACGGACGTGAACCTGATCGTGAACGAGCGCGAGATCGTGGGCCTGCTGGGCGACAACGGCGCCGGCAAGTCGACCCTGATCAAGGTTCTCTCCGGCGCCGTGCCCTCGACCAGCGGCGAGATCTTCGTGCGCGGCCGCCAGCGTGAACATCCGCAGCACGACCGATGCGATCGCGCATGGCATCGAGACGATCTATCAGGATTCGGCGCTGGTGACGCAGCTCTCCATCGCCCGCAACCTGTTCCTGGGCCGAGAGCCGCTCAAGGGCCCACGCTTCCTGAGCCGTCTGGATCAGGCGGCGATGGAGCAGGTCGCGCGCGACCTGCTGAAGCAGGTGGGCATCAGCAAGAACATTCCGCCGAACACGCCGATCGGCTCGCTGTCCGGCGGCGAGCGGCAGGCGGTGGCGATCGCGCGCGCCATGTATTTCGATAGCGATCTGATCATCCTGGACGAGCCGACCAACAACCTCGGCGTGGCCGAGACGCAGGGCGTGCTGCGCTTCGTGCGCAACGCGCGCGATTCGGGGCATTCCTGCATCTTCATCGCGCACAACATCCACCACGTGTTCCAGGTGGTGGACCGCATCGTGGTGATGCGCCGCGGCCGCGTGGTGGCCGATGATATCGACCCCAAGCGCACCAGTGTCGAAGGCGTCGAGGCGGTGATCACCGGGATGGCGGAATACGAGCCCGGAGTGGCGCAGACGCCGGAGGTGGCCGCGTCTGTGTGACGCCGCTGGGAGTGCCGCTAGCCAGCCAGCGACATCAACCCCGGTCCGCTCTCATCCTTCAACGCCACCCCGCCCACTCCGCGCGCCCGTGCCTCACGCAGCAGCCAGGCCAGCCGCCGCGCCGCCTCGGCCACCGACTGTCCCTCCGCCCAAACATTGGAGATGCAGTTGCGGTCAGCGTCCGTGCTGCGTCCCGCCACCGGCGCCCAGGTGAGATACACGCCGAGGCTCGCGGGCGACGACAGGCCCGGCCGCTCCCCAATCAGCACCGCGACCGCCCGTGCCCCCATCGCCGCCGCCACTGCATCGCCCAGCGCGACCCGCGCCTGTCTTGCCACCACCGGCGGGCCGAGCACGAACCCGTCTGCCTCCAGCAACACTCGGGCCTCGGCCAGCAGCGCCGGCCCGTGCGCCTCGACCGCTGCGGGCGAGAGGCCATCGGCCAGCACGAACACCACGTCGCACGCGACACGCGGCAGCGCCGACCCGTCCGCCAGAACCCGGCCGAGATCGGGCCGGCGCAGATAGGTTGCGCGATCCGGGGCGGCGCTTGCCACCAGCACGGTCTCCGGCCCGAGTGCGGCCAGCAGGGCGGCCGTATTCAGCGGATGATGCACCGCATCGCGCGCCTGCGCGTGCGCCACTTCCAGCGCCAGCACCTCGGACGTGGGCAGGCTGACGCCGGCGCGGCCCAGGGCGATGCGCGCCGGGGTGAAGCGGCGCCACTCCGCCCATTCGTCGCGAGCGACCGCACCCGACGCGGGAACGATCCGGGTCACGCCGGCAGCAACTGCGCGGCCAGGCGGCGCGATGCCTCGGGACGGCCGAGCCCATCCTGCGCCGCCAGCCACGCCTCGAACTCCGGCGCGCGCTTCAGCCCGAACACCCGGCGCGCGTATAGCGCATCGTGGAACGATGTGGACTGATACCCCAGCATCACGTCATCCGCTCCCGGCACGCCCATGACATAGGTGACACCGGCGGCGGCCAGCATGGTCAGGCACACATCCATGTCGTCCTGATCGGCCTCGGCGTGGTTCGTGTAGCAGACATCGACCCCCAACGGCACGCCCAGCAGCTTGCCGCAAAAATGGTCCTCGAGTGCCGCACGAATGATCTGCTTGCCATCGTACAGGTATTCCGGGCCGATGAACCCCACCACGGAATTGACCAGCAGCGGCGCGAAGGCGCGCGCCACGCCATAGGCGCGGGCCTCCAGCGTCTGCTGGTCCACGCCATGATCGGCGCCGGCCGACAGCGCGGAGCCCTGGCCGGTCTCGAAATATATCGCGTTCTGTCCCACCGTGCCGCGCGCCAGGCCGCGCGCCGCGTCCGCCGCCTCCCGCAGCACGGAGAGGCTTACGCCGAACGAGGCATTGGCCGCTTCGGTCCCGGCGATCGACTGGAACACCAGATCGGTGGGCACGCCCGCGTTCATCAGCTCGATCGCGGTCGTGACATGCGTGAGGACGCAGGCCTGGGTCGGGATCGCCAGGCGCTGGATGATGTCGTCCAGCATGTGCAGCAGGCGCGCGATCGTCGCGGGCGAATCGCCGGCCGGGTTGATGCCGATCA
Organism: uncultured Pseudomonadota bacterium; assembly: GCA_963838805.1. GTDB lineage: Bacteria > Pseudomonadota > Alphaproteobacteria > Acetobacterales > Acetobacteraceae > CAVRQM01. The sequence continues at coordinate 401,206 of CAWISK010000006.1, forward strand.
CCGCGTCGCCGCTGCCATACATCAGCCCGTCCAGGATCGACGCGGCGATGCCGCGCGCGTCATCCGTGGGATGGTTCGGTTGCAGCCGCACCGCCATCGTGCCGGGCAGGCCGATCGTGTCGCGGAACCGCGTCACGACCCGGCACTTGCGCGCGGCCAGCACCAGATCCTGGTTGCGCATGATCTTGCACACGGCCGCCGCCATCTCCGGCAGCAATCCCCCCGCCAGCGCGGCCAGGCGCTCCGTCGTCGCCTCGTCGGAGAGCAGCCAGTCGCGGAACCCGCCCACCGTCAGGTGCGAAACCGGAGCGAAAGCCGCGGCATCGTGGGTGTCCAGCAGCAGCCGCGTCACCTCGCACGCTTCGTAGGGCACCAGCGTCTCGTCCAGGAACCGCCGCAGCGGCAGTTCGGCCAGCGCGCAGCGGCCGGCCGCACTTTGCTCGGCCGAGCTCGCGGCGATGCCGGCCAACTGGTCGCCCGAGCGCGGGCGGGTGGCGCGGGCCATGAGGTCGCGCAGGTCGCGAAATCGGTGCAGCGTGCCGCGAATGGCGTGCTGGTATGGCATGTCAGGCCCCCTTCCCCGGAAGGCTAGCACAACCCCGGCTGCTGGCGGCGCGCGCCGCACTGCGGTAGGACCGATCCATGCGTGTGCTGCACCACCTGCCTCTCTCCCCGTATTGCCGCAAAGTCCGCCTGGCGCTGAGCGAGAAGCGCCTGCCCTTCGAGCTGAAGGTCGAGCGGGTGTGGGAGAGGCGGGAGGAATACCTGGCCTGCAACCCGGCGGCGACGGTGCCCACGCTCATCGACGACAACGGGCTTGCGGTGCCCGACAGCAACGTGATCTGCGAGTATCTGGAGGAAGCCTATCCCGATACCTCGCTGATGGGCACGACCCTCGCCGAGCGGGTGGAGGTGCGCCGGCTGGTCGCCTGGTTCGACGGCAAGTTCGATGCCGAGGTCACGCGCAACCTGAACGCGCAGAAATACATCAAGCGCCTGGCCGGCCGTGGCCATCCGGACGCGACCGCCCTGCGTGCCGGCTACACCGCGCTGCGCGACCATCTTCCGTATCTCGGCTGGCTCGCGGAGACCCGCAAATGGCTGGCGGGCAGCGTCCTGTCCCTCGCCGATCTCGCCGCCGCGGCGCATCTTTCGGTGCTGGACTATGCCGGCGATGTGGACTGGACATTGAGCCCGGCGGCGAAGGACTGGTACGCGCGCATCAAGAGCCGCCCCAGCTTCCGACCGCTGCTGGGCGACCGCGTGCCTGGCATGACGCCGCCCGAGCACTACGCCGACCTGGACTTCTAAAAGGCGGAGGATGTTCCTGCACCCGAAGCGGAAACATTCGGCTGTCGCGGTCTCCGAACGGCGCTCGGAAGGCCGTCCGGCAATCCTCCCCGGAATACTTCCATGAGTGCAGCGATGCAGCAGGCCGAGGCGCCCACCGCGCAGATTCTTGTCGACGCCATTCTTGCCGGCGAGCAGCCGGGCACGGCGCTGCTGCGCACGCTTGAGCAACTCGACGAGCGGCATGACCTCATGACGCAGGTGGCGGTCTTCGAGGCGCTCGTGTGGCGCATCGACCGGCTCGACTACTGGGTGTGGTACCGCATGAGCCGCGTCTATGCGGATCTTGGCCGCGCCGAAGCCGGTTTCTCGTGCGCGGCGCGGGCGGTGCAGATCCATCCCGAGTGGGAAGCGTCGTTCCTGCCGTATCGCGACATGGTGCGCCATTTCCGGGCAAGCGGGAACGCGGCGGCCGCGGCGGCGGTGGTGCTCCAGCAGCGCCGGCACCAGCCGAACCAGCCCATCGCCTCGGCCGAGGAGACGCAGGAGATTTTCCGCGCGGCCGGCCTCGACCCTGCCCGGCAAGTCCAGGCCATAAATGCCGACGAGGCGGCGGCAGAGGCGATGCTCGAACCGCTCGCCTCGGTGATGCGCGAGACATTCCGCCAGCCGGCGCTCACGGTGCGGCTCGACACGACCGCCGAGGACGTGCCGGGCTGGGACTCGCTCACCCATGCCGTGCTGCTGATGAATGTCGAACGGGCATTCGATCTCAGGTTCGAGCCGACGGAGATCCAGGATTTGTCGAGCGTGGGATCCTTGGCCTCCTTGATCGCGCGCAAGAGACGGCCCGCGGCGACCGCGCTGCGCAAGCTGATCGTCTATGGCAATTGTCAGGCCGGCGCTCTGGCGGTCGTGCTGAAGAACACCCGGGCGATCGCGGACCGTTACGATGTCGTGGTGCATGACGTGTGGGCGAGCGGCGAGACGCTGCACGGCAACCTTGCCGATTTCGACGCCGCCGACATCCTGCTGCAGCAGGATCTGAGCAACTGGCGCCAGCACCCCCGGCGGGATGCCTTGCCGCCCGGCCTGCGCGTTGTCCGGTTTCCGTTCTGCTATGTCGCGGCCCTGTGGCCGTTCGATGCAATGGTGGCAGGTGCCGACGAGCCGATGCTGCGGGTGATGCACGCGGCACAGCGGGCCGGCGAGGAGTTTCCCTTCGGCTTCCAGGACGGATTGCTGGCGCGGCTGCGGCTCTCGGTCACGGATGCCGGCGAACGCTTCCGCCGCTACCGCGATCTCGACATTCCCGACGCGCCGGACATCGCCCGCTACGCCCGGATCGAGGAGGCGCGCCTGCTGGCCGACGACGCGCGGCTCGGCTGCACGATCGGCCGCTACATCGTGGAGAACTACCGCACGGTCCGCCTGTTCCATGCCATCGCGCATCCGACATCGGCGCTGATCGCCCGACTAGCCGCGGAGATCGTGGACAGGGTCGGCATCGACACCGGCGAGGCTGGGCTTGCCACCTACGATGACTACATGGGTCACTACCAGGTGCCGCTGCACCCTGCCGTGATCCGCTCCCTGGGCATCGCCTGGGCGGACGAGGCTACACGCTACGACTTCCATCGGCGCGAGCATCTGACGTTCGAGGAGTATTACAGGCGCTACATCGCGGTTCCGGTCGGAATCTGACGGCGTGCATGTATTCGCCGATCTCGCGCGGCGTGCCGTCGAGGAACCCGACGCGATCTTCTGCCACTTCCTCAAGGCGGGCGCCCGGCGTGACGTGACGGTGGGTGCCGTCATGCGCGAGGCCGGCGCGATGGCCGGCCGGATTCATGCCGCTTGCGGCGGGGCGGGACGCATCGTGCCGATCGTGCTGGAGCATCGGGTCGAGCTGTACAGCAGCTTCATCGCCTGCGCGCTGGCCGGCGCCGCGCCGGCACTGCTGCCGCCGCTGACCCACAAGCAGCATGGCGAAAGCATTCGCCGCGTCCATGCGGGCGCTGCTGCGACGGATCGACGCGCCCTGCATCGTGGCGTCACATGCTACACGGCCGACCATCGAGTGGGACGGCCCCTGCGTCGATGTGGATGCGGTGTCGCCGACGGAAGCGGCCCTGGAGCCGGCATGCGCCGCCGACCCAGACGCCCTGTTCTGCTTGCAGCACAGTTCCGGCACCACGGGACTGAAAAAGGGTGTCTGCCTGTCGCATCGCGCGGTGCTGGCGCAGGCGGACAGCTACGCGGCGGCGATCGGACTCGCGAGTGGCGATCGGATCGCCAGTTGGCTGCCGCTGTATCACGACATGGGGCTGATGACCGGATTCCTGATGCCGGCGATCCGCGGCATTCCGGTGATCAGCCTCGACGCGCTGGAATGGTCGGCGCGGCCGACGATCCTGCTCGATGCCGTCGAGCAGTTCCGGGCGACGCTGTGCTGGCTGCCGAATTTCGCGTTCCACCACATCGCGCGCCTGGCGCCCGAGGATCGCCGCTGGGATCTGTCCTCGCTCCGCATGGTCGTCAACTGCTCGGAGCCGTGCCGCGCACCGGCCTTCGCGGCGTTCACGCCACGGTTCGTGCCGCGCCACGTGTTGCAGGTCAGCTACGCCCTGGCCGAGTGCGTGTTCGCCGCGACGCAGACCACGCCTGGCGAGCCGGTCCGCGCCAGCCCGCTTCCGGCCTTCGCGGAGTATCTGTCGTCCGGCAAGCCGCTCGACGGCGTTGAGATATGCGTGCGCGATGCGGGCGGAGCCGTCGTGCCCGATGGGCAGCCAGGTGAAATTCACCTCAGGGGCGCCTTTCTGTTCGACGGCTATTTCCGCGAGCCGGATCGCAGCGCCGCCTGCCTGCGCGACGGCTGGTATGCGACAGGCGATCTTGGCTTCGTCGAGGGCGGTGCGCTGTTCGTGGTGGGGCGGGCCGATGATGTGCTGAACATCAACGGCCGCAAGATCCTGGCGCACGAGATGGAGGAGGCTCTGGCCGGCCTGCCCGGCCTCGCGCCCGGTCGTATCCTGGTGTTTGCCGAGCACGACCGGGAGTCCGGAGCCACCCGCCTCGGCGTTGCGGCGGAGCGCGAGACTGCCTTCGGTCGCCCCGATCAGGCGGTCATCGCCGATCTGCGCCGCGCGGTGCTCGCGGCCAGTGCCCTGCTGCCGCATCGCGCGATCCTGCTCGAGCGCGGCTTTCTCGTGAAATCCACGAGCGGCAAGCTGGCCCGCGCGGCCAGCCTGGAGAAGCTGAACGCAAGCGGGGCTGCGCTTTTCTAGCTGCCGGAGGCGCGGAGATTGGCCGCTCGCTGCGGGGTGGCTTTTGGGCGGCGCACCCCGCCATGCTAGGGGCGGCGCATGTCCTCCGGCCCCATGCCATCGCGCGCGGTTCTCGTCGGGATCGCCGGTTCCCGGCTATCGGCGTCGGAGGCCGCGCTGTTGCGCGGCTTCTCCGCCCGCCGGGATCATCCTGTTCCGTCGCAATATCGAAACTCCCTGCCAGCTCGCGCGGCTGGTGGCCGATCTGCGGTCCGTGCTGCCCGGAACAGGCGGTGCTGATGGTGGACCAGGAGGGCGGGCGAGTCGCGCGCCTCCGGCCGCCGCATTGGGGGGCGCATCCGGCGGCGGGCGAGATCGGCGCGCTGTATGAGCGCGACCACGCAGCCGGGCTGCGGGCTGCCTGGCTGCACGGTGCCCTGATCGGCGCCGAGGCGGTGGCGGCCGGATTCGACGTCGTGACCGCCCCGGTGCTCGACCTGCGCTGGCCGGGTGCGAGCGACGTGGTGGGCGATCGCTCTTTCGGCGCCGACCCGGTTGCGGTGGCGGGACTCGGGAAGGCAATGGCCGAGGGCCTGCTGGCGGCCGGTGCGCAGCCGGTGGGCAAGCACGCGCCCGGCCACGGACAGGCGCGCGCGGACAGCCATGTGGCGATGCCCGTTGTGACGGTCCCGGCCGAGGCCGATCTTGCGCCGTTCCGCGCCAATCGCGACCTGCCCTGGATGATGACCGCGCATGTTCTGTATCCGGCGCTGGACCCGGCGCTGCCCGCCACGCTCTCGGCGGGCTATCGTGGCCGAGGTGATTCGCGGTGCCATCGGTTTCGCCGGCGTGCTGGTCAGCGACGATCTGGCGATGGGCGCGCTGTCCGGCGAACCCGCCGAGCGGGCGCAGGCAGCACTCGCTGCCGGCTGCGACCTCGCCCTGTATTGCCCCGGTGATCCGCAGGGCACCGAGTTGGTGCTGCGCGCCTGTCCGCCGCTCTCGCGCCTGGGCCAGCAACGCCTGTCCGCGGCGCGGGCGCTGGCCGCGGGCAGGCGTTGCGCGCTAGACCCTGCCGCCATGCACACCGAACGAAGCGCGTTGCTGGCGTGAGCGGCCTGATCGAGTCGGTCCTGCTGGCGGCCATTCCCACCATCGTCGCCATCACCCTGCACGAGGCGGCGCACGGCTATGCGGCGCTGGCGATGGGCGACGACACCGCGCGCCGCGCCGGGCGGCTGTCGCTCAACCCGCTCCGGCACGTCGATCGCGTCGGCACCATCCTGCTGCCGGGCTTCCTGCTCATCAGCCAATGGCTCACCCTGCACCGCATCGTCTTCATGTTCGGCTGGGCGAAGCCGGTGCCGGTCGCCGCGTGGCGCTTCCGCAATCCGCGCCGGGGCATGATGGTCGTGGCAGCCGCAGGCCCCGCGATGAACTTCTTCCTGGCGTGGCTGGGCGCCCTGGCCCTGCACGGGGTGCCGCTGCTGGGCGCGCAGGGGCAGGTGATGGCGCTGACGCTGCTGGCCTATTTCCTGCTCGCCAACGTGGCCCTCGGCCTGTTCAACCTGCTGCCGATACCGCCGCTGGATGGCGGGCGCATCGCGGTGGGCCTGCTGCCGGCGCCCCTCGCGCGCGTCTGGGCGCGGCTGGAGCGGGCAGGGCTGCTGATCGTGATCCTGCTGATCTGGCTGGTGCCGGCGGCGGCGCGCGATTTCGGCTTCCAGTTCGACCCGGTGCGGCTGCTCCTGGTCGATGTGGCGCAGCCGGTGCTGCGCCTGCTGATGCGGCTGGCCGGTGATCCGGCCTACGGGCTGGCGCTGCTGGGCGAGATCAATGGCTGATACCGAGGCGCTGCTCCTGCGGCTCGACGGCTTCGAGGGGCCGCTCGATCTGCTGCTCGATCTCGCGCGCGGCGAGAAGCTCGATCTTGGCCGCATCTCCATCCTGTCGCTGGTCGAGCAGTATCTGGCGGTGATCGAGGGCGCGCGGCGCGTGCGGCTGGAACTCGCGGCCGACTGGCTGGTGATGGCGGCCTGGCTCGCCTGGCTCAAATCGCGGCTGCTGCTGCCGGCGGGCAGCGACGCGGCGGAGGAGGGGGAGCGCGCGGCGGAGGATTTCACCGCGCGGCTCGCCGAGCTGGCGGCGATGCGGTCGGCGGCGGCCTGGCTCGCTGCCCGTCCGCTTCTCGGCCACGACGTGTTCGCGCGCGGCGAGCCGGAGAGCTTCATAGAGACCGACCGCTCGCGCCTGCTGCTCGATCAGGGCGGTCTGGTGCGCGCCTATCTCGCGGCAATGCGCCGTGCCGCCGCCGGCAAGACCTATCGCCCGGCCCGCGCGCCGCTCTGGACCGTGCAGGAGGCGCTGGGCCGTCTGCAGGCCATGCTCGGCCGCCTGCCGTCGGACGGCTCGCTGTGGTCCAGCCTGGAGCACTTCCTGCCCGACATGGCCGAAGCCGGGCAGCCGTATCGCGCGGCACTCGCCAGTACCCTGCTGGCCGGCCTGGAATTGGCGCGCGACGGCGCCGTGATGCTGCGCCAGGAAGCCGCGTTCGGCCCGATCCTGCTGCGGCCCGCACCGCCCGAGGCAACGCATGGCTGACATCCCGGACGACCATTTCCGCCTCGCCGAGGCCCTGCTGTTCGCCGCGGCCGCTCCCGTGGGCGCCCGCGCGCTGGGCCAGGTGCTGCCCGAGGACACCGACGCGGACGCGGTGCTCGCGGCGCTGCGCGAGCGCTACACGGGCCGCGGCGTCGAATTGGTACAGGTGGCCGGCGGCTGGCAGTTCCGTACCGCGCCGGATCTGGCCGAGCGGCTGCGCCGCGTCGTCTCCGTGCCGCGTCGCCTGCCGCGCGTGGCAATGGAGGTGCTGGCCATCGTCGCCTACCATCAGCCAGTGACGCGCGGCGAGATCGAGGCGATGCGCGGCGCCAGCCTGTCGCAGGCGACACTCGACGCGCTGCTGGAGGCGGGGCTGATCGCACCCGGCGGCAGGCGCGAGGTTCCGGGGCGACCGACGCTGTGGGGCACGACACCAGCCTTCCTCGCCCAGTTCGGCCTGGCCGATCTGCGAGCGCTGCCGCGACGCGAGGATCTGCTGGTCGAGCCGCCTTCGGTGGTCGCGTCCGAGCCGCCCGCTTGAAGCGCCGGTTTCGCGCTACCCGCAACCCTGCTACCAACGCGCCATGTTCGACTTTGCCTGGACCGAGATCGGGCTGATTGGCGTGGTGGCGATGATCCTCATCGGCCCCAAGGACATGCCCGTGGCGATCAAGGCCGTCTCGGACATGGTGAAAAAGGCGCGCCGGATGGCCGGCGAGTTTCAGGGCCACGTGGACGAGATGTTGCGTGACAGCAATCTGAGCGAGGTGCGCGACTCGCTGAATGAAATCCGCAACATGGACATTCGGGGCGAACTCACCCGCGCAGTCGATGCCGACGGCTCGCTGCGAGCCACGTTCACCGAGGATCCGTTCCAGCCGACCCCGATCAGCCCCGATCTCGCATCCTCGGGCGATGCGGCGCGGGTCGAGGGGTCGGTGTCGTTCGCGCCGCAGCCCACGGCTGAGCCCGCGCGAATGGAGGCACCGGCCTTTATCCCGCCCGACGCGATCCCGCCGCCGCCCGTTGCCGCCCCTGCTTTCATCCCGCCCGACTGCACCCGCCCCGATTCTTTGCGACCGGGCCGCTGATCCGTAACCCATAGACCGTGGCGAAGGCTCCCATCGAAGACGTCATCAACGACAAGCCGATGCCGCTGCTCGAGCATCTGGTCGAGCTGCGGCGTCGGCTTTTGTGGTCGGCCGCGGCATTCCTGATCGCGTTCTTCCTCTGCTATCATTTCTCGGGGCGCATCTACTCGTTCCTGGCCGAACCGCTTGCCACCGTGCTGGTCAGGCACGGCGGCACGCGGGCGATGATCTTCACCAGCCTGACGGAAGGGTTCTTCACCAATCTGCGGGTGGCGTTCTTCGGCGCCGCGTTCCTGGCCTTTCCGATCATCGCAAGCCAGCTCTGGCTGTTCGTGGCACCCGGCCTGTACCGCAGCGAGAAGCGCGCGTTGCTGCCGTTCCTGGCGGCGACGCCAGTGCTGTTCGTCATGGGCGCGGCGCTGGCGTATTATTTTGTGTTCCCGATCGCCTTCACCTTCTTCATCAGCTTCGCCACGCCGAACGGTGCTGCCGGCCTGCCGATCGAGGTGATGCCGAAAGTCTCCGAGTATCTCGACCTGGTGATGAAACTGGTCTTCGCCTTCGGCATCGCCTTCCAGCTACCGGTCGCCTTGTCGCTGATGGCCAAGGTCGGCATCGTCACGTCGAAGGGCCTGAAGCGGGTGCGCCGCTATGCCTGGGTCGGCATGTTCGTCATCGCCGCGGTGCTGGCGCCGCCGGATGTCATCACGCAATGCGGCCTCGCTTTGCCGCTGATCGGTTTGTACGAGGTGTCGATCATTGCCGCGCGGATGGTTGAGCCGAAGGTGGTGGATGCATAGCGGGCCGTCCTTGCGAGTACGCGACGGTGCGCGCTGATGCACGACATACGCATCATCCGGGAGCATCCCGCGACGTTCGACGCAGCGATGGCGCGACGCGGCCTGGCTCATGCGGCGGACGATCTCCTGCGGCTTGATCGCAGCCGACGCGAGGGCGAGGCGCGGCTCCAGGAACGGCAGGCCCGGCGCAACGCGATCAGCCGGGAGATTGCCGAGGCAAAGCGCCGGAGTGGCGACACCTCGGGGCTGGAGGCTGAGGGAACCAGCCTGCGCGCGGAGATCGAGGCGCTGGGCCGGAGTACGCAGCAGGACGGCGAGGCGCTCCGCCGGCTGCTGGAGACCCTACCCAACATCCTCGACCGCGATGTGCCCGACGGGCGGGACGAGGCCGCCAATGTCGTGCTCCGGCAGGTGGGCGAACCACGCCAGTTCGACTTCCGCCCGCGCGAGCACGCCGATCTCGGCGAGGCGCTCGGGCTGATGGACTTCGCGACCGCGGCAAGGATCGCCGGCAGCCGCTTCACCATCCTGCGCGGCGCGCTGGCTCGCCTGGAACGGGCGCTGGGCAGCTTCATGATCGATCTGCACACACGCGCGCACGGGTACGAGGAACTCTCGGTGCCGCTGCTGGTGGGCGACGCCGCCGTGTACGGCACGAGCCAGCTTCCCAAATTCGCCGAGGATCTGTTCCGCACTACGGACGGCCGCTGGCTGATCCCCACGGCCGAAGTGCCGCTCACCAACACCGCCGCGGGCGAGATCATCCCCGAAGCGAAGCTGCCCATCCGGCTCACGGCACTCACCGACTGCTTTCGCAGCGAAGCCGGATCGGCCGGCCGCGACACGCGCGGGATGCTGCGTCAGCACCAATTCAAGAAGGTCGAGCTGGTCAGCATCACGCGGCCACAGGAGAGCGACGCCGAACACGAACGCATGACCGAATGCGCCGAGACCGTGTTGGAACGCCTCGAGATCCCCTATCGCCGCGTCCTGCTCTCCTCCGGCGACACCGGCTTCGGCTCGGCCCGTACCCATGATCTGGAAGTGTGGCTGCCCGGCCAGTCGGCGTGGCGCGAGATCAGCAGTTGTTCGAACATGCGCGCCTTCCAGGCGCGCCGCATGAACGCTCGCTATCGCCTCGCCGACGGCAAGACGATCCAGCACGTGCATACGCTGAACGGCTCCGGCGTCGCGGTCGGACGGGCGCTGATCGCGGTCATGGAGAACTATCAGCAGGCAGACGGCTCGATCGAAATCCCGGCCGTGCTGCGACCATGGATGGGTGGCCCGGAGCGGATCGAGGCCGCCCGGCGCTGAACGGGGCGCATCGCAACCCCACCCGTCCCTTGGGGCCAAAGGGAGGGGAAGAAATTTCCCTCCACTGAGAGGGGAGGGCGGCCCGAAGGGGCGGGTGGGGCGGCCTTCGCGGCAGAGCTATCGCTGGTCCGCAGAGCCGCGCCGCTATTGCGGCGTCAGCTTCTGCGCTCCATTGCTGATCGCTTGGCCGGTATTGGAAATATCCTTGCCGGCGCCCGCGGTCGTATTGCACGCACTGAGCAGTGGCACGGAGGCGAGCAGGGTTGCGAGCGTGAGGCAGGTCGCCAGGATGTTGCTCATCGGACTCTCCATCGTTCGATGCCAGCCTGAACGGCCGGAGCGGCCGGACGTTGCGCGACTGCCTGTCACATCGCGTCGCCTGCCGCCTCGATCACCGCCCGGGCGAACCCCTCCGGCCATTCCTGAGGCAGGTTGTGGCCGATGCCCGGCACCACGACGCGCCGGTAGTGCTGTCCGAAATGCGGCCAATCGCCCTCCGAGCGCTGGGCCGGGTCCACGCCGTCATCGCCGCCATGCAGGACGATGCTTGGCACCGCGATCGCCGGCCGCGCCGCGAGCCGACGCTCGATGCCGTCCAGCGCCGGGTCGCCCTCGGCGTAGCCGAAGCGGTGGCGGTAGGAATGCACCACCACCTCCACGAAATCCGGATTATCGAAGGATTCGGCGCTGCGCTCGAACGTCGCCTCCTCGAATGTCCAGCTTGGCGACCACAGCCGCCAGAGCAGCCGGGCGAAGGGACGCCGGTTCGCCTCCAGCCCGGCACGGCCGCGTTCGCCATGCAGGTAGGTACCGATACCAGTAGCGATGCTCCAGCTCGGGCGCTCCGGGTATGACCGATCCCGCGATGTCCTGGATGTTGTAGCCGCAGCCCGTGACCAGTCCGCGCACGCGCTCCGGCCACAGTGCCGCCACGATGCAGGCGGCCCGTCCGCCCCAGTCATAGCCCGCCAGCACCGCCCGCTCGATCGCCAGCGCGTCCAGCAATGCCAACAGATCGACGCCCAATGCCGCCTGCTGGCCGGAACGCGGCACGTCGTCCGCTACGAACCGCGTCGGTCCGAAGCCCCGCAGATACGGCACCACGACGCGGAATCCCGGTCCGGCGCAGATGCGGCACCACTTGTCGAAGGCTCGCGGATCGTAGGGGAAGCCGTGCAACAGCACGGCCGCGGCGCCTTCCGGCGACCCGGCCTGTTCGAACGCGATATCCAGAACCCCGGCGCGCACGCGGCGCCGCTCGCTGATGGGCATGGCGCGAGCTTGCATCGGAGGGCCTGGCCTGCCCAGCCTTCGCGGCCAGGCTCTTCGCGGCCAGGCTCTTGACACAAGCCGATCTGTATTTAACCATAAAGTTACACGATCCGTCTGGCAGGCGACAGGAGGCTTCATGACCAACACGGTCCTCGTCCTGGTCGGCACGAAGAAGGGTGCCTTCGTTCTGCAGGCCGATGCGCAACGACGGTCCTGGGCGCTGCGCGGCCCGTTCTGCGAGGCATGGCCGATCAATCACGCCGTGGCCGATCCCGAGACCGGCGCGATCTTCGCCGGTGGCGGCAATGAGTGGTTCGGGCCGGCCGTGTGGAAATCCGCCGATCTCGGAGAGACCTGGACCCATTCCAGCCAGGGGCTCGCCTATGCGGCGGGCGAGGAGCCGATCAAATCCGTCTGGAGCATCGCACCAGGACCGGGCGGCCTCTACGCCGGCGTGCAGCCGGCCGGGCTGTTCCGCAGCGATGATGCCGGCCAGTCCTGGCGCCACGTCGAAGGGCTGCGCGATCATCCCTCGCGCCCGCACTGGCAGCCGGGCGGTGGCGGCCTGATCCTGCATTCCATCGTGCCGCATCCCGACGAGGCGGGGCAGATCTGGGTCGCGATTTCCGCCGCCGGCGTGTTCCACACCGAGGATGCGGGCGAGACCTGGCAGCCTCGCAACCAGGGGACGCGCGCGGATTTCCTGCCCGATGGGCAGAAATATCCCGAATACGGCCAGTGCGTGCATTGCCTGGTCATGCCACCGGGAATGCCGGGCCGCCTCTATCAGCAGAACCATTGCGGCATGTATCGCAGCGAGGACGGCGGCCGGCACTGGCAGAGCATCGAGGCCGGCTTGCCTTCGACCTTCGGCTTTCCCGCCGCCGCACATCCGCGCGATCCGGACACGCTCTATCTGCTGCCGCTGAACGGCGACGTGGCGGGCCGCTACGTGCCGGACGGACGCGCCGCGGTGTGGCGCACCCGCGATCGCGGCGAGAGCTGGACGGCGTTGCGCGAGGGTCTGCCGCAGGCCAATGCGTTCTTCGGCGTGCTGCGTCAGGCGATGGCGACGGATCGTCTCGACCCGGCCGGGGTGTATTTCGGCACCAGCAGCGGCACGCTGTTCGCGAGTGCGGACGAGGGCGATCGCTGGCAGCCGATTGCCCAGCACCTGCCGGCGATCCTGTCCGTCGAGACGCTGGTGCTCCATTGATGTCCGGCACGACATCGGCGGTCATCGAGCCGTCTGTCGCGGTACTGCTGCCGGGTGCCCTCGTGAACCTGTTTCCAGGCGCGCCGCATGAACTGGAAGTGGCCGCCTCGACCGTCGCGCGAGGCGATCGACGCACTGGACCAGCGCTGGCCGGGGATGCGCGACTGCATCTGCGATTCCACTCCCGGCATTCGCCGCCACATCAACGTCTTCGTGCGCGGCACGCGGGCGACACTCGGCACAGTCCTGGACGACGGCGCCGAACTTCTCGTGATGACGGCGATCAGCGGCGGGTGAGGCGCAGTCCGGCCACAACGCAGATGGACATACCACGGCGCAACGCGACACTGCCGCCAATGCAACTCTACTCGGCACCGCTGAGCCTGTTCTCTCGCAAGGTCGAGATCGCGCTGTATGAGAAATCCCTCCCGTTCGACCGGGTGATGGTGCCGTTCAGCCAAGCGGCCGGCTACACGCCGAAACACCCGGCTGTGGTCGCCGCCAATCCCAAGCGCCAGGTTCCCGTGCTGATCGACGGCGACCTTGCTCTGTTCGATTCCACGCTGATTCTGGAATATCTCGAAGACGCCTACCCCACGCCCCCTCTGTATCCCGCCGCCCCGGCGGACCGCGCCCGCTGCCGCCTGATCGAGCTGTTCGCCGACGAGATCATGCTGCCGCCGCTGCGCTCGCTGATGCACCGAACCACCCCGCCCGATCCCGACCCGCAGCGCCAGCGCGCTGTCGAGGCGGACGCGCACGATGCGGAAACCATTTTGCTCGGCCAGTACGATACGCTGGAAGGCCAAATCGCCGGCAAGGCGCATTTCTGTGGCGATGTCTCTGTCGCCGATATCGCCCTGTTCATGACCATCCTCTTTGTCCTGCGGCTGCGGGGGCCGCCGCTTGCTGGCCACCCGGCACTCGCCGCCTGGCATGTCCGCGTCGGCGCACGCCCCGCCTTCGCCCGGGTGGCACAGGACATCGCCGCGGCCGATCGCGAACTTTCGCCGCCGATGGAGCCTACGTCATGAGCGCCATCGTCCCGCATCAACTGCGGCCCGTCGGCCTCGCTGGAGTGTGATCGGCCGCTTCATCACGGGGCGTCGCGCGTCACCGTAGCTCGCCCGGCGTCGTCGTCGGCGCGGCGGGAAAGGACGATGCGCTGGCGCTTCCCGGCCCGGCCCTTTGCACGCACCTCCGCGAGGATTCTCAGCACGGCGGCCTTATCCCTGGTGCAGACGGCATCCCGCAAGACCTCGTTGATCCGCGCCTGGGCGGAAGTGTAGCCTGGCGGGCCGGGAATATTGAGAAAGACGGGCACCTCGGCCGCCACCGCCGCGGCGATTGACTCCGCCAGCCCTTCCGCCTTCAACCCAGCGTTGCTGAGGAGGGTGAACTCGACGCCGAGATGTTCAGCCCCGTCTGCCTTCGAAATTTCGCCGTGCAGGCGCACCAGCACGCCCGACCTGTCCGGCCGCAATGGCTCGCGGATCCATTTCAGGCGCCGCCACCCGCAATAAAAGGTCCGGCAGGTGTGCGGCCGCGCCGCATAGATGCCGCAACTGTTGTCGCGCTGGGCGTGCCGGCAGCGATAGCCTTGGACCTTCTGCAACTCCGGGTCTTTGATCGTCAGCGCCACGCAGCAGACGTTGCACGAGCCGCAGGTCCGGCCGGCGACAAGGTGGGGATCGTCAGAGGTGTCGTTGTCGAGCATCGATCGCGGCCCAGAGGACAGTCGATGACGAAGGTAGTCGATGACGAACGTTCGTCGAGCGTGGCGAATCCTATCAGGTGCAGTCTGACACGGGAAGCCTATCTTCGCCTCACCCGTGCCGTGCGAGAGTGCCGCCACGCGTTGGAAAAACGAAGACGCTTACCCACCCGCCTCCATCTGCGCCCGAATCTGTGCCGCTGGCAGCGGTTCGCTGAACAGATAGCCTTGCCCCTCGTCGCAGCCGCACCCGGCGAGAAACGCACGCTGCTCCTCGGTCTCGATCCCCTCGGCGACGATGGACAGGCCCAGCGCGTGGCCGGTGGCGATGACCGCGCGCACGATCGCCGCGTCCTCGTGGCTGCGCGGCAGATCACGGATCAGCGCGCGATCGAGCTTCATCATCGTCAGCGGCAGCCGCTTCAGCATCGCGAGGCTCGCGAAGCCCATGCCGAAATCGTCGAGCGCCAGACCCACGCCCAGATCGCGCACCGCCGACAGTGCGAGCAGCATGTCCAGGCTGGTGTCGGCCAGCACGCTCTCGGTGAGTTCCAGTTCCAGCCGTTCCGGTATCAGGTCGGAGACTTCCAGCGCCGCCGCCACCTGTGCCAGCAGCGCGCCGTCGCGCAGCTGGCGGCCCGAGATGTTGACCGAGACCACGCCGCCCCGCCAGCTTTGTGCCTCCAGGCAGGCGGTCGCCATCGCCCAGCCGCCGATCGCGGTGATCTGGCCATATTCCTCAGCCAGCGGGATGAACGCGGCGGGCGGGACCATGCCCCGCTTGCGATGTGGCCAGCGCAGCAGCGCCTCGGCCCCGGCCGGCTCGCCCGAGCCGAGGCGCAGGCGCGGCTGATAGTGCAGCACGAAGGCGGCGCGCGCCGTGGCCCGATCCAGGTCCTGGCGTAGCCGGCGTCGCTCGGCCGCCTCCACCCGCCGGTCCTCGCTCGCGCGAAGCCCGCGGCGCCGCGGCCGATCGGTGGTCTCAATACGAGCCCTGACGCGGCCGCTCTCCATCGCCATCTCACTTCATCCGGTCCGTCTCATTCTGTGGGACAGGTCTTGACGAGTCGTGAGCGGCCGGTGTTCGCACCGCGTGAACCTCCTTTTAACGGCGCGCCTGCTAGAGGCGGGCCTCCCACATGGGCGGAGCGCACGCGGCGCATGACCGAGGAGGCTGTCCCGGATTGCTGCATCCTGCGACACCGAGGCTTCGCGGCGCTCGGCGCGGTCGTGTTTCGCCGCGCCGGTTCGGACAATACCCCGCTGATGGTGGTGGATTTGGGCGGGCGGGAGGCGGCGCTGCCGCTCGGCGCCTTGCAGCGCGAATTGGCCATTCCCGACGACAGCCCCGACGGCCGCATGCTCGGCCTGATCGTCGAGGCGCTCGACTATGTCGCGGGCGTGCAGCCCGGCGATCCGCTGCCCCGCGAAGTCTTGACCGGCGAGGCGAGCTGGCAGCCGCGCACCGCGCATCGGGAGCGGGCGCTGGCACGGCTGCGGTTGCAACTCGTGGGCTGGCTGGGCAGCGAAACCGGCAATGCGACACTCTCCGCCCACACCCTCTCGGTGGATCGGCTGGAGCAGGACGGACGCTTGCGTGCGCACCTGACGGCGGCCTTCACCCGGGCCGCGTCGCTCCTGGATCTCGCCGGCGCGGAAGCGGTGGTGGCCTTGCTGGAAGGGGTCGGCGAGGAACTCGCCTATATCGAGGCGCTGCGCGACCTGCTGCTGGCCCGGGTGCAAGCGCTCGCCGCGCGGCTGGACGGCTTTGCGCGGCGTCGGCTGCGGGGCGACGTGAGCCGGCTCGATTCGCTGGCCCAGGTGTTCCGGCTGACCGGCATCGCGCTGCGGCAGATCGGCGACAAATTCGCTGAGTTGGACGCTCAGACCGGCGAGATCATCGCGACGCTGCGCAACGTCGAAGGGCAGCGCATCTTCATCCGCTCGCACCGCAACTGGCTGCACCGCAGCCGGCTCGCCTGGGATCCAATCCTGCATGCCTGGGAAGCGGCGTCGGACCGCGCCGATGATGGGTTCTGGCTTCTGGTCGCGCGAACCTATCAGTTCCTGGCCCCGCGCTTCATGCCGGTTCAGGAATGGCAGCTGTTCAATGCCGCGCGCGGCGGCCGGCGGCAGGCAGGCACCCGGCCCGTGCTGCAGTGGTAGGGCGGGTAGGGCATCGCCATATCGGGGCGGTCGACTTTTCGTGCAGGAGCATCCATGCCCGATTCCCCAGCGCCCCAATCCCGCCAACCGATCCAGCTTTGGACCTGGACCACGCCGAACGGTCACAAGGTCCACATTGCCCTGGAGGAGCTCGGCCTTCCGTACACCGTGGTCCCGGTCGATATCGGCGCGGGCGACCAGTTCAAGCCGGAGTTTCTGGCGATCACGCCCAATCATCGCATACCGGCGATCGTCGATCCCGATGGACCGGGAGGCCAGCCTTTCAGCCTGTTCGAATCGGGCGCCATCCTGATCTATCTCGCCGAGAAGACGGGGCGGCTGCTGCCGACCGACGCCGCAGAGCGGTACACCTGCCTGCAATGGCTGATGTTCCAGATGGGCGGCGTGGGGCCGATGTTTGGCCAATGGAACCATTTCGCCGCCTATGCGCCGGAAAAGCTGCCCTATGCCATCGAACGCTATGGCAACGAGGTGAAGCGCCTGCATCGCGTGCTGGAGAAGCGTCTGGAGCAGTCCGAGTACCTGGCCGGCGGTGCCTATTCGATCGCCGACATCGCGACCTTCCCCTGGGTGCGCAATCCCGATCGCCGGGGCATCGACCTTGCCGACTATCCCGCCGTGCGCCGCTGGCACGATGCGATCGCGGCGCGCCCGGCGGTGCAGCGCGGCGTCGCGGTGCTCGCGGACCGGCAGCGCCAGGGGCCGATTACCGATGCGCAGCGCGAGGTGATGTTCGGCAGCACGCAATTCGCGGTGCGGTGAACCGCGCGGTCGCGCCGGTGCGGTCCGGCGCGGCCGACGTGCCCTTGCAGAAACTGCAACGCTCGGTCCCGGAGTGCCGGGTTCCGTTATTTTGTGCAGTGCGGTAGGCGCAGCGCCGACTTCCGGAGTTTTCCTCATGCGTCTTGCCAGCCTGTCCGCCCAGCGGACCAGCAAATCCGTGTTCGCGCCGCGAGGCGGCGATGTAGGCCTGGGGTGGCGATCGCTGGCACTGGCCTGCGGCTTTGCGGCGATCGGGCTCGTTCTGAGCCTCATCGTGATCTTCGGTCCACCTAGCCTTGCAGTCCAGGCAGCCTTGGAACTCGGCGCGATCCTTTTTGTCGTGGGGACGATCGGGCTTGGGTTCGCGCTGGCGGCGTCTCTGGCAGAGTGATCCCGTCTGGGGCGTCCGCCCCAGGGTGGCGAGCCGACGCCGCACAATATCACCGACGAGATGATCGCCAAGTCGGGCTGAGCCGCCACCGCCAACGGCGTGCCCGCATACGGTGCGGGCCATTGGTCGTCTGTTGACGCGATGACGGCCGATATGCGGCAATAGTGAGGGGACGACTTGATGCCTGACACATCCATCCTTGAGCCAGCCGAGGAGCTGCGAGCATTCTGCGGGAAGCGGCGATTCGCCACATTGCTCGCCGATCCGCCTTGGCAGTTCATCAATCGGACCGGGAAAGTAGCGCCGGAGCATCGGCGTCTCAGCCGCTATGGGACGATGCATCTGGATGCGATCTGCGGCCTCCCGGTGACGGAGATCGTTGCCTCGACCGCGCATCTGTACCTTTGGGTGCCAAATGCTCTGTTGCCCCAGGGCCTGCAGGTCATGCAGGCGTGGGGATTTGAATACAAATCGAACATCGTGTGGCACAAGATCCGCAAGGATGGCGGCCCGGACGGAAGGGGTGTCGGGTTCTATTTTAGAAACGTGACAGAAATCGTGCTGTTCGGGGTCCGCGGCAGAAACGCGCGCACTCTGCCGCCCGGCCGCTCGCAAGTGAATTTCCTCGCCACCCGCAAGCGGGAACACTCCCGCAAGCCGGACGAGCTGTATCCCCTGATTGAAGCATGTTCGCCTGCGCCCCGGCTGGAACTCTTTGCCCGCGGGGTAAGAGAAGGCTGGTCAAACTGGGGGCACCAGGCCGACCCAACTATGAGCCGACATGGGACACCTATGCCCACAACTCGGCTTCCGAAAGGCGTCGGCGACATGCCGCGCTTCTCATGCCGGCGGATTAGCCTTCAAGCTTCGTCTTCTTCGCCGGAACCGGCTGAAAGGGAAACGCCCGCTCGGCTTTTCCTGCCCCTCTTGTTGTCCCTGGCCGCTTTGACAGCCAATGCGGCGGCTAAAGCGGCCGGGGCCATCATCGACGTAGAGCTTCGGTGTGATCGCGAAAGTGAGGACGGGACAGCCGCCACCGCCTCCGCCCTCTAGACGCGGCCAGAGCTTTTCATGATGCGTCGTAGAGTTGCCGAAACTCGCGCCCTTTCCCAGTCTGTCGAAAACCTCCTGCAATTCGGTGGCGCGGGTCACGACGATCCCAACGTCGATTGCCCGTAAGTCAAACAACAGGCGGAAGTTGTTCAGATCTCGGTCGAAAAATGGGTCCTTGTTGTTCCATTCCAACTCAAGAGCCACCCGGCCCCTGAAGCAATCGACCAGATGCGTCGGGCTGGAGTACTCGGTTTCGTCCACCACGATCTTCGTTGCAAACTTCTTCTCTTTCCAGCCCCGGTCGTCGAAAGCCCTGTTGATGCCCTGCGAGATTGGCGACAATCCGCCGCCGGCTGTGAGAATCTGCGACTTCAGCAGTCTGAAGGCCCGCAAGATTTGGATCACATCCTCCCACTCATTTGGACAAGCCGTTGTGAGGATACCAGCGGCATTGCGCCATTCGCGTACGTGATACAGGTGCCGCAGGTCCTCGGGCACGAGGTGTTCAGTCGTCACTGACCATTGCCTTTAGCCTCGCGTGGCCGCGTGCGGCAGCACGAATCGCTCGATCGCCTCGCTCCAGCCATCCGCCTCGTTGCTGCCCGTAACCGCCTGTGCCAGCGCCTTGACCGGATCCGGCGCGTTGCCCATCGCGATCGCCAGCCCGCAGACGGCGAACATCGGCGTGTCGTTCGGCATGTCGCCGATGCAGGCCATCGCCTGCGCCTCGATGCCGAGCAGCTTCGCGAGCGACAGGGCGGCGAAGCCCTTGTTGGCCCGCGCGTGCGTCACGTCCAGATAGTAGTTCTGGCTGCGCGCGACCGCCGCCTGCTCGCCCAACGCCGCGCGCAGCTCCGCCTCCATGCGGCCCATCAGGGCGAAATCGGTATGCGTGCCCATGATCTTGTGGACGCCGGAGAGATGCGGCGTGAAATCCTCGACCAGCGTGTAGTCCATGCTGACGGACAGTCGCTCGCGCGGGATGTAGTGGGCGCGGGGATTTCTGAGCAGCCATAGACCACCCACGAACACCCAGGGATCGACCCCCGCAGCTTCCATGCGGGCGATGGTCTCGCGGGCCACCGGCTCGGGAATTGTCAGCTCACCGAGGGTCTCGCCCGTCGGCCCTACGATCTCGCCGCCGTTGAATCCGGCGCGCGGCGTGTCGATGCCGAGCGGACCCAGCAGGCCATCGAGCCCGCTGGCGGGCCGGCTGCTGACCAGCGCCAGCTTGACATCGTGTCGCCGCAGCGTTTGCGCCGCAGCGATTGTGGAGGCCGCCAAACTCTTGTCCTGGCGCACCAGCGTTCCATCGACATCGGTGACGACCAGGCGAATCAGAACGGAAGCGGACATGACGCCGCTTCTACGGCGCGCACGCGCCTGGGTCCAGCCGTCAGCCTGGGTCCAGCCGTCAGCCGGCGTTCTGCGGCGCCAGCTTCTCCACGTCGGGGCTCGGCCTGCCCAGCCATTCCGGATTTTGTGCGGTGCTGTCGAAGCGCGCCGAAGTCTTGAACAGCTCGTACTCGCCCGTGGGGGCCAGTTTCGCCGTCTTCGCCAGAATCGCCGCCACGGCCTGCCCGTCCAGCGGCTTGAACGTCCGCGCCGCCTCGAATGCCTGATCGAGTGCCCGCTGGTCGTCGATCCCGGTGATCACGACCGAGGTGGGCAGGTTCAGGCAATAGTGCAGGCATTCCATCGCCGTCACCGCGCCCGATTTCAGGATCACGCCATCGGCACCGCCCATCGGCTTCATCGTCTGCACGGCGACACCCTCGCGCACCGCCACCGGCATCACCATGCGCGCGAAGCTGCGGAAATGCCCATCCATGACGTTGCTCGGGTGCAGCACGGCATCGAAGTGGAAGCCGTGCTGGCGGGCCACCGCGAGCATGTACAGATGCACGTGCGGATCCTTGTGCCCGGTAAAGCCGATGAAGCGGATCTTGCCGGCTTTCTGCGCAGCGACCGCCGCCTCGATCGCGCCGCCCTTGGCGAACACACGGTCGGGATCCTCGTAGCGCAGGGTTTCGTGGATCTGCCACAGATCGAGATGGTCGGTGCGCAGCCGCAGCAGCGAATCCTCCAACTGCCGTTGTGCCGTGCGGGCGTCGCGGCCATCGACCTTTGACATCAGGAACGCGCGCTTCCGGTAGCCGCCCTGCTCGAGCGCCTTGCCCATGCGCTCCTCGCTGAGACCTTTGTTGTAGTCCCACGAATTGTCCATGAAATTGATGCCGCGGTCTATCGCCTGCTGGCAGAGGCGGACCAACTCCGTCTCGCTGATGCCAGGCTTGGCGAAATGCGACCCGCCGAAGCCGATGGCCGAGACGGTTTCGCCGGTGCGGCCGAACGGACGAAACAGCATCTCGCCCCGCAGCTCGCCCGGCTCGGTCAGCCGGGGCAGCGCGCCCGGATGGTCCTGCGGATCCTGATCCTGCGCCCGTGCTCCCACGGCGCCGGCCACCACGGCGAGACCGGCGGCGGCAGCCGTCGTGAACAGATTCCTGCGTTCCACGCGGACCTCCCTGGCGAGGCGGCCAACGTGCGCCGGCCTGGAGAGGGCGCCAATTCAGAATTGCGTGCGGCGGCGCGGGCGTCGTTCACGGCCACGTCAACAGCCCCCGGTGTTCCTTTCGGCGACGGATGGGATATGTCTGGCGCATATGGCAAAGGGCGGCTCCGGCATGACCGAGATTCCTGGCATCGACACGACGGCCATCAACACCATCCGCACTTTGGCGATGGACGCGGTGCAGAAGGCGAAGTCCGGCCATCCCGGCACGCCGATGGCGCTTGCCCCGGTCGCCTATACGCTGTGGCAGGAGATGTACGCCTATGACCCGCGCAAACCCGATTGGCTGAACCGGGACCGCTTCGTGCTTTCGGTCGGGCACGCCTCGATGCTGCTGTACGCCTTGCTCCATCTCGCCGACGTGCGGATGCCAGATGGCGGCGCCGCCGTCAGCCTGGACGATATCAAGCAGTTCCGCCAGCTCAGCAGCAAGACCCCCGGCCACCCTGAATACCGCATCACCACCGGGGTCGAGACGACGACCGGGCCGCTCGGGCAGGGCTGCGGCAATTCGGTCGGCATGGCAATGGCCGAACGGATGCTGGCGGCGCGCTACAACAAGCCAGGCTTCGATCTGTTCGACCATCACGTCTGGGTGCTGGCCGGCGATGGCGACATGATGGAGGGCGTTTCGAACGAGGCGGCTTCGGTGGCGGCACACCTCAGGCTCGGCAATCTCACCTGGATCTACGACAGCAACCAGATCACCATCGAGGGCAGCACCGACCTCGCCTTCGACGAGGACGTGGCGGCGCGCTTCGCCGCCTATGGCTGGCATGTGCAGGACGTGGCGGACGCCGAGGAACACGGGCAAGATGCTGGCGGCACTGCGCGCGGCCAAGGCCACAACCGACCGGCCGAGCTTCATCCGCGTCCACAGCATCATCGCCCGCGGCGCGCCGCACAAGGCCGGCACGCGGGAGGCGCATGGCGAGCCGCTCGGCGACGAGGAGGTCAAGGGTGCCAAGAAATTCTACGGCTGGCCCGTGGACGCACAGTTCCTGGTGCCCGACGGCGTGCGGCAGCGCTTCGCCGAGAAGCTGGGCGCCCGCGGCGCCAGGCTGTCCGGCGAATGGGAACAGATGTTCGCCCGCTACCGGACCGAATACCCGGATCTGGCGCACGAGCTGGACATGATCGTGCAGCACAAGCTGCCGGACGGCTGGGACGCCGACATTCCAAGCTTCCCCGCCGATGCCAAGGGCCTGGCGACCCGCGACAGCGGGCAGAAGGTGCTGAACGCGATCGCGCCGCACGTGCCCTGGCTGATCGGCGGCGCCGCGGATCTGTCGCCATCCACCAAGAGCAACCTGACCTTCCAGGGGGCGGGCAGCTTCGAGGCGAACGAATACGGCGGCCGCAACCTGCATTTCGGCATCCGCGAGCACGCGATGGGCGGCATCGTCAACGGCATGGCCACGTACGGGCTGCGCAGCTATGCCGCGACCTTTCTCATCTTCAGCGACTACATGAAACCGGCGATCCGCCTGTCGGCGATCATGGAGCTGCCGGTCATCTACATCTACACGCATGACAGCATCGGCCTGGGCGAGGACGGGCCGACGCACCAGCCGATCGAACAGCTCTCCACGCTGCGGGCCATTCCGGGCATGATCATGATTCGCCCCGCCGACGCGAACGAGGTGGCCGAGGCGTGGCGCGTCGCCATGCGGCAGACGCACGAGCCGGTGGCGCTGTCCCTGTCGCGCCAGCCGCTGCCGACGATCGACCGAAGCAAATATGCTGCCGCCTCCGGGCTGGAGCGCGGCGCCTATGTTCTGCACGAACCGAAGGACGGCGCGCCTCAGGTAATCCTGATGGCCACCGGCAGCGAGGTGTCGCTGATCCTCGGCGCGGCCGAGAAGCTTGCGGGCGAGGGCATCCGTGCCCGCGTGGTGTCGATGCCGTCCTGGGATCTGTTCGAGAAGCAGGACGAGGCATATCGCGAGGAGCGTGCTGCCTCGGCACATCACCGCGCGCGTCGCGGTGGAGCAAGCGGCAACGATGGGCTGGGACCGATATGCCGGATTTGACGGCTCGATCATCGCCATGCACACCTTCGGCGCGTCGGCACCGATCGCGAAATTGCAGGAGAAGTTCGGCTTCAGCGTGGACAAGGTGTTCGAGGCCGCGCGCAAGCAGGCCGCGCGAGGTGGGACGGGGGGCTGATCGGATGGTCCATGTTCTCGACACGGTGCTGACCGACGATCCGCAGGCACTGGCCAAGGCCGATCCCGCGCCGCCCTGTGCGATGGTGATTTTCGGCGCGGGCGGCGACCTGACCAAGCGGCTGCTGATGCCGGCGCTGTACAATCTCTCCTGCGCCGGCCTGCTGGACGAGAAGTTCCAGCTGCGCGGCGTGGATCGCGCCGAGGGCGACGACGCCAGCTTCCGCCAGCATCAGACGGAGATGATGGAATCGTTCGTCCGCGATCGCGGCGGCGAGTTCGCGCCGAAGGCGTTGGACGAGCCGAAGCTCGCATGGCTGATGCAGCGCCTGTCCTACCAATCGGCGGATTTCGACGATCCCGCGACGTTCAAGGGGCTTAGCGAGTGGGTGGGCCAGCGGTGCGCGGTGTTCTACCTGGCCGTGGCCGATCGCTTCTTCGGCCCGGTGATCGACCGGCTGGCCGAGGCGGGGCTGCTGCACCAGGATAACGGCGTATTCCGCCGCGTGGTGATCGAAAAGCCGTTCGGTCACGACCTGGCATCGGCCGAAGCACTCAACAAGCGCATCCTGAAGGTGCTGGATGAGCGGCAGATTTATCGCATCGACCATTTCCTGGGCAAGGAGACGGTACAGAATATCATGGCGCTGAGGTTCTCGAACGGCATCTTCGAGCCGATCTGGAATCGCGAGCACATCGAATACGTGGAGATCACCGCGGCCGAGACGATCGGCGTGGAGCAGCGGGCGAAATTCTACGAGCCCACGGGCGCGCTGCGCGACATGGTGCCGAACCACATGTTCCAGTTGCTGTCGATGGTGGCGATGGAGCCGCCCAACAGCTTCGATGCCGATGCTGTGCGCAGCGAGAAGGCCAAGGTCATCGAGGCGATCAAGCCCATCGGGCGCGATCACGTGCGCGACGCGGTGGTGCGGGGGCAGTACTCGCGGCGGCAAGCTGCGCGGCGAGGAGGTGCCGGCCTATCGCGCCGAGCCTGGGGTCGATCCGAACTCCGGCACCGAGACCTACATTGCGATCCGGTTCGGCATCGACAACTGGCGCTGGGCCGGGGTGCCGTTCTACATCCGCACCGGCAAGCGCATGACCATCCGCAAGACGGAAATCGTCGTGCATTTCCGGCAGGCGCCGTATGCGCTATTCCGCGACACGCCGGTCGACCGCCTGACACCGAACGTGATGACCTTGCACATCCAGCCGACCGAAGGCGTTTCGCTGCAATTCAGTGCCAAGATTCCCGGCCCCAAGGTGCGGCTGGGCGGTGTCACGATGGACATGAAGTACAGCGACTATTTCAAGACCATCAGTGCCACGGGATACGAGACGCTGCTGTACGACGTGCTCATCGGCGATGCCACGCTGTTCCAGCGCGCCGACAATATCGAGGCGGGATGGCGGGCCGTGCAGCCGATCCTGGACGCAGTGACCGATGGCGGCCTGCCGGTCGAGGAGTACGAGGCCGGCACCGCCGGTCCCCCTGACAGCGAGGCGATGCTCGCGCGCGACGGTCACCGCTGGGCGCGGCTGGTTTCCTGAGGATGCCCGAGACGGATGAGGTGCCAGCGCAGGTGCTGGTGGTGATGGGGGTGTCCGGCAGCGGCAAGACGACGATCGCCGTGCCGCTCGCCGAACGCCTGGGCTGGCCGTTCATGGAAGGCGATGACCTGCATCCGCCGGCAAACGTCGCCAAGATGCATTCCGGCCGCGCCCTGGACGACGACGATCGCTGGCCGTGGCTCGATGCCATCGCCGCCTGGATCGACCAGCGGCTGGCGGGGCATGAGCCGGGCGTGATCACATGTTCGGCGCTGAAGCGGGCCTATCGCGATCGCATCATCGGCGCACGGCGTGGTGTGCGGCTGGTCTTCCTGCACGCCGATCGGGCGCTGCTGGCCGAGCGACTGGCACACCGGACCGGCCACTTCATGCCCTCCAGCCTGCTGGACAGCCAGATCGCGACCTTGGAACCTCCGACGCCGGACGAGCATCCGCTGAGCGTCGATCTGGGGCCGCCGCCGGAGCAGGTGGTGAGCAAGATCATCGCGCAGTTGCGCGAGATCGGACACGATGAGCGTGGCGCGCCCTGAGGGACTCGAACCCCCGACCCGCGGATTAGAAGGCCGCCGCTCTATCCACCTGAGCTAAGGGCGCGTGCCGGCGATCAATGCGTCCAATTCTCGATCCTGCCGAAGCGGAAATTGTCCGCGTAGGCTTTCGGCTTGATCCGCCGTTTCTGTGGCAGCGCCACGTCATAGCCGATGCCCTCGCGCTCGGCATAGGCCACCGCCTCCTCGCGCGTGCCGAAGCGGAGCCGGAGCTGCGCCTGAGTGTCGCCGCTGCTGATCCAGCCCATCAGCGGGTCCGGCCGGCGCTGGTCGGCGGGCTCGTATTGCAGCACCCATTCGCTGGTGCCGGCCAGGCCCGACTGCATTGCGCTTTTCGGCTGTTCGAAGATGCGGGCGCGGCGGGCCATCCGGCTGGGTCTCCTTCCTGCTGGTCGGGGCGGCCGGACTCGAACCGGCGGCCTCGTGTACCCAAAACACGCGCGCTACCAGGCTGCGCCACGCCCCGATTGCTGATCCGGCGGAGATGTAGTGGGGGAACCGAAGCCGGTCAACGAGCCGGCGCGCTGGCCCCGAACATCGGCAGCGCGCGTCCGCGGACTCCAGGCCGGCAGCGCAGCAGCCTGCCGGCCAGGGGCTGGCGGGCTTTCTGCTCCGGCGTGAGCCCCATCGCGGCCGAGGTGATGTAGAGCGTGGACAGATCCGCGTCGCCGAACGCACACATGGTCGGCAGGCTGACCGGCAGAGCGAGGTCGCTGTCGAAGCTTCCGTCGGGGCGGAGCCGGCGCAATCGGCCGCCGCCATGCAGCGCCACCCAATAGCACCCCTCGGCGTCGATCGCGGCACCGTCGGGATGCCCGATTTCGCCTGGAATGGCGGCAAAGACCCGCTGATGGCTCAGATGCCCGCGCGGAGCGTCAAAATCGAAGGCAAGGATCTCGCCGCGCTGATAGTGCGACGTGAACATGGTGCGGAAGCTGTCATCCCAGGCGAGGCCGTTCGGAATCACCGCGAAGTCCGGGCGAGGCCGCAACCCCTCGGCTTCCGTGTAGGAGTGCCATTGGCCTTGGCGCTGCTCGGAGGCACGGCTCTTGTCCTTGGGATCGAACATGGTGCCGAGCCAGAACCGCCCGGTGCAATCGCAGCCGCCTTCGTTGAAGCGGAACAAATCCGGGTCGAACGGCGGCGGCGCCAGCAGCGTCACCGCACCGGTGGCGAAGCGCAATTCGTGCAAGCCATTGCGCAGGCCGAGCAGCGCGCCGGTCGTATCGTCGCACACCGCGTAGCAGCCGATCTCGTCCGGCATGATCCAATGCCGGTCCTGGCTGGTCGCCGGATCGAACCGATGCAGTGCCGGCTGCTGGATGTCGATCCAATACAGCGCCTGCTCGGCCACGCTCCAGATCGGCGATTCGCCGGTCTGCGCCGCGTAGTGCAGGACAGATTCTATCTCGACATTGCCGGTCAGCAGCGCCACGGCTCACAACTCCCCGCGCGCGGCGAGCTGCTTGATCCGATCGGCTGTGCGCAGCGCGATTGCCTGGATGGTCAGCGACGGATTGACGCCGCCGGTCGTGGGAAACACCGACCCGTCGCACACCCAGAGATTCGGGATGTCCCAGCACCGGCAGTCGGCATTGACGACACTGGTACGCGCGTCGAAGCCCATGCGCGCCGTGCCGGCAAGGTGGTTGGTGTCGTCCTCCTGACGGAACAGGTTCGTCACGCCGGCCATCGCCATGCTCTGCTCCATCTGCCCGAGTGCGTGCTGGATCAGCCGCTTGTCGTTGTCGCTCCAGCTATAGGTGATGCGGGCGACTTTCAGCCCGTACTGATCCTCCTCGTCGGCCAGGGTCACGCGGTTGTTCTCGTTGGGCAGCATCTCGCCCACCATCTTGACGCCGACCGCGTGGTTGTAGTCCTCCATCGCGCGCCTCAGCGCGTCGCCCCAGATGCCGCGCGAGCTGGTCTGCACCGTCACCCATTCGATCGGCAGCGGACCCTGGCCCATCCAGCAATAGCCGCCGAAGAAATCCTTGCCGCGATCCTCGTAGTTCCAGTGCTCGGTGATGGCGAGCGAGGGCGGACCCTTGGACCAGCGGATCTCGTTCTCCATCCGGCCGAACACCGCCTGGTTCGATTGCGTCATCAGGTTGCGGCCGACCAGGCCGGAGCTGTTGGCGAGCCCCTGAGGAAATCGCGCATTGGCCGACGCCAGCAACAGGCGAGGCGTTTCGATCGCATAGCCGGCAACGACGACGTTGCGCGCACGCTGGAAGTGCCATGCGCCTTGCCGAAGATAGTGAGCGCCTGTCACGCGGCCGGCATCGTCGGTTTCGATGCGGCCAACCATCGCCAGGTCGCGGATTTCGGCACCGGCGGCGAGGGCGCGCGGGATCCAGACCGTGAGGGCGCTCTGCTTCGCGTTGGTGGCGCAGCCGAAACGGCAGAAGCCGCGATAGACACAGGGCGGTGCCGCCCCGCGCGGTGCGGAAATGGTGGCCAGCGGCGTCGGCGTCCATTTGTAGCCCTGCGCCTCGGCCCCCCGCGCCAGCACCAATGCCGCTGCGTTCAGCTCGTGCGGGCGGTACGGATAGCGCGGTCGCTTCGGCCCCCACGGATAGGACAGCGGGCCGGAAATGCTGAGCGCCCGCTCAGCCTTGCTGTAGTACTCCCACATCTCGCGCCAATCGAGCGGCCAGTCGGCGCCGTAGCCGAGTGCGGTGCGCGACTTGAACCACTCGGGGCGGAAGCGCAGCGAGACCATCGCGAAATGGACCATGCTCCCGCCCACCGCCTTGCCGCTGTTCTTGCCGCCCATCGTGATCGGGTTGGCACCACCCGTCACGCGATGGTCGAGCCAGTAGAGCTTGGTCTGCTCCGTCTCGTCGGAGGCGAAATCCTCCAGCGGCCGGAAATACGGGCCGGCATCGAACGCCACCACCGAAAATCCCAGTTCGGCGAGACGGCAGGCCAGCGTGCCGCCGCCGGCACCGGTGCCGACGATCGCGAAATCCACTTCGTCGGACTCCGCGTATTCGCGCATCGGCACCCAGCCGCCTTCGTGGAACACATCCGGCGCGCGGCCGCGCATGGCGCGAGGGGCGGCGAACATCTCGTCCACCGCGTGCTGCTTCGCGCTAGCGGACACGCCGGTTCTCGCGCAATGCGCGCGCCTCCTGTCCCGGCTTGGCCTCGGCCGCCTCCCACGGGTCGCGGCGGTCGAAATCCATGCGCACGTACCCGCGCGGACTGGCCGGGCCGCCGAACCCGATCTCATTCCACGCCGTCGGGTGCGCGTAATACGCGGTGGCGATGTCGTGCAGCAGACGGTGCTCGAAGAACAGCCTGCTCGACATCCCGCCCCATTCCGGGCCGGACAATTCGCCCTGCTGCATCCTGCGCAACAATTCGTCCTGTTCCGTCGCGTCGATCGCGTGAAACCGTCCGCCATGTCGCGCCCGCGCCTCGGCGTCCAGCGCGGCCAGGCCGCGCCGCCAAGCCTCATCCTGCTGCGGCAGTTCGGCGTAGCGGAAGCCGTCCGTGCGGCCACTCAGCAGCCGGTCATCGAGCATGGCGGCGAGCGGGACCGGCGGGCGATCTTTCGGCTGGGGCATGATCCGATCACAGACCGCAGCCAGCGTCTGCCATTCCGCCTCGGTGAAAAAGCGCGGTTCGCCCGGCAGCGACAGTCGATGGTCGATCGTGCGGCGCGTGGCGTCGTTCCACGAGACGCTGTGGCGCTTGGCCAGCACGTCATAGCCGGGATAGCGGTCCTCAGCCATGTCTGTCGCGCTCCAGCAACCCCAGTGCCGCCAATCCCGCAAGCGCCAATCCGGTAAAACTCGGGGGTGCGGGCAGCGGCGGCCCGTTCAGCACGTTCTGGCTCCAGTTGCGCCAGCCGCCCATGTTGCGCGAGACGCCATAGATGTGGAAGCCGACGCCGCCCAAGCCGAGCAGCGCTGTCAGCCGCAGCCACCAGCGCGTGAACGGATGGCGCGCGCGCGCCGGTGCGACCGCGCGGCGGGCGAGCAGGGCGGAGGCGACCGGCGGCACGCTGACCGGCAGGAACATCGCCGGATTGTGGTAGGCGCCGCGGAAATGCAGCAATCCCACCTCGCCCACGGTGCCCAGCAGGCCCGCGCTGGTCAGCGCCGCCAGTGCGCGCCCGGCGGGCAGGCCGAAGATCGCGGGCCGCTTGCCGCGTCGCGTGTCGCGCACCCGCTCGCCGCCGAAGCCCAGCAGGCCCGAGAGCGCGAGCGCCGCCGGCGCGCCGATCGGCGCCGAATAGAACAGGTTCAGCCACGAGAAGCCGCCCGTGCGCTTGCCGATGTTGTAGATGTGAAACCCGGTGCCGGCGACGCCGGTGAGCGCCGCGAGGGCATAGATCGCGTGGCGCCCGCGATGCGCGCCGGAGCGGCGATCGCCGAAACCGTGCGCGCTGGCCGCGAGACTGAGGCTGGCCACGGCCAGCGGCGTGTACATCGCCCGGTTATGAAACGCGCCGCGGTAGTGCTCGATCGCGCTGTCGCACAGCACCGAGAGGGCCAGCGTTCCGGCGGCGCGGTTCAACTCCCGAGCGGCCTGCACGCTGACTCCGCTCGGCCTTGACAGAAGGCCGCGCAGGGAGCGCCGCGCGCGGGCACGCTCGGCCGCCACCACGATCCCGCCGGCCAGACCGCCAAGCAGTGCCGCGCCAAGCGCGCCTGCCGCCATCTCCCGGTCGGTCGGCAGTCGCCGGGTCCGTGTGATATCGTGACTCCTCATGCCCGGAACCGCTCCGCGTCCTGCTGCTTGAACACCAGCCCCAATCCGGGGCGCGTCAGGTCGGGGCGGATGGCGCCGTCTTTCGGCACCGGCGCCCCGTCGAACAGCATGTGCTCGATGCGGACGTGGTCATGGAACCATTCCTGATGCCGGAACCGCGGCACCGCACAGGCGGCGTGCAGATGCACCGACGGACCGCAATGCGCGGACAGGTCGATGTGGTACGCCTCGCACAGCGCCCCAGCCAGAAGGAAGCCGGTAATTCCGCCGCAGCGCGTAGCATCGGCCTGCAGCACATCGACGGCACCCGCTTCCAGCATCCGCCGAAAATAGGCGGGCGTGTAGCCGTATTCGCCGGCGGCGATCTCCATGCCGGCGGGAACGCGCTGGCGCAGCAAATGCAAGCCGCGCAAATCATCGGACGTGACCGGCTCCTCGAACCACGTCACACCGTCGCGGGACGCAAACTCCTCGGCCAGCGCCAGGGCCTGCTTGGCCGAATAGGCGCCGTTCGCGTCCACGAACAAGCCGCGCTCGCCGATCGCCGCGCGCGCCACCGCGACGCGGTGCGGGTCGCGATCAGGTTCGCTGCCGATCTTCATCTTTACCCATTGGCAGCCGTCATGCTCCACCCAGCCGCTAAGCTGCGCGCGGATTTCGTCATCGGAATAGGTCGTGAAGCCGCCGCTGCCATAGATCGGCACCGAATTGCGCGCACGGCCCAGCAATGTCGCGAGCGGCTGCTCCAGCGCCTTCGCTTTCAGATCCCATAACGCCACATCGACCGCCGAAATCGCCGTGGCCGCGAGGCCCTCGCGGCCCAGATTGCGCACGCTGCGCTGCATCGCCTGCCAGCGCGCCGGGATGTCGAACGCGTCGCTCCCCCGCAGCACGCCAGCGAGCTTGCCTTCGATCAGCCCCACGATGCTCGTCCCGGAATAGGTGTAGCCGAGGCCGGTCTTGCCGCCGGCATCCACTTCGGCCACGATCAGCGTGGTGCTGTCCCACTCCGCGGTGCCGTCGGCCTCCGGCTTGTCGGTCGGAATCGTATAGGCACTCGCCCGCACGGCCTCGATATGCGCCCGCATCAGCTCTTGTGGCCGGGGATGATCGTGCTGAGCACCTCCTTCGCGGTATCCACCAGCATGCTGCCTTCCTCGGGATCGCCCTTGAGCAAGGTCGAGGTGAAGTTGCGCGCCTGCTGGAACGTGATGTGCGGCGGCAGAGGCGGCACGTTGGGGTCGGTCTTGACCTCCAGCACGACGGGACGGTCGGCGGCCAGAGCCTGCTCCCAGGCGGCACCCAGCCGGTCGGGATCATCCACGTAGATACCCTTCATGCCGATCATCTCGCCGAATTTGTGGTAAGGCACGTTCGGGATCCGCTGCGAAACCTCGTATTTCGGGTTGCCTTCCTGCACCCGCTGCTCCCAGGTGACCTGGTTCAGATCCTCGTTGTTCCACACGCAGACGATCCATTGCGGGTTGGACCATTCGCGCCAGTATTTCATCACCGTGATCAGCTCGGCCATGTTGTTCATCTGCATGGCGCCGTCGCCCACCAATGCGATCACGGGCCGGCCCGGATGGGCGAACTTGGCGGCGATGGCATACGGCACGGCGGCACCCATGGAGGCGAGGCCGCCCGACAGCGAGCACATCATGCCGCGGCGGATCTTAATATCACGCGCATACCAGTTGGCGCAGGAGCCGGAATCGCTGGTGATGATGGCGCGATCCGGCAGGCGCGGCGACAATTCCCAGGTCACGCGCTGCGGGTTGACCGGGCTCGCCGAGTGCATGGCCCGGTCCTCCAGATCCTTCCACCATGCGGCGACGTTCTTCTCGATCTGCTTGCGCCAGGAATGGCCGCTCTTCTGGTGCAGCATCGGCAGCAGCGCCTTCAGCGTCTCCGCCGCGTCGCCCACGAGATTGACTTCCATCGGGTAGCGCAGGCTCAGCATGTTGGCCTTGAGGTCGATCTGCACGCCGCGCGCGGCACCCTCTTTCGGCAGGAACTCCGAATAGGGAAATCCGGACCCCACCATCAGCAGCGTGTCGCATTCGTTCATCATGTCCCAGCTCGGCTTGGTGCCGAGCAGGCCGATGGAACCGGTGACCCACGGCAGATTGTCGGGCAGCGCCGCCTTGCCGAGCAGCGCCTTCGCCACTCCCGCGCCCAGCTTGTCCGCGACCGCGATTACCTCGTCGGTCGCACGCAGCGTGCCGGCGCCCACCAACATGGCGACCTTCTTGCCCGCGTTCAGCACCTCGGCCGCGCGGCGCAGATCGTCCTCGTACGGAACCACCTTCGGATCGGTGTAGCCGATGCCGGAGTGGATGGTGCCGTGCTTGCGCGGGGGCGCCTCGTATTCGGCCTCCTGCAAATCATTGGGGAAGATCAGTGCCGTCACGCGGCGCTCGGCGCGGGCGACCCGGATGGAACGGTCGATCAGATGGCGCACCTGCTGCGGCACCATCGCCTGCGCGACGAAACTGCCGGCCACGTCCTTGTAGGCGCTCAGCAGGTCCAGCTCCTGCTGGTAGTGGCCGCCCACCGCCGCGCGCGCCTGCTGGCCCACGATCGCGAGCATCGGCATGTGATCCATGCGCGCGTCGTACATGCCGGTGAGGAGATGCGTGGCCCCCGGTCCGGAGGTTGCCAGGCAGACGCCCATCTCGCCCGTGAACTTGGCCCAGGCCGAGGCCATGAACGCGGCCATCTCCTCGTGCCGGACCTGCACCAGCTTGATCTTGTCGCCGAAGCGGTCCATAGCGCCGATCAGGCCGTTCACGCCGTCGCCCGGGTAGCCGAACACGGTGCGGACGCCCCATTCGTACAGACGCTCCCAGACGAAGTCGCTGACGGTCTTGCTCATGGGTGAACTGGCCTTGTCGCTTGAGGGATCGACGGTCCCTACGCTTGAGCGGCGGCCGGGTTCGGATGACAGCTGGGAGAGGCGGGCCGGCGCGCTCAGGCCGCCTTGTAGGCGATCACCTCGCCGCTGACCGACAGCCAGACCTCGCTGCCGGGCACCGGGACCATGTGGCCGAACACGCGCGCCATGATCGGGGGTGAAGCGGCGCCGTCCAGCTCCAGCATCAGCCGCGCGTCGTGCCCGTGAAAGGCAACGTCGCGCACCCGGGCGCGCACGCCGGTCTGGTGCTCGCTGGCCGAGACGCGGATCTGCTCGGGGCGGACCAGCACATCGACGGCACCGTCGGCGATGCCGGGCGCCAGCACCAGTCGCCCGAGCCGGCACTCCACCATGCCGTCCCGCGCCTGGCCCGCCAGCAGCACCGCATCGCCCACGAAGCGTGCCAACGCCGCATCCGCCGGATGGCGGTACAGCACCTGCGGCGTTGCCAGTTGCACGATCGCGCCATCACGCAGCACCGCGACCTGGTGGCCGGTGGACAGCGCCTCGGCCTGATCGTGCGTCACCAGCAGGGCGGTGGTCCCGGAGGCGGCGAGGGCCTGCACCACGGCATCCCGCGTCTCGGCGCGCAGCGCCGCGTCGAGGGCGGAGAACGGCTCGTCCAGCAGCACAAGGCGGGGCGAGGGGGCGAGGGCGCGGGCCAAGGCCACGCGCTGCTGCTCGCCGCCGGACAGGGCCTGCGGCAGCCGGCGCGCGTAGTCGGCCGGCAGACCGACCCGTTCCAGCAGCTCGCCCGCCCGACGCAGGGATCCTCGCTGACGCCGCGGCAGACCGAACAGCACGTTTTCCGTGACCGACAGATGCGGGAACAGCGCACCTTCCTGCGCCACGTAGCCGATGCCGCGCCGCTCGGGACGCAGATGCACATCGCGATCGGCAACCACCGTCTCACCGATGCGGATGCAGCCGGCATCCGCGCGCTCGAAACCGCAGATGAGGCGCAGCAGCGTGGTCTTGCCGCTGCCGGAGGCGCCGAGGATGGCCACCACCCGGCCCGAGGCCACGGACAGGGACACGCCGCGCAGCACCGTGCGCGGCCCGTACTCCTTCACCAGCCCCTCGATGCGCAGGAAGCTCATTTCGCCCTCAGGCCCCGGCGGGCCGGACCACGACGCCGAAGCGGCGGGCCAGCAACCAGGTCGCCAGCAGGGACAGCGCGACCATCATGGCCGCGAACGGGGCCGCCGCCGCATAGGCGAGCGCGGAACTGTTGGCCCACATCTGCGTGGCCAGCGTCCGCGTGCCGGTGGGCACCAGCAGCAACGTCGCCGTCAGCTCCGTCAGCACCGCCACGAACACCAGCGCCGCCGCGGCACCCAGGCCGGGGCCTGCCAGCGGCAGCACGATGCGCCAGACCACTTCGAACGCGCCGAGGCCGAGCGAGCGCCCGGCCTCCTCCAGGCCGCGCTGCACCTGCCCGAGTGCCGCGCGCACGCTGACCAGCGCCAGCGGCAGGAACAGGATGGCGTAGGCGATCACCAGCAGGACGGCGCTCTGATACAGCGGTTGCAGCACCTGTGCCGTGAGCGAGACCAGCGCCAGCGCCACGACGATGCCCGGCATGCCCTGCGCCAGATAGGCGGTGCGCTCGATCAACCTGCTGGTCCATCCCTCGTAGCGGATCGCCAGATACGCGACCGGCAGGGCCAGCGCCACGGTCACGGCGGCGGCGGCCACGCCGAGGCTCACGGAGGCGGCGGTGGCACTCGCGAGCGCCGCCACCGAGGCGGCGGAGGGTGCCGTGGCGACGGCGGCGTGCTGGGTAAGCCAGAACAGCACCATGCCGATCGGCACGCCAAGCGTTGCCAGGGCGAGGGCTACGAACCCGCCCAGGACCAGCCAGCGCGTCCGGCCGAGGTCGCGCGGCGAGGCCTGCCTGCGGGTGAAACTGCCCAGCCGCGCATAGCCGCCGCCGCCGCGCACGATCGCCTCGCCGGCGAGGCAGACGAGGCAGAGCAGCACCAGCACCAGCGCCAGCAGCGACGCCTCGGCGCCCGCGAAGCCCACGCGATACTCGGCGTAGATTTCGGTGGTGAAGGTGCGGAAGCGCAGCAGCGACAGCGCCCCGAACTCCACCAGCGTATCGAGTGCCACCAGCAGCATGCCCCCGAGCAGCGCCGGGCGCAGGAGCGGCAGCACCACGCGGCCGAAGCACTCCCACGGACCATTGCCCAGCGCGCGAGCCGTCTCCTCCAGTGCCGGGTCCATGCCGCGCAGGGTGGCGGCAACCGGCAGATAGACCAGCGGGTAATAGGCGCAGGTCACGACCAGCAGCGCGCCCCAGAAATCCTCGAGCCCCGGGCTGAGCGAGGTCCAGGCGAAGCTGGAGATGAAGGGCGGCACGGCCAGCGGCACCGCCGCCAGCACCGCAAAGGCTCGCCGGCCGGGAAAGCGGGTGCGTTCGACGCACCACGCGGCGGCGGTGCCGACTAGCCCTGCGGCGAGTGCCGTCGAGACGGTGAGCCCGACCGTGTTGATCAGCAGCCGGCCCACCAGCGGGCGGAACAGCAGCGCCCGCGCGGTGGCCGTCCCGACGCTGCTGGCCTCCCAGATCACGACCAGGGCCGGCAATAGCACCAGCCCGGCCGCCGGCAGCGCCATCGCCAGCAGCCGGCGCGGAGGCCCACCCCCTCGGTCCTGCATCAGGGTGCGCGCATCACACGAGAGGCATCAGAATGCGGGCCATCAAAACGGGGGCATCAAAACGGGGGTATCAGAATGGGGGCATCAGATCAGCCCGGCCTCGCGCAGCAGGCTCGCGGCGTCGCGGTCGTCGCCGAGCTGTGCCGGGCCGAGCGGCGGCGGCTGCAATTGGTCGAACGGCATCAGCACCGGATTGGGCGCCACCCCCGGTACCAGCGGATACTCGAAGCTGATGTCGCTATGCGCCAGCATCTCCTGCGCCGGGCGGCTGACCAGGAAGGCGAGGAAGCGCTGTGCCGCGTCGGCATGCGGCGCCGATTTCAGCACGGCCGCACCCGAGACGTTGAGCAGTGCGCCTACGTCCCCGTGGCCGAAATGATGGATGCGGCTGGTCATCCGGTCGGCTCCCTTCTCGGCACGCAGCCGCGCCCAATAGTAATTGTTGACGATCCCGGTGGCGACCGCCGCGCGCTCGACCGCCCCCATGACTCCCTCGTTATCGTCGAACAATTGCGCATTGTCGCGCAGGCCACGAAGCCAGGCCAGGGCGGCGGGGCGGCCGGCCGTCGCCACGACCGCCCCCACCAGCGGCAGGAAATCGGCGTCCGTGGGCGCGATGGCGAGCCGGCCTTTCCACTCGGGTTTTGCCAGATCGAGCAGCGAGGCGGGCAGGGCGGAGCTGTCGATCTTGGACGGCGCATAGACCAGCACGTTCTCGCGGGCCAGCACGCCCAGCCAGTGCCCGTCTGGCGCGCTGAAGCGCCGTGGCACCGCCGCGAGAGTGGCGGGTGCGACGGGTGCCAGCAGCCCCTTTTCGTCCAGCAGCACCAGTTCCGGCGAGTTCGCGGTGAAATAGACATCGGCCGGCGAGGATGCGCCCTCGCGCATGATCTGGCTGGCAATGGCCGGTGGCTCGCCAGAGCGGACCCGCACGGCGATGCCGGTCGTCTTGGTGAAGGCGGCGGTCAGCAGGTCCACCATCTGCTGGTGCTGGGCGCTGTACAGCGTGAGCGTCGCGGCGGCGGCGCGGGCGGGCGCACCCACAGCCGCCAGGGCCGGGACCGCGCCCAACAGGGCCAGGCAAACATCGCGACGGGACAGGCGGCATGGGGGCATCACGTCTCTCCGAAGGCTGTAATTGCGACCGCTTCGCAATTGCAGCCAGCAATAACAGCCCGCCGGCGGCCGGTCAAACACCCGATCCCCGGGCGACCGGGTACCGATAGTCGACGACCGTGACGGCTCGCAGCCGACGCTCAAAGACTTTTGACGACGGTGTAGGAGAGATAGGCGAACAGCACGACGCCGAGCAGCGCGAGCAATCCGACGAGCATCATGTCCATCCGGGTACCGCTGCCCGGCCGTGGCTGCTCGCTGTCAATATCGATCGCGGCCTTGCGGAAGCGGATCGCGGCAAGCACCATCATTGCGCCTCCGAGCACGATGAGCAGCAGGCCGGCGATGGTCCCGACGATCCGGCCACCCGCCGGCACATTGCGCATGTTGAGCAACCGGCCCTGGATCTCGAGGAACAGATCGAATTTCTCGACCAGGAACCCGAACGCCATGACGGCGACTGCCGTGCGCACCCAGGCGAGGAAGGTTCGTTCGTTTGCCGCGTGGTCGCTGAAGTGCTCGATCA
Organism: uncultured Pseudomonadota bacterium; assembly: GCA_963838805.1. GTDB lineage: Bacteria > Pseudomonadota > Alphaproteobacteria > Acetobacterales > Acetobacteraceae > CAVRQM01. The sequence continues at coordinate 438,980 of CAWISK010000006.1, forward strand.
TGCGGCCTGTTGCCTCGCGCCCATGCGGGATCGCAGCGGCTAGCTCCCGCCCACCCCGCTGCCCACCATGCTTCGCGCATCCACCACTGCGTCGAACCGTGCTGCGTCGATGAAGTCGGAGCGCAGCGCCGCCTCGCGCAAGGTGAGGCCCTGCGCGTGCGCCTCGTGCGCGATCTGTGCGGCGCGGTCGTAGCCGATCACCGGACTGAGTGCCGTCACCAGCATCAGCGAGCGATCCAGCAACTCGGCAATGCGGTCGCGGTCAAGCTCGGTGCCTTCGATCGTGTGCAGCCGGAACTTCTCGCAGCAATCGCCCAGGATGCGGGCTGCGCGCAGCACGTTGTCGATCACCATCGGGCGCATCACGTTCAGCTCGAAATTGCCCTGCGCGCCCGCCATCGCCACGGCACTGTCCAGGCCCATCACCTGGATGCAGACCATGATCATGGCCTCGCATTGCGTAGGATTGACCTTGCCCGGCATGATCGACGAACCCGGCTCGTTCTCCGGCAGGCGCAACTCGCCCAGACCGCAGCGGGGGCCGGACGCGAGCCAGCGTATGTCGTTGGCGATCTTCATCAGCACCACCGCGACACCGCGCAGCGCCGCCATCGCGGCAACCATCGCGTCGAGGCCCCCCAGCGCCGCGAACTTGTTGGGTGCCGTCTCGAACGGCTTGCCGGTGAGTTCCGCGAGCTTGGCGGCGATGGCGACAGAGAAGCCGGGCGGCGCGTTCAGACCCGTGCCGATCGCCGTGCCGCCGGCGGCGAGGCCATACAGCGCCGGCAGCGCGCGCCGCACGCCGTCCAGCGCGTCGCCAAGCTGCGCCGCATAGCCGGACCATTGCTGTCCGACCGTCAGCGGCACCGCATCCATCAGATGCGTCCGGCCGATCTTTACGACATCGGCCCAGGTCTCTGCCTTGGCCGCGATGGCGGCACGCAGGGCCTCGACACGCGGCAGGAAATGGTCTTCGAGCGCCAGCACCGTCGCGACATGCATCGCCGTGGGAAACGTGTCGTTGGACGACTGCCCCATGTTCACGTCGTCGTTCGGATGCACCGGCCGCTTGCTGCCGACTCTCGCCGCCGAGCAGTTGGATGGCGCGGTTGGCGATCACTTCGTTGACGTTCATGTTTGTCTGCGTGCCCGAGCCGGTCTGCCAGACGAACAGCGGGTAGTGCTCGTCCAGCAGCCCCGCGATCGTCTCGTCGGCGGCGCGGCAGATGGCGCGCGCCTTCCATTCCGGCATCCGCCCCGCCGCTTCATGCACCAGTGCGGCGGCTTTCTTGACCAGGCCATAGGCGTGATACAGCGCCTTCGGCATCCGGTCCTCGCCGATGGCGAAATGATGCAGGCTGCGCTGCGTCTGCGCGCCCCAATAGCAGTGGCACGGCACGTCGATGGCACCCATCGCGTCGCTCTCGCGGCGGTGGCCGGCATGCATCGAGGCCGATCGGAATGTCTCGCAGGCGCGGGGCGGACTCGTCTTGCATCGGTTGCTTCCTTCCGTCTCATACCGTCGGCGCGTCGATGGCCGCTTCGCCAAGGTCGCCCCACGGATCGGCGGCAATCAAATCCGCCACAGCCGCAATATCCGGCGCGAACAGCCGATCCTCCTCGCGGAACGGAACGCGGGCGCGCACCGCCTGATACGCCGCTTCGATCGGCGCCGAGCTGCGCAGCGGGCGCTGGAAGTCCAGGCCCTGTGCCGCCGCCAGCAGTTCGATTGCCACGATGCGCGTCACGTTCTCCGCGAGCGGCGACAGCCGCCGTGCGGCGAAGGTCGCCATGCTGACATGGTCCTCCTGATTGGCCGAGGTCGGCAGGCTGTCAACACTCGCCGGATGCGCCAGGCTCTTGTTCTCGCTGGCGAGTGCAGCGGCCGTAACATGGGCGATCATGAATCCGCTGTTCAGTCCCGGCTCGCGTGCCAGGAACGGCGGCAGGCCGGAGATGGAGGCGTCGATCAGCATGGCGACGCGCCGCTCCGACAGGGCGCCGATCTCGGCCGTGGCGATGGCCAGCAGGTCGGAGGCGATCGCCACCGGTTCCGCGTGAAAATTGCCGCCGGAGACGATCTCCTCCGGGTCCGCCAGCACCAGCGGGTTGTCGGTGACGCCGTTCGCCTCGATCACCAGCACGCGCGCGGCATGGCGCAGGCTGTCCAGCACGGCGCCCATCACCTGCGGCTGGCAGCGCAGCGAATAGGGGTCTTGCACGCGATCGCAATGCGGACCCTGGTGGCTCGCGTTCAGCGGACTGCCGGCGAGCAGGGCGCGGAAGCTGGCCGCCACATCGATCTGGCCGCGCTGGCCGCGCAATGCCTGGATGCGCGCATCGAACGGCCGGTGACTGCCGCGCACCGCCTCGACCGCCAGCGCCCCGGTGACGAGCGCCGCGCGGAAGGCGCGCTCGATCCGCGCGAGGCCCGCCAGCGCCAGCGCGGTCGAGACCTGCGTGCCGTTGATCAGCGCCAGCCCTTCCTTCGCCTCCAGCGCGATAGGTGCCAGTCCGGCCCGCGCCAGGCCCTCGGCCGCCGGCAAGACCTGTCCCGCCACCCGTACCTCGCCGATGCCCAGCAGTGCCGCCGAGAGGTGCGCGAGCGGCGCCAGATCGCCCGAGGCGCCGACCGACCCCTGGCTGGGGATCACCGGCAGCACATCGGCGCGATAGAGCGCCAGCAGCGCCTCGACCAACGCCGGCCGAACTCCGGATGCGCCGGCGGCGAGGCTCGCGGCTTTCAGCGCCAGCACCAGGCGCACCACGCCATCCTCCAGGGCCGCGCCCACGCCGGCGGCGTGCGACAGGATCAGGTTGCGTTGCAGTTGCGCGAGGTCGGCAGCGCGGATGCGCTGCTGTGCCAGTCGGCCGAAGCCGGTGTTGATCCCATAGACCGCCGCCTCGCCGCCGGCGAGCCGTTCCACCGCCCCGCGGGATGCGGCGATCCGCGACAATGCCTCTGGCGCCAGGCTGAGCGCCGGGCGGCCGCCCAGGATGCGGCGCAACTGCCCCCAGGTCAGCGGGGCCGCCCCCAGGGCGATCGTCTCGGTCATGGAATCGTGGCCTCGATCTCTGCCCGCAGGGCGGGGGTGATGGCGGGGAGCACGCCGAACCAGGCGGCGAAGGCGGGCCGGGCCTGATGCAGCAGCATCCCCAGGCCCGGCACCACGCGGTTGCCGCGCACCCTCGCGTCGCGCAGCAGATCGGTCTCGATCGGCACGTAGACGATATCGCACACCACGGCCGAGTGCGGCAGGCCCGAGAGATCGAGGTCGAGCGCGGGCTGTCCCGCCATGCCCAGGCTCGTGGTGTTGACCAGCAGCGCCGCCCCCTCCAGCGCCGCCGCCCGGTCCGTCCAGTCCAGCACTGTGCCACCGCCGATCGTCCGGGCCAGCGCCTCGGCCCGTTCGCGTGTGCGGTTCAGCAACCGCAGCGCCGGCGTACCTGCATCCAGCAGGGCCGCCACGACCGCGCGCGCGGCTCCCCCGGCGCCCAGCACGACCGCCGGGCCGGCATCGGCGCGCCACAGCGGATCGGCCTGCGACAGTGCGGCCAGGAACCCGGCGGCATCGGTGTTGCGGCCCTCCAGAGTACCGTCCGCTGCGACCGTGACCAGGTTGACCGCGCCGATGCGTCGGGCGACCGGGTCCAGCCGATCCACCAGCAGCAGCGCCTCCTCCTTGTGCGGCACGGTGACGTTGCAGCCACGAAACCCCAGCGCCGCGAGACCGCGCAGCGCGGTCGGCAGCGCGCCGGGGCGCACCGGCAGCGGCACATAGGCGCCGTCGATGCCGTGCGCGCGCAGCCAATGCCCGTGCAGCAGCGGCGAGCGCGAATGGCTCACCGGCCAGCCGATGATGCCCGCCAGCCCGAATGTCATGGCTTCCCCTTCCACCCGCCCGCCGCGTGGCATAGGCTCCCGTGTAACGTCGAACCGGTGGGGGGAAAAGCCGATGCAGCTCAACCGCGAGCAGTTGCTGCAAGCGTATCGGACGATGCGCACCATCCGCGATTTCGAGGAGCGGGTGCATCAGGAGTTCTCCGCCGGCGGCATCCCCGGTTTCGTGCATCTGTATGCGGGAGAGGAAGCATCGGCGGCCGGCGTCTGCGCGCATCTGGACGAGCGCGACAAGATCGCGAGCACGCATCGCGGCCACGGCCACTGCATCGCCAAGGGCTGCGACGTGCGTGGCATGATGGCCGAGATCTTCGGCAAGGCGGATGGGCTGTGCGGCGGCAAGGGCGGGTCGATGCACATCGCCGATCTGTCGCGCGGCATGATGGGGGCGAACGGCATCGTCGGCGGCGGCCCACCGCTGATCTGCGGTGCCGCACTCACCGCCAAGACGCTCAAGACCGGCGGCGTCGCGGTGGCCTTCCTCGGCGACGGCGCCAGCAACCAGGGCACCACGATGGAGAGCTACAACCTCGCGAAAGCCTGGATGCTGCCGGCGATCTTCGTGGTCGAGGATAACGGCTATGCGGAGAGCACGTCGAGCAACTGGTCGGTCTCGGGGACGCAGCTTGACCGCGCCAAGGGCTTCGGCATCCCGGCGGTGCAGGCGGACGGTCTCGATTTCTTCGCCATCCACCAGGCGGCGGGCGAGGCGGTGGAGCGCGCGCGCGGCGGCGGCGGCCCGTCGCTGCTGCATCTGAAGCTGAACCGCTATTTCGGCCATTTCGAGGGCGATGCCTGCACCTATCGCGGTGCCGGCGAAGTGGAGGCGCTGCGGCGCGACGCTGATCCGCTGCTGCATTTCCGCAAGCGCGTGACCGAGGCGGGATTGCTCGACGCGGCACAGCTCGACGCGCTGGATCGCGAGGTCGCAGTTGAGATCGAGGAGTCGGTGGATCGCGCCAAGGCCTGCGCCATGCCGCCGCCGGAGAAGCTGCTGACCGACGTGTACGTGTCGTACTGAGCCGCGATGCCGGCGCCGAATACAGCGAGGAATCCGATGAGCAAGAAATCGTTCCGCCAAGCCATCAACGAAGCCTTGGCGCAGGAGATGCGCCGCGACCCGCGCGTGGTGGTGATGGGCGAGGACGTGGCGGGCGGCATGGGCGCACCCGGCGAGGACGACGCCTGGGGCGGCCCGCTGGGTGTCACCAAGGGGCTGATGCCGGAGTTCGGGCGCGAGCGGGTGCTGGACACGCCGATCACCGAAAGCGGCTTCATCGGTGCGGCGATCGGCGCTGCCGCGACCGGGCTGCGGCCGGTGGCCGATCTGATGTTCGTCGATTTCCTCGGTGTCTGTTTCGACCAGATTTTCAATCAGGCAGCCAAGTTCCGCTACATGTTCGGCGGCAAGGCGGTGACGCCCGTGGTCATTCGCACGATGTACGGCGCGGGATTCCGCGCCGCGAGCCAGCACAGCCAGGTGCTGTATCCGATCTTCACGCACATTCCCGGTCTGAAAGTTGTGGTGCCGTCCGGCCCGTATGACGCGAAGGGCCTGATGATCCAGGCGATCCGCGACGACGATCCGGTGATCTTCCTCGAACACAAGATGATGTACGACGACATCGAGGAAGTGCCGGACGAGCCGTACGCGATCCGCTTCGGCGAGGCGAACCTGACGCGCGAGGGCGATGACGTCACCATCGTCGCCTTCGGCCGCATGGTGAAGCTCGCCAACGAGGCGGCCGATGCGCTGGCGCGGCAGGGCATCTCCTGCACCGTGATCGACCCGCGCACGACCTCGCCGCTCGATACGGACAGCATCATCGAATTGGTGGAGGAGACCGGGCGGCTGGTGGTCGTCGATGAGGCGAGCCCGCGCTGCAACATGGCAACCGATGTTTCGGCACTGGTTGCCGAACACGCCTTCGCGGCGCTGAAGGGGCCGATCAGGATGATCACGCCGCCGCACGTACCGGTGCCGTTCAGCCCGGCGTTGGAGGACGCCTATATCCCGAGCGTCGCGCGCATTGCCGATGCGGCACGCGGGCTGATGAACGGGGCCGCGCGATGAGTGAAACGGGCATCACCCCGATCGGGATGCCGAAATGGGGCCTGGCGATGACCGAGGGCAAAATCGCCGCCTGGCTCGTGGCCGAAGGTGCGGCGATCAGGGCGGGCGAGGAGATCGTCGAGATCGAGACCAGCAAGATCACCAATGTCTTCGAGAGTCCCGCCGCCGGCACTCTGCGCCGCCGCGTGGCGGGCGAGGGCGAGACGCTGCCGGTCGGTGCGCTGCTGGGCGTGCTGGCGGGCCCCGAGGTGAGCGATGCGACGATCGACGCCTATGTTGCCGAGGCGCGGGCCAAGCAGGCGGAAGCCGCCAGCGCGCCGCCGCCACCGGAACCCGCCATCACGCCGGCCGCCGGATGGAACGTGCGCGCGCTGCGCATGGGCGAAGGCGAGGCGACACCGCTGCTGCTGATCCACGGCTTCGGCGGCGATCTGCTGAGCTGGCAGTTCAATCAGGCGGCCTGGGCCGAGCATCGTCCGGTCATCGCGATCGACCTGCCGGGGCATGGCGGCTCGTCCAAGCAGGTCGTGCGACCCGATCTCGCCGGGCTGGCGGGCATGGTGGTCGCCGCGATGGACGCGCTGGAACTGCCGCGCGCGCATCTGGCGGGGCATTCGCTGGGCGGGGCGATTGCATTGCAACTGGCGCTCGACCAGCCGGCGCGCGTGGCGTCGGTGACGCTGGTCTGTTCGGGGGGGCTCGGGCCGGAGATCAACGCCGAATACATCGAGGGCTTTATCACCGCCGACAAGCGGCGCGAGTTGAAAGCCGTGGTCGAGATGCTGTTCGCCGATCCGGGATTGGTGACGCGCGAGATGGTTGATGACCTGCTGCGCTACAAGCGGCTCGACGGGGTGGCGGAGGCGCTGCGCTCGATCGCCGATGCCTGCTTCACGGGCGGGCGGCAATCGGTGCTGCTGCGCGAACGGCTGACCGAGTTGCGCGTGCCGGTGCATGGTCTTGTGGGGGGCGGCGGATCGCGTCCTGCCCGCCGCCCATGCGGAGGCGGTTCCCGCCGATCGCCGCCACGTGCTCGCCGGTGCCGGGCATATGGTGCATCTGGAAAAGCCGGAGGAGGTCAACCGGATCGTCGCCGATTTCCTTGCCGCCGAGGACTGAGGCATGATGGCCTCGGGCACGATTCGGCGAGAGCGGGGCGGAGCAAGGACATGAGTGAGGTGGGCAACTGGCTGCGCGTCGCGGCCGTATCGGATGTGCCGGAAGGCGAGATGCAGGCTGTGGAGATTGGCCGCACCAGCCTTGCAGTCTTTCATCTCGACGACGGCTCGTGGCATGCCACCGCGAATGTCTGCACGCACGCCTTTGCCATGCTGACGGATGGCTGGCTCGACGGGTGCGAAATCGAGTGCCCGCTGCACGCCGGCCGCTTTGACGTGCGCACCGGGAAAGCTCTGTGCCCGCCGGTGGATGAGCCGGTGCAGACCTACCCGGTGCGCATCGAGGGCGACGCGGTGATGGTACGGATGGACGGCTGATAGCAAATCCAGCCGTTCACCGGGAAATGTCTTCCAGCGCGAGACCCCGCGTGCGCGGGCCGAAGACGCCAATCGACAGCACCACCACACCCATGCTGGCGGCGATGAACACGAAAACCCCGGTCGCCCCGAAATCGCGCAGCACGAAGCCGATCATGAAGCTGGTCAGCACGGTCGAAAGCCGGCTCCAGGAATAGACGAAGCCCACCGCCCGCGCGCGGACGCGGGTCGGAAACAGCTCCGCCTGATAGCCGTGATACGCATAGGACAGCAGGTTGTTCGACAGCGTTATCAGCACGCCGAACACGATCAGCCAGAGCGCCGCCGTCATCTGCGAGAACATCATCCCGAAGGCAGCCGTGCCGATCGCCGCGGCCACGATCTGCCATTTGCGCTCGAAGCGGTCGGCAATGGTCGTGCACAGCAGCGGCCCGATCGGGTAGGCGATGGCGATGATGAAGGCATATTGCAGGCTCTTGGTCACGCTCGCACCCTGCGCCGCAAGCAGTGTCGGCAACCCAGTTGCCGAAGCCGTAGAAGCCGATGGTCTGGAAGAAGTTGAACACCGACAGCATCAGCGTCCTGCCGCCATAGGGCCTCTGGAAGATCTCGACGAAGCGGCCATGCTGCGCGGCTTCCGCCACGGCCGGTCCGGGCGGCGGCAGCGTGCCGCCCAGTTCGGCCGCGACTCGCCTCTCGATCCGCTCGGTGACTGCTTCGGCCTCGGCCAGACGTCCGCGCTGAAGGAGCCAACGGGGCGATTCCGGCACCTTGCGGCGGATCACCCAGACCACTACGGCGGCACCGGCACCGATGACCACCACCCAGCGCCAGCCCGCGACACCAAACGGGTCCAGCGGCACCAGCAGCCAGCACAGGAACGCCACGACCGGTACTGCTGCGAATTGCACGCTCTGGTTGACCGCGAAGGCGCGGCCGCGCGCGCGGGCGGGCATCAGCTCGCTGATGTAGCTGTCGATGGTCACAAGCTCGACACCGATGCCGATGCCGGCAATGAGGCGCCACACATCGACGCCGATGGCACTGTGCCGGGTTGCCATCGCGAGCGTGGCGACGGTGTACCAGAGCAGCGATCCGGTGAAGACCGCCCGGCGTCCGGCGCGGTCGGCGACCTGCGCAAACAGGATCGTGCCCAGAAACAATCCGGCGAAGGTGGCCGCCGCGAACGTCGCCTGATCGGTCATCCCGAACAGCCCATGCTCATGGCCCTTGAAAATCCCACTCCGGATCAGGCCCGGCGTCAGATACGCGGTCATGAACAGATCGTAGAACTCGAACGCACCGCCGAGCGAAAGCAGCAGGACGAGCATCCACACGTACCGCGTGACCGGCAGACGGTCGAGCCGTGCGGCAATGGCGGCGCCTTGGTCGATTGCAATTCAGCGGTCTCGATCGAGCACGCCCAGCGCCTGCGCGAGATCGGCGATCAGATCGTCGGGATGCTCGATGCCGATGGACAGGCGGATCACCCCGTCCGTGACCCCGCTGCGCGCCCGCACCTCCGCCGGGACGCCGGAATGGGTGGTCGAGGCCGGGTGGCTGGCAAGCAATTCCGTGCCGCCGAGGCTCACCGCCAGCTTGAACACACGCAGCGCGTTCAGCACGCGGAACGCCTCGGCCTGACCGCCTTCGATCTCGATGCTGAAGGTCGAGCCGCCGCCGGTGCATTGCGCGTCGAACACGCGGCGCGCGGCGCTGCCCTCGGGCAGTGCGACCAGCGCATGCACGCCGCGGATGCGCGGATGACCGGACAGGAAACCCACGACCGCCGCCGTGTTCTCGGCAGCGCGATGCATCCGCAGCGACACCGTCTCCAGCGAGCGGCCCAGCATCCAGCAGGAATGCGGATCGAGCTGCGTGCCGATGGCGCTGCGCAGCAGCCGCACCGGGCGGAGGCAGGTGCGGCTGCCGATGGCGCCCCCGGCAATCAGGTCGCTGTGGCCGCCAACATATTTGGTAAGCGACAGCACCGAGATGTCCACGCCATGCTTGAGCGGCGACTGGAACACCGGCCCCAGCAACGTGTTGTCGCACACCACCAGCGGCCTGGATCCCTGCTGGGCGGCGATCCGCTCGGCCGTCGCGACCACCGCCCGCAAATCCACCAGCGTATCGAGCGGATTGGACGGCGTTTCCACCACGACCACGCTCACCCGCCCGGCGGCCATCGCGCGATCCGCCGCCGCGTCGATCGCCGCGGGATCGAGACCGTCGGCGAACCCCTCGGCGGTGATGCCGAAACTCGCGAAGGTGCGGGTCAGCAGCGTCTCGGTACCGCCGTACAGCGGCTGGCTGTGCAGCACCACGTCGCCTGGACGGGCATAGGCCAAGATGGTGGTGGCGATGGCCGCCATGCCGGACGAGAAGGCGAGCGCCGTCTCGCCGCCCTCATAGGCCGCAAGCCGGTCCTCCAGGATCTCGCTGTTCGGGTGGTTGAAGCGCGAATAGACCAGCCCCGCCTGCTCGCCTTCGGGCGGCGAACGGCGGCCGGAGACGTAGTCGAAGAAATCGCGCCCATCCTCGGCCGAGCGGAACAGGAAGGTCGAGGTGAGGAAAACCGGCGGCTTGACCGAACCCTCGGACAGCGCCGGGTCGTAGCCATACCCCAGCATTAGCGTCTCGGGATGCAGCCGATGGTTGCCGATCCGATCGATGTGGCTGCGCCTGTCGGCCATGACAATCTTCCTCACTTCGCTGCTGCCCGGTCAGACAGGCGTAGCGCCGGCCCCGGCGGGACGCCAGAAGCGCTGTGCCAGCCCAGCCATCGCCAGCATCGCCACGCAGACCAGCGCCACCACGCCGGCCCAGCCGGCGTGGCGCCACAGGCCGATCGGCGCCACCGCGCCCAGGGCACCGCCCACGTAGTAGACCGCGACATACAGGCCGACGGCGGCCGACCGTGCGGAGCGGACGGCGGTGCCGATGAAGCTCAGCGACAGCGCCTGGGTCACGAACAGGGCGATGCAGGTCGCGGCCAGCCCGGTCACGACCCCGACCAGCGAGGGCAGGAGAGTGAGCATCTGTCCGGCGACGCCGACCGCCACGGCCAGGATCACCGTCTGGCGACGGCCGATCCGCGCCGCCAGACCAGAGGCGAGCGGGGCCGCGACCGCGCCCACCAGATAGACGGCGAATACCGACCCCAGCTCGGCCGGTCCCAGCCCGAATGGCGGTGCGGCCAGCCGGAAATTGACGAAGGTGAAGCTCGCCACCAGCGCGAACAGCATGAGGAAGCCGATGGCGCAGGTCGCGAGCAGCCGCGCATTGCGCAGATGGCCGGCATAGGCCGCGACACTCGCGCGCATCCCGCCATGCATCGGCCGGAAGCGGCGTTCGGCCGGCAGGAGTCGCCAGACCCCCACCGCCATCGCGGCGGTCAGCAGCGCGATCGACGCAAAGGCCCAGCGCCAATCCGCGACCGCCGCCACCAACCCGGCCAGGAACCGCCCGGCGAAGCCGCCGACGATGGTGCCGGAGGCATAGAGGCCCGTGGTGCGGATCGCCGCCGCGCCGTCGCACTCATCGCCGATATAGGCGACCGTGACCGCGAAGATGAACGGCAGCAGCAGCCCTTGAAGGAAGCGCCAGACCAGCAGCGCGGTCCAGTCGGGTGCGGTGGCCACCAGCAGCGTGGGTGCGACCAGCACCGAGGCGGCGCCGACGATCAGCCGCTTGCGCCCGATCCGGTCGCTCACGGCACCCGCGAACGGCGCCACGCCCGCCACGGCCAGCAACGAGACGGTGATCGAGAGCGAGGTTTCCGGCAGGCCGATGCCGAAGCTCGCCGCGAGCTGCGGCAGGATCGCCTGCGGGGTGTACAGGTTGACGAAGGTCGCGAAGCCGGCGGCGGCCACCGCCAGGCTGCGCCGCTGGCTCATGGCGGAGCCTTCATGGCGGTCCGGGCAGCGCCAGATAGGCAAGCCGCTTCGTCTCGCGCCGGCCGCGCGCGACGCTGTCCAGCACCAGCCCGCTCGACAGGCTCAGGAACGACAGCAGCACGAACCCGGTCGCCGCGACCGCAGTGGGCAGGCGCGGCACGCGCCCGGTATGCAGGAACTCCGTCACGACCGGAATCCCGAGCGCCAGCCCGAACGCCAGCAGCACGGCGCCCACGACCGCGAAGAACTGCAACGGCCGCTCCTCCTTGACCAGCAGCACGATCGTGCGGGCGATGCGCAGACCCGTCGGAATAGGTGCGCAGCTTCGAGGCGCTGCCTTCCGGCCGCTCCTTGTACGGCCCGGCCAGCTCACCCACCGGCAGGCGTAATTGCAGCGCATGGACCGTGAATTCCGTCTCGGTCTCGAATCCGGAGGCGGTGCCGGGAAACGACTTCACGAAGCGCCGGCTGAAGGCGCGATAGCCGGAGAGCATGTCGGAGACGCCAGCGCCGAAGATGGCGCGCACCGCGCCGGTCAGCGCCCGGTTGCCGAAGCGATGGCCGCGCCTGTAGGCGGCGACGGCTTCGCCCACGCGGACCCCCGTCACCATGTCCAGCCGCTGCTCCAGCAGCATCGCCACCATCTCGGGGGCGGCCCGCGCGTCGTAGGTGTCGTCGCCATCGACCAGCACGTACACATCGGCCTCGATATCGGCGAAAGCGCGGCGGATGACGTGGCCCTTGCCCTGCCGCGCCTCGGTGCGCAGCTCGGAACCGGCCGCGCGCGCCGCCTCGGCGGTGGCGTCACGCGAGTTGTTGTCGAACACGATGATCCGCGCGTGCGGCAGGGCGGCCCGGAAATCCGCCACCACCCGGCCGATCGCCACTGCCTCGTTATAACAGGGGATCACCACGGCGACGCGGGTGGCACCGTCCGTCATCGGAACACCCAGTGGCGGGAGGTGACGAAGTTGAGCCCGAGACCGGCCACCGCACCCGCGGCAGTCGCCAGGATGGGGTTCGCAGCGCACACAGCGCTGAAGGTGACCAGCGCCGCATAGGCGCCGCGATTCAGCACGAAACCCAGCGCCATCGCCGCCACGAAAATCGCCCATTGGCGGTGCATGCCGATATCGCGGCTGCTGTGGCCGCGAAAGGTCCAGATTCGGTGCAGCACCCAGTTGGCGCTGGCGGCGACCAGGAACGACACCAGCCCCGCCCCATAAAGGCCCAGGCTGCCGCGCAGCAGGTAGACCACCGCCGTATCGACGACCCAGCCGAACACGCCGACCGCACCGAAGCGCAACAACTGGCCCAGCAGGGCGTGGTGACGTTCAGGCACCGCGCGGAGAAGAACGGTCTGCATCGGCTCTGGCACCTAGACGAGGCAGGCCGGCATGGGAAGTGGGCCCGCTCTATATTTGTGCGTGCATAACGCCAGGGTGGTCGGGAAGGAGCCGTCCTTGACCACTTCGGACGGCAATGACAACACTCCGCGCGTGTCCCGGCCCGCGTTGCCGGCATCATCAATTGGGGGAGGGGTGCGGTGCCTCAGGTCACGCTCACGGTGAATGGCAAGACGACGACCACCGAGGTCGAGGGCCGCACGCTGCTGGTCGAGCTGCTGCGCGAGAAGCTGGGTCTGACCGGCACGCATGTCGGCTGCGACACCAGCCAGTGCGGCGCCTGCGTGGTGGATGTCGATGGAAAAACGGTGAAGTCCTGCACCATGCTGGCGTTGCAGGCAGAGGATGCGAAGGTTACGACGATCGAGGGGCTGGCGGGTGCCGACGGTGCGCTGCACCCGATGCAGGAGATGTTCCGCGAGCACCATGCCTTGCAGTGCGGCTTCTGCACGCCGGGCATGGTGATGAGCGCCATCGACATCGTCAAGATGCACCCGGAGGGCCTGACGGAGACGCAGGTGCGCGAGAACCTTGACGGCAATCTGTGCCGCTGCACCGGCTATCATAACATCGTCAAGGCAATCATGGCGGCCTGGCCGCTGATGCACGGGCGCGCAATGGCCGCGGCCGCCGAATAGGAAACGGGCGGCGACAGGCAAGAACAAGACAATCGGGGGGCGGCGGGCATGGACGGTTCGGGCGAGGGCATCGGGGCATCGGTTCGACGCAAGGAGGATCTGCGCTTCGTCACCGGCAGCGGCCACTACGTGGACGACATCAACCGTCCGGGTCAGCTCCATGCGCACATCGTCCGCAGCGACCGGCCGCACGCGAGGCTGCGAGGTCTCGACACGGCGGCCGCGAAGAAGGCGCCGGGAGTCGTGGCCGTATTCACCGGCGAGGATACCGCCAATCTGGGGGGCATTCCCTGCGGCTGGCAGATTCACAACAAGGATGGGAGCCCGATGGCGGAGCCGCCGCATCCGATGCTGGCGCGCGAGAAGGTGCGGCATGTGGGCGACCCGATCGCAGTCGTCATCGCCGAGACCCATGAGCAGGCGGAGGATGCGGCCGAGCTGCTGGGCATCGACCTGGAGCCGCTGGCGGCGGTGGCCAGTGTCACCGATGCGATCGCGCCCGGTGCGCCGCTTGTGCATGACGGCGTTCCGGGCAACGTCTGCTACGACTGGCATCTGGGCGACAAGGCGGCGGTCGATGCCGCGTTCGCGCAGGCGCACAAGGTCGTGGCGCTCGATCTGACCAATAACCGGCTGGTGCCGAACGCGATGGAGCCCCGCGCCGCGATCGGCGAGTACGACCGCAGCACCGGCGACTACACGCTGTACACCACCAGCCAGAACCCGCATGTGATCCGGCTGCTGATGGGCGCCTTCGTGCTGTCGATCCCCGAGCACAAGCTGCGCGTGGTGGCGCCCGATGTGGGCGGCGGCTTCGGCAGCAAGATCTACCACTACGCCGAGGAGGCGATCGTCACCTGGTCGGCGGGCAAGCTGGCGCGGCCGGTGAAGTGGACCTGCGACCGCTCCGAAGCCTTCATGTCCGACGCGCATGGCCGCGACCATGTGAGCCACGCCGAGATGGCGCTGGACGCGGACGGCAATTTCCTGGCGCTGCGCGTGAAAACGCTGTGCAACATGGGCGCGTATCTCTCCACCTTCGCGCCCTGCGTGCCGACCTATCTGTACGCGACGCTGCTGGCCGGGGTGTACAAGACGCCCGCGATCTATGCCGAGGTGAAGGCGGTGTTCACCAACACCGTGCCGGTGGACGCCTATCGCGGCGCCGGCAGGCCCGAGGCGACGTTCCTGCTGGAGCGGCTGGTCGATGTCATCGCGCACGACACCGGCCTCGATCGCGTCGCATTGCGGCGGCGCAATTTCATCCCGGCTGACGCCTTCCCGTATCAAACGCCGGTGGCGCTGCAGTACGACAGCGGCGACTACCAGACCACGCTCGCCTCGGCGCTGAAGCACGCCGATTGGGACGGGTTCGAGACGCGACGTGCCGAGGCGGCGAAGCGGGGCAAGCTGCGCGGCATCGGCGTCTCCACCTATGTCGAGGCGTGCGGCATCGCGCCGTCGAAGGTCGTGGGATCGCTCGGCGCCCGCGCTGGGCTGTACGAGGTCGCCAATGTCCGCGTGCATCCGACCGGCGGCATTACCGTCTTCACCGGATCGCACAGCCACGGCCAGGGGCACGAGACGACCTTTTCCCAGCTTGTCGCCGAGCAGTTGGGCGTGCCGCTGTCGCAGGTCGACATCGTGCATGGCGACACGGCGAAGATCCCGTTCGGCATGGGCACCTATGGCAGCCGCAGCCTGGCCGTGGGCGGCTCGGCGATGGTCAAGGCGATGGACAAGATCATCGCCAAGGGCCGCAAGATCGCGGCGCACCTGCTGGAAGCGTCGGTCAATGACGTCGAGTTCAAGGACGGCAAGTTCTCCGTCTCGGGCACCGACCGCGCCAAGACGCTGGCCGAGGTGGCGCTCGCCGCGTACGTGCCGCACAACTACCCGATCGAGGAGCTGGAGCCGGGGCTGGACGAGACGGCGTTCTACGATCCGCTGAACTTCACCTATCCTGGCGGCTGCCATATCTGCGAGGTGGAGATCGACCCCGAGACGGGCGTGGTGCGCGTGGTCAACTTCACCACCGTCGATGATGTCGGCCGTGTCATCAATCCAATGATCGTCGAGGGCCAGGTGCAGGGCGGCGTGGCGCAGGGTATCGGTCAGGCGCTGCTGGAAGGTGCCGCCTACGATTCGGACGGGCAGCTCCTGTCCGGCAGCTTCATGGACTACACCATACCGCGCGCCGACGATCTGCCGAATTTCCATACGAGCACCGAGAGGACGCTCTGCACCCATAATCCGCTGGGGGTGAAGGGTGTCGGCGAGACGGGTGCCATCGGCTCGCCGCCCGCGGTGATCAATGCCGTCGTGGACGCGCTGCGCGACTATGGCGTGCGCAGCCTGGACATGCCGGCCAGCGCGCCGAAGATCTGGGCCATCTTGCAAGCGAACCGCCCGCGCATGGCGGCCGAGTGAAGGATACGACACGATGTATGATTTCGCATATGCCAAGCCAGGCAGCATCGCCGACGCGGTCAAGCTGCTGGGCCAGGAGGACGCCAAGGCGCTGGCCGGCGGCCAGACCTTCATTCCGGTGCTGAAGCAGCGGCTGAACAAGCCATCGACCGTGGTCGACCTGTCCAAGCTCGGTCTCGTGGGCATCCGCGTCGAGGGCGGAACGCTGATCGTGGGGGCCATGACGACCCACGCAGCGGTCGCGAATTCGGCCGAGGTGAAGAAGGCCATTCCCGGTCTTGCCTATCTCGCCTCGATGATCGGCGACAACCAGGTGCGTCATCGCGGCACGATGGGCGGCAGCATTGCCAACAACGATCCTGCGGCGTGCTATCCGTCGGCGGCCCTGGCCCTGGGCGCCACCATCAAGACCGATCGGCGCGACATCGCGGCGGACGAGTTCTTCCAGGGCATGTTCACCACCGCATTGGAGCCGGGTGAGATCGTCACCGAGATCCGCTTTCCGATCCCCGAGAAATCGGCGTACGGGAAGTTCCCGAACCCGGCCTCGCGCTATCCGATGGTGGGCGTGTTCGTGGCGAAGGGGCCAAAGGGGGTGCGCGTCGCCGTGACCGGTGCCGGGCAGAACGGCGTGTTCCGCCACAAGGCGTTCGAGCAGGCGCTGGAGAAGTCCTGGTCCGCCGATGCGCTGAAGGGCATCGAGACGCCATCCGCCGACATGAACAGCGACATCCACGGCAGCGCCGAGTATCGCGCGCATCTCGTGGGGGTAATGGCGCGCCGCGCAGTCGCCGCCGCCGCCGGCTGAGGTGTACACAAGAGCCGAACTGGACGCGCTGCGCCAGTTCGATACGCCGACCATCTGCAACGGACTGGAGCTGATCGTCCCGGAACGCCGGGCGATCGGCTTCACCACCGTCCCGCTGGCGCCGGCGCGCGCCGATCTGCCGCCCATGGTGGGGCTGGCGCGCACCGGGCTAGTCCGTTCGCAGGAACCCTCGCGCGGCACGCTGCCGTCGCGGGAGGATTGGTACGATTACGTGGCGGCCGGCGAGTTTCCGACCATTGCCGTCTTGCAGGACATCGACCACCGTCCCGGCTTCGGCGCGTTCTGGGGCGAGGTGCAATCAGCGGTGCATGCCGGGCTGGGCGTGCTGGGTTGTGTCACCAACGGCGCCTATCGCGACGTGGAGCAGCTGGCGCCGGGCTTCCAGATCCTGGGAGCGGGTGTGGTGCCGAGCCACGCCCATGTCCACATGCTGCGCATGGGCGATTCGGTGGATGTCGCGGGCATGCGCGTGCTGCATGACGATGTGATCCATGCCGACACGCACGGTGCGGTGGTCGTGCCTGCGGAAGCGGTGGCGCGCCTGCCGGCGGCGATCGACCTGGTGATGCGGCGCGAGAAGGTGATCCTTGATCTGGCGCGGGCACCGGGCTTTTCGGCGGCGATGATGCGCGAGGCGTTGCGGCGCGCGGGGGAGATTCACTGATGCTCAAGCGTGCGAAAGCGCACAATATTGCGTGATAGAGATAACGCCCTTATAACGGCGGGAGGAGGCCGTCGCCGTTCGGTGATCGGCCTGCTCTCGGAGTCGTTGCGATGAGCGGAAGCGTCGATGCAAGGGCGGCATGGCTGGAGCGGGTGCTCGGCTACACGCCGCCGGGGACGGGACAGGAAGCGGGCGCAGGGACGCAGGCTTCGGCGGCAGGGTGGCAGGCCGCCCGCGACGCCTGGCAGGCGGCGAGCGAGGTGGTCGACGGGCAGATCGCGGGCCTGCAGGCGGTGCTGCGCAGGACCGGCGATGACCGGCTCGAGGAGATCGCCGAGTTCGGCCTGAACGGCATCACCGGCAATCACCGCGCGAAGCTGATGGCGATGCTCCTGGAACTCGGCAACGGCGATGCCGCGACCTTGCAAAAGATCGGACCGAAGGCGCTCGGCCTCATCGACGCCTTCCGCAGCCACCTGGAGAGCAGCGAGGCGGTGGAGGTGTGCGACGGCAACCCGTTCGGCGCCCCGGTCGCGATCCGCGCGACGCTGGTGCCGGCGCTCGTGCAGATGACGGCGGCCCTGCAAGCCGCGACCAGACCCTGAGCAAGCCACCCCGAACATGAGGCAGAGGCCATGAGCGTCACCCTCGACCGCTTCGTGCGGGTACTCAGCGGCGGCGTCGTGGTCTCCGACGAGCTCGTCGCGGTACAGGTACAGCAAGGCGCAACAGGGGCTCAACGTGGTCCGCGCGCAGATGGCGCGGATCGACCAGGCGGGGCTGCAAGCCAACCCTGCGTTTGTGGCCCAGCTCCAGGGGCTGGAGCAGAGCCTGGCCGCCGCGATGCAGCAGCCGAACAACCAGGCGAAATGCGATGCGCTCGAGCCGCTGAAGTTCCGCCTCGTCGCCGCAGCCGATCAGACGAGGCAGGAAGCGGACGACATACTGGTCGTCGTCGCCGCGATGCGCCAGAAGGCCGGCGAGGCGCTGGCGGCGGTCAACCGGGCCGACCAGGCGATCCAGCAGATCCCCGACCCGGCGTTCCGCGCCCCGCTCGCGACGCGGCTCGCCAGCGTGCAGAACAACCGCACCGATGCCGTCGACCGCCAATACCGGGTCGCAGGTCAGGGCAGCCGTGCCGATGCTGACCACCTGCGTGACCGACGCCAACGCGATCGCCGCGGAAGCCGCGCGGGTCGCGCAGCTGCTTGCCGTGCGCGCCGGCAAACTGGTGGACATCGGCAACGCGCTCGCCGGCCTGTTGGCCGTCAACAACACGATTACCGAGGCCGCGCATAAGGCCGCCGCCGACACGGCCTATGCTGCCCTGACCCCGCAGCGCGATGCGCTGGCCAACGTCGCGGCCGATCAGCTCGCTCGGCAACTGTCCCGCGTGCCGCAGCTGCTCGCCGATATTGCAACGGCCACCGCAACCAGCAACCTCCGCCTCGCGTGGAGCAATACGCTGGCGCGGCGCGATGTCATCCGCAGGGATGCCGCCGAATATGAGGCGATCGGCAAGAAGGACAATCTGGCACCGCTCGAGGCCGCCGCCGCCAAGCTGAAGGACGATCTGACGAAGCTGGAGACGCTCAGCCTCGCCAACCCGAAGGCGGCAAGCGACCAGTTGCCGAAGCTCGAAAGCGACCACAACAAGCTGAAGACGCAGTTCGGTCAGACCGTCGCCGACGCGAAACTGGTGCATAAGGTCCAGGACCTGGTCACGACCAATCCCGATGGTCCGGAAGCGCAAATGCAGACGGCGCTGGGAACCGACAACAACGGCGTGGACGTTTTCAAGGCGAGACTTATGGCCGTTTACAACAGTCCCCGGTTCCAGACCTCCCCGGAATACAATCTCGTCACGCCGGGCGAAGCCGTCGCGATTTATACCTATACCACAAACGATTACAAGCAGATGAACGGATACCTGTACAACAAGAACCCGCTGGACCCGCCCGATGACCCCGTGCTGAATCTTGATCTGAAGCCGCCGACCGAGGATCAGATCAAGGCGAAGAACAAGCAGACGATCGATGCCCTCAAGAAATTGCCGGCCTGGACCGGAGGCATCACCCGGCGCGGTGACCGGGGATTTCCCGGCGACGATGCGATGTACGCTGACCAGAATACTTTCGCGATCATGGCATTCTGGAGCACGGACAAGAAAAAACCGTTTCCCGGAAAATGGCAGATGTTCGTGGACGGGAAAACCGGCAGGAACGTCGCGATGATGTCGGCGTATCCGAAGGAGGACGAGGTTCTTTTCCCGCCCGGCACCAAGTTCAAAGTCAGCAGCCGCGATGACACCAACCCGCTTTCCATCATTCTCGTTCTTGAGGAAGTCCCATGAGCGGCTCGGCGGGTGACGACCTGGATGCGGTGACGATGGCGCGCAAGATCATGCGCTACGACTATCTGCTGCCGACCGTGTCGGAGCAGATGGCCGACAAGATGCAAAGCGGCTCGCCGCCGTCGCCGGACGCCGGGGTGCAGGCGGTGGCCGCGGCGCCCCCAGCCGAGACGCAGTTGCCAACGCCGGTCTGGCCGGTGCTGAGCCGGGATCAGGCCCTCGACCGCGCGCTCGGCTGCTTGCTTGGCCTCGCGGTGGGCGATGCGGTGGGTGCCGCGGTGGAGTTCAAGGCGCGCGACAGTTTCGCGCCGCTCACCGACATGATCGGCGGCGGCCCGTTCAACCTGCAACCGGGGGAATGGACGGACGACACGACGATGGCGCTATGTCTCGCCCAATCCCTGCTCGCGACCGACACCGTCGATCAGGAGGATTTCATGCTCCGCCTGCGCGGCTGGCTGGAGCATGGCGAGAATACCGTGCCCGGACGATGCTTCGACATCGGCAACACCACCCGCGCCGCGATCGAAAACTACATCGCCACCGGCTTCGCCGCCTCGGGCCGGACGGAGCCGACATCCGCCGGCAACGGCTCGCTGGCCCGCCTCGCGCCGCTGGCCATTTTCGCCGCCGGCGACCACGACAAGGCGGAGGTCCTGGCGCTGAGACAGTCGCGCGCGACCCACGCCCATCAGGAATGCCTGGACGCCTGCAAGCTGTTCATCGCCCAGTTGCTCGATGCGCTGGCCGGCGCGGACAAGGACGCGGCGACCCGCCAGCGTGATGATGAGCCTGTCTCCGAAACTGCTGTTCATCTCGGCGGGCGAGTGGAGGGACAAGCCGCGCAGCGCGATCCGCTCCAGCGGCTATGTCGTGCATACGCTGGAGGCGGCGCTGTGGTCGGTCTGGCAGACCGACACTTTCCGCGACGCGGTGCTGACCGCCGCCAATCTCGGCGACGACGCCGATAGTGTCGCGGCCGTCGCCGGGCAGCTTGCCGGCGCGCTCTATGGCGCGAGCGCCATCCCCGCTGAGTGGCTGGCCAAGCTCGCCTGGCGCGACCGCATCGAGAAGCTGGCTGTCGATCTGTTCGACCGAAACCTCAAGGCCGAATGAGGAAGACGGCGCGGGCGCCGCATGGCGCTTGGCAGCCATCCTTCCCGCCACGTTGCCACGGCCACCCGGCATCGCCACACTGATCGGTCCAGTCACCGGGATCGACAATGAGCCTCGCCGTCCAACACGCGCCGCGTGCGCCGCTGCTCGTGCGCGAAATGCGCGCGACGGTCGGGTTGGCGCTGCCGCTGGTGCTGGGCCAGCTCGCCATGATGGGCCAGAACATCGTCGATTCGATGCTCGCGGGCCATCGCAGCGAGCACGTGCTGGGCGTGGTCGGCGTCGCCACCGCCATCTGGGTGCTGGCGCAGCTTGCGGCGATCGGCCTGATGATGCCGGTCTCGCCCTTCGTCTCGCAATTCGACGGCGCGCGCGAGCGGCACCGCGTGGGACCGCTGTTCACGCAGGCACTGTGGCTCGCGCTGGTGATGGGCCTCGGGCTGTGCGCGGCACTGCGCTGGGGTGCCCCCTTGCTGGTGGCGGCGATCGGCGTCGATCCGGGGCTGCGGCCGGACGTGGCGGGCTTCCTGCGCATCGTCAGCTTCGGCGCGCCCGGGGTGGCGCTGTTCGCGGCCTGTCGCGGCCTGTCGGAGGGCCTGTCCATGCCGCGGCCCAGCATGGTGCTGGGGGCGCTCGGCCTGATCGTTCTGGCGCCCGCCGGCTGGGTGCTGATCTACGGCCATCTGGGCTTTCCGCCGCTCGATTCGCGCGGCAGCGCCATCGCCCAGCTCATGGCGAGCTGGGTGCAGGGTGCCGGGTTCCTCGCCTGGATCGCCTGCTCCGGGGGCTATCGCGGGCTGGGCTGGGCGGCGGCGCGGTGGCGCCCCGATTTGCGCGCGATCATGGGCGTGCTGCGGGTGGGGCTGCCGATCGCGGTCAGCCAGATGATGGAGAGCAGCCTGTTCACCACGGCCGCCCTGCTGATCGGCGGCTTCGGCGCGGCCGCCGCCGGCAGCCATCTGATCGCGCTGAACGTGGCGGCCCTGTGCTTCATGGTGCCGCTGGGCATCGCCTTTGCCATCACCGTGCGGGTGGGGCTTGCGGTGGGCCGCCGCGACCGGCCGGGCGTGCGGCGCGCCGGGCTGGTCGGCATTGGCCTCGCACTCGGGGCACAGGCGGCCTCCTCGATCGTGCTGCTCAGCGCGCCGGAATGGATCGCGGGCTGGTTCACGCGCGACCCGGAGATCCTGGCGCGCGCCGCGGTGCTGCTGCGGCTGGCCGGGGTGTTCCAGCTCTCGGACGGGTTGCAGGTCTCGGCCATCGGCGCGCTGCGCGGCATGAAGGACACGCGCCTGCCGATGTTCATCACGGCACTGGCCTATTGGGGCGTGGGGATGCCGCTCGCGGTGTTCTTCGCCTTCCGGATGGGGCTGGAGGCGCCGGGCGTCTGGCTCGGCCTGATCGCCGGTCTGACCGCCGCGGCGGGTCTGCTGTCCGGGCGCTTCCTCTGGCTGACCCGCCGGCCGGCGTTCAGCGCCTGATCTCGAAGCGATACGGGCTGTCGCTGGTCGAGTGCGGATCGAGCGCCAGCCGGTGCTCGAGCGGCGGGAAGGCGCGGTTGCGGCAGCCCTGCCGGTCGCACAGCCGGCAGGACAGTCCGATCCCCACCGTGGCGGCGCCGATATCGAGGCCATCGGCGTAAGCGACGTCGCCCCCATGGGCGATGTCGCAGCCCATCGCCACCACATGCACCGGCGGCGGCTCGCCCCAGGGCCGGCCCGGCCGCCCCACGGTGCGCGCGAAGCACAGGAACGTCGCCCCGTCCGGCAGGGCTGCCACCTGCACGCGCAGCGTGCCGGGCGTGGCAAAGGCCGCGTGCACGACCCAGCGCGGGCATGACCCGCCGTAGCGGGCGAACGGGAAGCCCGCCGCCGAGAACCGCTTGGACACATTGCCGGCCGGGTCCACCCGCAGGAAGAAGAACGGCAGCCCGCGCGCGCCGGGCCGTTGCAAGGCCGAGAGACGATGGCACGCCTGCTCGAAGCTCACGCAGAAGCGTCGGGCCAGCGCCTCGACGTCGTGGCGCAGGGCCAGCGCCTGCACGCGGAACGGCTCGTACGGCATCAGCACGGCGCCGGCGATGTAGTTCAGCAGGCCCACGCGAATGAGCGATGCGGCTTCCGGCGTGCTGGGCGCGATGGCCGTGATCTCCGCCTCGACCGCGTCGCGCGCCTCCAGCAGCCCGAGCTGGAACGCCAAGTGAAAGCTGCGGCTCTCGCGCGGCAGGTTCTCGCTGAGCCGCAGGGTGCGCGCCTCGGCATCGTATTGCCGCAGCGCAGCCTCCAGCACGCCCACGCGCACGCGCAGCCCGTGCGTGGCGCGCAGCCGTTCGGCGATGGCGTGGTCGAGTTCGGCCGGTTCGGCGCCGAGCGAGGCGCCGATCGTCTCCGCGGCGATCTCCAGCGACGGGAAATGGTTGGCGCGCTCGCCGAAAGCGTCGCGCGCCTCCTCGGCCGGCAGCAGCATCCGCCGGCCGGAGGGCAGGGCGATGCCGCTCGCATCCTCTCGCGTGACCCGCCAGGCACGGTACAGCGCCAGCACCGCGCGCGCCGCCGCCGGGCTGCCGCCGGCGATCGCCGCCAGTTCCTCGTCCGGCACCGCTTCGATGCCCAGCATCGGGTCGGCGAAGGCCTCGCGCAGCCCCGCCTCGAGCTGGCGTTCCGCAGCGCCGGACAAGCGCCGCGAGATCGACCCGCAAGGTCTCGCCCAGCTTGATCAGCAGGCTGGCCGTCACCGCCCGCTGGTCGTGTTCGATCAGGTTCAGATAGCTCGCCGAGATGCCGAGACGCGCCGCCAGCGCCTGCTGCGTGAGCTGCTGTTCGAGGCGGAGCCGGCGGATAGTGCGGCCGATCAGCGGGCGGGACATTTTACAATCTTTGCAGATTTACAGCGCGGGTTGTGTAGGTTTGCACGGGATTGCCGGAGCTGCGCCTGAATCACGCTCGCCAAGCGGCGGGCGAATGTCAATGTTTGACTGACTGAAAGCGCGTAGCAGGAGGCCGAGACGATGCAGCCCACCCCGATCCATGCCGACCGTTTCGCCGGCATCCGCCGCGACTACACGCCGGCCGAGGTCGAGCACCTCGCCGGCAGTTTTCGCATCCGCCATACGCTCGCCGAGCGCGGCGCCGAGCGGCTGTGGCAGTTGCTGACGACGCGGCCGTACGTGCCGACCCTGGGGGCGCTGACCGGCAATCAGGCGATGCAGCAGGTGAGGGCGGGGTTGGAGGCGATCTATCTGTCCGGCTGGCAGGTGGCGGCGGACGCCAACCTCGCGGGCGAGATGTATCCGGACCAGTCGCTCTACCCCGTGAACTCGGTGCCGATGGTGGTGCGGCGGATCAACAACGCGCTGCGCCGCTGCGACCAGATCGCCCGCATGGAGGGCCGGGCCGACACGGACTGGATGGCGCCGATCGTGGCCGATGCCGAGGCCGGGTTCGGCGGCCCGCTCAACGCCTTCGAGCTGATGCGGGCGATGATCGAGGCGGGTGCGGCGGGCGTGCATTTCGAGGATCAGCTCGCGAGCGAAAAGAAATGCGGCCATCTCGGCGGCAAGGTGCTGGTGCCGATCAGCCAGCACATCCGCACCCTGAACGCGGCGCGCCTGGCCGCTGACGTGGAGGGTGTCGCGACGGTGCTGTTCTGCCGCACCGACGCGCACAGCGCGCAATTGCTGACCTCGGACGTGGACGAGCGCGACCGGCCGTTCCTGTCGGGCGAGCGGACCGCCGAGGGATTTCATCGCATCCGGCCCGGCATGGGCGTGCAATACGCGATCGCCCGCGGCCTGGCCTATGCTCCGTATAGCGACCTGCTGTGGTGGGAGACGAGCGAGCCGAATCTGGGTGAGGCGGAGCGGTTCGCCGAGGCGATCCACCGGCAATTCCCGGGCAAGATGCTGGCGTATAATTGCTCGCCCAGCTTCAACTGGGAGAAAAAGCTGGCCCCGGCCCAGATCGCCGACTTCCAGCGGGCGATCGGGGCGATGGGATACAAGTTCCAGTTCGTCACCCTGGCCGGGTTCCATAGCCTGAACCATTCGATGTTCACGCTGGCGCGCGCCTATCGCGAGCGCGGCATGCAGGCCTATTCGGAATTGCAGCGGGCGGAGTTCGCGGCCGAGGCGGATGGCTACACCGCGACCCGCCATCAGCGCGAGGTCGGAACCGGCTGGT
The DNA here is from genome assembly GCA_963838805.1 of uncultured Pseudomonadota bacterium. GTDB lineage: Bacteria > Pseudomonadota > Alphaproteobacteria > Acetobacterales > Acetobacteraceae > CAVRQM01. Next base: position 463,964 of record CAWISK010000006.1, read on the forward strand.
TCGACGCCGTGGCGGCCACCGCCTCGGGCGGCCGGTCGTCCACCACGGCAATGGCCGGCAGCACCGAGACCGAACAGTTCCACGCATCGCCGCCACCGCCGGCTCCGCCAGGACACGACCATGATGCGGGGCTGATCCACGGTCATGCCTGGGCGCGCAGCTCGCTGGCGGAGGCGGCGGACTGAAAGCTCGCGCCGTTCCTGATTGACCGCCTGCCAGAGACGACGACAAGGCCATTTACCGCGGCACTGGCTGCTCTATGACGCAGCCATGTCCGAACACATGCTGAAGGCTGGAACCCCTCGGCGCCTCCGCGCCGAGGGGTTCGGCTACACGCTCCTACTGGGGGCGCTCACGGCACTCCCGCCGCTCGGCATCGACATGGGCCTGCCGGCGTTGCGGGGCTATCGGGACCAGCCTCGGGGCCACTCCGGCCCGCGCCAGCCTGACCTTGAGCGTGTTCCTCGCTGCCTTTGCGGCGGCGCAACTGGTGCTGGGGCCGCTGTCCGACCGGATCGGGCGCCGGCCGGTGCTGCTGGGCGGCCTGGCCCTGTTCGCGGCGGGCGGCCTCGGCTGCACCCTTCGCCGGCTCGATCGACGCGCTGCTGGTCTGGCGCGCGTTCCAGGGCTGCGGCGCTGCCGCGGGCACGGTGATGGCGTTCGCGGTGGTGCGCGACCAGTTCGAGGGTGCCGCGGCACGCCGCAAGCTGTCCTATGTCGCGACGGTGCTGCCGGTGGCACCCATGATCGCGCCGACGCTCGGCAGCCTGGTGCTGCTGGTGGCGGGGTGGCGCGGCATCTACGGGCTGCTGGCGGTGCTCGGGCTGTTGCTGCTGGGTGTGGTCGCGCTGGGTATGGGCGAGACCCATCGCGCGGATGCGCGCCCCGTGGGCGTGATCCGCGGCTATGGCCGGGTGCTCTTGCATCGGCAGGCGGGCGGCTTCGCGCTCGCCAATGCGCTGAGCTTCGCCATGCTGTTCGCCTGGGTGTCCGCCTCGCCGCTGGTGCTGATGGGCGAGGCACGGATCAGCGCCCCTGTCTATGGCGGGCTGTTCGCCTGCATTTCCGGCGGGTTGCTGGTCGGTGCCTGGATCAACGGCAGGCTGGCGGCGCGCGGGGTGGGTCCGCGGCTCCCGTTGCTGCTCGGGCTGGGTGGCGGGCTGGCAGGGTCGTTGGCGGCATTGGTGCTGGTGAGCCTGGCCCCGGTCTCCCCCGCGACACTGGTGCCGGTGCTCGTGGTGGTCATGGCGTGCCGCGGGCTGGCCGGCCCGAACATGACGCACGCGACGCTGGACCCGCTGCCGGCGCTGGCCGGGGCCGCCTCGGCCGTGCTCGGGTTTCTGAGCATGGCGGCAGGGGCCGCGATCAGTGCGGTGGTGGCGGCACTCTATCCGCACCTGGGCTCGCCGGCGGTGGCGGGCGCGATGACGGGCTGCGCATTGGGGGCGCTGCTGGTGGGCAGGCTCGCCGGCCGCCACTATGCTGCATGAAACAGGCACGGAAGGCTGACATGGATTTTTCCGGCAGGCGGGTACTGGTGACGGGTGCGGGCAAGGGCATCGGGCGTGCCACGGCGCGGATGCTGGCGGCGCATGGCGCGCTTGTGGTGGCGCTGAGCCGCGATCAGGCCGACCTGGACAGCCTGCGCGCCGAAACCGGATGCGAGGGGATCGCCGCCGACCTCGCCGATCTGCCGGGTGCCATCGCGCGGGTGCGTCAGGCGCTGCCGCTCGATCTGCTGGTCAACAATGCCGGGATCACCGCACTCGTGCCCTTCCTGCAAACGACGCCGGAGATTTTCGAGCGCATCCAGCGCGTCAACACGCAGGCGCCGCTGGTCCTGACGCAGCTTTTCGCGTCCGAGCTGCTGGCGCGGGGTGCCGCCGGCGCCGTGGTCAACGTCTCGAGCAACGCGGCCTATCTCGGCATCCCGGACCACGCCGCCTATTGCGCGTCCAAGGCGGCGATGGACGCGCTGACGCGGGTGGCGGCGGTCGAACTCGGGCCGCACGGCATCCGGGTGAACAGCGTCAATCCCTCGGTCACGCTGACGCCGATGGGCGAGATGGCGTGGTCCGATCCGGCCAAGTCCGGCCCGGTGCTGGCGCGCATCCCGCTCGGCCGGTTCCTGCAACCCGATCAGGTCGCCGCTGCGATCTGCTGGCTGCTGAGCGACGAGGCGGGCGGGATCACCGGCACCTGCCTCGATGTGGATAACGGCTTTCGCGCCCGCTGAGGCGCGGCACGCCAATCATAGGGAATGCCATGTCCGCCGCCGAATACGCCGCCGACTACCTCGCGCAATCCGCTGCTGTCATGCGGGCCTTCGCCGATGACCCGGCGCAACGCGCGACCCTGATCGCGATGGCCGAGACGATCAGCGACTGTCTGCGTGGCGGCGGAAAGCTGCTGGTCGCCGGCAATGGCGGCAGCGCCGGCGATTCGCAGCACATCGCCGGCGAGTTCGTCTCCCGTCTGATGTACGACCGCGCGCCGCTGCCGGCCATCGCACTCACCACCGATAGCTCGGCGCTGCTCGCGATCGGCAACGACTACGGTTTTGCGCGGATCTTCGAGCGGCAGGTGCAGGCATTGGGTCGCAGCGGCGACGTGTTCCTGGGCATCTCCACCTCCGGCCGTTCGCCGAACGTGCTGGCGGCGCTTGCGGCGGCGCGCGCAGGGGGGTTGGTGACGATGGGCCTGGCTGGGGCGGAGCCCGGGCCGATGGCCGAGGCGTGCGACATCGTGCTGCGCGCGCCCTCGACCTGGACCCCGCTGATCCAGCAAATCCACATCACGGCCGCCCATGTTGTCTGCGCGCTGGTCGAACAGGCGCTCTGCCCTCGGCCCGAATGAGCCGTCCGGCCACCGTGAAGCAGGCGGCGGTGCTGGTGGGCGGCCTCGGCACCCGGCTGGGCGCGCTCGCGGCGGATACGCCGAAGCCGCTGCTGCCGGTGGGGGACCGGCCGCACCTCGCCTGGCTGCTGCGCGAACTCTGCCGCTACGGCGTGGAGGAGGTGCTGCTGCTGGCCGGCCATCTCGCAAGCCGCGTGCGGGCTGCCGTCCCGGAGCTGGAGCAGTCGTTGCCGCGCGCGCTGCGCGTCGCGGTGCTGGAGGAGCCGCACCGTGCCGGCACCGGCGGGGCGCTGCACCGCGCGCAATCGCACCTGCACGACCGATTCCTGCTGCTGAACGGCGATTCGCTGTTCGACACCAATCTGGCCGCCCTGCTGGCTGACGCCGCCCTGGATCCGCCGGAGATCCTGGGTCGGCTGCTGCTGCGAAGCGTCGAGAATGCCGCACGATTCGGAGTGGTGACGATGGAGGGCGCCCGTGTCACGGGGTTTCGCGAGCGGCCGGACGCCGCACACGCGGGACCGTGCCTCATCAACGCCGGCGTGGCCGTGATCTCTCGCGCGCTGGCCGCTGGCTGCGCGCCGGTCTGCTCGCTGGAGCGCGACGTGCTGCCCGGCCTCGCCGAGACGGGCCTGCTGCGCGGCACCGCGCGCGACGGCTGGTTCGTCGATATCGGCATCCCCGACGATCTGGCGTGCGCCCGGGCGCAGATGCCACAGCGCCTGCTCGGCCGGCCGGCGCTGATCCTGGATCGCGACGGGGTGTTGAACGTGGATCACGGCCATGTCGGCACGCGCGAGCGGCTGGACTGGATGCCGGGTGCCGCAAGCGCGGTGCGAATGGCGTGCGATCGCGGCTGGCACGTGTTCGTGGCCACCAACCAGTCCGGCGTCGCCCGCGGGCTGTACGACGAGATGGCGGTCCACGCCCTGCACGCCCACATGGGCGAGGTGCTGCGCGCGGCCGGTGGCACGGTCGATGACTGGCGCTACTGCCCGACCCATCCGCAGGCCAGCGTCGCCGCCTATGCGCGCGAGAGCGACTGGCGCAAGCCTGGAGGCGGGATGCTGCGCGACCTGATCGGCACCTGGGCGCTCGACCCTGGACGCTGCGTCATGCTGGGCGATCGCGAGACCGATCTCGCGGCAGCCAAGGCGGCCGGAATCGAGGGCGTGCTGTTCGAAGGCGGCGACCTGCTTGCCTGCGTAACGAGGCTGCTGGACAGGCGGGGCATGGCCGCGGCATGACGGCGCCGATGCCGCCTCCCCAGAAACCTCCCCGACCGAACGCGCCGAGGCCGGCCACGGCAGGCGGGAAGCGGGTCCGCGCGGCCGGGCGGCTGCTGGGCAGCCTGGACCGGATCGAGCCGGACGGCACGTTGGAGGGCTGGTGCTGGTCGCCGGCGACACCGCTCCTGCATCGCACGGTTGCCATCACCGTCGATGGTCATGTGGTGGCGCGCGCCGCCTGCAACCGGCCGCGGCCCGATCTGGCCCAGGCCGGTCGTGGCGAGGGCGACCACGGCTTTCTGCTGCGGCTGCCGCAAGGCGTGTTGCGGCCCGGCGCCCGTGCCGAGATCGCGCTGCGCGACGTCGCCACCGGCCAATTGGTCGGCAAGCCGGTGCGGATGACATGGGGGGACGGCGCGGCCGCGCCCGAAACGGCCGTAGCAACCGCCCGGCCGCCGCTGTCGGGCAATCTGGACCGGGTCACGCGCGATGGCTGGGTCAGCGGCTGGTGCTGGGATCCCCAGCGGCCGGCGCGGCGGGTGGGCCTGGATGTGCTGGTGGACGGGACGGTGGTCGGCACCACTCAGGCCGGCAATTGGCGCGCCGATCTGCAACAGGCGGGCATCGGCGACGGCAGCCACGGCTTTGCCTACGCCCTGCCGTACGAGGTGTTGGCACGCAGGGGCACGCTGCGCATCAGCGTGCGCGAGACCGGTGCCGGCCGGATGCTGGGCGAGCCGGTGGTGCTGCGCATCGGCCGGCCCGCGGAGGGCGAGCAGCGAGTGGCCTCGCTGGAGCGGCAGGTGCGGCTGCTGCGTGCCAAGCTGGACCAGCTCGAACGCCAGTCGGCCGACCAGCCGGCGGAGGAGGACCGCGCGGCGCGCGCGCTGTTCGGCACGGTCGCCGCCTTCTTTCGCGAACTCGCCGAGGGCACGCCGGAGGAGGCGCGCGGTTTCGGCCTCGGCGGCGGGTTGCGTGCGACCCTGGACGAACTGGCGGCTCGGCTGCCGTTGCTGGTTCTGCGGTCGCCGCCGGCGGCGGTCGATGTACTGGTGATCGTGCCGGCGACCGAACCAGTCGAGGTCGTGCATCGATGCCTGGCGTCGCTGCACGCGGCCGGGGTCGACTCTCGGGCGGCACTGCTGCTGCTGGATCCGGGCGAGGCCGATGCGCGAACGGCATTGCTGCCCAGCCTGGTGCGTGGCCTGCGCTACGAGCATTGCGGGTCCGGCGGGCTGGTGGCCGCATGCAACGAGGCGATGCGGCGCGGCAGCGCGAACCTGGTGGCGTTCGTCGATCCGCGCGCGGGCGTCGCCCCGGCGTGGCTGGAGACGCTGCAAGCGACGTTCGAGCACGAACCGGATGCGGCCGTCGTCGGCAGCCTTGTGCTGCGCGCCGACGGGCTGGTGCAGCATGGCGGATTCGCGATCGGCCAGGGCGCCATCCTGCGCGACCCGGCGCAGTTCGCCGAGGCGGATCGCAGCGAGCATCGCTTCCTGCACCCGGTCGGTGCGGTTGCGGCACTGGCGCTCGGCGCGCGCCGCGACCGGCTGCTGGAACAGGACGGATTCGATCCGGCCTATTCCGATCTGACCCATGCGGTCATCGCGGCATGCGCGCGGCTGCGCGCGTCCGGTGCCGCGGTACTGGTGCAGCCCGCTTCGGCGGCGTTCTGGAACGGGCTGGAGGCCGACCCGGGCAGCACCGTGCCGGACCTCACCGGGGCCGGGGAGGATGCGCGGCGGCTACGCCTCGCCCTGCTCGATGAGACCGATGGCATGGCGAGCGGGCGGCCGGCGTTCGTGGGGCACGCTCTGGTCGTGGACGACACGGTGCCCCGCCCCGATCGCGATGCCGGCTCGGTGATCACGCTCGCGCAGATGCGGGTGCTGCGCCGGCTGGGCTGGCGCGTGACCTTCGCCCCTGCCAGCGGTGTGGCCGTCGCCGATACCGACCGGCAGGCGCTGGAGCGGTTGGGCGTCGAGGTGGCGCTCCCGCCGCAGCATCCGTCGGTCGCGCAATATCTGCGCGACCATGGGCCGGAGCTCGACCTCGTGCAGATCGTCCGCTTCGGCAACGCCGCCGCACTCGGGCCGGCGGTGCGCGAACTCGCACCGCGTGCCAAGCTGCTGTTCGCGCCGGCCGATCTGCATTTCTTGCGGGAGGCGCGCGAAGCCGCGCTGCTGGGCAACCGGCGCGACGCGCCGCTGCGGCGCAAGCGGCGGGCAAGCGAGTTGGCGTGCGTCCGCGCGGCGGACGCCACGTTGCTGCTGAGCGATCACGAGCAGGCGCTGCTGGCCGCGGAGACAGACCCCGCCAAGCTGCATGTGCTGCGCTGGATCGCCGAGCCGGCGCCGTCCGGCCCGGATTTCGGCGCGCGCGATGGGCTGCTGTTCATGGGCGGCTTCGCGCACCGTCCGAACGTCGATGCGGTGCGCTGGTACGCGGAAGCGATCCTGCCCGTGCTGCGCCGCCTGCGGCCCGGGCTGGTGCTGCATGTCGTGGGCGCCGATCCGCCGCCGGAGATCGCGGGCCTCGCCGGCCCCGACATCGTGGTGCATGGCTGGGTGCGCGATCTGGGCGCAGTGTTGGACCGGGTGCGGCTGTCGCTGGCGCCGCTGCGCTACGGCGCGGGATTCAAGGGGAAGGTGGCGACGAGCCTGTCGCATGGCGTGCCGGTCGTCGCCACGCCGGTCGCTGTCGAGGGGACTGGATTGGAGGACGGCGACGGCGTCGCTGTCGCCCGCGCCCCGGATGCCTTCGCGCGCGCCATCGCCCATTTGCACGACGACCCCGCCGCATGGAGCACGCTGTCGCGGCGCGCGGTGGAGCGGGTCCGGGCACTTTATTCGCCGGAGGCCGCGACCACCATCTATCGGCGGCTACTGGCGAGCCTGGATCTGCCGTTCCGGTAGCGATCCGTCAGGATGGCGCGATGCCGAGCCGATGCGCGAGCGCCGTCTCGATCGCCTGCTCCAGCGTGCGTCGTCCCGCCGCCGGCGAATGCTTCTCGCGTACCAGTGCCTGTCCCGCTTCGGACAGGCGCTGCCAGAGCACGGCGTCGTCGTGCAGGCGCAGACAGGCTTGCGCGAACGCCTCCGCGCTTTCGCCGATCAGCACGTCATGTCCGTCGATCAGGTCCATGCCCTCGGCCCCGCACGGGGTCGAGACGACCGGCAGCCCGTACGCCATTGCCGTCGAGATCTTGCCCTTGGTGCCGGCACCGACGCGGATGGCGCAGGCGAACACCCGCGCCCGGTCGAACACATCCCGCAAATCGTCGATCATGCCCGTGACCTCGACAAGCGGTCCGGCCAGTGATTGCACTTCCGGGCCAGGATTGGCACCGGCAAGGATGATGCGCGCGTCGGGCAGCGAACGATGGATGATGGGCAGCACGTCGCGCACGAGGAACATCGCTGCATCGACATTGGGCGGATGGCGATAGCCGCCAAGAAAGCAGAAATCGCGGCGCGGCGCGAAGCCGACCCGGGTGCCGTGGAATTCGAACATGAACGGCCAGACCAGCACCTTCGCCTGCGGCGCCAGGGTCGCCAGAAGCTGCTGCTCGTAGGTCGAATGGGTGATGGTGCAATCCACTTCGCCGATCAGCCGCAACTCGCGCTTGCGCATGGCGGCCGCCGCCGATACCTGCCCGGCGTCGCCGTCCAGCGCCGCCGCGCGCTCCATGCGCAGGAAATGGAGGTCCATCGCGTGGAACAGCAACGCCGCCTGCGGCGCATGGCGGCGCAGATCACCCAGCACGCGATCGAGGATGCCGGCGCGATAGACCAGCACCACGTCGAACAGCTTTCCCATGCGCGCGATGTAGTCCGCGAAATTGGTGTCGTACGGCGCATAGACACACTCGATGCCGGTACGCAGCAACGCCTCGGTGTGCTGCCTCTCGAACAGAAAATTGTCCTGCGGCACGAAATGCACCTTGTAGCCCAGCGACCGGAACAGATGCAGCGTGAGCGTGGTCGTGACGGAGCCGGCATCCTGATTTGGCGTGGGGTTGGTGGCGTCGATCACCAGCGCGCGGCGCAGCACGCCGCGCTCGCGCTCCAGATACGGAGCCTCGCCGTTGCGCCGGTGTGCCGCCAGATCGCGATGCCAGCGCAGGAACAGTTTTTTCTCGTTGGCGACCTGATGTGCCTTGACGCCCTGGCCGAGGTCGGTGCCGGAAGTCTTGCCCTCGTAGTGGACCACGCGCGACTGCGGTTGCAGCCAGATTTCGCGGCCGCTCGCACGGATGCGCAGCGCCAGATCGGCGTCCTCGCCATAGGCCGGCGAATAGCGCGCGTCAAAGCCGCCCAGTTCCTGCCAGAGTGCGGCCGGCACGGCCACCGATGCGCCGGAAACGTAATCGACCTGCCGCGCGTGCGAATAGTGCGGCCGGTTCGGGTCGTCCCCGCGACCGTAATTCCATGCCGAGCCGTCGCGCCAGATGATGCCGCCCGCCTCCTGCAAGCTGCCATCCGGATAGAGCAGCTTCGACCCCACGAGACCGGCGGCGGGAAACAGCGCGAAACTGTCCACCAGCGCGTCCAGCCAACCCGCCACAACGCGGGTATCGTTGTTCAGCAGCACCAGCAGCCGCCCCCGCCCGATGGCAGCGGCATGGTTGCAGGCGCGGAGGAAACCCAGGTTCCGCTCCAGCCGCTCGTAGCGCAGTACCGGCATTGCCGCGGCCAGGGCCGGCAGGTGCTCGCCCGTGGAGTTTGGCGAGGCGTCGTCGATCACCAGGATTTCCGCACTCGCGCGGCTCTCGTGCGCGAGCAGGGCGTCGAGGCAGTTGAGCGTCCAGCCGAGCTGCCCATGCACCGGAATGATGATCGACACATCGGGCGCACCGTCCGCCGCCGCGCTCAGCGTGGCCTCGCGGCCGCGCAGCGCATCGGCGCACGCGGCGAATTGCGGCGCGCGGCCGATCAGTCCGTAGCGGCGCAGGAACGCATCGCCTTCCCGCGCCGCGAGCAGCGCCGGATCGTCCACCCGATGCTGGTAGGCGGTGAGAGTGGCCGGGTCGGTGCCGGGCTCGTCCGCCAGCACCCAGTCATGCATGACCGAGGTCGGCTCGAACGAGGCGCCGGCGGTTGCGTGATGGCCCGGACGCCCCTCCAGCCGCGCGCGCAGATCCGCCACGTCGTCTTCTATCCGCATCAGCCGTTCGTCGGCCGCGACCAGCCGCCCGGCCAGTGCTGCGGCGCGGCGGCGCATGTCTCGCGTGTCGTTCATTCGCGCTCCCTCCCCGCGCATCCCCTGCCGCGCATCCCCTGCCGCCATGCGTCCGTCCCGTCTCGGCGTGCTCGCCAGCCCCTCATAGCGCCGCCCCGGCCGACGCGCCTACAAGGCGCCATGCGGTACGAACATGTGGTGGGCGACGTGCAGCTCCATCCGGACCGAGCGGTGGATGGCTGGTGCTGGGCGCCGTCCCGTCCGGATGCGCGGCTGCGCTTCGATCTCCTGGCCGACGACCGCATCGTGGCGAGCGGCGAGGCCTCGCTGCCGCGCCCCGATCTGTCGGTGCATGGCATGACCGACACGCAGCACGGATTTCGCCTCACGCTGTCGCCGGACGCGCTCGACCGCGACCGAGCGGTGCTGCTGTCCGCGCGCGAGCGCGGGAGCCGTGTGGTGTTCGGCCGGCGCCTGGTCCCGCCCGCGGAGCCGGAGGCGGCGGCGCCCGAAATCATCGCGGTGCAGCAGGCGCTTGGGGTGCTCTCGGAGCGGCTTGCCGCCCGAGGGCCGACGCCGCTCTCCCGGGCTGCACGGCTGCGCGCGGCCTGCGGCACGCTGGCGACGATATTGCCGGCGCGCACCGCCCGGAACGGCGCCGATATTGCCGCCGCGCGCCGCCTGCTGGCCGGGGCGGGCAGCGTGGCGCTGGCCCGGCCTGCCGCGCCGCGCGCAACGCTCGTGCTGTTGGCCGACATGGAAGCACCCGCGCTGCTGACCCGCCTGCGCGCCCTGGCCCCGGCGACGTTCGCGATCGACGCGGAGGTTCTCCTGGTCGATCCGGGAGTGGATGCGCGAACGACGCTGCTGCCGAGCCTGGTCGCCGGCCTGCATCTGCTGCCCGCCCCCGCTGCATCGCTATCCGAACGCCTCACCCTGATCGCCGGGCTGGCGCGCGGGGACTGGCTGCTGTTGCTGAGCGGGGATGCGGGCGGGGCGGCCCTGCCGTGGTTGCTGGCGCGGCTCGACACCGACGCGATCATGCTGGCAACGGCGCCACGGACCGGAACCGAGGGACTGGCGAGGCTGCGCCTGATTTCGCCGACCGGCGTGGCGCTCGCGGTCCGGCGCGGCGCGGTCGCCGAAGCCGATACGCCGGCCTCGCTGCTGGCCAGGCTGATGCGCGACAAGGCCGCCTGCGTGGTGCTCGACGAATCCTGGCCGCCGCCCGGCCGGTAGCCGGGTCGAGGCACAATCCTCTACAAGATCGGTTGCATGTTCGACGACGCCCCCTTCGATGCCGGCCTGCACGTCCGCTTCCCGGCGGAGAGCTTCATCTCGCAGGCGGAGTTCGAGGCTCGCGATCATCGCGACGACGCGCGCCTCGCCCGTCAGGCGCGCATCGAGGCGGCGCTCGCGACCGCCGAGCCGGTGCTGCGTCAGCAGGGGACCTGCGGCCCGTGCCTGCGTCCCACCACATTGACCTCTCGCACCGAGACCGGGCGGCTGGTCGAAGGCGGGCTGCGCGTGCCCGACTGGCCGAACGAGCAGAGCTGCGATTGCGAGGACCGTCTCCCGGGCTGGGCACGGGCGCTGCTGCACGCCGCCGAGGCGTCGGCCGGGCTGCGCGCCTGGTCCCGAGTGCTGCTGTTCGGGCCGCCCGTCCCGGTGCATCGCCGATTGGCGGCACTGGCGGGCGAGGCCGTCGCCGTGCCGGACATCAGCCCCGGCCCCTCGCTCGCGGCACCGGATGCAGCCGCGCACGTCATCATCGCCGCCGATTGCCTGCACCGCTCCCCATCCATCCGCTCGGTGCTCGCCGAGTTGCGGCGCGTCGCGGCCCCCGGCGCCTCTCTGCTCGCCACGTTCCCGTTCCGCGAACGCGCGTCCGTCACCGCCAGCCGGCCGCCGCGCGCGGCCGGGCACCGCCTGGCGCCGGTCGAGCTGCATGCGATCGGCTGGGACATCCTCGCGGCACTGCGCGAGGAAGGCTGGTCGCACGCCGAGATGCTGCGCTGCTGGAGCCGCGAACTCGGCTATCTCGGATCGCATAATTTCGTGCTGCGGGCGGTCGCATGACCCGCCGCGTCGTGCGCGCGCGGGCACCGCTGCGCCTGGGGCTTGCTGGCGGCGGCACCGACCTCAGCCCGTATTGCGACGAGTATGGCGGGGCGGTGCTGAACAGCACGATCGACCGCTATGCCTATGCCTTCATCGAGCCGTCGCCCGATCAGCAGGTCCGGTTCGTCGCGCGCGACCTGCTTGTGGAGGAAAGCCATCGCCGCCGACGCGGACGGGCTGCGAACGGCCAAGCTCGCCATCCATGCCGGGGTCTACCGGCGGATGCTCGGCCAGTTCGCCGGCGGCGCGATGCCGCCGCTGCAAGTGACCACCTATGTCGATGCGCCGGCCGGTTCGGGGCTGGGGTCGTCATCGGCGCTGGTGGTGGCGCTGGTCGAGGCGTTCCGCACCTGGCTCGCGCTGCCGCTCGGGCTGTACGACGTGGCGCACCTCGCGTTCGAGATCGAGCGCATCGACCTGGCCTTGGCCGGCGGCAAGCAGGACCAGTACGCCGCGGCGTTCGGCGGCGCCAACTTCATCGAGTTCCTGGCGAACGACCGTGTGATCGTGAACCCGCTGCGCGTGCCCCGGGGCTTCGTCAACGAGCTGGAGACTTCGCTCGTCACCTGCTTCTCCGGCGTCTCGCGCCAGAGCGGGCAGATCATCGAGGAGCAGCAGCGGCGAATGGAGGCGCACGGCGCCGACGCGATGGCCGGCCTGCACCAGCTCAAGGCCGACGCGGTCGAGATGAAGCAGGCGCTGCTGCGCGGCGAGATCCGGCACATGGCGGAGATCCTCGACCGCTCCTGGACGGCCAAGAAGCGCACCGCCCGCCTGGTCAGCAGCCCGCATATCGAGGCGCTGCACGAGACGGCGCTGGCACACGGCGCGCTCGCCGGGAAAGTGTCGGGTGCCGGCGGTGGCGGCTTCGTCATGTTCATCGTGCCGCCGCAGCGCCGGATGGCGCTGATCCACGGGCTGAACGAGGCGGGTGGCGTGGCGAGCGGGGTGCATTTCACGCAGGAGGGCGTGGAAAGCTGGGAGACGACGGAACCTTAACCTGAAAGCAGGGCGCAACGGGCTATATAGGCCGCAGCAAGGTAGAAGGCTCGGCGTGCCGCTACATCGTCGAAACCTGTTGATGCTTCTGGGTGCCAGCCTGTGCGACGGGGGCATTCCGTCGGCATGGGCCGGTTCGGCTCTCGACGTGCGCGGCTTCGGGGCGGTAGGCGACGGCCGGGCCATCGACACCAAGGCGGTGAACCAGGCGATCGAGGCGGCCGCGCGCGCCGGGGGCGGCACGGTGCGCTTCCCACCCGGCACCTATGCCTGCTTCTCGATCCGGCTAAAGAGCTTCGTCACCCTGTATCTGGAGCCGGGCGCCACCATCCTGGCGGCGGACCCGCCGGAGCAGGGCAGCGCCACCGCCGGCTACGACCCGGCCGAGCCCAACGTGCCCTGGGACGCCTATCAGGATTTCGGCCATAGCCACTGGCACAACAGCCTGATCTGGGGCGAGGGGCTGCACGATGTGGCGATCCTGGGTCCGGGCCGCATCTGGGGGCGCGGACTGGTGCGCGAGCGCGACGAGCCGGAGCGGCCGGACGCGAACCTGCCCGGCATCGGCAACAAGGCGATCGCGCTGAAGAACTGCTACAACGTGACGCTGCGCGACATCTCGATCCTGGCCGGCGGGCATTTCGCGATCCTCGCGACCGGGGTGGACAATCTCACCATCGACAATGTGAAGATCGACACCAATCGCGACGGCATGGACATCGATTGCTGCCGCAACGTGCGCATCGCCAATTGCTCGGTGAACTCGCCGTGGGATGACGGCATCTGCCTGAAAAGCTCGCTGGCGCTGGGCGAGGCGCGGATCACCGAGAACGTGACCATCAGCGATTGCGCCCTGTTCGGCGACTACCTGCTGGGCACGCTGCTCGACGGTCGCTTCCAGTCCATCGGCCACGAGGCCACAGCCGATCCCGGCCAGCGGACCGGGCGCATCAAGCTCGGCACCGAATCGAATGGCGGGTTCCGCAACATCACGATCGCCAACTGCACCTTCCAGAGCTGCCGCGGCGTAGCACTCGAAACGGTGGATGGCGGCGTGCTGGAGGATGTGACGATCACCGGCGTCACCATGCGCGACCTGCGCAATTCGCCGCTGTTCCTGCGCCTCGGCGCCCGGTTGCGCGGGCCGAAGGGAACCACGCCCGGTGTGCTGCGCCGCGTCATCGTGAGCGACATGGTGTGCGAGGCGCCGCGCAGTGCCATGCCCTCGATCATCAGCGGCGTGCCCGGCCATCTCGTCGAGGACATCAAGATCAGCGACGTCTATGTGTTGCAGAAGGGCGGCGGCACGCAAGCGATGGCCGCATTGGAGCCGCCGGAGCTGGTCGCCACCTATCCGGATCCAGGACGCTTCGGCCTGCTGCCGGCGCAGGGCTTCTTCATCCGCCACGCCCGCAATCTCGAGTTCAGCCATATCGAGATCGCCTGCGACTCGCCCGACGCGCGGCCGGCCTTCTGGATGTTCGACGTCGAGGGCGTCGATATCGAACGCCTGCGCGCGACACGGGCGCCGCTGTCCTCGGTCGTGGCCTCGCGCGATGTGCGCGGGTTGCGGCTGCGCGACAGCCTTGGGGTCGCGGACGTCGCGATGCGCAATCCGGCGGCGGGGAAGCGGTAGGGCGCGAAAGCCCCGACGCCAGAACAGACCGGCGCTGCTCATCCTGTCGCCCGGTCGATGCGGTCGCGCCAGCGCATCCATTCGCCCACGAAGGGCAGGAACCACGGGCGGCCCGAATACCCCGGCAGGGTCGGGAAGTGCCGCGCATCCAGCGCAAACGGCGCGTTCACCTGTCCCGCAATCGACAGCGCCGCCTGATGCCCGAGCCAGGTCGCCATCGCCACCCCCGATCCCTGGCAGCCCGCCGCATAGTTCACGCCATCTTGCCGGCCTATATGCGGCAGGCCGTCGAAGGTGAAGGCGACATTGCCGGTCCAGGCGTGGGTGATGCGCGTCTCGCGCAGCTCCGGGAACACTTCGGTCATCGTCCGCCACAGGATCGGCGCCGCCGCCTCCGGCGCGCTGGCCGATACGCGGAAGCTGGCGCGGCCACCCCACAGGACTCGCGTGAAATCCGGACTGGGCCGGAAGTAGTTCAGCACGCGCTTGGTATCGGCGATCATGCGCAACGTGGGAAACAGCGCCCGCACCCGTTCGGCGCCGATTGGCTCGGTGGCGATGATGTAGCTGGCAACGGGGATCAGGCGCCGCGCCAGCCAGGGCAGGGCAGCACCCTCCGGGCGCCAGGAATAGCCGTTGGTCGCCACCAGCACGCGTGCCGCCCGAAGTGACCCCGAATCGGTGCGAACGGCGAAACCCGCGCCGTCGCGGGTGATCGTCCGCACGCGCGCGCCGCTGGCCAGCACGGCACCGGCACGGCGCGCGGCGTCGGCAAGGCCACGCAGGTATTTGCCGGGATGCAGCGATCCGGTGGCCTCTGCCACCATGCCGCCGTGATAGTGGTCGGACCCCAGCTCCTCGCGCTGGCGCTCGCGCGGCACCATGCGCGTCGGCAGGCCGGTGACTTCGGCGATATACGCCGCCTTGCCTGCCAGCGCCGCGTAATGCGAGGGCGTCCAGGCCGGCACGAAGCGGCCGCAGCGCACATAATCGCAGTCGATCGCCTCGCGCGCGATCACATCCTCGATGAAGGGGAACGACGCGGCCGCGGCATCGGCGATGGCACGTCCCTGGGCCGCTCCGAACCGCCGCTCCAGGGCGCCGCCGGCCAGCTTCAGCCCGCCCGAGACCATGCCGCCATTGCGCGAGGAGGCGCCCCAGCCGATCCGCTCGGCATCCAGCACCAGCACCTCGCGCCCGAGGCGCCGCAGAGTCAGCGCCGCCGACAACCCGGCATAACCGCCGCCCACGATCGCCACGTCGGCCTCGGCCGGCAGGGCTTGGGACGCCTCCGCGCTGGGCGCGGCAGCGTCCCACCAGTAGGGTTGCGCCCGGAAATCGTCGGCGAAGGGATGCTGCATCGGATGCAGGCGCGATGACAACGCGGCCCGTGCTGCTGGTCAAGTCGGGCGGCGAGGCGGCGATGCCCGAGTGGCGCCGCCATATCGGCGAGGCGGCACCCGGCCTCGACATACGCTGGTGGGACGATCCAGAGGTCGATTCGGCCGCGGTCCACTACGTGCTGGTCTGGGAGCCCGAACCCGGCCGGCTCGCCCGCCTGCCCAATCTGCGGCTGATCCTGAGCGATGCGGCGGGCGTCGGCCACATCCTGCGCGACCCGGACCTGCCGCCGGGCGTGCCGATCGTGCGCATGGTCAGTGTCGAGACGGCGCAGCGCATGGGCGAATATGCCTGCCTCGCCTGTCTGGCATTGCTGCGCGACCTGCCGCGCAGCATCGCCAACCAGCGCGCGCGGCTATGGGAGGAGTTCACGCCGGATCGCACGGCGCAGGGGACGCGGGTCGGCGTCATGGGCATGGGCCAGCTCGGCCGGCGCGCCGCCGAGATGCTGGCGGCGATCGGCTTTCGCGTGGCGGGATGGTCGGCGTCGCGCAAGATTTCGGCCGAAATCGAGAGCTTCGCGGGGGAGGCAGACTTGTCCGTGTTTCTCGCGCGCAGCGACATCGTGGTGAATCTGCTGCCCGAGACGCCGGCCACGCGCGCCATCTTGCGCGCCGAGACCTTGGCCCTGCTGCCGCCAGGCGCGGGGGTGGTCAATGCCGGCCGCGCCAGTCATGTCGTGCTGGCCGATCTGCTTGCGGCACTCGATCGCGGCCGGCTGCGCGGCGCCGTGCTCGACGTGTTCGGGCGCGAGCCGTTGCCCGCCGATGATCCGGCCTGGACCCATCCGCGGGTGATCGTCACCGCGCATGGTGCGGCCTACGACACGCTCGCGGGCCGGGCACGGCAGGCGGCGGCCACGATCCTCGCGGATCAGCGCGGCGAGACTCCGCCGCATCTGTATGATCCGCGACGAGGCTACTGAACGCCGGCGGTCGAAACGATTGACGCGATCTCGCCGGACCGGCACCAAGGGCGGAACAACTACCAATGGGATTCTCACCGATGCGCCGTCTCGCCGCGTTCGCGCTGCTGCTGTTCATGGGCGCCTGCGCCCATGCCGTGCCGGGAACCCCGGCGGCGGCCGGCGTCAGCTTTGCCGTGTATTTCCAGGAATGGTCGGCGGGGCTGGACGCGGCCGGCCGCAAGGCCGTGGCACAGGCCGCCGAGCAGGCGCGCCGGAATCCGGGCGTGCCGATCGTCGTCACCGGCTTTGCCGCCAACGACACCGGCAGCAACGCCGCCAACCAGTTGCTGTCGCGCACCCGCGCGCAGGTCGTGATCGACCAACTCAGGGAGGACGGCGCCGACAGCCACCGCATCCGTCTCGCCGCGAACGGCGCCACCGCCTACCAGCTCGATCCGGTCGAGGCGCGGCGAGTGACGATCTCGGTCGGCGGCACCTGACGATCAGCGGCGTGGCCCCGGTGTCGCGAGGGGCCACGGCGGCCAGCTTCGCGCACGAACCGCCCGATGGGGTCCTGGCGCGCGTGTTCGGCTTTCCGGCCTTCCGGGGCTTGCAGGAAGCAGTGATCGAGCACGTCCTGGGCGGCGGCGACGCGCTGGTGCTGATGCCGACCGGTGGCGGCAAGAGCCTGTGCTATCAGATCCCCGCCCTGTGCCGGGCCGGCACTGCCATCGTCATCTCGCCGCTGATTGCGCTGATGGACGATCAGGTGGCCGCACTGCGCCAGCTCGGCGTGGCCGCTGCAGCATTGCACTCGGACCTGGAGCCGGACGAGCACCGCGCGATCGGCCGCAGGCTGGACGCGGGCGAACTCGACCTGCTCTACGTCTCGCCCGAGCGGCTGCTCAGCCCCGGCACGCTGGAACGGCTGCAACGCCGGCGCATCGCCCTGCTGGCGATCGACGAGGCGCATTGCGTCAGCCAATGGGGGCACGAATTCCGCCCGGACTACCGGATGCTGGCCGGATTGGCCGAGGATTTCCCGGGCGTGCCGCGCATGGCACTCACCGCGACCGCGGATGCGCGCACCCGAGACGACATTCTCGCGGCCCTGCGGATGCAGGATGCCACGGTGTTCGCGGCCAGTTTTCACCGGCCCAATCTACGCATCGCCGCGGCACCGAAGGAGGGCGAGACCGCGCAATTGCTGGCCACCATCCGCCGCCATCCGGGTGCCGCCGGCATCGTCTATTGCGGAAGCCGCGCCAAGACCGAGCGGGTGGCGGAGAAGCTGGCCGATAAGGGCGTGCCGGCCGTCGCCTTCCACGCCGGCCTGCCGCCCGACACCAAGCGCGCGGCGGCGGAGCGGTTTCGCTCGGGCGAGCCGGTGGTGGTGGTGGCCACCATCGCCTTCGGCATGGGCATCGACCGGCCGGACGTGCGCTTCGTCGTGCATCTCGACATGCCCGACAGTCCCGAGGCGTTCTATCAGCAGATCGGCCGCGCCGGGCGCGACGGCGAGATGGCGGACACGCTGCTGCTGTACGGCGGCGAGGACATTGCCCGCGCCCGGCATTTTCTCGGTCAGTCCGCCGCTCCCGAGGCGCAGAAGCAGGTGATGCGCCAGCGGCTGGAGGCGATGATCGTGCTGACCGAGACCGCCGGCTGCCGCACCCGGGCACTGCTCGCCTGTTTCGGGGAGGAACTGGCCGAGTCGTGCGGCCATTGCGACAATTGCGCGAGCCCCGCGCGCGTGTTCGACGGCACGATCGAGGCGCAGAAACTGCTCTCCGCCGTGGTGCGCACCGGCCAGCGCTTCGGGGCGCTGCACGTCATTTCGGTGCTGCTGGGCGAGGCTACGGCGGCGGTCGTGCAATGGGGGCACGACAAGCTGCCGACCTTCGGCGTCGGCCGCGACCGCACGCGCGGCTTCTGGCGCGGCGTGGCGCGGCAGCTTGGTGGCGCACGGCGCGCTGGAGGTGGAGGGCGGGCAATACGCGACCTTGTCGGTCGTGGCCGACCGCGCGCGCGGCATCCTGCGCGGCGAGCAGCGGCTGATGCTGCGTGAGGAGGCGGCAGCGCCCGCGCTCGCCGCGCGCGCGCGGGCCAATGTGCCGGCGGCGGCGGCGGCAGAGGGAGGGCCGGCGTTCGAGGCGCTGCGCGCATGGCGTGCCGCGGAGGCCAAGACGCAGCACGTGCCGCCGTACGTGATTTTCCACGACAGCGTGCTGCGCGACATCGCGGCGATTCGGCCGGCCAGCCTGGACGAGCTGGGGCAGGTGAAGGGCGTCGGCGCATCGAAGCTGCTGCGCTATGGGCGGGCGGTGCTGGCCGCGGTGCGGGGAAAGCCTGCTACTGCCAGCGGTTAGGTTTGAAACCAAGTACCGCTCCGACTGACCCATCCACGGCGCCCCCACCCCGGCGCTCTCCCGATGGGAGAGGGAGAACTTGGGTCGTCGCCGGCATCTTCACCCTCTCCCGCTTGGGGAGAGGGCCGGGGTGAGGGGGGCGCCGCGTCAGGACAGCCGGGACCCGGTCTGACATCCTGCCCTGACCGTCGCGCCCAGTCATGACCGGCGGGGCCTTATCGTGGTGCCGGACTGTGCAACCTCGTGTCCAGCGCGAACCGCTCCTGCGATCTGAGGATATAGGCCCCGGCTGCCGTCGCGCCGACGAAGATCAGGTTCCAGCTATGTGTCGAGACCGCGCTGCCAATCAGGACGAATTTGTGCCGGGAGAGCAGGGCATCACCGAAAGCCTGCTGGCCGGCACTCGGAATGCCGGGCCGGAGCCAACCGGGGTTGGGGATATCGGTCGGGTCCACGACGTGAACGCTGGAGGGCTCGATGATGGTGGTCGCTGTCAGTACATGCGCGATCGTATCCAGCGCCTTGAAGCCCTTGTGCACCGCGACTTCGAGGATCGCCGTGGCCGGATCGATCGAGCAATAGACCGCACGCACGCCCCGGCTGTTCCAGCGGCCGCCCACCCGGTAAGCGCCCTCGCCGCTGTCCCAGGTCTCGCCGAAAATGGCCGGATCGAGCCGCCATGCCACCAAATCGCTGCCGCCCAGAGGCGGCGGAAGCGGCGTCACACGTACACGCCATATTCGAGTTGCGTGAGGAAGTCCTCAACGATCTCGACACCCGCTGGCGTTGCCAGAAGGTCGATCGGGCGCCGCTGGTCCAGGCCGATCGCCGGCTGCTCCAGCCATTGCTCCGCCTCCTTCTGCGAGCCGAACACGGTCGTTGCTTTCGCGAGAATTTCGGCGAATTTCCAGGTCCGCCCGCTCTGGTCCTGGCTGAGGGGCTTCGCCGGATCCTCGCTATGCCGCTGGAAGGTGCGCAGACTCATTCCCACCGCCTTTTCGAGCGAGGCGGATTTGGGAAGTACAACGAAGACTCGCGATGAGGTGCTGCAAGGCTTGGCCAGGCAGACCCTGAAGCAGCATCTCATGAGCATCGAGGCGGCCCTTCAGCCTGTGCCGAAGAACGCGCGTGCCGCCGAGCAGAGTCGTGACATGCAAAAGCTCCGCTGCCTCGCTCGGCGGCGATTCGCGGCCACTCGAAGAGGTCATGCATGCTCCTGTCATCTGTCACTTGCAATATGACAGATGACGCAGCCGCTTCAAGAGCGGCGGCCGGCCAACGCTCGCTATCAGCCCTTCAACGCCCGTCGTCGGCCTACTCCGCCACGGCCGGAACCACCTCCACCAGCCGCCCCGGCGGCCGCTCGAACCGCAACTGCCGGTCGTGGTGGCTGGCCACCGCCGGGCGATGCGCGATCGAGACGATCGTGGTGGCGGGCAGGCGCCGCTTCAGCACCTCGTAGATCTCCGCCTCGGATTCCGGATCGAGATTGGCGGTGGCCTCGTCCAGGAACAGCCAGTCCGGGCGCGCCAGCAGCGCGCGGGCGATGGCCACGCGCTGCAACTCGCCGCCGGAGAGGCGTTGCGTCCAATCGTCCTCGTCGTCCAGCCGCGATGCCAGATGGCCCAGCCCGCAATCCTGCAAGGCGGCGCACACCTCGTCGTCCCCGTGCGCGAACTCGTCGTACGGGTAGGTCAGCGCGTGGCGCAGCGAACCCAGCGGCACATAGGCGCGCTGCGGCAGGAACAGTGCGCGGCCACGAGCGCGCTGCACATGGCCTGTGCCGAACGGCCAGATACCGGCCAACGCCCGGAACAGCGTCGATTTGCCGCTGCCCGAACGGCCGGAGATCACGACCGAGCGGCCCGGCTCCAGACGCAGATCGCCATGCGCCAGCAGCACCTCGCCCGACGGCAGCGCGATGGTGGCATCGTGCAGCGCGTAGCTGTCGCCCAGCTCGCCCTCGGCGGTGATGCCGCTGCCCGCGGCGGCGCGTGCGGCCTCGATCGCGCGCTGGAAGGTGGCAAGACGCTCGACGGTCGCGCGCCAGGTGGCGAGGTCGGCGTAGTTGTTGACCAGCCACGACATCGCCCCCTGCACCTGCCCGAACGCATCGGCGACCTGGGTGATGAAGCCCAGCGGCATCTTGCCGAAAAAATATCGGGGCGCCGCAACAACGATCGGGAAGATGCCGGCGACCTGCCCATAGCCGCTGGTCAGCGCGTTCAGGTACACGAACCGACGCATCAGCAGCCACCAATTCTCGACGATGGCCGCGAAGCGGTTGCGCAGATTGCCCTTCTCCTGAGCCTCGCCGCCGTAGAGTGCCACGCTCTCGGTGTTCTCGCGCAGCCGCATCAGGCCGAAACGGAAATCCGCCTCGACCCTCTGCTTCTGGAAGCTGAGCACGGCCAGCTTGCGGCCGACCAGATGCGTCAGCACCGTGCCGATGATCGAATAAACCAGCGCCACCCAGACCATGTAGCCGGGAATGGTGAAGCCGAGCAGCGTGACCGAACCCGACAGAGTCCACAGAATCACCAGGAAGCTGAACAGCTCGACGACGTTGGCCAGCAGATCGACGCCGAGCGACAGGATGCCGCGCGAGCCGATGATGGGATCGCCGATGAAGTCGCGCAGATCGTCGGCGATGCGCTGGTCCGGGTTGTCGGTGCGCTTGCCCTTGGCATCGCCGCCCGCGACCAGGCTGATGCGATAATACGCGCGATCGGCCAGCCACTCGTCGAGAAAGCGCCGGGTCATCCAGCGGCGCCAGCGGATTTGCAGCCATTGCACGATATACACGCGCCAGATCGACAGGCTGATGATGATGACGGCGATGATGATGAAGCCGGGCAGCCACCCGCTCGGCGTCTGCTTCCAGACCAGCAGCAGTTCCAGGAAGCCGCGCCAGTCCTTGTTCTGCAGCGTGTTGAAGAACTCGCGGTTCCAGTAGTTGAACACCACGTCCATGCCGACCAGCACGAACCGCATGGCGAGGTTCAGCGCCAGCATCCCGCGCGCGAACCAGCGTTCCTCGGAATTGTAGTACGGCAGCGCCAGGCGCCACACGTCGCGGAAGAACGGTCCAAGTCCGCGCATCGTCAACTCCGGTCAAGGGTGCGGCCGGTCCCATGCCCGACCGTTGCACGGGCGTCGATCCGCGCCGGCATTAAATCCGCGACACCGCTGCCTGTGGCACGTCGATCAGCGTCGGGCGGATGCGCAGGCGGATCACGCCGCGCACCCCCTCGGGTGAGACCGGCTTGCCTTTGCGCAGGATGTCGATGCGTCCTGCCTGGGCCAGCCGGATCGCGGCTTGACGGACAGGGCCGGTCAGCGCCTGCCAGTCCGGCCGCAGGGCGCGCGCAACGTCGTTCGGGCTGATCGAGCCCGTTTCCCCACGCAGAGCGGCAAGCCGGAGGATTTCCGCCTCGATGCTGATCGCGTCGGTCATGCCCGGATCATGGGCGCCCGTCCGGCCATGCGGCAAGAGCCGCCGTTGCTCAGTCCCGCCCCGCGAGCCGTCGGGCCAGATCCGCCACCACGGCCTCGAACATCGCGGGCGTGAGCCGGCCGGTCGAGGTGTTGTAGCGCGACACATGATAGCTGTCGGCCAGTAGCAGCCCATCCGGCAGCCCATGCACGGCACCGTGGCTGAAGCGCACGCGGGCAGGGGGGATGCCGCAGGCTTTCAGCACCGCCGCATGGGCCAGCACGCCGAGCGCCAGCACGATGCGCAGGCTGGTCATGGCTTGCAGCTCGGCGGCCAGGAACTGGTTGCAGGTCGAAACCTCGCGGGGCTCGGGCAGATTGGCCGGCGGCACGCAGCGTACCGCGTTGACGATGCGGCAATCGTGCAAGGCGACGCCGTCATCCGGCTCGGCGCGGTAGGTGCCGGAGGCGAAGCCGAAGCGGATCAGCGTCTGATACAGCAGGATGCCGGCATGATCGCCGGTGAACGGGCGGCCGGTGCGGTTGGCGCCCTTCACGCCCGGCGCCATGCCCGCCACCATCAGCCGCGCATCGAACGGCCCGAAGCCCGGGACCGGGCCATTGAACCAGTCGGGATTGGCGGCCCGATTGGCGGCGCGATAGGCGACCAGCCGCGGACAGAGGGGGCAGTCATGCGGGGGCGCCATCACTGGCTCCGCCGCCGGCCGGACCATGACGGCGGAGTCCTCAGGCGGCATCGGTCGGGTCGGCATAGGGCTCGGCCGGGGTCACGCGCGGCGCGCCGCGCGGCGGGCGCGGCTCCGTCTGGCGGCGGGTGAACTCGGGCGCGATCTCGGCCAGTTCCAGGAACTGGTCGGCCTGCCGGCGCAGATCGTCGGCCACCATCGGCGGGCTGGTGCGCACCGATGAGACGACGGAGACCCGCACGCCGCGCCGCTGCACCGCCTCGACCAGCCGGCGGAAATCCGAATCGCCGCTGAACAGCACCACATGATCGAGCTTGTCCGACAATTCCAGCATGTCGATTGCAAGCTCGATATCCATGTTGCCCTTGACCCGCCTGCGCCCCGTGGCGTCGGTGAACTCGCGCGCCGGCTTGGTGACGAGGGTGTAGCCGTTATAGGCCAGCCAGTCGGTCAGCGGCTTCAACGGCGAGTATTCCTCGGTTTCCAGCACGGCCGCATAGTAGTAGGCACGGATCACCCTGGTTTGCCTGCGGAAATATTCAAGGAGGTTGCGGTAATCGACATCGAAGCCGAGATTGCGCGACGCGGAATACAGATTGGCGCCGTCGATGAACAAGGCGGTGCGCTCATCGGCAAGGAAATGCGGCATGGACCAGCCCTTTGATGGATGCGAATGCGGGCCAGATCACGCGGCCCCGATGCCGCGACCCTATAATGCTGTCGCGCCGTTGCCGAAAGGTGAATACGCCGGGCGGTGCGCCCCATGATCCTGGTGGCCATCGGCGCCAATCTGCCCGGCCCGCATGGCGAGACGCCGCTCGCCACCTGCGAGGCGGCCGTGGCCGCGCTGCGCCGCCTGCCGGACCTGACTCTGGAGGCGTTGTCGCGCTGGTACCAGACCGCGCCGGTGCCGCCCTCCGGCCAGCCGCCCTACATCAACGGTGTGGCCCGGCTCGGCGGCCAGGCCGATCCCGCCTGGCTGCTGGGTCGGTTGCAGGCGATCGAGGCGGAGCATGGCCGGATGCGGGGTGCCGCGAACGCGGCGCGCACGCTCGACCTGGACATCCTCGCCATCGACGACCTGGTGCGCGATGCCCCCGATCCGGTGCTGCCGCACCCGCGCATGCACGAGCGCGGCTTCGTCCTCTGTCCGCTGGCCGACGTGGCCCCGGACTGGACACATCCGCGCCTGCGGCATACCGTCCGCGACCTGATCGCCGCCCTGCCGCCGCAGGGGGTGGCTTTGCTGTGATGCAGCAAAGCCTTGCCGTGGCGCGTCCCCGTCGCTATCTTGGCGGTTCATCTCGCATTTGACCGGGTTGGAGTAGGGCCGCATGGCGCGTGTGACCGTCGAGGACTGCGTTGACAAGGTTCCCAACCGCTTCGAGTTGGTGCTGCTGGCCGCCCAGCGCGCCCGCAACCTGAGCCGCGGCGAGGAGATCACGCTGGACCGCGACGACGACAAGAACCCGGTGGTGGCGCTGCGCGAAATCGCCGATGGCACGCTGACCGTCGAGCGCCTGCGCGTCGATCTGATGAAGTCCCTGTCGCGTGCCCCGGAGCCGGAGCCGGCCGACGAGGAGGTGATGGACCTGATCCCCACCGACCAGAACATCTTCGGCCTGCAGGACATCTCGGCCGAGGAAGAAGCCGCCAGCCTGCCGGTCGAGGGCGAGGACATGCCGCCCGAAGACATGGAGGCCGCCATCGAGGCGGAGCTCGGCGGCCGCCTCCGCCGCTAGGCACCCATGACAGGCGGTCCGGCCGAGGCGTTCCGGGCGGCACCGCTTCTCCTGCCCGAAGGCACGTCCGGGGCGGTCGCGGCCAATCCCGTGGCAACGGATCCGGGGCGCCGTCCGCCGACGCGGCCCGGCGTCGTCAGCAGCCTCGATGACCTGATCGCGTCCATGCGCGCGCAGGACGCGAAGGCCGATACGTCGGTGATCGAGCAGGCCTTCGCCACCGCCGCCGAGGCGCATCGCGAGCAGAAGCGCGACAACGGCGAGCCCTACATCACGCATCCGCTGGCGGTGGCCGCCATCCTCGCCGGCTACCGTCTGGACGTGGCCAGCATCGCCACCGCCCTGCTGCACGACACCGTCGAGGATACCGGGCTGCGTCTGCCGGAGCTGTCGCGCCAGTTCGGCTCCGAAGTGGCCGGGCTGGTCGATGGTGTCACCAAGCTGACCCAGCTCGAACTGCAATCCGACCGCACCAAGCAGGCGGAGAATTTCCGCAAGCTGGTGCTGGCGATGAGCCGCGACATCCGCGTGCTGCTGGTCAAGCTCGCCGACCGCCTGCACAACATGCGCACGCTGCATTTCGTCACCGATCCGGAGCGGCGGCGGCGCATCGCCCGCGAGACGATGGAGATCTACGCGCCGCTGGCCGAGCGCATCGGCATGGACGCGGTCAAGACCGAGTTGCAGACGCTGGCCTTCGCCCAGCTTGAGCCGGAGGCGTTCGACACCATCCAGGCGCGACTCAACTTCCTGCGCGGCCAGGGAGCCGATGTGATCGACGAGGTGAAGCGCGACCTCGCGCGTGTCTGCACCGAGTTCGGCGTGCCGGTGGACGAGGTCTCCGGGCGCGAGAAATCGCCCTACTCGATCTGGGAGAAGATGCAGCGCCGCAACGTGCAATTCGAGCAGCTCTCCGACATCATGGCGTTCCGCATCCTCGTGCCCACGCGCGAGGCCTGCTACATGGCGCTGGGTGCGGTCCACGCCGCCTTTCCGGTGATCGCCGGGAGGTTCAAGGACTACATCTCGACGCCAAAATCGAACGGCTATCAGAGCCTGCACACCGGCGTCACCCTGCGCGAGCCGCGCAACCAGAAGATCGAGGTGCAGATCCGCACGCCCGACATGCAGGACGTGGCCGAGAACGGCCTGGCCGCGCACTGGTCGTACAAGGAGAACGGCAGCGGTGCGGCCGCGGCGCAGCGTTTCCCCTGGGTGCAGGATCTGCTGGAGATCCTGGAGAACTCGAGTCCCGACGAGTTCCTGACCAATACCAAGCTGGAACTTTATCAGGACCAGGTGTTCTGCTTCACGCCGAAGGGGCAGCTGATCCAGTTGCCGCGCGGCGCCACCACGGTCGATTTCGCCTACGCCGTGCATAGCCAGGTCGGCGACACCTGCGTCGGTGCCAAGGTCAACGGCCGGCTGATGCCGCTGCGCTACGAATTGCAGAACGGCGATCAGGTCGAGATCATGACCAGCCGCGGCGGCACGCCGTCGCCGCAATGGGAGCGCTTCGTCGTCACCGGCAAGGCGCGCGCGCGCATCCGCCGCTGGGTGCAGGCGCAGCAGCGCCAGCTGCATCTGGATTCCGGCCGCGCCACCCTCGCCAAGGCGTTCCGCCAGGAAGGCGTGGACGGCTCGGAGCGGACGCTGGAGCCGGTGCTGAAGGCGCTGAAGCAGGCGTCGCTGCCCGATCTGTACGTCGCGGTCGGCAACGGCAATCTGACGTCGCGCGAGGTGGTGGGTGCCGCCTATCCCGAATTGCGGCGCGCCGCGCGCGCCGCGGCTGCTGCCCAATCTCACCCGTCCGGTCTCGCGACCGGCTACCAGCAACGGCACCGATCTGCCGATCACCGGGCTGGTGCCGGGCGTGCCGATCCATTTCGCCGGCTGCTGCCATCCGCTGCAGGGCGATCGCATCGTCGGCATCATCACCAATGGCAAGGGTGTCACCATCCACACCCGCGACTGCCCGACGCTGGAGAGCTTCGCCTCGCAGCCGGAGCGGTTTACCGAGGTGGACTGGGACACCAGCGCCACCGCCCCGCGCGGCAAGGTGGCGGGCGAGCGCGGCACGCCGGGCCATGTCGGGCGCGTCAGCGTCATCGCCGACAACGAGCCGGGGGCCCTGGCGGCGATCGCCAATGCGATCAGCAAGCATGAGGGCGCCGTGTCCAACCTGCGCACCCTGCATCGCCAGGCCGATTTCTTCGAGGTGCTGGTGGATGTCGAGGTTCGCGACCTGCGGCATCTGAGCACGGTGATCGCCGGCCTGCGCGCCGCGAGCGGCATCCGCCAGGTGGAACGGGCGCGCGGGTGATCATCGGCCTCGGCTCCGACATCTGCGACATCCGCCGCATCGAGGCGGTGATGGAGCGCTACGGCGAGAAGTTCCTGAGCCGCGTGTTCACCGAAACCGAACGCGCCCGCGCCGAGCGGCGCAGCGGCACAAACCGCACCGGCACCTACGCCAAGCGTTTCGCCGCGAAGGAGGCGTGCGCGAAGGCGCTGGGCACCGGGTTTTCGCAGGGCGTGTTCCATTCCTGCATCGGCGTGGTCAACCGGCCGGGTGGCCAGCCGACGCTGGCGCTGACCGGCGGTGCCGCGGCGCGACTGGCGGCGATACTGCCGCGAAGGTCGCACCGCGCGGATGGACGTGACGCTGACCGACGAGTATCCGTATGCGTACGCGCAGGTGATCATTTCGGCAGGCTAGGCTGGAGAAAGGCCAGGGCCGAAACCCGGGCCTTCCCGCGTTTAATCAGAGCGACGCTATCTCACGGTCACGCGTACGGACCGCGAGGGGATGCCGTTGGCCACCACCTCGAGAACGCCGGGGCCGGATTCGACCGTGTCCGGCACATCGAACGACGTCGTCACGATCTTGCTTCCGGTCGCAACGCCCGAACTCGTCCAGTCATGCGTGCGGCAGTAAAAGACGTGGCCCGTGGCATCGTTCGTCACCCGCACCAGCGGATAGTTGGTGGGGGCCGCGAATTCGTCGCCGAACGCATTGGCCTGCGACAGTCCGCTGAATCGCTTGCCGGAAATCTTGTAGAGCCCGCCTGCGGAGATCGTCGCCGGGAAGGTCGTGACGACCGGCGCCCAGTCCGGTGCTGGGTTGCCGGTGGCCGAGGTGTAGAGGCCGACGCCGCCCACGATCGTCTCGCCAGATGGCAGTCCGAGCAGGTTGAGCGAGTTGCCGCAGGTCTGCACATCGACCGGTTCCAGCGGGAAGTTCGTGCCGTCGAACTCGTAGAGGTGATAGATCTGCACCGGGTTGCCGCCGCACGCGGCAGGCTGCGGACTGACCGCTGCGGCCGTGTGCAGCCTGATGCTGGCCGACATGGGCGTGTGGGTCTGCATCAGATGCTCCAGGCGCCGTGCCCGCGTGTCCGCGCTCTCGTCGATGCCGTTGGTGTTCGCCTCCACCAGCACGTTGCCGTTCGGCAGCAGCACCGCGTATTCGTCGCCCGCATCATCGCCGGATTGGAAATCCGGCCCCGGAACCCAGGTGCCGGGATCGGTCGCCCGGCGGCCCGGGTGATAGATCGCGGTATGGCCTTCGGGGGCCTTCACCGGCACGGTGTTGATGGCGCCCGTCGCGAACACGGTTCCGTCCGGGCGCAGGAGCGCCGGGCCGATCTCGCCCGCCGGCTTGTAGTAATACGTGTGGCCGTCGTGCTTGAACGGTATCTTGTGCGCGTCGGGGCCGGTCGTCCAGGTGAACTTGAGGTTCGCGACCGTGCTGCCGTCGCTGATCCATTCGCCCGTCAGGCCGGTGGAGGATGGCAGATACCGCTCCGAGTGCGGGGCGTTGTATACGTCCACCGTCAGGATCGAGCCGTCAGGCATCAGCGTCCAGCCTTCCTCGGCATTGTGGTCGGCCTTGCCGTCGGATTGCACGGGCAGCCAGGTGAGCGTCTTGGGATCAAGCAGGGCCTGCCGCCGCGTCAGCTTCGCGCCCAGCAGGAATCTTCCGTTCGCGAGCACCGTGCCGGGCGAGTCGCCGATGGCGGTCCAGTCGCGCGGGCCTGGAAATACGGTCCAGCTATTCGCCCGGGGATCATAGATCGCGCTGGTGGTGGTCAGCTTGAACACGAGCTTCGTGTCGGCCTTGTTCACCAGGTATTCGCCGCCCGCAATCAGCAGCCTTCCATCGGGCAGCACAGCGCCGCTGTTCGCATAGGGGCCGTAGCCCACAGGCAGGCTCGCGACCGACGACCAGGTGCCGTTCTGGTAGCTGCCATAGGCGTCCGGCGTGAACTTGTACCAATCGTAGATGCCGCCGCCCTGGAACAGCACCGACCCGTCTGTCATCAGGAAGCCGTAGACCACCCCGTCAGACGGTGGCGGATTGACCAGCGTCGTCACGGTCTGCGCCGATGCCGCGGCCGAGAGCAGACAGAGTACGGTTGACGTCGCGAGCACGTTTCGTAGCTTCGGCATGACGCTTCTTCCCCGTTTGTTGCGCCGCGACATTGGCCGCCCATCCGGCGGCTGCCGTTTCGGCCCCGCGCCTTAATCATCTCCTAGCCCGAAGACGATCCTCCTATCAAACGTATCGGGGATGAACTCCATTCACGATCCGGAGATGAACGGGGCACCCGCCCGTTTTGGCGGCATATCCAGGCTCTGCTAAACCGCGCCCATGCTGCGCCTGACCGACCTGAAGCTGCCGCTGGACCATGCGGAAGACGACCTCGCGGCGGCGATCCGGCGGCGGCTCGGCATCGCCTCGGGCGACCTGCTCGGCTACAGCACCGTCCGCCGCAATTACGACGCGCGGCGCAGGGGGGCGATCGCGCTGGTCTATACGGTCGATGCCGGGGTGCGGGACGAGGCCGCCGTGCTCATCCGGACCCAAGGCGATCCGCACGTCACCGCCGCCCCCGACGCTGCATACCGCTTCGTCGCCCGCGCGCCAGCGAGCCTCGTCCGAGCGCCCGGTGGTGATCGGCGCCGGTCCCTGCGGCCTGTTCGCCGGGCTGCTGCTGGCGCAGATGGGCTTCCGCCCGATCATCCTCGAACGCGGCCGCATGGTCCGCCCGCGCACGCGCGACACCTGGGGCCTGTGGCGCCGCGGCGTGCTCGACCCGGAGTCCAACGTGCAGTTCGGCGAGGGCGGTGCCGGCACCTTCTCCGACGGCAAGCTGCACAGCCAGATCAGCGATCCGCAGCATCTCGGCCGCAAGGTGCTGACCGAGTTCGTCGCAGCCGGCGCGCCGCCCGAGATCCTCTATGTCGGCAAGCCGCATATCGGCACGTTCCGCCTGGTGGCGATGGTCGAATCCATGCGCGCGAGCATCGAGGCGCTGGGCGGCGAATACCGCTTCGAAACCCGGGTCGCCGATCTGGATATCGCGACCGCGCCCGACGGCACGCGACACCTGTGCCGCGTGATCCTGGCCGATGGCAGCACAATTCCCGCACGTCACGTCGTCCTGGCGGTGGGACACAGCGCGCGCGACACCTTCGCCATGCTGCACGAGCGCCGCGTGCGTCTGGAGGCCAAGCCGTTCTCGATCGGCGCGCGCATCGAGCATCCGCAATCGCTGATCGACCGCTGCCGCTTCGGCCCGCAGGCCGGCCATCCGCTGCTCGGCGCCGCCGACTACAAGCTGGTGCATCACACCGGCTTCGGGCGCAACGTGTACAGCTTCTGCATGTGCCCCGGCGGCACGGTGGTCGCCGCGACCTCGGAACCGGGTCGCGTCGTGACCAACGGCATGAGCCAGTACTCGCGCAACGAACGCAACGCCAATGCCGGCATCGTCGTCGATGTCTCGCCCTCCGATTTTCCGGGCGGTCCGCTGGCCGGCATCGAGTTCCAGCGCCATTGGGAAAGCCGCGCCTTCGCTGCCGGCGGAGGCGGCTACGCGGCCCCGGCGCAGCGCGTCGGCGACTTTCTCGCCGGACGCGCCTCGCCCGCGCTGGGGTCGGTGGTTCCGTCCTACCGGCCCGGCGTCACGCCCGGCGATCTGGCGGCCTGCCTGCCCGATTTCGTGGTGGCGGCGATGCGCGAGGCGCTGCCCGCCTTCGACCGGCGGATTCCGGGCTTCGCCATGGAGGATGCGGTGCTGACCGGGGTGGAGACACGCACCTCCTCGGCCCTGCGCATCCCGCGCGGCGCAGATTTCCAGAGCACGAACACCGAAGGCCTCTATCCCGCGGGCGAGGGCGCGGGCTATGCCGGCGGCATCCTGTCGGCGGGCGTCGACGGCATCCGCGTGGCGCAGGCGGTGGCGCTGCGCATGGTGGCCGAGCACGCCGCCTTGGCAGAGACGACATGAGGGGACGCAAGGAATGAGCGGCAAGCCCGGCCAACGGCCATTCCGGGGGGTCTTCCCGGTCGTGCCCACGACCTTCGACGAACAGGGTGCGCTCGACCTGGACAGCCAGCGCCGCTGCGTCGATTTCATGATCGACGCCGGCTCCGACGGGCTGTGCATCCTCGCCAATTTCTCCGAGCAGTTCGTGCTGTCCGACGAGGAAAGGGACACGCTGATCGCGGCCATCCTGAAGCATGTCGCCGGGCGCGTGCCGGTGATCGTCACCACCACGCATTTCAGCTCCCGGATCTGCGCCGAGCGCAGCCGCCGCGCGCAGGACGAAGGGGCGGCGATGGTGATGGTGATGCCGCCCTATCACGGCGCCACCATCCGCGCGGGCGAGGGCCAGATCGAGGCGTTCCTGCGCACCCTGTCCGATGCGCTCGCCATTCCCGTCATGGTCCAGGACGCGCCGGTGGCGGGCACGCCGCTTTCCGCCGCGTTCCTGGCGCGCATGGCGCGCGAGATCGAGCGCGTGGCCTATTTCAAGATCGAGAGCGCCGGTGCGGCAGCGAAGCTGCGCGAACTGGTGCGACTGGGCGGCGACGCGGTCGAAGGGCCGTGGGACGGCGAGGAGGCGATCACCCTGTTGCCGGACATGGACGCGGGTGCGACCGGCAGCATGACCGGCGGCGGCTATCCCGACGGCATCGGCCCGATCATCCGCGACTATCTGGCCGGAAGGCGCGAGGCGGCGGTGGAGGGCTATGCGCGCTGGCTGCCGCTCATCAACTACGAGAACCGGCAATGCGGGCTGCTGGCGGCCAAGGCGCTGATGCTGGAGGGCGGGGTGATCGCCTGCGACGCGCCGCGCCATCCGGTGCTGCCGCTGCACCCGGAGATTCGGGCCGGGCTGATCGAGACGGCGCGCCGCCTCGATCCGCTGGTTCTGCGTTGGGGCCGATAAGAAAACGCGAGGGGAGAAGCCACATGGACCTGACGGGCGAGATGCTGATCGGCGCCGATGCGGTGCGCGGCACCGAGGCGCCGTTGCGCGCGACCGAAGCGGCCTCCGGCGAAACCCTGGCGCCGGACTACGGCGGGGCGGACGCCGCGCAGATCGAGCGGGTCTGCGCGCTCGCCTGGTCGGCGTTCGACCGCTACCGCGAAACCGGGCTGGAGGAGCGGGCCCGCTTCCTGGAGGCAATTGCGCAGCACATCCTCGACATCGGCGATGCGCTGGTGGAGCGCGCCTGTGCGGAGACCGGCTTGCCGCGCGCGCGGATCGAGGGCGAGCGCGCTCGCACCGTAGGCCAGTTGCGCCTGTTCGCCTCGGTGGTGCGCGAAGGCGGCTGGATCGGGGCGCGGATCGACCCCGCGCTGCCGGACCGCAAGCCGTTGCCGCGTGCCGATCTGCGGCTGCGCCACATCGCACTCGGGCCGGTCGTGGTGTTCGGCGCCAGCAACTTCCCGCTCGCCTTCTCGGTCGCGGGCGGCGACACCGCCTCGGCGCTGGCCGCAGGCTGCCCGGTCATCGTCAAGGCGCATCGCGCCCATCCCGGCACGTCGGAGCTGGTGGGCCGCGCCATCCAGGCTGCCGCGCGCGAATGCGGGATGCCGGAGGGCGTGTTCTCCCTGGTGTTCGGCGCCGGAAGCTGGGTGGGCAGCGCGCTGGTCGCGGATTGGCGGGTCAAGGCGGTGGGCTTCACCGGCTCGCGCTCCGGCGGGCAGGCGCTGATGCGCGTCGCCGCCGGGCGGCCGGAACCGATCCCGGTCTATGCGGAAATGAGCAGCATCAATCCGGTGGTCCTGCTGCCGGGCGCGCTCGCATCGCGGGCCGCCGCCATCGCCAAGGGTTTCATCGGCTCACTGACGCTGGGTGCGGGCCAGTTCTGCACCAATCCGGGCCTGATCCTGGCGCTGGACGGGGCGGGGCTGGACAGCTTTCTCGCCAGCGCCGCCGAGCTGCTGGGTGCCAATCCGGCCGCGACGATGCTGCATCCGGGCATCTTCCAGGCCTATCAGGAAGGGGTGCGGCGGCTGGAGGGCAACGGCCGGGTGCGGCTGGTCGCGCGCGGCCAGGCCGCGACCGGCGCCAATCGCGGCCAGTCGGCGCTGTTCGAGACGAGTGGCCGGGACTTCCTGGCCGATCCGGCGCTGCGTGAGGAGGTGTTCGGCGCCTCGTCGCTGGTGGTCCGCTGCCGCGACCTGCGCGAGATCGCCGCACTCATCGAGGCACAGGAGGGGCAGCTCACCCTGACCCTGCATATGGACGATGCCGACCTCGCCGCTGCGCGCGCGCTCCTGCCGATCCTGGAGCGCAAGGCGGGGCGGGTGCTGGTCAATGGCTGGCCGACCGGCGTCGAGGTGGGACACGCGATGGTCCATGGCGGCCCGTTCCCGGCCACGTCGGATTCGAGGACGACCTCGGTCGGCAGCCTCGCGATCCGCCGCTTCCTGCGTCCGGTCTGCTATCAGGATGTGCCGTCGGGCTTGCTTCCGGAGGTGCTGCGCGACGGCAATCCGGCCCATGTCTGGCGGCGCGTCGATGGGGTTCTGACGCCGCCGGGGGAGTAGAGGGTACATCCATGAAGACGCTCGTTTTGGCCGCAGCGCTGTTGGGGCTGGCACGACCAGCGGTGTCTCACGCCGCGGCACCCGTCAGCGGTGCCAATGACTACCCGACCGCGGCGCGGGCCGACTACGTGTTCGCCTGCATGAACGTCAATGGCGGGACGCAGGAGGCGCTGCGTCGCTGCTCCTGCTCGATCGACGTGATCGCCGCGGCGCTGCCGTACGACCAGTACGAGCTGGCCGACACGGTGCTGCGGATGCGGCAGATGACCGGGGGCGGCTATCTTAAGCAGGAGTTCCAGGTGCAGAAGGCGAACAAGATCGTCGAGACGTTGCGCGAGGCGCAGGCGGAGGCGGAGGTGCGCTGCTTCTGAATCGTCATGGCGAGGAGCAAAGCGACGTGGCCATCCAGGCCCGCCGCACCGTGCTGCCCGCCTGGATCGCCACGCCGCCAAGCGGCGGCTCGCGATGACGGTCGTAACGGTGTGCTTAGGACCCGCCCCTCACGCCGCCGAATTGACCACCGGCCACTCGCCCTTGAAATCGCCGCCCTCATTGTCCCTGGCCTCGGCGCGCAGCGCATGGATGGGGCCGGGCGGCAACGGGAAACGGAATTGCGGGTTCTCCGAAATCGAAATCCCGAGATCGATTGAGAACAGCAGTTGATCGTCAGCGGCGACGCGCAGCCTGCTAATGAAATGCGCTGGCACGTACAGGCGCGTCAGCTGGTCCATCTGCATCCCCGAGTTGTTGGGATGACGGATCATCAGCAGCGCCGACCGCGCGGCCCCGGCGCCCGGATCGGCCGGAAACTGGCGCAGCCGCATCGTGCCGAGCGGCGGGCCGCCCGACTGCGCGGTGGCGGCGGGCGCCGAGCAGCCTCCCGCCGCTTTCACGTAGCGCTTGGCCGCATAGAGCCGGCCATCACTCAGCTCGGCCACAAGATGGATGTTGGTGTAGGAATCGATGCGCACGCGGGTCGAGAACTGCGTGGGGCCGCGCGGCCCGAGCGAGATGGCGGCGGCGAGGGGCGAGGGGTTCTGGTCGATCACCAGGGTCAGCGTTCGCACCCGTCTTGGATCATCGGGGGGAAGGGTGGCCCTCAGAGTGACTGGCACGATCGCCGCGTCCTCGGCCCGATACGGCGCGTCGATGGCCAGCAGAGCGCTGCCCTCCTGGATCGCGCGGCCGGCGAAGATCTGTGCCGCGAGATCGGGCCACGGATCGACCTGCTGCGTCGCCTGCGCCGCCGCCGGGTGACTGGCGTGCAGCAGAGGCGCCGGCGCCGCTGCCGCGGCGGCCAGCCATTGCAGCGTGGTGCGGCGGCCCGGCATGGCGATCTCCCTGCGTGCGCCCAGGCACATAGGCGGCGATCGCCGCCACGCCAAGTCTATTCCCATTCCAGCTCGCTGTACGCCTCGGTGGCGTTGCGCGGGTTGTAGTCGTCGAACAGCGCCCAGCGTGGTCGCTCGTCCTGCGCAATTTGTGGCACCGCTCGGACCAGCGGCGTGCCGTCTGCGATCAGCCGGCGGGCGTCGCGCGCCACCGCCGCCAGATAGCGGGCCTCGTCGCTGGCTGCTTGTGGCCAGGGGTCGATCACGCGACCGTGTCCGGGCACCACCCGCTTGGCTTCCACCCGCTCCAGCCGAGCCAGCACGGACTGCCAGCCCAGCAGGCTGCCATCGATGACCGGCACGTGCTGGCGGAACAGCAGGTCGCCCGCGAACAGCGTCCCGGTGGTCTCGTCCAGCACGGTCAGGTCGCAATCGGTATGCGCCGCCGGACTCCATGCGTCGAGGCGCAGCAAACGTCCGCCGAGGTCGAGGGTGAGCGTGTCCGTCACCAGCAGCGTCGGCGGGATGATCCGCACGGCGGCGATCGCCGCGTCGCCGAGTTGCTCGCGGTATGAGTGCAAATAGTATTCGCCGCGCTCGGCAAGCGCGCGCGGGAGGTTGTGGTGTCCGACAAATACGGCGCCGCTGCTCGCGAACGCCGCGTTGCCGAACACGTGGTCCGGATGTTCGTGCGTGTTGATGACATAGCGCACCTCCCGGTCTGTCAGCGTCTCGATGGCGGCATGCAGCGCGCGGCCGACCGCGACGCTGCCGCCGGTATCGATGACCGCGACCGCATCGTTGCCGATGACTACTCCAAGGTTGGCGATGTCGCCGGCATTGGCGGGCGTCGTCAGCGACACCGTCCCGAAATGCGCGAAGCAGCCGGGTGCCGCAGCGCGCAGCGACCCGAACTCCGCCGCGCGGGCGCTCCCCGCTGCCGATAGTGCAGCGCAGCAAAGGCAAAGGCCGCGCCGCGTCATAAGACGGGCGGACGTGAACGCGGCGGGATCGGCCAGCGGCGAACGCCCCATGCTCGTTGACCCCCATGCCGCCCCGGCACCGATGTTACACGATGAAAGCCGCCGTCGTGTCTCCAAGTCCGCAAAAAAGCGATATAGACCCTTGCGGCCATCGAAAAAGCTATCATACCTTGCTGACGATCAACGGGCTTCAAGGGCACCTGCTTGCAAGGGAGGGCGGGATGTCCGGTCGAAGGCGCTGCGAGCGATACGGATGCAGGCACGAACAGCACTGCGAACTGCCTGCTCGCGACGTTGTGACACGCTGCCGTTGATTGCTTCCCGTCAGGTGGTGGTTCGGGCCAAGCCCGTGGGCAACACTCATTGGTCCACGTTTGGCTCGTGTGGGCTACAAAGGGAGGAAACATGCGAACAATACCGATGCGGTCAATGCTGGTGGCCGGTGTGGCAGTGGGAGCGCTGCTCGCGGTGCAAGCTGCGCGGGCCGACGACCTCGTGCAGATGCAAAAGAACTCCGCCGAGTGGGTGATGCCCACCGGCACATACGACAATCATCGCTACTCGGATCTGAAGCAGATCACCGCCGACAACGCGAGCAAGTTGCAGCCGGTATGGACGTTTTCGACCGGCGTGCTGCGCGGGCACGAGGGGGCGCCGCTGGTGATCGGCGACGTGATGTATCTGGTCGCGCCATTCCCCAACACCGTCTATGCGCTCGACCTCAACAATGACGGCAAGATCCTGTGGAAGTACGAGCCGAAGCAGGATCCGAACGTCATCCCCGTGATGTGCTGCGACACGGTGAACCGTGGCGTTGCCTACGACAACGGGAAGATCTTCATGCATCAGGCGGACACCACCCTGGTGGCGCTGGATGCCAAGACCGGCAAGGTGGTCTGGTCGGTGAAGACCGCCGATCCGACCAAGGGCGCGACCGGTACCGACGCGCCGATGGTGGCGAAGGGCAAGGTCTATGTCGGCGTCTCTGGCGGCGAGTTCGGCGTGCGCGGCTGGTTCGCGGCGTATGACGAGAACGACGGCAAGCTGGTCTGGAAGGCGTATTCGACCGGACCCGACAGCGAGATGCTGATCGATCCGGAAAAGACCACCGATCTCGGCAAGCCGGTCGGTGCCGATTCCAGCCTCAAGACCTGGCAGGGCGATCAGTGGAAGATCGGCGGTGGCGACACGTGGGGCTGGTACTCCTATGACCCACAAACCAACCTGATCTATTATGGGTCGGGCAATCCCTCGACCTGGAATCCGGCGCAGCGGCCGGGCGACAACAAATGGTCGATGACCATCTTCGCGCGTGATGCCGATACCGGCATGGCGAAGTGGGTGTACCAGATGACGCCGCACGATCAGTGGGACTATGACGGCGTCAACGAGATGATCCTGGCCGACCAGAAGATCGACGGACAGGACCGCAAGACGCTCGTGCATTTCGACCGCAACGGCTTCGGCTACACCCTCGACCGCGTGACGGGTGAGCTGCTGGTCGCGCAGAAATACGACCCGGCGGTGAACTGGGCGACCAAGGTCGACATGGACAAGAGCAGCGCCACCTATGGCCGTCCGGAAGTGGTGGCGAAATACTCGACCGAGCACGGGGGCGAGGACAACAACACGACCGGCATCTGCCCGGCCGCCCTGGGCACCAAGGACGAGCAGCCGGCCGCGTACTCGCCGGATACCAATTTGTTCTACGTGCCGACCAACCATGTGTGCATGGACTATGAGCCGTTCCGCGTCTCCTACACCGCGGGCCAGCCCTATGTAGGTGCCACGCTGTCCATGTATCCGCCTGCGGGCCAGAGCAACATGGGCAACTTCATCGCCTGGGATGCCAGCACCGGCAAGATCGCCTGGTCGGACCCCGAGCAGTTCTCGGTCTGGTCGGGTGCGCTCGCCACCGCCGGCGGCGTGGTGTTCTACGGCACGCTCGAAGGCAATCTGAAGGCGGTCGATGCCAAGACCGGCAAGGAACTCTACAAGTTCAAGACTCCGTCCGGCATCATCGGCAACGTGATGACCTATGAGCACAACGGCAAGCAATACGTGGCGGTCCTGTCCGGCGTCGGCGGCTGGGCCGGCATCGGGCTGGCGGCCGGCCTCACCGACCCGCATGCGGGTCTGGGAGCGGTGGGCGGCTATGCGGCGCTCAGCAACTACACGAATCTGGGTGGGACATTGACGGTGTTCGCCCTGCCCAGCAGCTAGTTCCGAGAGCTGACTGAACCAAACCGGGACCGGCACTCAAGCCAGAGGCAAGAGCGTCGGTCCCACTTTTTTTCCATATCTCGCGAGGGATACTTCCGAAGTGACATGGTTCGCGCGCGTCTCCATTCCGCTGATCGCTGCTGTCGTGCTTGCCGGGGGCACGGTCCGCGCCGACGCGCCGGCCAGTTCCGCCGGGGTCAGCTCGCAGGATGGCAAATGGGCCGACAAGGCCGGCAATCCCACCTATCATATCGAGGGCAACAAGGTCGATTACTACACCTTCGCAGGCTACATCCGCTACACGGCGAACTGCATGCAATGTCACGGGCCGGACGGGATGGGGTCGAGCTACGCGCCGTCCCTCGTGGATGCGCTGAAGACGATGGACTACACTCAGTTTCTCACGATTGTCGCGAGCGGCAAGAAGGATGTGAACGCGGCGCAGAACCTGGTGATGCCGGCCTGGGGCGATAACCGCAACGTCATGTGCTACATCGACGACATCTACATCTATTTGCGCGCGCGTGCCGATGGCGCGCTGGGTCGTGGCCGGCCGGCGGAGCACGCGCCGAAGCCCGCGGCGTTTACTGCGGCGGAAAACCAATGCATGGGATGAGAGCGGGCCTGCGCACGGCGCTGGCGGCGTTCGCACTGGCGCTGTGGCCGGCCACAGCGCCGCGCGCCCAGGCGCCAGGGCTGGGCGCGTCCGTCGAGCTGGTCGATCCGCACGTGCTGCGCGTCTGCGCCGACCCGCGCAACCTGCCTTTCTCCAACGAGGCGGGCGAGGGGTTCGAGAATAAGCTGGCCGAGCTGTTCGCCAAGAAGCTCGGGAAAAGTCTGTCCTATACCTATTTTCCGCTCGGCATCGGCTTTGTCCGCAACACGCTGAATGCCTTCAAGTGTGACGTGGTGATGGGCTGGGCCCAGGGCGACGACCTCGTGCAGACCACGAACGCATACTATTCCACCGCGTATGCGCTGGTCTTCAGACCGGGCACCGGCCTGGACGGCGTCACTTCCCTCGAGGACCCGCGCCTGCGCGAAAAGCGCATCGGCGTTGTGGCGGGAACGCCGCCCTCGACACTGATGGTGCGCGACGGACTGATGGCGCGGGCGGTGCCGTACGAGCTGCATATCGACACCCGCTACGATTCGGCACCGATCGCCATGTTCGGCGACCTCATGGCGGGCAAGATCGATGCCGGCGTGCTGTGGGGGCCGATGGCCGGCTACTACGCCAAGCATGCCGCCTCGCCCGTGACCGTGGTGCCGCTGCTGTCCGAGCCACACGCGGCCATGATGGAGTTCCGCATCTCGATGGGCGTGCGGCACAGCGACCAGAACTGGAAACGGACGCTGAACAAGCTGATCAGCCAGGAGCAGGACGAGATCAACCGACTGCTGACGGAATACGGCGTTCCGCTGCTGGACGAGCAGGGCAAGCCGATCACCCCATGACGGCGCCGCGGCGTCGCCCGCTGCTCCTGGCGCTCGCCGCCTTGCTGCCGCTCTCGGCCGGGGCGGCGGAGCCCGCGCCGCCGGAGCCGGCCGGATACCGGCAGACCGAGTATCGCGCGGCGACCCCGGAAACCCTGGCGGGCGCCCAGGTGCTGACCACGGCGCAGGCGCGGGCGCTATGGCAAGGGGGCCGGGCTGCCTTCATCGACGTGCTGCCGCAGGCGCCGCGCCCGGCCGGGCTGCCCGCTGGCACCATCTGGCGCGACAAGCAGCGCTTTGACATTCCGGGCAGCGTCTGGCTGCCCGATACCGGCTATGGCGCGCTGGCGCCGCCCATGCAGGATTATTTCGTCCGCAATCTGCACGCCCTGCGGGCAGCGCACGCCGGGCCGCCTGCTGGTGTTCTACTGCCTGGCCGATTGCTGGATGTCGTGGAACGCCGCCAAGCGCGCGCTGGCCTTGGGCTTTGCGCCCGTCGCCTGGTATCGGGACGGCACCACAGGCTGGCGGGCAGCCGGGCTCACGCTCGAGCCGCGCCTTCCTCAGCCACGCCCCTGACCGCCAGCGAAACTCCCCGAACAAGCGGGTGTGCGGCTGATATTTAGCGAATATGCTGAATGTTGTCCGCGGGGGATGGCAGTGGCCGAACTGGCGCCACGAGCGCGGCTGGGCCTCGATCCTGCACAAGCTGGCGAACCTCAACCTCTGAGCCAATGAAGGGAGTTCCCATGTCGGCCTCCACTCAGCCCACGATCCACGATGTCCGGTTCCCCAACGAGAGCGCCGAATACCGCGCCGCGCGCGACAGCTTGCTGGAGGCGGAAATGGCGCTGCGCCGGCAGGCCGAGGCGGTCGCCGCCCAGCGCCGCGCGCTGCCACAAGGCGGCCGCGTTCCGGAGGACTACGTTTTCGAGGAAGGCGATGACGCGCGGCCGGTGCGATTGTCCGAGCTGTTCGGGGACAAGTCGGTGCTGCTGCTCTACAGCTTCATGTACGGGCCGGCGATGGAGCGGGCCTGCCCGTCCTGCACCTCCATCCTGGACGGCCTCGACGGCGAGGCGCCGCATATCCACGAGCGAGCAGCGATCGCCGCGGTGGCGCGCTCGCCGATCGGTCGGTTCCGCGCTTTTGCCCGCGAGCGTGGCTGGCGGCGGCTGCGTCTGCTCTCCTCGGCCAACAACAGCTACAACCAGGATTATCACGGCGAGAATGCTCAGGGCGCTCAGCTCCCGACTCCTGAACATATTCACCCGTGGGCCGGACGGCGTGGTGCGGCACGCCTACGCAACCGAACTGGCCTTCGCCCCCAGGGAGCCGGGCCAGGATCCTCGTCACGTCGATTCCATCTGGCCGCTCTGGGGTGCTCTCGATCTTTCGCCGGAAGGCCGCGGCGCGGATTTCCGCCCGAAGCTCAGCTACGAATAGGGCCCGTTCCAGAGGGGCGGTGGTGACGTCTTTTCCGGAACCACACTATATGTCGCAGGAAAGGTCGAGGCAGGAACAGCGATGCAGCCGCAGGAGATCGAATTGCGTCTCGATGCCGCGGCCCTGGCCTGCGAGCGGGATGGGGTGCGCTTTACCGAGCTACGGCGCGAGACGCTGTCGCTGATCCTGGAAGCGGAGGGGCCGGTCGGCGCCTATGATCTGCTGGAGCGTCTGAAGCAGACGCGCCGGGGCGCCGCGCCTCCCACGATCTACCGCGCGCTCGATTTCCTCTTGGCGCAGGGGCTGGTGCATCGCGTCGAGCGGCTCAACGCCTTCATTCCCTGTCCCGACGCAGGGCACCACGCCCATCCGGTGCAATTGCTGATCTGCCGGGGCTGCGGCGCGGTCGAGGAACTGGAGGACCGCGGCGTATCGCAGGCGATCGCCCGCGCCGCGTCAGCCAAGGGGTTCCGTCCCTCGCTCGCCACGATCGAGGTCGAGGGCATGTGCGCCGCCTGCGGCGCCGCCTAGCCGGAGGCGGGCACCGCGAGGCAGCAGAACCGCGGCATAACTCACCGCGCTGAGCAGGGTGATCCAGAAGCTGGTCGGCCAATCGGTCCACCAGGACAATGCCAACCCGCCCCAGGCCTGCGCCAAGGCCAGGGCTACCGCGAGCGCCAGGCCGGGGCCGAGCCGCATCGCCACGCGCTGCGCCGTGGCGGCTGGTCCCACCATCAGCGTGAACACCAGCAGCACGCCCACGATCTGCGCGCATTCCGCGACCGCAAGCGCCACGATCGCCAGGAACAGCATCGCCACCAGCCGGGTGCGCACCCCGCGCGCCTCGGCCAGCTCCGGTTGCAGGCTCGCGAACAGCAGCGGCCGGGAAATCACCGCCAGCGCCAACAGACTTGCCGCACCCAGCGCCAGCATCAGGCGCAGCGTCGCCCGGCTCACGCCCAGCACGTTGCCGAACAGCAGCGCCGTCGCCTGGGTTGCGAAGGCGGTGAAGAAATGCAGGAACAGCAGCCCGAAACCGAGTGCGAGCGCCAGCACCATGCCGATCGCGACATCGCGCTCGGCCAGGCGCTCGCCCAGCAGGCCCATGCCCAGACCGCCCAGCCACCGTCACCGCCACCATGCCCCAAAGCGGCGGTACGCCGATCAGCACCGCGCCGGTGGCGCCCGTGAAGCCTACATGGGCCAGCGCGTGCCCGGCAAAACTCTGGCCGCGCAGCACCAGGAAATAGCCGACGCAGCCGGCCACCACCGCCACGATGGCTGCGGCGGCGAAGGCGTTGCGCATGAACTCGTAGTCAAGCATGCGCGTGCGAGGCGTGGGCGTCCGCCTCGATGTCGTGCTGGCCGCTCATCACGAAAATCCGCCCTCGCACCCGCAGCACGTCGATCGGCGCGCCGTACAGGCGCGACAGCACCGGACCGGTGATGACCTGCTCCACGCTGCCCAGCGCCGCCTGGCCGCGCCCGAGATACAGTACCTGATCGAGTGCGCCCAGCAGCGGGTTCAGCTCGTGCGCGCTGAACAGCACGGTGATGCCGAGCGCCCGCTGCACCGCGCGCACCAACTCGACCACGCCGGCCTGGTGACGCGGATCGAGGCTGATGAGCGGCTCGTCCAGCAACAGCAGGCGCGGCCGTCCCAGCAGCGCCTGCGCCAGCAGCAGTCGCTGCCGCTCGCCGCCCGACAGCTCGGCGAGCGGCCGGCGGGCGAGGGGGCCTGCATCGACCAGCGCGATCGCCCGCTCCACCTCGCGCTTGCCCTCGACCCCGAT
This sequence comes from uncultured Pseudomonadota bacterium, assembly GCA_963838805.1. Lineage (GTDB taxonomy): Bacteria > Pseudomonadota > Alphaproteobacteria > Acetobacterales > Acetobacteraceae > CAVRQM01. The sequence continues at coordinate 506,612 of CAWISK010000006.1, forward strand.
CAGCGGCAGGCCCCAGCGATGACCTTGCCAGGCGCTGGCCACGAAGTCCCGGCCGCTCAGCCGCGAAGCTGTTTCGGCATGACGGGATTGCGGCAGGTATCCGACAAGCGGATCGCCGCGCCGCACCGGCTGGCCTGCGATCAGGATCTCGCCTTGGCTCGGCGGCAACAGGCCAAGGATGGCGCGCAGCAGCGTCGTCTTGCCGGAGCCGTTGGCGCCCAGCACGCCGATGAACGCGCCTTGCGCGATGTCCAGATCCACCCGGTCGAGAACCGGTCGCCGGCCATAGGCGAGCGTGACACCCCGGAGTGTTGCCGCATTCAACTGGAAGCGGCCTTGGATAGCGCCTGGTCGAGCGCGTCGAGCTGCCCCGCCATCCAGCTCTGGTAGGTCTTGCCGGGGGGCTCGGTCTCGCTCACGCCGACCACCGGAACGTGCGATTGCCGGGCGATTGCCAGCAGGCGCTTCGCCGGCTCGTCAGTCGCCTGATTGTTGTAGAGCAGCACCCGCACGCGCCGCTGCCGCAGATCGTCCTCGAACGCCGCGACGTCCGAAGCGGCCGGCTCGGCATTGTTCATCACCGCGAGCTGGAAGCGCTGGTTGCGCATGACGAGGCCGAGCGACGCGGCCATGTAGCCGAACACCGGCTCGGTCGCCGTGACACTCTGGCCGCCGTAGCGCGCCCGCATCTTCGCGATTTGCGCGTCCAGCGGGGCCAGGGACGCCAGGAACCCCCGCAGGCGCTGCCCGTACCCGCCGGCATGGGCCGGATCGCGTCGCGCCAGATCGGCCGCCAGCGTCTTCGCGAACGCGGCCATGTTGGCGGGATCGTACCACAGATGCGGATTGTCGCCCGCCTTTCTGCCCGTGAGGTCGGCCACCACGGATCACGTCCCGCCCGGCGGCAGAGGAGGCGTCCAGCAGCTTGGCCATCCAGGGGTCGTAGCCGGCGCCGTTCTCGATCACGATGCCGGCCGTGGCAATGGCACGGGCCACGGCCGGGCTGGCCTCGAACAGATGCGGGTCGTCGTCGGGGTTGGTCAGGATGCTCGTCACCCGCAGGTCGGCCCCGCCGATCCGGGCCGCGACGTTGCCGTAAACATTCTCCGCCGCGACCACGGAAATGGGCGGCGCCGCCCACGCCGGCACCCAAGCCAGCAGGACCATGGCCGCGAACGCCACGCTACGCCTCATCATCGACCGGTTGTCCGCTCTCGCCGAAGGACGCAACCGTATAACATAACGTTCTTGCCGTCAAACCTCGCGCGACCGAGAGTCGTTACTGCATCGCCTGCTGGATGGCCTGGGCGAGCGCGAACAGGCGCTGCTCGATCGTGGTCGGCACGTTGCAGGCGTAGCTGAGCGTCTGTCGGCGGGTCTCGAACACCCGCAATTCCATGTTGAGCTGATCGACCGACTTTGCGAGCTTCCCCGGATCGGCGGAAGACGGATCGGCGGAAGCCGCCGCGCATGGTCTGGAGCTGGGTGTTGTCGGCGCGAATCTCGTCGGCGAAATGTGCGCTGGCTGCGCCCGAAACGGTCGAGCCCGTCGATGACGCTGGCGCGCTCGCGGTCGAGCGTGTCGAACAGGCCGGCCATCAGCATCGACAGACGCTGCTGCTTCTGCGGGCCGGCGTGCTGGGCGAAGGTGGCGATCTCGGCCTGCGCCTGCTCGATCGGGATGCGGCGCTCGGCGAGATCGTGGACCAGCCCCGCCACCTCGGAATCCTTCGACCACGTTTGCATGAGCGGATCGAGGGCTGGCCCCGTCCACATGGTTCCGTAAGAGAGATGCGGCACCTTGATCTGCTGGCACGGCCAGTCCGGATCGCGCGCGCCGGGATAGGCCGCCCGGCCCGTCAGCGGGGTCAGTACCACCGCCGCCAGCAGCACGGCCGAACGCATGGTCATGGTCATGCCCCTCCCTCGCCGCGCCGGGCGATCAGGCCGCGCGCCGGATCATAGGCGATGATCGCCCCCACCATGAACAGCACCGTCATGCCGACCACAACCGCGAGCGCCGTCCAGTTGACCTGGGCGTATAGCAGGAAGCGGGTCAGTTCCACCGCATAGGTGAACGGGTTGAGGCGGCAGATGGTGTACACCACCGGGCTCGATTGCTGCACCAGCCAGAGCGGGTACAGCGCCGACGAGGCGAAGAACATCGGGAAGATCACGAAGTTCATGATGCCCGAAAAGTTCTCGAGCTGGCGGATCATCGAGGACAGCAGCATCCCCAGCGATCCCAGCATCAGCCCGGACAGGATCAGCGCCGGCAGCACTGTCAGATAGCCGATCGGCGGCGGCTGCACGCCCCAGAAATAGGCGACCAGCAGGTAGGCGTACACTTGCAGCACCGAGACCGACGTGCTGGCCAGCAGCTTGCTGACCAGCAGGTACCAGCGCGGGAAGGGGCTCACCAGCAGCATGCGCATGTTGCCCATCTCGCGGTCGTAGACCATCGACAGCGAGGATTGCATGCCGTTGAAAAGCTGGATCATGGCCATCAGCCCCGGCGTCACGTACTCCTCGTAGAGAATGTACGTGTCATAGGGCGGGATGATCGAGACGCCGAGGATCTGCCGGAATCCGGCGGCGAAGATGAACAGCCAGACCAGCGGACGCACCAGGGCGGCGACGAACCGCTCGCGTTGATGCGTGAAGCGCAGCGCCTCGCGCCAGGTGATGCCGAGCAGGCAGATCAGATACTGCCCGAAGCTGAAGCCGCGCGGTGCGGTTGCGAGATCGTCGGCGGTGGTCTGGCTCATGTCACCTCCGCGCCCGCGCTGGCGCCGCCATCCGTAAGCTGGGTGAACGCACCCCGCAGATCCGCAGCCCCGGTCCGCTGCACGATTTCGGCGGCACTCGCGGTCATGCGGACCTGCCCGCGATGCAGCACCACGACCTGGTCCTCCGGCTCGACCTCGTCGAGCAGATGCGTGGCCCATAGCACGGCGACCCCCTGTTCGCGCGCGAGGCGCCGCACATAGGACAGGATCGACCATTTCGAGCTGACATCGAGCCCCACGGTCGGTTCGTCCAGCACCAGCAGCCGGGGTCGGTGCAGCAGTGCGCGGGCGATCTCGACGCGGCGCATCTGGCCGCCGGACAATTGCCGGGCCTTCTCGCGGGCGCGGTCGGCCAGCTCCACATCCGCCAGCACGGCGGCGGCGCGAGGCTTGGCCTGGGCACGCGGGATACCCTGGAGCGCCGCGTGATACAGCAGATTGTCCATCAGCGAGAGATCGAGATCGAGCGTGCGCGCCTGGAACACCACGCCCAGTCGCCGCAGCGCCTCGCCCGGTGCGCGCGACACGGCATGGCCCAGCACGCGGATGCTGCCGCTCTGCGTGTCGTAGAGTCGGGTGATGAGCGAGAACAGCGTGGTCTTGCCCGCACCGTTCGGGCCGAGCAGCGCCACGAACCGCGCCTGCGGCACCGTGAGGCTGACCTCGCTCAGCGCCTGCCGCGTGCCGTAACGATGGCTGACCCGCTCGACCGCCAGTGCTGCAACCAGCTCCGCCTCCGCGCGGGTGCCGGGCGCTGTCTGCACGCCTGCGAGAAGCGCGGAGTCGCTCGTCACTTTGGCGACACGACCACGCCCCACGGCAGCTTGCCGACCGGGATCGAGCGGACGACGCGCTGATCGGCCACGTTGATCACCGAGATGTCGTTGGACAGGCCGTTGGTGGACAGCAGGTATTTGCCGTCCGGGGTGAAGGCCAATTGCCAGACGCGCTGGCCGACCAGCAGGTATTTCTCGACCTTGTAGGTCTTGGCGTCGATCACCGCCACGCGGTTGGCCGGGACCGAGCGCCACGAACGCGGTCTTGCCGTCATCGGTGATGCGGATGCCGACCGCCTGGATCACGTCGCTGCGCAGGCCCTGCACGGCGAAGCGGATATGCGCCTTGATCGTGTGCGTCTTCGCGTCGATCACGGTGGCGCTGCCGCCGAGTTCCGACGTGACCCAGACCTCCGACCCGTCGGGCGTGAACACCGCCGCGCGCGGCCGCGGATCGACCAGCACGTTGGCGACCATCTTGCGCGATTTGAAGTCCATGAAATGCGCCATGTTGGTCGTCTCGGACGTGTTGACGATCGTCTGCCCGTCCGGACTGACCGCCATGCCCTCCGGCTCCACGCCGGTCGGCACCTGGGCGATCGCCTTGCGCGTCGCCACGTCGATCACCGTCACCAGCGCGTCGTTCTCGTTGGAGACGTAGAGATATTCCCCCTTTGGCCCGAGCGCGAAGGTCTCCGGGTCCGGGCCGGACGGCAGCTCGCCCACCACTTTGAGGGTGGCGGTGTCGATGATCTGGATGGTGTCGTCGTCGCTGGCGCAGAGAAAGACGTATTTGCCGTCCGGCGTGATGGTGATGCCGCGCGGGCGCTGGCCCACGTCGATCGTGTGGACCACCTTGGCGGCGTCCAGATCGACCACGCTCACCGTATTGGCGCCCTCGTTCGAGACGTAGGCGGTATAGGCCCAGGCGGGACCGGCCAGCCCGGCCGAAAGGACGCAGGCCAGGACTGCCGCGACGCGCATGAGCTTTCCTCCGTGAGCTATTTCAGCCGGCACTTGGTCTCGGGCCGGTCATAGCCGAGCGTGTCGAGCGTCGTGAACTGGTGCAGAAAGCCCGGCTGCGGCGAGATCGAGACGACGGTGCGGCCATCGGAGAGCAGGATCGGCTGGCGGAGCTGCAAATCCCAGTCGCGCAAGGTGAGCGCCTGACCCTTATAGGCGGCCACTTCGAAGTTCGGCCCCAGGATGAAGGCGGCGATGGCTTTCGGGTCGGTCGATTTGCTGCGGCTCGCGCCATCCCCCACCATGCGCACCGCCGTCCATGCCTGCATGTCGAGTGCTGTCATGCTGCGATGGAACTTGCGCGTGAAGCGGTCCTGCAATTGCGTGCCGCCCCAGGACTCGCTGCTCGCATCCCAGGTCACGGGCTCGAGCCCGCCGGATCCCGCGACCGGGCGCGCGTCCCAGGTGCGATAGGGCAGGTAGCCGGCGAACACCTGGTTCTCGTCGGCGGCCACCAGCACGTCGTATGCGGGCGCGTTCTGCGTGAAGACCGGCATCTGCTGCTGCGTCTGCACCACGCCGGAATCCGTCTCGCGCGAGCCGCCCTTGTCGGCATAGGTGCGTTCCTGGACGATCTTGGCACCAAAGCGCCTCGCCGCCCGGCGATAGGCGTCGCCCAGCAGGATGTCGTCGGGATGCGAGCCCACCACCAGCAGCCAGCGGGTCCATTTCTTCCACACCAGATATTGCGCCAGCGCATCGGCCAGCATGGCGCGCGACGGGGCGACGTGGATCAAATTGGGGCGGCAGTCCTCGTTGCGCAGGCTGTCATCGGGTGCGGCGATGTTGAAGATCGTGACCCCTTTCGGGCGCGCCGCGTCGGCCAGCTTCAGCACCGCGGCGGCGGGCAGATCGGTCATGACCAGCGTGATGCCCTGGTCTGTCAGCGCCTTCAGCGCCGCAAGCGGGTCGTCGTCCGCACCCACCGGCTGATCCACCAGCTCGAAGCTCTGCCCCATGAACCGGCCGGTCGTATTGTTGTCGGCCAGCGCCAGCTTGGCACCGGCGAGCCCGTTATTCGGCGCCGGCTTGTCGAGCAGGGAGATGGTGGGGATGCGGACGGTCGAGCGGATATAGCCGAGGCGGATCGCGGCCGGCGCGTCGGCGCGGGCAGCGCCGCCGGCTGCCGATCCGACGCAGAACGCGGCAATCAGAGGCAGCACCGTCCGTCGGCCAATGCCGCTGCCTGCCGTCGCGTTTGCGCGTTTCATCGCGGCAGCATGGACAATGCGCCCCGGCTGTTCAAGGGTGCGGGCTGCCGCAAGGGATGCGAAGGGCCGCCGTGACCGCATGAAGTTTCTGCAAGTCCTTGCCCTCCTCGCCCTGTCGTTGTGGCTCGCCGGCGCCGGCGCGCCACCCGCAAGGGCGACCCCGCTGCGGGCGGCGCTGTTCCCGGTCGAGTTCGACGACACCAGCCCGGAACAGCCGCAACCGGCCGAGCTGGCCCGCGTCACGGCGCTGGGAGTGCAACTGCGCGATCTGCTGGTCCGGTCCGGACGCTATACCTTCGTCGATATCGCTCCGGTCGCTGCCGCGGCCGCTGCGCAGACGCTGCACGCCTGCAACGGCTGCGAGACGGATCTGGCGAAGCGGGTCGGTGCGCAGGTCTCGATCATCTGCTGGGTGCAGAAGGTGTCGAACCTGATCCTGAACATCAATGCCGTGATCCGCGACGTGGACACCGGCAGGATGGTGGCGGCCGGCAGCGTCGATATCCGCGGCAACACCGACCAGTCATGGAGCCGCGGCCTGCGATACCTGGTGCAGAACCGGCTGTTGCCGACGAGCCACGCGCAATGACCCTGATGCTGGCCAGCGTCACCGGCCCGGACGAGGCGGCGCTGGTCCTGGCCGGCGGCGCCGACGTCATCGACCTGAAGGATCCGGCGCGCGGCGCGCTGGGCGCCGTCGATCCCGAGATCGCCCGCCGCACCGTGTCGCTGGTCGGCGGCCGTCGGCCGGTCAGCGCCGTGACCGGCGATCTGCCGATGCAGCCGGCGACCGTGGCAGCGCGCCGTGCGCACCCTGGCCGAAACCGGGGTCGATTATGTCAAGCAAGGGATCTTCCCGGGTGGCGAGCCGGAGGCCTGCATCCGCTCGCTGGCGCCGTTCGCGGCAGGGGTGCGGCTGGTCGCGGTGCTGTTCGCCGATCGCGATCCCGATCTGGCTTTGCTGCCGAAGCTGGCGCGGGCCGGATTCTGGGGGGCGATGCTCGATACCGCCGACAAGCGGCGCGGCCGCCTGCTCGACGCCATGGGCCTGCCTCGGCTGCGCGACTTCCTTGCCGCCTGCCGCGCGGAGGGGCTGCGGACCGGCCTCGCCGGCTCGCTGGAGGCTCCGGACGTGCCGCGGCTGCTGGTGCTGGAGCCGGATCTGCTGGGTTTTCGCGGCGCGCTCTGCGGTCCGGGCGGGCGAGAGGCGGCAATCGACGCGGATGCGGTGCAGGCGATCCGCGCCCTGATCCCGCCCGAGGCGGCGGCGGGTCCGGCGGTGGATTACCGCCTGCTGGCGGCGCGCCTCTACGCGCGGGATGCCGCCTTCGACCCGAGCCAGACCGACCGCATCTTCATGCACGATCTGGTCCTGCCGGTGCGCATCGGCGCCTACGCGCATGAACGGGACGCGCCGCAGCGGGTGCGCTTTTCGGTGGACGCGATGGTGGCGCGCTCGACCCGGCCGACAGAGGACATGCGCGACGTGTTCTCGTACGACATCATCAGCGACGGCATCCGCATGCTGGTCGATGCCGGGCACGTGGCGCTGGTCGAGACACTTGCCGAACGGATCGCCGCCATGCTGCTGGCGCACCCGCGCGTGATGAAGGTGGTGGTGCAACTGGAGAAGCTGGATACCGGCTCCGGGGTGGTCGGCGTCGCGATCGAGCGCGTGCGCGCCTCGGCGGTCGCCGGCCTCGCTGGGCCGCACAGCCGGCGGAGCCGTCGCGGTAGATCGCGCTCCGCCGGCGCCTGGTATGTCCGGTCATGCGATATTCAATCTTGCCCGGTATAAGCCCGTCCGCCCATTATGGTTGCGCACTTTCATAAACACGGCAACAGCGGGCGAGATGCTGGACAATTCGGCTGTCGCGGACAGCTGACAATTCTTTCCTCGGAGCGATCCGACGCGGCCGGCTCGGCCAAGTACGAGCGCCGTTCATCGTGACCTACGGGCGCTCGGGCTCCACGCTGCTGCAAGGGTTGCTGAACGCGATCCCCGGCTATCGGATACTCGGCGAGAACTTCGAGACATTGAGCCAGGTCGAGCACATGTTCCGCGCGCTTGCCGCGCTTCGGCGTGCAGCTCGCCCCCGGCAGGACGGAGCCACGCGAGGCGACCAAGCCGACCGCAGCCGTTTTTTGGCTTCGAAAACTTTCAACAGACGCATCGTTCGCCGGCGGATTGCGCCTGTTCGTGGACCACGTGCTGAGCCAGGGGAGCGGATCCGGCGCTGACACGCTGCCTCGGCTTCAAGGAGATCCGCTATACGCCTGGAGGATGTCGCCCGCAAGGTGGATTTCCTGCGCACGCTATTTCCCGGTTGCGGCATCATCTATAACATTCGCCATCCTCAGGAGGTCGTGGAAAGCGAGTTCCAGCAGGGGAAGGATGTCGAGTATTTCGAGCGGTTCAACACGTTGCTGCAGGAGCGGGCCGCGATCCGATCCCCATGCCTGCCTGGTCCGCTACGAAGACGTGATTCGCGCTTCCGGCTCACTGCCGGGCTTTACGAGTTTCTCGGGGAGACATTTGATCGAGCCAGGGTAGAGGCGGTTCTCGCCGTCAAGCACAGCTATCACTCCAAGAGCGCGGGACAGGTCCACTCCGACGTGCCGCGCTTCGTGCGGGTGAACCGCAGGCTCGAAGGATTTGCGGTCTTCATCGTCGACCGATTCCTGGTCGAGGACGAGATGGTGACGGTGGGCGGCATGATGATGGCGCAGCGACGGGGACGCCGAGCAGCTCGCTTCGCACGGGTGCTGGACGAGCGGGGAGGCGCCGTGCCGTTCAAGGCGGAGTTCAGCCTGCCCAGCTCCCGGCTCGGCGAACGGCTGAAAAGCGAGGCGGCGCGCAAGGCGCGCTTCCAGATCAGTTTGGCGCGCAACGTGACGCCAGTCGAGCATCAGCGTATTTCTCGACAATGGCTGCTGGCATTCACGGTGTGCGCCGAGCCGCCGGCCGCCGCCTAGGTCGGAGGCGGCCCACCGGCCGCAGACCGCGCCGGTGCTGACCGTGGTCAAGCTCGGCGGCAGCCATGCCACGGCCCCGCATTTGCCCCAGTGGCTGCGCGCCATCGAGCACGCGGCGGGCCGCGTGGTCCTGGTTCCCGGCGGGGGTCCATTCGCGGACGCGGTGCGCGCGGCGCAGCCGGTCATGGGCTTTGACGATGCGGCGGCGCATGACATGGCGCTGCTGGCGATGGCGCAGTATGGCCGGGCGCTGGTCTCGCTGGGCCGGGGTCTGGTATTGGCGGAGAATGTTCCCGCCATCCATGCCGCCATCGAGGCTTCGCGTGTGCCGGTCTGGTCGCCCATGACCATGCTGCGCGCCGCCGCCGACGTGCCGGAATCCTGGGCCGTCACCTCCGACAGCCTGGCGCTGTATCTGGCGCGCGTGCTCGGGGCCGAGCGCGCCGTGCTGATCAAGCATCGCGCGGCGAATGATGCGGACTTGCCGGCGCTGGTCCGGGACGGGCTGGTGGACGAGGCGTTCCCGAGCTTCCGCGCCGCCTATGCCGGCCGCGTGTGCATCGTGGGGCCGGCCGACCTGTCCGTGCTCGCGTGAAGCACCGCGTCCTGGAGCCGTTCTCGCTCGTCGCGGATGGCTGAGCGGCTGCTGTTCCTCACCGGCCATCTGGCGGAGCCGCGGCTGCGGCGTTTGCTGGAGGGCATGGGCGAGACCGCGTTCGACTGGGAGGTACTCAATATCGGCGTCAAGGTCGCGGCACTGATGACCGAGCCGATCATCCTGCGCCGGCTGGCGCGGCCGGTGCGGGCCGACCGGGTGCTGTTGCCCGGCCGCGCCGGGGTCGATCCCGCGCGGCTGTCCTCGGAGTTCGGAGTGGCCTTCGAGCGCGGACCGGACGAGATCGCCGACATCCCCCGCTATCTCGGCCTGGGCGGAAAGCCGATCGACCTGTCGCGGCACGATCTGCGCATCTTCGCCGAGATCGTCGATGCCGTCACTCTGTCGCCCGACGCGCTGCTGGCCCGCGCCCGCGCCATGCGCGCGGAGGGGGCCGACGTGATCGACATTGGCTGCAAGCCGGGCACGCCGTTCCCCACCCTTGAGGACGCGGTGCGGATGCTGCGCGCCGAGGGGATGCGGGTCAGCGTCGATTCCGGCAATCTGGAGGAATTGCGGCGGGCGGCACTCGCCGGCGCCGATTTCCTGTTGAGCCTCACGGAAGACTCGCTCGATGTCGTCTCTGGCACTGATTCGGTGCCGGTGCTGGTGCCGAGCACGCATGGCGATCTCGACAGCCTCGCGCGCGCGGCGGAGGCGGCGCGGGCGCGCGGCCTGGACTGCATGCTCGATCCGGTGCTCGACCCCATTCATTTCGGCTTCGCGGCATCGCTCGCGCGCTATACGGCGCTGCGCGAACGCCTGCCGGATGCCGAGATCCTGATGGGCACCGGCAATCTGACGGAGCTGACCGACGCGGATTCGTCGGGTGTGACGGCGCTGCTGCTGGGCATCTGCTCGGAGCTGCGCATTCGCAACGTGCTGGTGGTGCAGGTCAGCCCGCACACGCGCCGCACCATCGCCGAGCACGATGCCGCGCGCCGGGCGATGTTTGCGGCGCACGCCAACGACGATCTGCCGCGCGGCTACACCGACGCTCTGTTGCAGGTCCACGACCGCGCGCCATACACGCAGTCGCCGGACGATATCGCCGCAATCGCGGCCGAGCTGCGCGACGCCAATTTCCGCATCGCCACCGCCGAGGACGGCATCCACGTCTATAACGGCCGGATGCACGAGGTCCGCGACGATGCGATGGCGTTCCTGCCGCTGCTCGGCGTCGAGCAGGACGGGCCGCACGCCTTCTATCTCGGCACCGAACTGGCGCGGGCGGAGATCGCGCTGGCGCTCGGCAAGCGCTACGTGCAGGACGGTCCGCTCGACTGGGGCTGCGCCGTGCCGCGCGTCGAGCGCGATCGCACCCGGCTTGCGGAACCCGGTGCCACCTTGGCGGCCAAGCAGAAGCGGGGCAGGGATGCCGATGATCCGTGAAACGATCGTCACGACCGTCTCCGCCGAGGGGCGGGTGCATATCGCCCCGTTCGGCCTGATCGCCGACGGCGAGGACTGGATCATCGCACCGTTCCGGCCATCGACCACGCTCGACAATCTGCAAGCCGTGCAGCACCTGGTCGCCAACTACGTGGATGACGTGCGCATCTTCGCCGGCTGCCTGACCGGGCGGCGCGACTGGCCGTGCGTGGCCACGCGCAACGGCCTGCCGCCGCGCCTCGCCGCCGCACTCGCCCACGCCGAGATGGAGGTGGTCGCGGTGGCTGAGGACGCGCAGCGTCCGCGCTTCCATTGCCGCGTTCGCGCCTTGCGCACGCACGCGCCGTTTCGCGGCTTCAATCGCGCGCAGGCGGCGGTCGTGGAGGGGGCGATTCTGGTGAGCCGCCTGTCAATGCTGCCGCGCGAGAAAGTCGAGCGCGAGATCGCCTATCTGACGATCGCCATCGACAAGACCGCCGGGGATGCGGAGCGGGAGGCCTGGATCTGGCTGATGCAGGCGGTGACCGACCACTACGCCGATTGACCGGCCAGCAGCGCCACGGCGATTGCCGGTGCGCAGTCGCTGAGCCGAGGCGGCGCATCCTCGCCCAGCAGCTCGGCGAAATCGACGCAGCCACGCCCCAGGCGCTGCGCCAGACGGGCGATCACATGCCGGCCGACACCCGCCGCGACCAGCGTCGCGTCGGCCGCGACGGCTTCGCGCGAGACCAGCAGCATCGCCGCGTCCACGAGTTGCCGCAATTGTGCCTCGGCAAAATAGGCGGCGAGGTCGTGCCACGCGGCGTCGCTCGCGTCCGCGGCGTCGCACCCGACCATGCGCGCGAGCCGCGCGCGCGAGGCGGCCGCGGATTTGTCCCGCCCGTCCGCCGCCGGCAGCAGATCGGCGCCGTCCGGAAGTTCGCCGAGCAGGCGGTAGATGTCGGCCGTGGTCGCGAAATGCTCGCAGGCGAGCGGCGTCCAGCATCCTGCAAACGGCGCGCGCGCGGCCAGCGCCATGACGAAGCCGCGCGCAAGGCCGGTATAGACCAGCTCCCCGCAGGCCAGGCGCTGCGCGTCGGTGTAGCCGGCCGCGTTCACCCGCCCGCCCCGGATCGGCACCAGATCGGTCGTGGTGGATCCCATATCGACGAACAGCGCCTCCGGCACGTGGCGGCCCGCGAGCGCCGCGCTGGCGTGCCAGTTGGCGGAGGCGACATCGATGGCGTGTGCCGCGGCCGCCTGCGGATCGATGAAGCCCGCGCGCCCGGCGTAGAGCACCAGCGGCGACAGCAGGCGCGACAGCATTGCGGCGAGACTGGCCACGCCCTCGGCACGGCTGGCGAACACATCGGCCAGTTCGCCGGTCATCGTCGCGGCGTGCCGGTCGGCCTCGCCGAGCGTCGCGCGCGCCTCGGCGAGCGCGTCCTCCAGCTCCGACAGCCCGAGCCACAGGCGGCCGGGGAGCTGCACCACATTTACAATGCGCCCGTTCTCGGCGCGCGCGCCTTTCAGGTGAGCACCGCCCACATCCCAGCCGATGATGCTGCTCACGTCTCCGCTCCGTCTGGCGCCGTCGCCCAGCATGGGCGACGCGCGCGCTCCGGCAAAGGCCCGCCATCGGTCGGGTCCAACCGAGTGTGGCGCCGCGCGAGCTTATGACCGATGATCCGGCGGGCAATTCGATCTCGGGAGCGCCGTCATCAGCAGGACCATTTCCCAGTGCTTTTCCGGGCAAGGTTTTCTGGGCCTGCCTTTTGCTCCGCTCGACCGGCTCGCGGCCGACGTGGCGATCCTGGGCGTCGCGCATGCGACCCCCTATCGCCCCGGCGAGCCCAGCCACGCCGCAGGCGCGCCGGCGGCGTTGCGGGCAGCGTCACTGCGATATGTTCCCGATCCGAGCCGGCACGATTTCGACCTGGGTGGGCCACTGGACGCTCTGACAACACCAGCCCCGCGCATTGCCGATTGCGGCGACGTCGCCACCGACCCGAATGATGATTCGGGCAATCGCGCACGGATCACGGCCGCCGTGCGCGCGATCCTGCACGCCGGCGCGGTGCCGCTGATCCTGGGTGGGGATGATTCCGTGCCGATTCCGGTGCTTCAGGCCTATGAGGGGCAGCAGCCGTTGTTCATCGTGCATGTCGATGCGCATATCGACTGGCGCGACGCGGTCAACGGGGTGCGGCACGGATACAGCAGCTCGATGCGGCGTGCCTCCGAGATGGCCTGGGTCGGCGGAATGGTGCAGATCGGCGTGCGCGGCGTTGGCAGCGCCGGTGCAACGGAGGTGCGGGACGCGCGCGCCTGGGGATCGCGCATCGTCACCGCGCGCGAGATCCATCGCCACGGCATCGACCGCATCATCGACCTTGTCCCGAGCGGGGCTGCCTGCTTCGTCTCGATCGATCTGGACGGGCTCGATCCGGCGGTGATGCCGGCGGTGCTGTCGCCGGCTCCGGGCGGGCTTGCCTACAACGACGTATTGGACCTGCTGCACGGCGTGGCGGGCAAGGCACGCATCGTCGGCTGCGACATTGTCGAGTTCGCGCCCGAGCACGACTCGCACGGCCTGGGCGCGCTTGCGGCCAGTCGCATCGCCTGCAACGCGATCGGCGCCATCCTGCGATCGCGATCGGCTGGGGGCGGCGCGGGCGCGTAGCGATGGAGGTGATTCCGGTCATCGACCTCAAGGCCGGGCAGGTGGTTCATGCCCGTCAAGGACAACGCGAGGCATACCGCCCGATTGCAACCCCGCTCAGTGCAAGCAGCGCGCCCCTGGACGTCGTGGCGGGCCTGATGGGCCTGCACGCGTTCCGTAGCCTGTATGTGGCCGATCTCGACGCCATTGCCGGCGAGGGCGACCATGCGCCGGCCCTGGCGGAGATCGCGGCAGCGTGGCCCGGGTTGGATCTGTGGGTGGATCGCGGCATCGGCGACGTGGCGGCGGCACGCGCCTGGCTGGATCGCGGACTTGGCAGCCTTGTGCTCGGGAGCGAATCGCAGCGCGACATGGCGACGGTTCATGCGCTCGCCGGCAATGCGCGGGTGCTGCTGTCGCTCGATTTTCGCGGCGAGGCGTTCCAGGGTCCGGCGGCACTGCTGGCCGATCCGTCCCTCTGGCCCGCGCGGGTGATCGTCATGACCCTGGCCCGCGTCGGCGCGGGAGCCGGACCGGATTTGGCCCGCGTGCGCGACATTGTGCGCCAGGCGGGCGGGCGCTCCGTCTATGCCGCGGGCGGCGTGCGCGACGCGCACGATCTGCGTGCTCTGGCCGAGGCCGGGGCGGCTGGCGTGCTGGTGGCGACCGCGCTGCACGCCGGCACCATCGGGGCTGCGGACCTCGCGGCTGTCTAGGACGGAATCCTAATCAAGACCTGCAGACTCTTTCCCCTTTATTTGCTATGATAGGCGCCTCATGAGTTGCGACTTTGCACCGCGCCTCGACATACTTCCGCAACCACAGCGGCGGCTTTGGGATGAGCTTGCCGCCGTCCCCCCGGAATTCGTCCTGTATGGCGGGACGGCGATTGCACTGCATCTCGGCCACCGCCAATCCGTGGACTTCGATTTTTTCGGCAACCGACCATTCGACCCGGCAAAGCTGACAACCGCCATTCCCTTCATGGCGTCCGCGACGATCACGCAGCGCGAGCCGGACACCTTGAGCGGCATCGTTGATCGGGGCGGCCCGGTGAGACTTTCCTTTTTCGGCGTTCCTGATCTTTTACGTCTTGCGCCGCCGCACATAGTCGCCGGTAACGGTCTGCAGGTGGCGTCGCTGCTCGACCTGGCTGGGACAAAAGTATCCGTTGTGCAGCAGCGCGCCGAAGCCAAAGACTACACCGACATTGACGCCATTCTACGCGACGGGCGTATCGACCTGCCAATGGCGCTGGCGAGTGCCAAGGTGATCTACGGCGGGCAGTTCAATCCGCAGATTACGCTAAAGGCACTGTCGTTTTTTGATGACGGGAATCTTCGCCACCTTCCCACCTCATCAAGGACCACCTCGCCCAAGCCGCGCGCGTGGTGGATCTTGACCGCTTGCCGCCGATAGCCCGCCCCGCTCAGCCATGCGGCGGAAGCGGCGGGACGTCACAATGAAACCGATCCCGCTCAACCCCGAGACCGAAGCGATTGCGCGCCGGGTCATCTGGTTCGAGGCCCCCGCCGAAGCGCTCAACGACCCGATCCGCTTCATGGCGTATGCGATGAAGCACGCCACGCATGAAGACATGAAGGTGCTGCGGCGCTACGTGTCGGACGAGGATTTCCGCGAAGCACTCGATAAGGCGCCGCCCGGCATCATCGATCCGCGCTCATGGGCCTACTGGAATTCCAAGATGGGCCGCTATCCCGCGCCGCCGCTGCCAGTGCGCAGCGTGGGGTAATGGCGTGTTCGAAAATCAAGAAATTGTGGAACCGGCTAACTCCTCTACTGCTCGGCTCGCTTCATATAGGGATAGTGACCGATGCCGGGGGCGTTTGCCGTTCTGGCCGTAGGTCTGGGGAGGATACATGCCGTTCGTCTCGGTTACGCGTCTGCGCGTGAGGTCGTGGAGACACCTTCCGGCGTTCCTCGTCGCTTCACTCCGGTCTGCGCTCCAAGCGCGTCGAGCCAAGGGCAATCTCGCCGTCAGCGTGCTGGGGGAAGCCCGCAACACGTTCTGGACACGCTCGCTTTGGACCGACGCCGCCGCCATGAAGTCCTTCATGGCGTCCGGTGCACACCGCACGATCATGCCCCACCTCCTCGAATGGTGCGACGAGGCTTCCCTTGCGCACTGGACCCAGGACTCCGCTGAAAAGCCGCCATGGGACGAGGTACACCAGCGTATGCAGCGCGACGGGCGTGCTTCCAAAGTCAACCATCCGTCCGAGGCTCAGCGCCGCTTCGATGTTCCCGCCCCGAAGCTAACGCGCGGCAGAGAACTGCGCTTCAGGTGACGCGCCTCCTCCGCTCCCGCTCGAAAGTCGCTCAAACGGAACGCCCCGCCGGCATGCACAAGCCGACATATGAGGCGGATTGAGCGGACAAAGCGGCGCTATCTGATAGGGCCGCTACCGCCGCATCCGCACCGTGATGCGCTGCCGGCGTTCCGGATCGACCGCGATACCCCCCGGCAGCGCCAGCATCGCCACCAGGCGCAGGCCAAGCCGGCGGATCAGTTCACCGGAGCTGACATCCTGCGCAAATCCCGGACCCTCGTCGGCGACGGAGATCACCACGATCCCGTCATCGCCCGCGATGCTCAGATCAACCTGGCCCCGCCCATGGCGCAGCGCGTTCGTCAGCAACTCGGTCACGACCAGGCCCACAGCGGGCAGGCGATCGGCGGCGATCTCGAGGTGGTCGTCCAGATTGAGGACCATGGTCCGCTGGTTGCCCTCGTCGGCAACGGCATCCTGCAAATTGCCGACCAGTGCGAGGAGGTATTCGCGCGCATCGGTCTCGAAGACATTGCTGTTCTGAAATATCTGCTGATGCACCGCCTCGATCATGGCGACGCGGTCGGCCGCTTCGTACAGGGTGCGCCGCACCTCGCCGTCGCCGCAACGCATCGCCTGCGCCTCCAGCACGCACGTCACCAGTTGCAGGCCGCCACGCAGGCGGTGCTCGACCGCTTGCAGCAGCAGGCCACGCTCGGCGGCCAGCCGCTCCGCGCGGGCGGCCTGCAGGCGCAATTCCAGCTCGTGCGAGACGATCCCCGCCAGGGCGGCCAGCCGGCGGCTTTCGGCCTCGCCGAAATCGGTCCGGGGCTCGGGCGACATGATGCACACGGTGCCGAGCCGCTGGCCGCCCGGCGTGATCAGCGGCGCGCCCGCGTAGAAACGCAGCTTCGGACTTTCCCAGACCAGCGGGTTGCCCACGAAGCGGGCATCGAGTTGCAAATCCGGAACGACCATGACGCCGTCCTGGCGGATCACATGATCGCAGAACACGATCTCGCGCGGCTCCTCGGTGGCCTGGAACCCGCTGCGCGCCTTGAACCAGAGCCGCGTCTCGTCCATGAACGCGACTGCGGCAATCGGCGAATTGAACAGGACGCGGGCAAGTTCGACCACCCGGTCGTAGGCGTCCTCCGGGCCGGTATCGAGGATGTGGTAGGCGCGCAGTGCCGCCAGCCGTTCGGCCTCGCTGCTGGAGTCGGCCGAGCCAAGCGGCATGAGCCGGTTCCACAGCTCACCCAGCTCGCCCGCTGCCTTCATGCCGTGTCCCCAGTGCCTGTCGACCTTCGCATCGGCCGGCATTGCCAGGGATTGCTCACAGAAACGTGACAGGAACGATAACACCCCCGGACAGGCTCATGCAGGCTCTCCGGGGGCGATCGTCCGGATGCCTCAGTTCGGGGCGAAGGGGTGCTTTGCGGTGTTCCGCTTGGAAACGACCTCCTGGGCGTTCGGCTCGCCCTTGATGGCGCGGGCGATCGATTCCTTCACCGCCTGATAGTTGTAGTCCTGGATCTTCTTGTCGTCCTCGGCGTCCCAGTGGATGAACACGCCGACGCAGATGAACAGGTCGTCGGCCTCGTCGGCCGGGATCACGCCCTCGGCCACGCTGTCGGCGACGGCCTTGGCGACCGCGTGCTGCGCCGGGCCGAACATCTGCACCGCCTGCTTCGCGCCCTTGATCGTGACCTTGTTGAACAGGATCGTGTTGGGCCGGACGAGCAGGTTCGGCGCCACGACCGCCAGCAGGCTGGTGAAGCCGTCCTTGTTGTTGGTCAGCGCGTGGCAGAACGCGGTTTCCGCGGCGCTGCCGCGCGGCCCCATGATCAGGTCGATATGCGCGACCTCGTTGCCCTCGCCGACCAGGCTCTCGCCCACGCAGACCTTGGTAATCTTCGCCATCGGACGTCTCTCCCCCGGATGCATGCGTCACGCCGTTGCGGCATCGCGCCGATCAGTCGCGTATCCGGTTTCAACCATCATCGGCGGGCGAGGGCAAGCTGTTCCGAGCCGCTCGGCGAACAGGGTGGCAACCGTCAGATCGGCGCTGGTGCCGGGATTGATGCCCCGCCGTTTCAGATCGGCATCCCAGGCGAGCAATTCGGCGCGCAGCTCCGCCGGCTGCTTCGCTGCCTCCAGCCGGCCCCACCAATATCGGGCCTGCTGCGTGACAGCCTCGGCCGTACTCGCGCCATGTTTGCGCGCCACGTGACTGTCGGGCCAGGTGGCAATGCAGCGCAAGTAGACGCTGAGGATCGCCCAGTAATGGCCGCCGGCCTGATTGGCGTAGCTTGCCAATGCCTCGCGATAGGTGCTCGCCAGCAGGCCGAAGATATCGGCGAACCCCGTGACATACTGGCGCGCGATGCTGTCGCGTGCCGCGGCATCTGCCATCGCCTCCGAAAGCAGCGCCGTTGCCGGGGCGCGGACATCGTGGCGAGCGACGGTGCCCAGACCGCCCGGAGCGGCCAGCGCGATGGCGCGGAACACCGCCCGCGCGTCCTCCAGGTCCGCATGGTCCAGCACGCGCCGGACCGCTTCCTGCAACCCGCCCGAAGCTTGCGCTGCCATCGCCAGCGGCGCGCAGAGCAGCACAATGCCAAGGTTGGTGTTCTGGCCGGCGATGGCGCGCGTCGCCTCGACCGCTCCGAGCACCCGCTGCCCCAGTGATGCACCCGGCGCGCAGAGTGGCCCGGCGGCCGCTCCGGCGCTGCGGACGAAATCCTCCGCCGTCATGCGGTGGCCCGCCGCGTGCAGGCCGACATTTCCCGGCTTGAGTGCATACACGTCGTCAGCGCATGCAGCGCGGAAGGCGCGCTCCAGCCACGGGCGGATCATGGGTCGCTGGCTCAGGAGTTGCCGGGCCAGACGGTGGGCGATGCTCTCCGAGCATACCGTCTGGAGCCCCCTCCACCCCGGCATCGAGTTGACCTCCAGCACCATGGCCCGCCCGTCCGCGTCGCGCAGCAGGTCGATCCCGGCATAGGCGGCCCCCACGCTGCGCGCCGCCCGGATCGCCATTGTGGACAGTTCCGGGTCGGCAGCCAGAGCCTCGGGCGTCCCGCCCCGGCGGACATTGGTGATCCAGTGCGGGGCGTGCCGCGTCATTGCGCCCACGACCTCGCCGCCGACGACAAACAGGCGATGGTCGCGGAACAGCTCCGGGCCGGTCGGGATGTATCGTTGCAGGTAGTACACTTCTCCGAGCGCCTCCGGCGGCGGCAGATCCTCGGTGCGCGCGACGAGGCGCAGGCCCTTGCCCTGCGCCCCGAACAGCGGTTTGCAGACGAGGCGCTGGCCGCCTTGCGTCTCGCGCGCCACCACGGCGCGCGCGGCGTCGAGACCCTCGACCGCCCATGTGGGCGGCGTCGGAATACCGTCGCGCTGCAGCAGGAAGCTGGTCGTCGATTTGTCCACGCACCGCTCGATGGCGCGTGCGTCGTTCCACACGCGAACCCCAAGCCCGTGCAGCGCGTGCAGCAGCCCGAGCCGCCGGGTGACCGCCTCGAACCCGCCGCCGCCGAAGCCGCGCACCAGCATCGCGTCCGGCAGCGCGTCATCGAAGCCGGGCAGCCGGATACCGTGCGGCCGCGTGCTGTCGAAAGCGCACTCGGCCAAGCGCAACGGCACGGCCTCGACGTCCAGCGCGCGGAACGCGGAGAGCAACGCGCGCGCGTGCCAGTCCCGCTCGTCGATCACCAATGCCACGCGCATGGCCGGACGGGTCTGCTACGATCCGAACGAGGCGTCGAGCAGGGCCAGGTCGATGCGTCCGGCGCGAAATGTCTCGCCGCTCTCGACGGAGGTCACCAACGCCTCGGCCGGGCTGAACAGCATCTTGTCGATGGCGTAGAAATCGCCCTTGAAGGCGCGGAAGGTCTCGGCGAACGGCCGGCCGTAGTCGCGCGAGCCGGAGGCCGGCAAGCCCCTCGGCCAGCCTGCGCGCATCCGCGGCCGGGCCGGTCACGAACAGATGCACCCTGCCGGCCAGGATGATCGCGTCATTGGTGCGGCCCATCGCGGTCACGAAATCCGGGTGCGGCGGCGGCAGCGGAGCCACGCCCATGCCGTCGAGCGATGCGATCGAGCGGGAAGTGCAGCTCGTGCGCCTTGTGCAGCGCCACTTCCAGCACGCGGGCGACCACCTGCACGCTGCCGGCCAGCGATTGGGTGGGGGCATAGATGATGCCGAGCCGTCCCGTCGCGACGCCGCACTCGCGCGCCACGCGCTCCACCACCGCCGGCGGCGGGGCCGAGCCGCTTTCCAGCACCAGCACCGCCGCGTCCGCATCATCCGCGTAGCCAAGTTCGTCGAAAATGGCTTCGGCGCGGGCCAGCGCGCGCGCGGGACCCGAGCCGAGCGCGAAGAAATCCCCTTCCGCCAGGCTCCAGCCGGCGTATTGGCTGGCGAGGCAGGCGATCACCGGATTCGACGACGCGACGCTGACGCTCCAGGGCCAGCGCGGCGTCAAGGCATCGCTGCCCAGTTGCACCCGAGCCAAGCCGGCCGTGCAAATCTCCGCGATGCGCAGCCCGGCGGCGATGCTGCCCGGATGCTGCGAACCTGCATCGACCAGACGCTCGCCGAGCGGCCCCTGTGCCACGCCCAGGCGCAACTCGGCGGCATCGGCGCAGAGTGCCTCGAACAGGGTCCAGGCGCGGGCATTGACGCCGAGATTGCTCATGCCGCCGGGACCGACGCGAGGATCGCCTGCGCCCGCTCGCGCAGGAGGGCGCGGGCGGCATCGGCGTCCGCCGCCTCGGCGCGCACGGTGCAGAGCGGCGCGCCGGGCGGGACCGGGCTTTCCGGCGCCTGCCGGTCGGCGGTCCAGGCCGGCCAGGCAAAGCCGGGCGGCACGCGCACCAGACGCGGTGCATAGACGATCGAAGCCGCAGCGGCGCCAGTCTCCTCGGCGATCTGGCGGGGAAGCCGGCCCTGGCAGGCGGCAATGTGCTGGGTGAACAACTGGCCCTCGGCGTCAGGGTGGATGTCGAGCGTGGCGCCGGGACGCGGGTTGATCTCCAGCAGGTCGAAACCATCCTCGCGCAGCAGGAAATCGACGCTGTTGAGGCCACGCAGGCCGAGCGGCGCAATCAGCCGCAGGACGGCCGCGCTCATCGCCTCCCGCTGATCCTCGCGCAGCCGGGCGGGGCGCACGGCGCCGCCGTAGCGGAACGGGCGACGGGGCAGGGGGTCGGGCCATTGGGCGCTGAACCCCAGCACCATGCCGGCGCCGCCATCGCCCAGGAACAGCGCCGAGACCGGCCGCCCCTCTGTCCGGCGTTGCGCGTAGCGTCCCGGCCGCAGTGGCCGTCCCGGTCTGGCGTGGCGGATGTGCAGCCCGCCGGAGCCGCCGGTGCGCTTGACCAGCCAGCCCGATGCGGCGGTGAGCGAGATGGCCGGGTGCGGCACTCCATGCGCGCGGCACAGCGCGGCGAAGCCCAGCGGGTCCTTGGTCCGCGCCACCGTCGCCGCCGTGTTGCCCAGCAGCACGTGGCGGGCGGCAATCCGGTCCAGCAGCCCCGGCCGGTCCTCGAACCCGCAGCCGGTCACGACGCCGATCGGGGAGGATCCGGCGCCAAGGCGTCGCAGCGTGTCCAGCAGCCGCTTTGGCCGCAAGCCGCGTGCCAGCGATCCGGCCTGCGCGCAGCGTTGCGCCGCTTCCTGCGTGTCCAGGTCACAGAACAGGTCGGCCACGAGCGGAGCGTATCCCGCCCGGCCGGCCGAGCAGGCGAGCGCGCGGCCGGAGAGTGCGGCGATCAGCACGGCGGGCCGGCTCACGCCTTGCGGTCTTGCACGAGATCGCGGGCGAGCGCGAAGGCGTCGCGAAAATCGTAGCTCACCGGCTTGTCGCTCTCGATCATCTTGCGGAACAGCCCGAACTCGGTCTGGTACTTGGTGTGGCCGATGGCCAGCGCGCCGATGCCCAAGGTCTTGCTGGGCGCCTTGCCGCCGCCGATCGGCTTGCCGTCGTCATGCAGGTCGAGACCCTCCACGCCGAGCGGCGGCACCGCGTTGACATCGGCGATGACCTTGACGCCCGATGCGGCGCGGAGCTGTTCGGCCGAGAGGATTTGCGTGCCGGCGCGGCCGGCGCAGAACACGATATCCGCGGCACCCAGAATGGCCGTATTGCGCTCCTCGCTGCTGCCGTCGGCCGAATGCACAGTCGCATCGAAGCGCCGCTTGATGTCCTCAGCCGCGCGCCCGACGCGGGCCGGGCCATCGTAGCCGACCAGCGTGACCTCGGCGCCCTGCAAGTGCCGCGATCACCCCGGCGGCGAAGCCCACGACGCCGGTGGCACCGAACACCGCGACGCGCATTGCCTTTCAGCTCGCTTCCCTGTGCCCGCAGAGTGCGCTCCATGCGCGCGACCATCGCCGCCGCCGTGGTGAACGAGCCAGCCGGGTCGGCGAACAGCGAGATGACGAACGGCGGCACCATCGCCTTCTTCGCCGCCTCCAGCATGTCGAGTGCGGCACCCGCGTCCTTGCCGCCGATGAATACGCCGGTCCGGGCGCCCATGTTCGGCGGCCGCGAGAAGATCGCGTCCTGCACCAACCCGGTGACGTCCTTCAGCGACACGTTCGGGTACGGCACGACCGCGTCGTAACCGGCGTCCAGCGCCATGTTCACGTCGAACGGGCTGACATGCGGCAGCGGACTGAGCATGTGCAGGATCTGCTTGTCGGCCAATTCGGTCCTCCGGTACTTCGCCAGCCGTCCCGCTCAGGACGCGGCGATGCTGGCGCCGCGATTGAGCGCACGGCAGATAGTGATGTCCAGCCCTTCCGCCGCTCCCGTCGGGCGCAGGGCCGCGACAAGCCGGGCGGCCTCGGCGGCGCTGGCGGCGAAGGCGAAGCCGGTCGGACCCCATGAACTCTGGCCCGTCCCGTGCGCGCCGAGGCCAGCCAGCGCCGTCAGCGCACCGGCGACGCGCGGGCTGGTGAAGCGGCCGCCCTGGGCCGCGGCGAAATGGTCGCCGACGACCTGCTGGACGCGCATGATCGCCGCACCAAAGGCGGGCAGGTCGGCTTCGGCCAGCCCGGGCAAGGCCTGCATCAGCAGCAACCGACAGATTTCGCCCGATGCGTCCGCCGGCATCGGCGGCAGGTCCGCGAAGGCCGCGGTCTCGACCGCTCCGGACAGGCCGTTCCCGGAGCGGTCCAGCAGCAGCAGGATGCGCCAGCCGGCGGGCACGGGCAGGCGTGCCAGCAGCGGCGGTACGGCGGTGGCACTGCCACGTCCGCCATCCACCACCAGCCCGCCGCGCGCGAACAATCCGACGCCGATGCCGGAGCGGGCGCCGCGACCGAGGCAGACTGCGTCGCCGCGCGGATCGGGCGGCAGGGTGTGCAGCCGGCGCAGCGCCGCCGCGACCGACAGCGCCATTTGCGTGCCGGAGCCCAACCCGGAATGGGCCGGAATCGCCGTCTTTACCGACAACGCATGCCCTTCCGGCAGGTCCAGTGCGCGGACCATGAGCGAAAGCGCGCGCGCCGCGCGCTCGGCCTCGCAGCCGCTCACCCGATCCGCTGCCGCGCGCGCAATCGTGACCATGGTGCGCGGCGCGTCCAGCGACAGGCCGATGCTGCCGAACCGGCGGCCGAGCGACCCGTTCAGGTCGAAGAAGCCCATGTGCAGTCTCGCGGAAGCGACGACTTCGACTCGCTGCGTCATCTCTCTCCGGGACTCCGCCAGCGGCGGGGCAGTTGCATCGACGTGCGGCTATGATCCACCCTGCGCCGCCGCGCGGCAACCGCCGGGTCGGGATGAGGGAGGAACGCCGTGGCCGAGCGCGCGAAGGAACGGGTCTACACCGAGGCCGAGATCGCCGAGCGCCTGGCGCGCGACCTGCCCCATTGGGCGTACAAGGATGGATGGATCCGTCGCACCTATCGCACCCATTCCTGGAAGGGCACGCTGATGGTGATCAACGCGGTGGGTCATCTGGCCGAGGCCGCGTGGCACCATCCCGACATCACCGCCTCCTATGCCTGGGTCGAGGTGCGGCTGATGACCCACACGGCCAAGGGCATCACAGACAAGGATCTGGCACTCGCCCGGAAGATCGAGGAGGTCGTGGCCTGGCGCCCGGAGGCTGGCGGCGCGCTGGAGGGGACGCCCCACGCCGATCAGCGGTTCGCCTATATCAAATACGATGCCTGATCCCGCGCCGGCCGCCCGCATTGGCGGTCAGCCGGCCTCGCTCGCCGAGGCGGTCGCCCGGGCCGCCGCGATCCTGGGTGCCAGCCGCTGCGCCACCATCGCCGGGCTGGCGACCGACGCGGCCGGTGTCGAGGCGGCGGTGGCGCTGGCCCGCCGCATCGGCGGCGCGCTGGATCACATGCACGCCGAAGCCGCCCTGCGCGATCTGGCCGTGATGCGGCAGGACGGCTGGATCGTGACCACGCCCTTGCAGGCGCGGGCGCGCGCCGATCTGCTGCTGCTGGCCGGTCCCGGTATCGCCGATGCCTGGCCCCACTTCGCCGACCGGCTCCGCCTCGCGGCGGCGCCGGTGCTGGCGCCGGGGCGGCGGCGGCGGGTGATCCTGTTGGGCGCCGATGCGGGGACTGCGGCGCTGGCCGGTGGCGGCGACCGCATCGACGCGGCGCCCGGCAGGCTTCCTGTCGTGCTGGGTGTGCTGCGCGCGCTGCTGGGCCGCCGCAAGGTGCGGGGGGACCATGCGGAACTGGCGAACTGCGCGGCGGCACTCGCGGCGGCCGCGTACGGTGTCGTGGTCTGGTCCGCCGAAAAGCTCGACGAACTGAGCATCGCGCAACTGTGCGGGCTGATCGAGGATCTGAACCGGACCACCCGCTTCGCCGGCCTGCCGCTCGCCCCATCCGGCAATCTGGCCGGAGCGGTGCAGGTCGACGGCTTCGCTGACCGGCTTCCCGATGCGCGTGGGCTTCGGGCGCGGCCATCCCGAACACGATCCGTGGCGCTTCTCCGCCCGCCGCATGGTCGAGAGCGGGGAGGCGGACGCGGCGTTGTGGATTGCCGCGACGGGAGAGAACCGCCCGTCCTGGACGCGCGAGGTGCCGCTGGTGGCGCTCGTTCCCGCCGAAGCGTCGTTTGCAGCACCGCCAGAGATCGCGATCACGACGGGCGTTCCCGGCGTCGATCACGATTCGGTGCTGCACGATCCCGCCCTGGGCGCCCTGGTCGCGCGCCGTGCGTCCACGCCGGGCGCCGCGCCGCCCGCATCGGAGGTGCTGCGCCAGATCGCGGCAGCGCTGCCGTGCTGACACTGCTGGCCGGCGGGCGCGTGATCGACCCTACACGCGACATCGATGCGCCCGGCGATATCTGGATCGAGGACGGGCGCGTCGTCGCGCCGCAGACGCGCCGGCCCGACGCGCGGCATGACGCGACCGGCTGCGTGGTGATGGCGGGGGGCATCGACATTCACTCCCACATCGCCGGCGTGAACGTGAACACCGCGCGGCTGCTGCTGCCGGAATTGCGCCAGGATGGTGCCTTGGCTTGCGCGCCGGTCGCGGAGGTGATCGGCAGCCTCTATGCCGCGATGGGCTTCACCACCGTCGTCGAGCCGGCCATCTCGCCCAGCCAGGCGTTGCAGGCGCAGCTCGAACTGGCGCAGATCCCGTGCATCGACCGCGCGATTCTCGCGGTGATGGGCAATGACGACGCGGTGCTCGAATTGCTGCGCGACAACGCCGGCCCGGCGGCGATCGCCGATGCCGTGGCGCGCACGCTGTCGGGCGCCCGTGCACTTGGGCTCAAGGTCATCAATCCGGGTGCTGCCGCCGCGTTCAAGAGCAATGTGCGCTCATTCGGGCTGGACGACGAGGTGCCGGGCTATGGCGTCTCCTCGCGCGCGATCATCCTGGCGCTGCAACAGGCGGCGATCACGCTCGGCCTGCCGCATCCGATGCACCTGCATTGCAGCAATCTCGGGATGCCAGGGAATGTGGAGACGGCGCTCGCCACCATCGAGGCCGCCGGAGACCGCCCGATGCATCTGGCGCATCTGCAATTCTACGCCTACGGCACGGAGGGCGAACGCGGCTTCTCCTCCGCTGCACCGCGTCTGGCAGAGGCGCTGAACACGCATCCGCATCTGACTGCCGATGTGGGCCAGGTGATGTTCGGCCAGACCGTCACCGTCTCGTCCGACGTGCTGCGGCAATTCGGCGCGCGCCACACGGCGCATCCGAAGAAATGGTCGATCATGGATGGTGACGGCAATGGCGGCGGCATCGTGCCGTACCGCTATCGCCGCACAAATTTCCACAATGCAGTGCAATGGGCGGCGGGATTGGAGCTGTTCCTGCTGAACCGCGATCCGTGGCGGCTGTTTTTCACCACGGACCATCCGAACGGCGCGCCGTTCACCGCCTATCCCGATCTGCTCGCCCTGCTGATGAGCCGCGATCTACGCGCGCAATGGATCGCCACGCTGCCGGAGGCGGCGATGGCGTTGACGATGCTGCCCGCCATCGCGCGCGAATATACGCTGCACGAGATCGCCATCATGACCCGTGCGGCCCCGGCACGCCTGCTGGGACTAGGCGATCGCGGCCACCTGGCACCGGGGGCGCGGGCCGACATTGCGGTGTACCGTCCGCAGGCCGACCGTGCGGCGATGTTCCGCGAAGCCGCACTGGTATTCAAGGACGGCAGGCCGGTCGTGCGCGAGGGCCGCGCCGACACGAGCATCTTCGGCCGTACACTGGCCGCCTCGCCCGGCTACGACCGCGCCATCGAGCGGCAACTCGCGGCGCGCAGCGAGCGCCTGTTCGGCGTGGCGCATGACGTGTTCGACGTGCCCGAGCATCTGTTCGGCACGCGCGCAGAGCCGTTCGAGACGGTGCCCTGCGCATGAGCGTCCTGGTGCGCAACGGCGTGCGGATCGACGACACGTTTGCCGAGGCGTTCGACATGGTGGCGACCGCGTTGGTCATCACCGGCCCGAACCGGCGCTGGGCCAATCAGGCGGCGATCAGTGCCACCGGATTCGCCACCTCGATCATCGCCTGCGGCGTCGAGGCGGCGATCGACCGCGAGCTTGCGGAACACGAGACACCGGACGGAAGGCCGGGTGTGCGCATCCTGCTGTTCGCGGGGCCGGTTGGCGAGTTGCAGAGGCAGGTGACGAACCGAGTGGGGCAATGCGTGCTGACCTGCCTCGGCTCGGCCTGCTATGCGGGGCTGGATGGGGAGCAGCGTATCAAGGTCGGCGACGCGCTGCGTTATTTCGCCGATGGCTGGCAGATTTCCAAGCGCCTGGGCGGGCGTCACTTCTGGCGCCTGCCGGTGATGGACGGCGAGTTCGTCTGCGAGGGCAGCACGGGATTGACGAAGGGTGCGGTGGGCGGCGGCAATCTGCTGCTGCTCGGCCGCAACTATGACGCGACGTTGCGCGCGGCGGAGGCGGCGGCGGAGGCTGTGGCGGGCGTGCCCGACGCGATCGCGCCGTTTCCCGGCGGCATCGTGCGGTCGGGGTCGAAAGTGGGCTCGAAATATAAGGGACTGTTCGCCTCGACCAACCATTTCTATTGCCCGACCCTGCGCGGCGCGACCGATTCCGAACTGGATGACGATACAGAGGCGGTGCTGGAAATCGTCATCGACGGACTCACGCCCGACGCAGTCGCGGCGGCGATGCGCGCCGGCCTCGCCGCCGTGGTGGCGCTGGGACCCGAGCAGGGTGTGTCGCGCATCGGCGCCGGCAACTACGGCGGCAAGCTCGGCCGGCATCACTTCCATCTGCGGGATTTGCTGCCATGACCGCGCACATCTCCCTCTCCCTCGAGGGCTTGGGCTGCGAAGCAGACCAAGGCAGGGGTGAGGGTGCAGGCGAGCGCGACGTGACGCGCGTTCCCCGCCATGACCGCGCTGCGCTTCACATTGCGCGCGGCGCCCTCGCAGCGGCTGGATGTGTCGCCGCTCGTTCCGCACCGCCTGGCCCGTCTCAGCGAGCAGGAGATCGAGCGTCTGCCACTGCAAACGACGCGCGCGCCGTGCTGCGTGGGCGATGTTTTCCGGGTCGCGATGGGTGACGCGGCCGACATCGTGATCGAGGGCGGTTCCGAACGGTTGGATTGTGTCGGGCGAGGGAATGGAGGCCGGCGCGCTGCTGCTGGACGGCGATGCCGGGATGCGCGCCGGGCCGGCGCATGGCGGGCGGCCGGCTGGAAATCCGCGGCAGCACCGGTCACTGGGCCGCGTCCGGCCTGCGCGGTGGCGAACTGGTGATTGCGGGCAATGCCGGCGACTTCCTGGGAGGTCCGCTGGCCGGGGAACGCACCGGCATGGCGGGCGGCACGGTGCTCGTGCGCGGCCGCGCGGGCGACCGGGCCGGCGACCGGCTGCGGCGCGGACTGATCGTCGTCGAGGGCGATTCGGGCGAGGCGGCGGCGAGCCGCATGATCGCGGGGACGCTCGTGGTGTGCGGCCGGGCGGGCCAGCACGCGGGCGATGCTCATGCGGCGGGGCACGCTGCTGCTCGGCGCGGAGCCGATAGGCGGGCTGCTGCCGACCTTCGTGCCGTTGGGGGGCGATGTGGCCGTGTTTCGGCGGCTGCTGGCATCGGCCGTGCGGAGGGTGAGCGCGCGCGCCTCTGCCCTGGCCGGCAATGTGGAAGCTCGCCTCGCCGGCGACATGGCAACACTCGGCCGGGGCGAGGTTTTGCTCGCAAAACCCTGAACCGCACGAGATGCCCGGTACTACGCCGCGAACGGGCTTGCGTGTTCCACGACACCCTCGGCCACGGCGAGCTGTTTCATAGGAGCCGAGACATGCGTGCGATTCCGCTGGGAACAAAGGGAAGCTTTACCCTCGTCGTGGCACCCGAGTATCTGGCCAACCGGTTCAAGGACGCAATTCTTCCTCCGGTGCTGGCGACGCCGATGATGATCCTGGCGATGGAAAATGCCGCGCTCAACGCTGTTCGCGACTACCTGGAGCCCGGCGAGAGCGCCGTCGGCACGGTGGTCGATGTCCGTCACCTCGCGGCGACGCCGGTCGGGCAGCGCGTGACGGCGGATGCGGAAGTCACGCGGGTCGATGGCCGGCGGATCGTCTTTGCGGTGACCGCGCGTGATGAGGTCGAGGAAATCGGCAGGGGACGTCATGAGCGCATGGTGGTTGATCTCCACCGCGTCATGCAGCGCCTGGAGGCCAAGAGGCTGACCGGAAGAGAGGTTGAGTGATTTCAGCGGGCGTGACTCCGTCGTGTTCGCGCGACGCGACGGAGTTACGGATGCCCTGCACGGAAGTCAGTCGATATGGCGCCCGCCCGCTGGCGCGCGTGATCCAGGAGCACATCAAGAGACCGCTCGCCGAGGAGTTGCTGTTCGGCAAGCTGGTCAAGGGCGGCTCGGTGAAGGTGACGCTGGCGGTGCGGGGGAGCGCGAGCAGGAGACGGCGGAGTAGCCGGGCTCCGCGGCGCTAGGCGGACCTGGACCGGGTTGGGGCCATGCGCTCCCGTCTGGCCAGGAACCACTCCACGACGATCCGGGTGAGGATCGACGCCAGACCTACCAGGACGGCAGTGACCAGCGCCCGCTGTTCGTCGGCTTGGAGCTCGGTGCTCCGCTGAGCCAGCAGGGCCATCTCGGCATGGGTGATTCGGCCGATCACGCGGCGGATCGCATCCATCGTGGCGCGGTCGGTGCTGGCAAGCACCGCCGATAGCCCGGCCTGGAAACCGCCGGCATCGCGCGCCGTGAGTGCTGCGCCGAGTTCGCCCATCTTCTCATCCATCAGCCCCGTCAGTTGCTGCACGCGGGCGATCTCGTCCGGGTTGTCCCGCACCAGCGTCTGCAGGTCGGCGGTCATGCTGTCCTGCCGGCGCAGGGCGCGGGCATAGGGCGCGAGGTAGCGCGCGTCGCCGCTCAGCAGGTAGCCACGCTGGCCGGTTTCGGCGTCGTCCAGGTCGATCAGCAGATCCTTGGTCGCCTCGATTACCCGGTGCGTATGCACCACCAGATCCTGATGGTCGGTCAGCAAATGATGCGTCTGGATCGACAGGAACAGGCCGGCCAGCAGCACCACGGTGATCGGCACCAAGCGCAGCAGCGTCGCCGCGGTCAGCAGCGGCCTCATGAAGCCGGGGAGTGACACCCGCATCCTCGTCCGAATTCGCCGGACCCTTAGCGGGTCCACGCGGCTTTGGGCAGCCATCCCGCTGCGCACGTTGCCACCGCTGGGCCGTCTGGCACAGGATGGGCGCTGATTACCCAGGATAGACCATGAGCCTCACCATCCAACACGCGCCGCGTGCGCGCCTGATTGCGCGTAACAACACATGTTAGAACATTTATCTCAAGGGGCCGAAGGAAACAGCGTGTCCGAATATCGCTCATGGCAACCCGGCCCGGACGACCTTGTCATCCCCTTCGTTTTCGTTCCGCACAGTGCCCCGGAGCCGACCGAATGGATGAATGAGCATCCCGGCTGGATAAAGTTTCCCGCGATGCTTGTGCCTCGCACGGCGGCCTCGGATTCCGTCTTCGGCGGCATTGGGCACGATCGCGGTTGCGGGTGCCGGCGCACCCGGCCTCGGCGACGCGCTAGGTCAAGCCCTCACCGAATTTCTGATCGAGGGGCCCAAGAAGGTGGCCCCGCCGCTCGCTGGAGCCGCGCTCGCCCTTGATCCGTCACCGACTGCGCCGCCGGAGATCGACGATGTGCCGCTTGAAACTCGGGAGCGATTTCGGCGCGAGGCGACCGAAAGCTACAGCCCTGCGCCGCCCATCCCTGCGCTTCCCGGGCCTATTGCCCCGGCCCGTACGGCATTGCCCTCGCATGAGGGTCTCGAGCCTCCTCCGTCTGCCCCGACGCAACCCGGCCTCGCTCCCGCCACGCCGCTTCCGCCTCTGCCGCCCAGCCGAGCGGCGGAGCCGACGGGGCCGCTCATTTTCAAACAGGACCGCAACGAGGTCTAAACGGCGACCTGCGAACAAACTCAAAGCGAGGGCGTGACGCAGCAAGGAACCATGAGTCTCCCATCGTTGTGGCTTATGAGAATCGATTCCGGGACACTCTGGGAGTTCGACGGCTTTCTCCTGGCAGACGAGCACCTCGGCATGCCCAACGCGGCCGAAGTGGACTCGGCGTTGTGGGAGCTGCAAACGGCCACAAATAGCCTGATAAGCGACGACGTGCTATTGCCAGACGGGTTCCCCCCCACAACTCGTGCTGCCC